>CALAAS010000045.1 GCA_937885015.1 uncultured Clostridium sp.
CATACCAGAAAAAGGGGATTTGTTCACAATTTATTTACTCATGCGTTTGTCCTGCTGTACAGCCTCTTCCTGTTCCTCTTCTGTTTCCGGCACGTCATTCTCCGGTTCCTCTTCTGGAAGGACGGGCTCTGCCGCCGTTTTTTTCTCCGGAGGCTCAAAAAATTCCAGGGAAGCTTCTGAATAAGGGACCGGATCAGCTCCTCTTTTTTTCAGAATGCCTTTAGACAATGATGTCACCCTCATCGCCTCCCTTATTGATGATCACCTCACCGCTCTCCTCCAGCTTCCGGATCAGGCTTACGATCCGCTGCTGTGCTTCTTCCACATCCTTCAGACGCACATTTGTGGCGATCTCAAGATCGCTCTTGACTGTATCCGCCATACGCTTGGACATATTGGAGAAGAATACCTGTTTCATCTCTTCTGACGCCGTCTTTAAAGCATAAACGATATCCTTGGCCTCACACTCACGGATAAACCTCTGCACAGATCTGGGATCCATATCGATGATATTTTCAAATATGAACATCTTATCCCGGATCACACGGGAAAGATCCGGATTATTTTTATCCAGCTCGTCGAAGATCTGTCTCTCGCTGCTCCGGTCCACATGGTTCATTACATCCGCCACATAGTCCACGCCGCCGAGATTCGTATTATCATCGCTGGTGATAATAGCGGCAAATTTCCGTTTCATTTCCTCCTCAACGATCGCAATCGCCTCTGGAGAAACGCGGTCCATATTAGCCATTCCCTCAAGGGTAGGGATCCGTTTCTCCTTTGGAAGCTGTTCCAGGATCTGGGCTGCCTGCTGAGGATCCATATATGACATGATCAGCGCGATCACCTGGGGGCGCTCATTCTGAAGCAGGGAAAGGAGAGCCTTTGGATCTCCTTTCATGAAGAAATTGAAAGGCTTGGACTGCAGCGTTTTTGAAACCTTTTCCAGCAGGTTTCTTGCGGCAGATTCTCCGAATGCCTTCTCCAGGACATTGCGGGCATAATCCAGGCCGCCATCCATCATCATCTTGTGGGTAAGACACATTTTGTAAAATTCGTCCAGTGTCCGTTCTACCTGCTGGTTTGTGGTCTTACCGAGCTTCGCGACTTCATAGGTCAGATCTTCGATCTCCTGCTCACTCAGGTATTTATAAATCTGCGAGGCCCTGTCCGCTCCCAGAGAGATCACCAGGACCGCTGCTTTCTGCCTGGGATCTGACAGCTCCACGCTGTCTTCCGGAATCCTATTTTCTGTTGTTTCTGCCATGGCTCTCCTCCTTTCCCATCAGCCAGTTCTGGATCAGCTTTGCCGCAATCTGTGGATTTTCATCCACAAATTCGCCAATATTCTGTTTTAGTTTCATGCTATGTTTCATGCGGAGATTAAGGATTTCCTCATTCTGTCTCATTTCCTCATCCTTGTCCATTACCCTCTCGCGTTCTATATCCGCCGCTCTTTCAAGCAGGGAAGTTCCATGGTCGCTTTCTTCCAGCTGATCCTTCAGCTTCTGGATCTCCTGCTGACGCTCCTCTTCTTCTTTCTGACGCTCCTCCTCTTCCTGGCGCAGCAGCTCTTCCTGGCGGGCGATCCGTGTTTTTTCCTTGCGCTTCTGTAAAAGAAGGAGAAGGATCAGCAGAAGGATCAGTGCGATCCCGGTTCCCAGGGCAACCCACACCGGAAGCGGCAGCTCCACTCTGCTGACGTCTCCTGTGCCAACCGGTACCGATTCCTCATTCTTACTGGATGCCGCCAGTGTACGGAGCACAGTGATCTTCTGATCTGCATCCGTCTGCTCTATACCAGCTGCACTGGCAATCAGGCGGACCAGATCCTTTTCATCGATGCTGGTGTCCTCTGTATTAATGGTAACGCCAACTGTTGTATTCTCCAGCACGCCAGGATTGACCTGCTTTTGTTCCTTAGTAGAATTATAAAGCCACTGGCGGACTGCACTGCCGTTGGAATAAACATCCTCCTCTTCTGCCTGCCCGTTCTGATTGGTGTAGCGGGGCGTATCAGCATTGGCATCCGCTCCTGCCACTCCTCCCGCGCTCTGTCCGACCAGGGAAGACTGCTCTCCTGTAACTTCCTCATTCTGCAGCAGCCCCGTTTTATCCTCTTCGCCGGTCCGGTCCGGAGTCGTATAGGTTGTGCTCTCCTGAATCAGACGCTCCATATTTAAGGTTCCCTTTACTGAAACCGCAACATTCCCATGGCCATAGATCATCTCCAGGACCCGGCGGACGTTGGAGGCAATGCTGTTTTCCACCTGATTTGTGAGAGACAGCATCCCTTCTCCGCTCCCTGTATCTGTGTTTCCGCTGTCACTCCCAACCTCGGTCATGGTTTCTGCGTCAAATACCGCCACATTGGTAAAGTTCATTCCGCGCACTGCACGGGCAATGAGATTTTTTACAGCAGAAGCCTTTTCTGCAGTCAGCTGCTTTCCCGTATCCATGGTGATCACAATAGAAGCGGAGGCATCCGTTGACGTTTCATCTCCCAGAGCATATTTTTGCTTTCCTGCCTCTGCAATGGTTACCTTGGCGTCTCTTACCCCTTCAAACAGGCAGATCTGGGCTCCCAGACGATCCTGCAGCTCATAAAGCGTATACTTTTCCTTATCTGATTCTGTGGCCATGATCCCTGCATTATCACGGTACATATCATATGTAAAGCCGCTCCTTGGATACCCTGCGCTCACCAGCTTTGCCCGGGTCTGATCCACGGTTGCAGAGGGAACCTGTACTGTCCCGGTATCATCATTATAACGATATTCAATCCCATCATCCTGAAGCAGGCTCACAACTGCCTGGGCATCCTCCCGGCTCATTCTGGTAAACAGCGTACTGTATCCGCTGTCGGAGTTCATCTTCAGCACTGCAATCCCGACCGCAGCCAGCAGCAAGGTTCCTCCAACCATCATTAAGATTAATTTTCTCGTCTTTTCTGGCATTTTCTGCCAGGATTCTCTGATGTTCTGCACTATTACGCTCTTCCTTTACACTTGATTCCCTTGCACGAAAATACGCCCCAAAAAACATTTTCAGACGTATCTTTATACCCATTACACTATATCAAATATTCATCTTCAATAATTCGTTGTACGATTCAAGAGCCTTATTTCTGAGAGTGACCAGCAAATCTATGCTGATCCCGGCCTTGGCCTGCGCGATCGGCAGGCTGTGAGCATCGTCCAGCTGGCCTGTTGCAAGCAGATACTGCTTTTCTCCTACTTCAGCGCTCGTATCATACACTTGCTGGATTGCCGTCGCCAGTATGCTTGAAAACAGCGTCCCTTCCGATTTTTCTGCCCCGTCCCGGCCTTTTTCCGCTGGTTCGGGGCTTCGGAGTCCCTCAACAGGCTCCCACAGTTTCATTGGTTGGATCAATGTCATCTGTTCTATCATTTCGTTCTCCTTTTATTCAGTTCTGTTCCCAAAAATCAAAATGCCTTTGCCGCCGATCTCAGGCTGTTCAGATCATTGCTGATAGAGTTTACCATCGCCTGATACTGATACGCTGTCCGTACCAGCTCCACCTGCTCCTGATCCATATCTACATTATTTCCATCCAGCCTGCTTCCCTCCGTCCAGGTGGTCTCTAATACCGGCCTGGCTGCCGAAATTGCCTTCGAGGTCTCGATCCCCGGCTTGTCGGAAAAAGACGCTGTTCTGATCCGATTCTGGAGTTCCTTTTCAAAGGTTACATACTGGGATTTAAATCCTGGCGTATCTACATTCGCAATGTTGTTTAGTGTCACATTCTGTCTGTTCCAAAGAAAATCCAGCACTTTTTCTGTCATTTGAACGCCGTTTCCATATATCCCGATCATACTCATCGCTCCTCTTTATGTAATTCTTCCTGTTTTTCTGGACAAAATCGTGAAATATTTGATTTTTATCGAACGGGTAAAAGTGTAACCAGGTTTTTATACCATGATATTTTACATGATTCTTTTTTTAAAATCAACCTTCCTCGCACTTTTTTTGAATTTATTGCTTTTCCCATTCTTTTTTCTGTATACCCCCCCTCCCCCCCCCTAAATTAGGTCTTTTCTCACAATAATTCTATATGATTTTATTTTTCAGTTTTTTCAGAAAAGGAAAATAGGGTTGCGTATGATCCCACCGTCTTATATAATTAATATAGGTACTGGATAAGGAACGATAGAAAGGACAGCGCCATGAATTTTGATGAATTTTTAAACGAACTGCATATTGACAGGGAGCTTATACAAATCCGTTTCAGTGGTATGGACCATATCCTGGAACGATTTCTTTTAAGGTTCCCCGGAGACCAATCTATGGAACTTATGAAACAGGCCATCTCAAAGAACCAGACCGAAGAATTCGAGCGTGCCGCACATACGCTTAAAGGGCTGGCCGCCAACTTAGGCCTGGATGAACTAAGCCGACTGTCCGCAGACTGCGTACAGCTTATCCGCAGCAACCATATCGAGGCTGCCAAACAGCAATATCCTTACATTCTCGCCGAGTATAACCGGATTATTTTCATTATAAACCACTATTCCAGCCGAAAATAACCCTGGTCTATGCCAAATGGCATGAAGGTTTATAGATTAACCTGAATAATCTAAATAATTTACTGATAAGGGGGATACATAGCAATGAGCTACAAAATGATGATCATCGACGATGATGAAATAACCCTGGACCTGGTGCAGGCCCTGATGGAAGATGACTACACGATCATTAAAATGAAATCCGGCGTCCAGGCGCTTGCACAGCTGAAAGAAGATCCTGACGTGGATGTCATTCTCCTGGATATGATGATGCCGGACTTAGATGGAATGAAGGTCCTCTCCGCTATAAAGGAAGACAAACGCCTGTCCCTGATCCCAGTCATCCTCCTCACAAGTCTGGAAGGGATCAATTTTGAGGCAGAAGGATATATTTCCGGCGCCAGCGGTTATGTCCGTAAGCCCATCCATGCCGGATTGCTAAAATTAAAAATACAGCGCCAAATTTATTTTTCCAAACTGAAACGGGAACACGCCATCTACAAGCAAAGACTGGGTATCATAAAAAAGCTCCTGGAAAATATAGATATCGATATCGACAATCTCAATCTCCCAGAAAACGATTCCGAGGATTTATAGTCTCCAGTTTCCGTTTGAAAATCTATCAGGATTTTAAAAACAGCCTTCTTTCAGACATACGAAAGAAGACTGTTTTCTGTATGGAAGAACATTCTGTATTTACGTTTTTAAAAACCTCCCAAGCACCCGGTAGAGCTTCGGCAGATCGATGGGTTTTGAAATATGTTCATTCATCCCCGCCTCCTTTGTCATACGGATATCGTCAGAAAAAGCGTTGGCTGTCATGGCAATGATCGGCAGATCTGAGTCTTCACGCTCCAGCTTTCTGATCCTCTTTGCCGCTTCACACCCATTCATCTCCGGCATCTGTATGTCCATTAAAGTCAGATCATAATAATGCGGCGGAGATGCTTCCATCCGCTCAACTGCCTGTTTTCCATTTACCGCCTCTTCAATCTCTGCACCTGTCATCGCCAGGAACTCCACCGCAATTTCCCGGTTTAATTCATTATCCTCCACCAGAAGGATCCTCCGTCCTTCCAGATTACAGATATCTTCCTGTTTCCAGGGCTGTTCCGGGTCTGGCGAAGAAACCGTATCCTTATCATCCTTCAGATGCAGGACAATCGTAAAGGTCGTTCCCTTTCCCACCTCACTGTCCACATAAATTTCTCCATTCATATGATATCAATGATATTCTTAACGATCTCCATCCCCAGGCCGTTTCCTTCAACCTCCCGGACCTCTGTTTTCGCATCCCGCACGAAGGGCTGGAACATTTTATTTTTAAATTCTTCGTCCATTCCTATCCCCGTATCTGAACAGGTGAGTTCCAGAGTTGTGTAATCTTTGTAGACAGACGGGCGGTGGAGCAGGTTTTTCAAAAAAACCTCATTGATCTCAAAAAACACATGGGAGCCGTGTATTCCGAAAAACCACAACAGATGCAGGGACACCGTATAAAAAATTCCTGTCACAATACGGCTTGTATTAATCTGAAGGCGGAGAAAGACAGCCGTCAGAAAGGTTTCGATCAGCTCTGGCAAGCATACATGGAACAGGGAGTCCATAAGGCAGCTTACCACCGCCGTTCCGACCAGAATAATGCCCAGAGGGAAGATCGAGGTTGCCATTTTGGACAAAAATGAATCCGCATCCTCGTTCCTCACCTGGAACAGCGAAAGCTGCTCTGCGTAGCACCAGGCCACCGAAAACGACAGGATCGATGAAAAACAATCCAGCGTTGCACAATAGAGCCTAAAGAAAACCTGATAAAAAAATGGGCAAACGGACTCAGGAGCCACTCCTGATAGCTGTCTACTGGAAAATTCAATGCGACCTGGGCCATTGAAGACAATATGACCAGCGGTGTCATAAAAATAAGCCCCTTCCGGATCGCCTGGGCACATTTTCCAGACTCAAAAACATTTGTCAGATCATTCTTGTTTGGTTTAAAAAAACTTTTATTCACACCATCCCCCTTTTCCTGCCCCTGACCTTCAGAATCCGGGCCTAAGGTAAAACAAACACCACCGCAGCCCTGGACAACAGGGTCTTGCAGTGGTGTTCCATGTTTCTAATTCTCAGGGATATTTTGATCACGAATTCGGAAGCCTGAACTGACTGATCATATCCTTGAGCATCTGGGACTGACCGGATAGTTCTTCGCTGGCAGCCGCACTCTGCTCTGCTGTCGCAGAATTTGTCTGCACCACATTGGAAATCTGGTCTGCTCCCTGGGCGACCTGGGATACAGAAACAGACTGTTCCTCAGACGCCCTGGAAATCTTATGGAAGACGTCCGTGATCTGAGCAGCATCTGTCACCACATTATCCATGTAGCGTTTCGTCTCCTGCATGCTTTCGCTTCCTCTTTTAATAGAAGAAACCATATTGCTGATCAGCTCTGTTGTTGCCTTAGAGGCCTCTGCTGATTTGGCCGCCAATGTCCGAACCTCATCAGCGACCACAGCAAAACCTTTTCCCGCCTGGCCTGCACGAGCTGCCTCTACAGCTGCGTTCAACGCCAGAATATTTGTTTGAAATGCAATGTTTTCGATGGATTTAATGATTTCATCCACTTTTCCTGCTCCAGTACGGATCTCTTCCATTAAGGCAAGGGACTGTGCCATCTTCTCACTACTCTCTACGATCTCATCATTGACATGGGTCGCATTTTCACTGGCCGCCCGCGCCATTTCAGAATTTTCCTGTATGGTATCAGAAAGCCTGGAAATCGTATTTGTCAATTCTTCCACCGAAGAGGCCTGCTCAGTTGCTCCCTGGGCCAGTGCCTGCGCGCCGTCAGAAACTTGAGCGGAACTGGCCGAAACCTGATCCGCCGCTTCTGAGATCCCACCCATCAGCTCCGTCAGCTTATTCATAGATTCCAGAATCGCCCGCTGGATCGGAACAAAATCCCCCATGAACTCGATCTGCGGAACTGCTGTCAGGTCGCTGTTAGCCAAATGGTTCATCAGCCTGTCGATTTCCTGCACATACATTGACAGGTTTTTCGCACAGGTCCGCAAAGCCTCCGCCATTTCCCCAATTTCATCCTTGCTCTCATAGGTCATAGAAACCGCAAGATTTCCTTCACTAATGGCCTTCAGATCGGCGTTTAATTCAGAGATTGGCTTCAGCTTCCTTGTGATCACAGCGCGCGAAACAATCACCACTATAAATGTGCTGATCAACAGAATAAGGATGAGATCGATCAGGGTCTTCACTGTCTGGGCATTATACTCATCCACTGACATAACCGAAAGGACCTTCCATCCCCCTCCGGATAACCGCGAAACTACTCCCATTACAGACTTCCCAGCAATCTGGCATCTGATTACCTCCTGGTCCGGATTTTCCAGCTTTGAGAGCATATTTTCTGAAATATCAAGTTCTAGAAAATCCCTGCCAAGAATCTTCTCATCATCAACACCGATCACTGTATTTTGCCCAGACAAAAGGACTACCTGGCCAGATTCCCCAAAGGACAGCTGATGCAGAAATTCAGAAAGCTGAGACATATTCAAATCCACTACCAGAATGCCCAAAACGGAAGAACCATTTTTAACAGGGGTTGTCACGGAAACGCACAACTCACCTGTATATGAATCCACGTATGGCTCCGTTACAAACGTGTGCTCCTTTGCCGTCTCATAATACTCTCGGCTGCTCAGCCGCACATCCAGGCGTTCCCCCCTCTGGGTATATAGGTAATCCTCCATAAGACTCCCAAATCCTATCCCCAGTATATCCGGAAAGTCCTCCATGGATCTCTGGAGTGTTTTGATTAGGGCGGGAAACTCCGAAGATTCTGCCAGGGAGGAGCTTTCCTTTCCAGACTGCATAACACTTTGTATTGAAACACCGCCCGCCAGGAACTCTGTGACTGAAATATATTTTTCAACGAACTGCTCCACCTGTTTCTGGGCATTCATTATTGTCTGGTTTAAAAAAGCATCCTGTTTATCATTCATTCCTGATCCCGCAACAAAAGCCATCATGACCGTTGCGATCAGATTGAGCGCAATAAGCAGCATTCCGATCCGCAGAGTAAGCACTGCGGACAATTTTTTCGATCTAAACAGCTTCACTTTTTCCATATTCCTTCGAACTCACTTCGCGTATGACTGGTTTGGCCTCCGCCAGGCATCTGCTGGCAGAGGCCAGTTTCTCTTCCATAATCTTTAATATTAATATTTGTCGTTATAATCTTCTGTCTCAAAAGACTGACTGCTGTCAAAAGCATGGGATACTGGTTTCGATACGGGCATTTCCAGAGCAGCCGTTCCAGGTCCCATCAAGGAGAAACGCCCAACCAGATCCTTTAAGATCTGTGCCTGGCTGGAAAGTTCCTCGCTCGCTGCCGCACTTTCTTCAGCAGTTGCGGAATCACTCTGAACAACGCTGGAAATCTGACCAATGCCATCATTGACCTGCTTTACAGACTCAGCCTGCGCTTCGCTGGCTTCTGAAATCTGTTCAATAGTCACCGCCACATGCTGAACACCTTCTGTGAGCTGATCCAATGCCTTGGCCGTATCGTTAGCGATCCTGGTCCCTCTCTCAACCGCATGGAGGGATCCCTCGATCAATGAAGACGTATTTTTAGATGCTTCCGCAGATTTACCTGCCAGATTGCGGACCTCATCTGCCACAACAGCAAATCCCTTTCCGGCTGCCCCGGCTCTTGCTGCCTCCACAGCCGCATTCAGCGCCAGAATGTTGGTCTGGAACGCAATATCCTCGATCGTCTTGATAATTTTTCCGATCTCGTTGGAGCTGTTGCTGATATCCTCCATGGCAGAAAGCATCTCCTGCATCCGCTGCCGGCTCTCTCCTGCCTGATCCTGAACATTTAAAGCCATTTCGCTGGCTGTTTTTGCACTTTCAGCGTTCTTTTCCACATTTTCAGAAATCTCATTGATCGTAGCTGCCAGTTCCTCCACAGAGGCTGCCTGCTCTGTTGCACCCTGGGACAGAGTCTGGGCTCCAGAGGATACCTGATCGGAGCCTGCCGCTACCTGGTCGGCGGATTCTGTCACATTTCTCAGCGTATTATTGAGATTGTCACGTAACCGGATCATTGATTCATAAATAGGCAGGTAAGCACCCCTGTATTCTTTTTCCATAGAGGAGGATACGTTAAAGTTTCCTTTGCTGAGCTCATTCAGCATGTGATCCTCATCCGCAACAACCCCACGCAGGAATTCTACCACAACGCGAAGATCCTTTACCAACGCACCCAGCTCGTCCTCGGACTCATAATCAATCTCCACATCTAAACTTCCGCGCTCCATATCGCTCATAGCTTTTTCCAGCTGCCTGATGGGATCCACAATGGCACGGAGCAGTTTTGCAGCCATCACGCCTGTGATGCACAGCGCGAAGAGGATGATCGCCACCGCAGCAATGTAAAGCGCTGTCTTCGTAGACATGGATCTGTTATACGCATTATTGCTCTCCGTAAGAATCTGGCTGGCAAACGCCTGAAGCTTTGTGATCCCTTCTTCAATCTTCGGATTATATTCGCTTAAAAGAATCTCTCTGGCTCTGGCATCTGCTGCAGAAGTTTCCTGTGTTGTCAGGTCCGCGATCTCCTGACGCATAGGCTTTGCTTCTTCCATAACGGTCAAAAATTCTTTTAATAAGGACTGATCCCCCTTGTAATTCTGCGTCATCCAGTCTGCGCATTCCATCATCTTATCTACATATTCCTGGGCAACTTTTATATACTCGGCAGACTCGCTGGCAGTCTCGGCAGCAGTAGAAAACGCCACATTCTTTAAAGCTGTCTGAAGATAGATCCGGCCTTCATACGTTTTTGCGAGAGCCGTATGGCCGTTCTCATAGAAATTCACATAGTTTCCCGAAATGTTTGACATTCCAAAAAACATAGCTACTACTGTGATCAGAAAGCACGCAATCACGACAGCGAACGAGATTGTGATCTTCTGACTCATCTTTCTGTTTTTCATGATTCTTTCTCTCCTTAAAATTTTTATTGAACAGCAATCGTATCAGTTTCAATATCGGCAGGGTTTTTTAAATTATAAGATAGATTTTATATTATCATTTCATAAAGAACCATTCAGCCGACGAACCCTTTAAAAGAACAAAGGGACGCTTCATTTCTGACAGAAGTTCCTTTGCCGGTTCCTGGGCAGACGGAGCCGCTACAATAATGATCGTATCGGACGGCAGATTTGAAATTTCATCTGGCCTGATGATTCCAACGCCGCAATAAGTTCCTTCCGCAGCTATATCAATACCTGCTATCAGTTCTGCCTGGGGAATCTGCTCCTTCATCGCCTCATCCAGATAGAATGCCGCAGAAAGTACGATTCCCCAGACAGCATAACGGAATTTCTTCTGCGGAAATGGGATTTTATCTACTGCATGGGAAGTAGCAGTATTATAATCAACCTCATAAATCGGCCGCTTACTGTCCCACATCCGTTCAAGCTCGATCCGGCTCGCCGCAGCCCTTACTCTATCAAAAAACACCTGCTTTATTTTTGCTTTATCTTCCTCAAAATCCACCGGCTCCGGATCCCAGTTGATTTCTGAATAATGCTCCGGCGTATATGTTGGTATCAGGCGGTCAATAAATCCAAAACGGTCTCCAAAATGGTTTTTGGCAAGGATAACCGGAATTCCCATGGCCAGGCAGGGGGAGGCTACGTGAAGTTTGGAGGTGATCACAAGACATGCTGTATCCCGTAAAAGCTCGATCCTTTCTTCACCCTTTTTATGCTCCTCATATGCATCCTCAACTGAAATTCTATTGCTGTTTCCCGGATTTTGAAATCTGATTATATTAGAAAGAACGATTCCCCTGTCCTTCAGATTCTGGGGCATAATCTTCATGACATCCGAAGGAACATCCAGAAAGTATACTTTATCAGCTTTTGCCTCCTGTTCCTTGCTCCTTCTTGGCAGCGTCAAGGTAAGGCAGCCAGTCAGGTATGCATCCACACCAAGGCTTTGCAGATACTCTACTGTCGAGAGATCCCGGCATCCAACGCCGCCACAGGTTTTATAAAAGGACAGCTCGTCTTCCGTAAGTTTCCTATGCAGGTGAAGAGACATCGGAATTGCATGAACCTTCGGAGATGGAGGCATAAAATGGGAGTCATACGCCAGCTCCTCATAGTTACTGGCGCTGTTTACTACGCATATGCACTCCTCTCCATCATATTCAGCCAAATCATAACGCGGGACCGGAATTATATCTTCTTCTGCTATCCCCATCTCACGGTACAGATTTTTAACAGCATATGACTGGATCGGATCTCCAAGGTTTACCGGCCTTGTTTTCATCTTAGGCTTTAACGGTTTCTGATAAAACATATATCCATACTTCATCTTTTTCCCTCACTCTCTTTTAAATATAGATCTCCGATCTCCATGATCACATTATGGGCCGGTATTCTTTCCCGGGTGGACGGATACATGGGCCAGTCATGGCCAAAGCAATAATCCAGAACGCTTTCATAATCTCTTGGTGCCAGGAATTTTCCCCCTTCAAATTCAATCTCCATACAATCCGTGTAATTTGACATCCTTACCAGTGATACTTTGTAGGGATTCCGGTCCATTGCGATCCAGAACTTCAGGTATTTTTTATTTTTAAAGAAACTGGCAGCCCTTACAAATCTTTCATAGCATATCCTGTTCCCAGGCTTCGATATCCTTTTGTAATACTCCCGCTTTTTAGGATCCGGCTCGGTATCCGCCCCCACTGTGGCCCACAAAGCAGTTCTCCAGTATCTGCATATTTTTGCATGAATCAGATCCGCCACTTTCCAGTGGGCAGATGGGTACATCGGAAAAATATCAATAAAAACACCGATCTGCTTTTCCAGCTTATCCCTTCCTGGCTTCGTATAGACAGTTCCCTTTCGTTCCAGGTGCTTAAAGATCAGATGATTATGCTCTTCATTTGCCGGACATCTGAAATAATACTTCTCCGGATCCAGTTCCCTTTTCATTAATTCATCCAGCTTATTAAAATCCTCTGCCGGAAGCGTAACATCGATGTCATCATCCCACGGGATAAAGCCGCCATGCCTGACCGCCCCCAGAAGTGTGCCAAAACTCAGATTATACCGTAAGCCATGTTTTCTGCAGATCCTGTCAAACTCTTTTAAAAGATCGATCTGTATCTGCTGCACTCTCCACAGATATGTATTTCCATTTAAGGCCAGATGACTTTTATGTTTGCTTCGTATCTGACGCACAGCAAACTCCGGAAAACAGCCTATGACCGTCTGTCTGTCTTTTACACAATAACAGTCCTGGCCATAAAAACTGATAATCTCCACATCCTCCCAGACGGCTTTCGTAATCTCTCTTGACAACTCTGTTACAATCCACGGAAGAGAATTAGGATCCTTATTATTTCGTGTAACGAGATGAGGGTATACCACATACTTAGAGGCATTTTTACCGCCATACATCTCTATGCATTTTTCAATGGTAAACTGTCCCCTCTTTTTTATGTAATACTCAGATACTTTTCGCTTAGGAGATAACTTAATGTAACTTTTCAGAGGTTTTCCCTCCAGCACTGCTCTTGCATTTACAGTACATAGAGTATCTTTAAATAACCCATAGGCAGCCTCCCATTCCTCCACCGTATCGCCTGCATAAAATAAGGGGGTTATGATCAGTCGTGTCCCATAATAAAATGCATCTTTCTTTCTTGAGTCCGAAAAATGAATTTGCGATTCCTTTACAAACCATGCCTCGAACGTTTCAAACTGATCCGTATTCCTATAATCATGATAGGAAAAGCCCGGATTCTCCTGGCAGAAATTTATTAGGATTTCCCGCAGGCGGATATAATCGCAATACATAAGTGAAAGATAGATTTCCGGAATATAGTCGTCAAATTCCAGGCCCCCTTCAAAGGAGATCAGGGTATCCGCCGATATGGAATACTTAATACCCGCTCCTATGCATTTATTATGTACGACACCCAGAAGTTCCAGGCTTTCTTTATGCGCGCTATTCAATACTCCCCTCCTTCTCTATATCCATGCATACAGCACAGTATCCACATGCTTATCCTTATGATGCCTGACTGCCAGCTTATATTCTGGAACATATTCCCGGATCAATTCCGCAAGTCTGTAATAGTCTGCCGCATTGTGATAAATCGAGATAGCAAGTCCCGGTCTCTCCCTAATAATTGTTTCTCTCGCCCCAGTCAAAGCCTCATATTCCGCCCCCTCAATGTCCATCTTAATATATCCGACTTTTTCCGTTTGCGGTATCACCTCATCAATGGATACCGTATCTACCTTCAATTCCCTGACAGGTTTTTTCCATAAATACTGGGTCTCATTCCGGAATTCAGGAGAGAAACACCCGCCTTTTTTTTCTGTTTCAAAAAACGGGACTGTTCCTTTTTTATCAGCAAGCGCATATGGAACGATCTTCAGCGTTCCAGTCCATACTTTTTCTATCTCTGCCTTCTTCTTTTCCAGAATCTTAATATTTTCCGGCATCGCCTCAAAAGTATAAATTTTTCTGACCGTATCACCCATGCGGTTCACAAAGCGGTCTATGGAATCCCCAATGTACCCCCCCCCCATCCAGAATACAGCCTCCGACTATTGTCATGCCATTAATCGCCAGAGGAAATAAGTATTGGATCTCATGGTTCATTTTCAAATCTGAATAACCAGTGCTGATTCCGCAGATCCTCCGATTCACCACCTCCTGTAATACCTTTTTTGAATAGTCATCGTATAACCATGACTTTACTTTTAAAATACTGTCCATATGATCGAACAGCTCGTTGGAAATTCTGTTTACAAAATTATTTTCCATGGCATTCAAGAAAAACACATCAACTATCCCTATTTCATCCAGGTTTCTGGAAATTTCCCTGTAATACTTTTCTGGAGCGCAGATCAGAACCACCACCTCATTCCAATCCTCAGAATATAATCGGTCTGGCAGGCAGATCTCCCGGTTCTCAACATGAATATCACACAATTCGTCATTGTTATCAACTATATAGGCAACCGGGTATTTCCTGCAGATTTCAATACAGCTCCTACTTCTTCCCCAAATAACCAGCTTCTTATTTTCGATGGTTCTCTCAAACTCTCCCCACTCCTGCCTGTGCCTGGGAACTCTCATAATTATCCTCTCCTACCTTTTTATTTTTTTATCAGAGCAATACTAAGCCGGTCCCCAATGGGCATAACTGAAAAATTCTCTTTTCCACTGAAATTATCAAGAGCTCTTTTTGTGCCTGTAAGGGTATTGCTAAAATAATCATGCATAAGAATTACCCCCCCCCCGTATCATTTTTCCAGCAAAAAAAGCCAATGCCGCCGCCTGGGGTATATACAGATCCATATCCAGATTGACAAAAGCAAACCTGTCGTCGACCCCCTCCAGAGTATCCGGGATAAATCCTTTACGTATTTCAAGTCTGCTGCGATCCAGGATCCTTAAAGCAACGATCTCTTCATTTGTATTTGCCAGGCGTTTATTCGCCCCGGTTTCCACCCATTGCCTTGCAGCCCCGGTATCATTCTTCAGATCATCCTGCAAAAACCCCTCGAAGGAATCGAACAGATATATTTTTGACTTTTCAAACACCTCTGATAAAATTCCAGAAAACCACCCCCGGTAAACTCCACATTCCGCCACTGCGCCAGAGATCCCCATATGCTCAAAATACCTGCCCAAAGAACTGATATACTCAGTCCGCGGTTTGTGTACCGGATGTTCGAATGTATATTTAAAACTCTGAAGCACAATTCTGTTCTCAGGAATCCCCAACGATTTCAGCTGATGATAGATTTTAAATATCTCCCCATCATTTCCCGGCTTTAAGTCATCCAAAGCAATCACGATCTGATCATAGTCAAAGATTCCGATATCCTGGGGCGCTATGACCTTATGGCCAGCAAAACAGTCAAGCTCACGATACCGGTTATCTGCGATCCCTAAAATACAAACATCCCCCGGAAGGCTCTGGCAATACCGCTTTGCCAGTTTACTGGCTCCAAACAATACTATCTTTCTCATACCTACCTCACTATCAGATCCACGCATACACATCTGTATCCACGTGACGCTGTTTATGGTGTCTGACCGCAATCTTATATTCCGGGACCATTTTTTTGATCAGAAAAATCAGCCGAAAAAAATCAACGCCGGAATGATAGATTGCAACTGCCAGTTTAGGCTTATTTTCTCTTATGATCCGTTCCGCTCCGCAAAGTGCTGCATATTCGCTTCCCTCAATATCCATTTTGATCATGGTTACTGGCTCTCCTTCTGGAATAAGCTGATCCAGAGGGGCTGCCTGTACCTGGTAAATTTCACTATTATATTTATCATTTTTAGCAAACGTCCTGCTCGCTCCGACAAACGCCCCATTTGGGACTGCGGTATGATAGAACTCCAGTTTCTCTTCCTTATCAGAAGCAGCAAATGGAAGGATCTCTATTTCTGGGCTATACGGGAGACGGCCCAGCCTCTGTACGCGGTCGTTCAGCTTTGCCAGTTGGAAACGTCCACATTCCAGTGCCCATATTTTCTTTAAATTTCTTCCAAATTCCCGGTTAAACAGTTCCACTGTATCTCCAGTATAGGCGCCGCAATCTATTATAATCTCATCGGATGGTGCCCTGTCCTCAAACATCCGGGGAAATATGTATTCCTCATCTCCATCGATCATAAGGTCTGAAAAATCAGCCTCTCCATACAGCATACGCCGTTTCACAACTTCTCTGTAAATATTTCTTGATATATCATCATACAGCATCTGCGCCGCACGTTCAATTTCCTCTTGATTATCAAACAATTCACAGGAAATATGCTCGAAGATTTCACTGACAAGTACTTTTGCAAAATACAGATCAAAATCTCCAAATTTCAGCGCCTGTTCCGCCATTTCCTTCTGATGATTTCCAGAGGCAATGACAATGACTGCCTCTGATGGATCGATACTTTTAAGTCTCTCGGCCTCCTCAACCTTGATCCCGCAAAGCCGAGAACCGATTCTGCTTTTTTCACAATCACAGAAAAACCGGACATGGCTGATGATATCTACTGCATTCAGCAGCCGAAGTGCCATCTCTCCCGCACCAAAAATGATAATTTCCTTACTTTTTGCCGCTTTTAGCAGATCTTCCCTGCTCTGCCGTAATATACGCATGATAAACCCCCATCATTTTGTCTGCTTCTCTCTCAAACCGGATGCCTGTAATTTTTATAATAATTCCAGGTTCTTTTAATCCCCTCTTCCAAAGACACCGACGGTTTCCATCCCAGTTCGCGAAGTTTCCCAGAGCAGCCGAGAACACATGGAAGTGCCTCCTTCACCTCTACCTTTTCCCTCTGTCCATAATCAAATTCCACTGCCGCCCATTCTCCTGCCGTTTCCCGATACAGTCCGGCCAGCTCTGAAACACTGGCTTCCCCTGCCTCATCACAGACATTATAGGCTTCTCCTGCTGTCCCCCGCAATAAAAGCAGCAATAATGCGATCGTAGAATCCGTAAGATATAGGAAGGAACGCCTGGCCTGACCGTTACTTTTCAGTACGATCTTTCGTTGGCGCAGCAGCTGGCCGATAAAATCGCCGTGCAGCCTTCCATCCTCCAGGGACATTCCCGGACCAAAAACCTGGAACGGTCTCGCCACAACTGCCTCTACTCCAAAATCCGCATGGTATGCCGCACATAAAGCCTCTGCTGCGCGTTTTCCATTTGAATAAGCATTCCGGGGATACATTGTGTCCAGATACCCAGACTCTTCCTCCCGCAGTCTCTGGTCAGAATACATCTTTCCGTATACGTCCACACTGCTTAAAAGCAGAAAACGGCGGCAGCCTTTTTTTCTGCACAGCTCTAATAGATTACGACAGCCCAGCACATTCGTTTCAAACGTGTTGACCGGGTGCTCCTGTCTGGAAAAAATTCCAGCAGGGCTTGCGGCATGAATGCAGAAATCCACTGGGCCATCCACATGGACCGGCTCCGTCACATCCTGGATCATCAGTTCCAGATCTGGATCATTCCTATAATCCCCAAATCTGGTTTCCGCCCTTTCACGGTTTCTGCACATGGCGATCACCCGTGTATGGATGCCCATTATATGATTTCTCTCTAAAAGAGAAAATACCAGATATGACGGTAAAAATCCATTTGCCCCGGAAATCAGAACAGTTGTATTATCAATTTCTCCCCACGGCAGGTCGGCACCTGCTACGTATTGAATATCTGTTTTAATGATCGGATCCATTCTGTGCGCCCTCCATCCTGTATTCACGTTCTGACGACTCAAACAGCGGGTGAAGCGCCTCTGCGATTGCCAGATCTTCCGGGTATGTGATCTTGACACAGAAACGATCCCCCATTACCATTGCAATCTCCATGCCAAGATTCAGAACCAGTTCGCTGTCCTCATAGATTTCTGTCCGTTCATCATCGGCACGATAAAATTCATGTGCTTCCCGCAGGATCCCATAGCGGTATGTCTGAGGTCCCTGCTGCACGAACAAACGTCTTTTCTGAAGTGTACGGCTAGCACATTTTCCATTATTGCTGAATGTGATGGCATCTGTCGCTTTAACGACTGTGATCACCCCATCATATTTCTCAATGGTTTTATAATGCTTATCAATGGTCTTCTGGGAAACAAACGGGCAGACAGACGTCATAATCATGACAGTATCATTCCTCCTGGCCGGAATCGCACACAAACCGTTATAAACAGAATTATATCTTTCTTTTCCCGCTTCCGCCATATACGCAAACTTTGTGATCCCATACTCAGCGGCCCAGCATCGCACCTGTTTATGCATAGCTGGTGCGGCGACTACGCAGATCGCGTCAATATTAGGATTTTTCTGAGCTGTACGCATGGAGTAAACCAGCATAGGAACCGAAGTCAGTTCAATAAACTGCTTCGGTATTTCCTTATTTCCAAATCTCGTTCCCTTTCCGCCGGCTAAAATGATGGCATAATTCATTTCAGTTTTCCTCCTGACATCTTTTCTTTGCTTCCTGGTAAATGGACTCTCCTGCCCTTCCCAAATTTGAACATGTCTCATGTGCATATTCCGAAAAAACAGACTCCATGAAATCTATGATCTTTTCCCATTGTCCTTCGTGGAGCAGGTCATAAAGAAAATGCTCCAGGGCATACTCCCGGTTCTCAAATAAAATCATCTTTTTCATACCGCCCTTTTCAGCCTTGACAGCATTCATAAACTTCCCCGTTCCGGTGTCTCCCGCCGGAAAAGAACGGGTCATATTCCGGAGCATGACCGGTTTTTTCGCCGCCATCAGAAGAGCAAGAACACTGCTGTTATCCCCGTAACAGGCATCGCACATTCCGATCGCACGATGAAGTTCTCCGCTATCATCATAAATTCCCAGATTATTTTTTTTAAAGGAGGATACCAGCATCAGATACTTCTGGCACAATGCTTCGTCCATGGCTGCCAGGGACGATTCTGCCAGAGGATGCGGACGCCACCATAAGGCAATCGCCCCATACCTCTGAAAAACCGAAAAAATCTCCCAAAGATGTTCAATATAGTCTTCCTTCCGTTCGAGAAGATATTTCAGCGTCGTATTTACAAGTACTATCTTTTTTCTGCTTCCGTCTTTCATGAGCAGATGTTTTTTCCACTCTTCTGGAACAGAAAAATGTTCGCTGGCCAACTGCATCGCCTTATCTATTTTAGGTGACCCTAATGCCAGAAACTTCTTTTCCAGATCCCCGAACTGTCCCTGACACTGATTCTCCTGTTCAAATTTTTTTGACTCGCGGACATAGGTTTCCCGGACCCTTTCCGACTGGACAGCCACCATATCTGCATACAAAGTACCCGGGCATACACAAAAATGCCACGGAACATCATCCAGGTTAACAAAATATGGAACATAGACCAACAGGTCTGTCTGGCTCTGCAGCGTTTTGCAATAATGATCCGGAAGGATACCTGTCACATAATTATTTCTGTCATATGGGAAATGTACAAAAACCACGTCCGGCTTCTGCCTTTCCATGTTGTATTCCGTATAACGGAGCGTTGGAATATCCGCCGGATAATTCTCTTTTTCGTAATGCCATTCCCGGATGCTTCCATCCGGATTCCGATCAAAATATGGAATGGGAATCACATAAGCGTCACAGTCCGGATCCGCATCTGCCGCTCTCCAGATCGTTTCCATGCTGTCCCACATTGCCTCTTTATACGGTAAAAAAACAGCCTCCAGACGTTCTGGAATATCCTGATCCACACTGTTTTGCACCGCCGCCAGCGCCTTTCCCAGTTCATTCCACGTCCTTTCCAGGCTTGGGACAGATTCCTCTCCCAATAATGAAATGTATAGCTGATAAAGACATTCGCAGTATTCTTCAAGAAACCGGACCGTGACAAACTCCTCACCTTCACACTTCTCGATCACATTTCCAAATTCAATCGCATTCTGCTGGCTATTCCGGATCAAATCCAGGGCCAGTTCTTTCTGACCATTTTCCATCGCTTTTTTTGACTCCTCAAAAGCCTGGCAAAGTGTCTGGACAAACTCTATGGCCATCTTTTTCTGCTGCCTTCTCATCGTATTCCATCTCCCATGTAAAACCGGTGGTTTTGGTCATCATTATTCCTTTCATATTTATCGTCTGTTTTCCTCTTTTTATAATGCCCTCTCTCCTTTCATCAAAAATTCCTTATTTATTTCCAGATCCTGCCGATAATTTTATAGAAAGAGCAAACCTACAATCAAGTGAAAAGGCGGTGCACAACCATGAACAACGGTATGGACAACAGTCTGCTAGACGCATACCTGTATGAAGAAAATAATCTTTTGGATCAGTTGGACAACCTGCTGGTTGCCGACGAAAAAGATGGCGATTTCTCTTCAGATGATGTCAATGAGATTTTCCGTATCATGCATACCATCAAAGGTTCTTCTGCCATGATGGAGTTCAACGCGATTTCCACCATCGCACATCACATCGAAGACGTATTCTTTTATATTCGGGAAAAAGGGATCGAATCCCTGAATACAGCCCACAAAAAAGAATTGTTTAACCTCATGTTCCAGTCGGAAGACTACTTAAGGAGCGAGATCGAAAAAGTAGAACAGGGCCTGCCCCTCTCCGAAGATATCGATGCTTTCGCCGGGGAGATCAACGCTTTCCTGAACAAGATCAGCAACCCGGATTCTCCAGAAAACAAAACAGAGCCCGGAGGGGGATCCTCCGAAGCAGGAAAGGGAGGTTTTCCGGATGATCCCGCAGCAGTATGCTTTCTCCACGTTTTTCTGGAAGAAGGCGTTGGTATGGAAAACCTGCGGGCTTTTATGATCGTAAACGCCATTAGGGAATCCGACATCGAAGCGCGCTTCTATCCAGACGATATGGACACCAATCCGGCAACCGCCTCCGCCATTGCCGAGAATGGCTTCTTCATTGCTTTTGACAGCCTGGAGGCCGCTTCCCAGGCCCAGAATGTTCTGGCCAGCCAGAATCATATCCAGTCCTATGAGCTGACTGAGACTGAAAAAAACGCTCCCACGGCTGCGGATGCCGGTCCGGCCCCGCTCCCCGAAGCGTCCAGTCCCCTTGCAGATGGCAGCTCCTCCTCGTCCCATGAGGCTCCAGACCCAGAAAAAACAGCGGCCCCGGCTTCATCCGGCGCCCCTTCAAAAGCTCCGGCTGGCTCCAAGCCTCCTCATACGCCGGTGAAGCAGAGCCTGATCAGCGTCAATCTGGCAAAATTAAACAGCTTGATGGACATTGTCGGGGAGATCGTCATCACGGAGTCCATGGTCACCTCCTCCCCAGAGTTAAAGCTTCTCCCGCGGGACAATCTGGATAACTTTATGAAATCCGCCCGCCAGCTCCGCAAGCTGACCGATGATCTCCAGGACATCGCCATGTCCCTCCGTATGGTTCCCATTTCCGGCGTTTTCCAGAAAATGAACCGGATCGTCCGGGATATGAGGCAGAGTCTGAATAAAGACGTACACCTCACCATCATCGGAGAGGATACCGAGGTAGACAAGACGATCGTGGACAGTATACAGGATCCCATCATGCACATCGTCAGAAACAGCATGGATCATGGGATCGAGGAAACGAAAGAAGAACGTATTGCAGCCGGAAAGGACCCCCAGGGTGAGATCATCCTCTCCGCCTCCCATACCAGCAGCGAAGTAGTCATTTCCGTTGCCGACGACGGCTATGGCATGGATCCCGACCGGCTCCTGAAAAAAGCTAGGGAGAAGGGGCTTTTGACCAAACCGGAAAGCGAATACAGCCGCAAGGAAGCCCTGGGACTTATTATGCTCCCCGGGTTCTCCACCAACCAGGAGGTGACCGAATACTCTGGCCGCGGCGTGGGAATGGACGTGGTGAAAAAGAATGTGGAAGCCGTTGGAGGAACCATCAGCATTGCCAGTGAAACTGGTCACGGCACTACCATTACGATGAAGATCCCTCTGACCCTCGCCATTGTAAACGGCATGAAAGTAACGGTAGGAAATTCCATTTTCACTATCCCCATCGCAAATATCCGTCAGTCCTTCAAGGTATCTGCCGATCAGATCATCCTGGATGAGTACGGCAACGAAATGGTGGAACGCATGGGCAGCTTCTATCCCATTATCCGCCTCCATACCTTCTATGGCCTGGATGCCCAGGTCACTCACATTGAAGAGGGGATCCTTTTGTGGGTAGAAGCAAACGACCGTTCTTACTGCCTGTTTGTAGACGACCTGATCGGAGAACAGCAGGTGGTGGTAAAGCCCTTGCCCACCTACCTCAACGACTATGGACTTAAAGACGCCGGTATCATTGGCTGTACGATCCTGGGCGACGGCAATATCAGCTTGATCCTGGATATCGTCAACCTGTACCTGGCAGCAATCGAAAACGCGTAACAGGAGGAACGTTATGTCTGAACCCAACGAAATTCTGGCGGAAAAGTCTGCTGCGGAAGAGGCCTCTTCCGTAGAACGCTGCCTTACCTTTGAATCCGGAGGGCTTACCCTCTTTTTAAGCACAAATTACGTGACAGAGATCATCAACGACTGCTCCATTACCCATCTTCCTCTGGTGCCTGGTCATGTAAAAGGGATTTTAAACCTGCGCGGACAGATCCTCCCGGTTGTGGACATCCGCGAGTGTATGGGAAAACCATCTCTGGAATACACCAGTAAAACGTGTATCATTGTGCTGAATGTAGATGAGATCCCCATCGGTATTGTTGTGGACTCCGTGCGTCAGGTCGTGGATATCGATCTGAGCCATGTGCGGCCTATCCCGGTAAAACGCCAGCAGAAGCTGCTGGACGGGATGGTGACCATGGAGGACGGCAGCGTATTAATGTCGTTTGACTGCAATTCGCTGGCAGGAAAATCCAGCCTCCAGTCAGATCTCTAAGGAGGTCCTTATGCAGCTGACTGATTCTGATTTTACCCGCCTTTATACCTACGTCAAAAACTCTTACGGCATTGATCTGAGCAAGAAAAAACAGCTGATCTCCAGCCGTCTGAACAATATGCTGATCCAGCAGGGCTACCGTGATTTTACCCAGTACACCGACGAGATCATTTCCGGAAAAAATCCGGAAATGATCTCTGCCATGCTGAACCGGCTGACTACGAATTACACCTACTTTCTTCGGGAAAAAGAACACTTTGACTTTCTCCAGAAAGTAGTCTTGCCCGAGCTGGCCGCCCGCCACGCCCAGGATCATACCCTGTCCATCTGGAGCGCCGGCTGTTCTTCCGGAGAAGAACCTTATACGATTTCCATGTACCTGAAAGAGTTTTTTTCTTCCCTCCCTGGAAACTGGGATACCAGGATCCTGGCCACCGACATTTCGCAGAATGTACTTTCCACCGCCCAGTCTCCGGCCTATACATCCGAATCCCTGGCAGAGCTTCCAATGGAGTGGCAGAAAAAATACTTTATCCAGACAGGTCCCGGCCAGTATACGGTTTCTCCTTCCTTACGGCAGAATGTGATCTTTCGTACCTTTAACTTAATGGAACCCATCCATTTCAAACGAAAATTCGATCTTATTTTCTGCCGGAATGTTATGATCTATTTTGATCGTCCCACAAAGGAAGCGCTGGTACAACGCTTCTTCCAGGCCACAGTACCCGGCGGCTACCTGTTTATCGGGCATTCTGAGGGAATTGACAAAGGACAGTGTCCTTACCAGTATCTTCATCCCGCCATCTATCAAAAACGTCTGCCGGGCCAGGAACGCCGTCCAGGAGGTGAAAAACATGCCTGAAATGATCCGTGTTATGGTCATTGACGATTCGATCGTCTACCGCAGCTGGCTGATCCGGTCCCTTTCCGAGGATCCCCGGTTTGAAGTCGTCGGCTTTGCGGGAAACGCTTATGAAGCCAACCAGAAGATTCCCCGTTTAAAGCCGGATATTCTCACACTGGATATTGAAATGCCAGGGATGTCCGGCATTGATTTTTTAAAGAAACTGCTTCCATCCCATCCGGTCCCGGTCATTTTAGTATCCTCCCTCAACCTGAGGGTCTTTGACGCCCTGGAGGCCGGAGCCGTTGATTTTGTCAGAAAACCAGACGATCAGAACGGCTTGTCAAAAACAATTTTCTTAAATACTTTAAAAACTAAGCTGGTCATGGGAGCAAAGGCGAGGGTACACCTCCCCTCCTCCTCTGCTCCGCCAATAGCCCCCCAGCGGCCGATGACAGGAACAGTTCCCGGAGCTTCCGCGCATCGGTCTTCACTTTTTACAGAGGCAAAAAAGCCCGGAGCCAGCCATCTCCTTCCTCCCGTGATCGCCATAGGAGCCTCCACTGGCGGCACTGAGGCAATCCTGGAAATCGTCCGGAATTTTCCGGCAAAGACCCCCGGCGTCG
Organism: uncultured Clostridium sp.; assembly: GCA_937885015.1. Lineage (GTDB taxonomy): Bacteria > Bacillota > Clostridia > Lachnospirales > Lachnospiraceae > Otoolea. The sequence continues at coordinate 24,471 of CALAAS010000045.1, forward strand.
TGATCACCCAGCATATGCCCGCCGGCTTTACCGCCATGTACGCCGAGCGGCTGAACCGGATCTGTGCCATGGAGGTCCGGGAAGCAAAAAACGGGGATCATCTTTCCCCCGGACGGATCCTGCTCGCTCCCGGGGGCATGCAGATGCGTCTGGTCCCCCTGGGCAACTCCTATTCCGTCAGCGTCCAGCCAGGAGAAAAGGTCAACGGGCACCGGCCCTCTGTCGATGTTCTTTTCGACTCTGTGGCTATGCATGCGCGCGACCGGGCCATCGGCGTCCTTCTGACCGGTATGGGCTCCGACGGAGCTGCCGGGCTTCTCCGCATGCGTAAAAACGGCGCCTTTACCATCGGGCAGGATAAGGACAGCTGTGTCGTTTACGGGATGCCCATGGAAGCCTGGAAAATCGGCGCTGTCTGCCGGCAGCTTCCTCTGGATGCCATCGCACAGGCCGTCCTGAGCCGGCTGTCTGTTTTCTAGCTTTCCCCTGGCCGCAGCCAGGCAGCGGGAACAAAATGAATGATTTTAGAAGGTGATTGTTTGTGAAAAAAAGGAGTCTGATTTCAAGGAAACAAAAAAAGAATCTTACTCCAGAAATGAAAGATGAAAAACTGCGGCAGCTTCTTATCCGTGGAATCGCCGTATCGTCCGCCTGCTTTCTCGGAAGTCTGACGGTCACGGTCTTCCCGGAGCTTCCGCAGAAAATGGCTTCCGGAATCCGTTACAGTGCTTCTGTCGTACATTCTGAGCTGGAAAGGCTGGACGATTCTATATCCATGGCAGCAAACGCTGCCACCGACCGCCGTACTGCGGCAGAACCGCCCGTTCCCTCTCTCCCTGCGGATTCCGGCAGCAGCCCATCGGAGACTGTGGATCCCTCCCCTTCTCCCGAAGAAGCGGATATAGGAAGCGGAGATTGGGACATTGTCACCGAACCTGTTTCTGATGGCAGCTCCACCTACAACGCGTCTCTGCCGACCTCCCTGGGTCCCATGGTCTACTACAACCAGGGAGACGCCCGCTGGCGAGATCACCTGTACGGAGGAGCCGACCCCATGCATACCTACGGCTGCGGTCCAACGGTCACTGCTATGCTGGTCAGCAGCTTTTCCCCTCAGCAGACTCCCATGACTCCCGCAGATATGGCCGACTGGGCTGCAAAACATGGCCATTATGCCCCCCAGGGAGGCTCATACCGCTCCCTGATCCCTGACGCTCTGTCCTCCTATGGCCTGACCATTGAATCCGTTAAAGACCGCTCTGCCGCCAATGCAGCCGCGCTCCTGGACTCTGGACACATTCTGATCGCTCTCATGGGGCCGGGCACATTTACACAGAAAGGGCATTTTATCATCATCACCCAGACCACAGAAGATGGAACCGTATCCATCGCAGATCCCGCCAATATGGAGAACTGCAAAAAAACCTGGGATCTGGATCTGATCATGAACGAATTAAAACGGGTCTCCGACAGCGGAGCGCCTCTGTGGGCTGTCAGCCGTTAAGACAGGTCCCGCAGAGGCGCTTCCTTTTTCTGTCTTTATTAATTTCCCTTCTCCACAGAACGGTCAAAACAAGCCAGCTCCTCCGGCGACATCCGCTTTCTGAACAACGCTTCCAATTCCACCCATTCCGCCTTTTTCACACTGCGCATCAAAAATACTTTTGTTTTCAGACTGTTTTTATCATAGATCCTGTCTAAAAACTGATCCGCCTGTGAGGCGGAAACACCTCCCATACGAAAACTTTCAATCAGCACACAGAGGGCCGTCATAGACCAGGGGTCGGCCTGCAGCACTGCCGTGGCCTGCCTGATCGCCTCTGTGAGATTTCCCGCCGCGCGCTGGCATACTGCGGTCTGCTCATAGATCTGCTGTAAAGCGGCTGCGGCATATAAAGCCCTTCCGAAGGTTCCGTACCGCTCCAGCTTCTCCACTGCCCGGGTCAGATACGGCAGCGCCTCCAGGCGGCGGTCCCTCCTCAGATACCACCAGGCCAGAAAATACTCAAAATCCGCATCCTTTCCAAGGTCCTCCCTGGCCGTGGCCTGCTCATACAGGGTCACGACCTGCTCCTCTGGCAGATCCTTCTGATCACGGATCCGGATCAGATTCAAAAAGGTCACCGCACTTCTCTGGTCGCCGGATACAAGCTGCCTGGGCATTGCAGCGATGGCCTTTTCATAGGCCTCCTCCGCCTGCTCCCACTGCTCCGCCCCGTAGTACACATCCCCCAGATAACCAAGCATCTCATGATCGTCCGGATGATCCTCCAGCTCCCTCTGGATCAGCCGGATATTCCGTTCATATTTTTTTTTCTGCAGGTCCCCGATATCCGCATATCCCGTATGGAATACTGTCAGAATCTCTGTGGCGTCAACCAGCTGGAGTGTTTTTCCGTCTTCCCGGGCCAGCTGCTCGTGGATCCGCCGCCGGTAACGAAGATCCCCACGGTTTGGGAAAAGGCGCACCTGGGTGCCGCCTGCAGACGCGTTCCCCTGTCCGTCCAGCTGTATCATACTGACCATAAGGCCATCGGTCTGCCCCGGCGGCAGCGTCTTAAGGAGTTCCGGGATCTTCCTCACATCTTCTTCACCAAAATATTCATCCGCATCCAAAAAGGCGATCCATTGTCCCCGGGCCTTACGAATGGCAAAATTCTTGGCCGCCGAAAAATCCTCCGTCCAGGGAAAGGAATACACCTTTGCCCCCATTTCCCGGGCGATCTCCATCGTCCGGTCTGAGCTTCCCGTATCCACCACGATCTGTTCATCTGCAATTTCCCGGCCCCAGGAAAGGGCGTTCCGGATATTCTTTTCCTCATTTTTCACGATCATACACTGGGACAATCCCTTCACAGGCGCTACCTCTCTTTCCAAAATTCTGTCCTGGCCATCTCATCCTTTTTTATATATCCTTAATCCGTCTGGCAGGAATCCTTTCAAATTGTGTATCTGCCGAATACCAGAAAAGGGACCTGCATAAGCAGGCCCCCATAAATTATACTTATTGCAGCCCAGCGCCAGAAGCAACCAGACCCGGTCTAACAATTACTGCAGAAGGCTTAAGATGCCCTGCGGCTGGGCGTTTGCCTGAGCCAGCATGGACTGGGCAGCCTGAGCCAGGATATTGTTCTTTGTGAACGCTGTCATCTCATCTGCCATATCGGTATCACGGATACGGCTTTCAGCAGCAGTAATATTCTCTGAAGTTACATTTAAGTTATTTACAGTATGCTCTAAACGGTTCTGCGCTGCACCAAGTTCAGCACGATAATCGGATACGTTTGTGATCGCCTTCTCGATTACTGCCATTCCCTTATTAGCACCATCTAACGTAGATAAATCTACAGCATCAAGGCTTGCAGGAGCGCCACCAGCAACATTTTTACCAAGATCCGCGGCCTTCATAGACACAGCCGTAATATTTAACAGATTCTGTTTAACATTACTGGTGCCAATCTGGAATGTCATATTGCCTCCCGTTCCTGCTGTTAAGGGTTTTACGCCGCTAAACTCTGTTGTATCAGCGATACGGTCAATCTCTGTTTTCAGCTGATCAAACTCTTTTTTGATATTGGCCCGTGCTTCGGTTGTATAGGTACCGTTCGCAGACTGAGTTGCAAGGGTCTTCATACGCTGAAGCATGGAGTGAGTCTCTGTGAGTGCTCCCTCTGCAGTCTGGATCAGACCGATGGCGTCATCTGCGTTCTTAGCTGCCTGGTTCAGACCATTGATCTGAGAACGCATAGACTCAGAAATAGCAAGACCCGCGGCATCATCACCTGCACGGTTAATCCGGAAGCCAGAGGAAAGCTTCTCCAGGTTCTTGCTTAAGTTTCTCTGGTTCACTCCTAAGTTTCTGTAGGAATTGATACCTGCAATATTGTGCTGAATTCTCATAGGTTTTATCTCCTTTCAATCTTGGGGCATTTCACAGCGACATCCCTTCCACTGCTTGACTGGCTTATACAAGGTTTCATAAAGCCAGCACATCTCCCCGCTCTTCTATATTAATCGGTAACTGTTAAAAATATATAAGCAAAATCCTTCTAAATATTACTGCAGAAGGCTTAAGATGCCCTGCGGCTGGGCGTTTGCCTGAGCCAGCATGGACTGGGCAGCCTGAGCCAGGATATTGTTCTTTGTGAACGCTGTCATCTCATCTGCCATATCGGTATCACGGATACGGCTCTCAGCAGCAGTAATGTTCTCAGAAGTTACATTTAAGTTATTCACGGTATGCTCCAGACGATTCTGAGCTGCACCAAGGGTTGCGCGGTAATCGGATACCTCTGTGATTGCCTTTTCGATTACTGCCATTCCCTTATTAGAACCATCTAAACTAGATAAGTCTACCACATTAAGACTTGCAACACCACCAACGTTTTTACCAAGATCCGCGGCCTTCATAGACACAGATGTAATTCCCAGCTGGTTCTGTGTAACATTGCTAGTGCCAATCTGAAATTTCATATTATTGTCCACAAGTAAGGGCTTTACGCCGCTGAATTCTGTTGTATCGGCGATACGGTCAATCTCTGTCTTCAGCTGATTAAACTCCTTTTGGATATTGGCCCGCGCTTCATCTGTATAGGTACCGTTCGCAGACTGAGTTGCAAGGGTCTTCATACGCTGAAGCATGGAGTGAGTCTCTGTGAGTGCTCCCTCTGCAGTCTGGATCAGACCGATGGCGTCATCTGCGTTCTTAGCTGCCTGGTTCAGACCATTGATCTGAGAACGCATAGACTCAGAAATAGCAAGACCCGCGGCATCATCACCTGCACGGTTAATCCGGAAGCCAGAGGAAAGCTTCTCCAGGTTCTTGCTTAAGTTTCTCTGGTTCACTCCTAAGTTTCTGTAGGAATTGATACCTGCAATATTGTGCTGAATTCTCATAAATTTTATCTCCTTTCAATCTTGGGACATTTCACAGTAGCATCCCTTCCACTGCTTGACCGACTTATGCAGAGTTTCATAAAGCCAGTTCATCTCCCCACTCAACTATACTTATCGGCAGCTATAGACAATATATAAACGGATGATCTCTAATTATTTAAAATTTTTAAAACCATGTCCGGCAGCGCGTTGGCCTGGGCCTGCATCGCTGTTGAAACCTGGAGAACAATATTTGTTTTTGTGTAGTTAACAAACTCCTGGTCGATCTCCGTATCACGAATCCGGCTCTCCGCCGCCGTCATATTTTCCGCCGTCACTCCCAGATTGTTGTCTGTACATACCAGGTGGCTGTACGCAGCACCAAAGGAAGCCCGCACATCCGACACCGCCTCAATGGCACCCTCAATTTTCAAAATGGACTGATTCGCCTTTTCTACACTTGTAAAATCAGTCTGATTCAACTCCAGCTCCTTGCTCCCCATATAATAACACTCCACATCCAGAGTCTCTGCCTCTGTCGCTCCAATCTGAAGAGGAATATCATTTGCCTGGTCTCTCTCCGGCAGCGGAGGCGTGACTGGCTCACCCGGCTTTTTCCGGGAGAACAGGGAAATTCCCCCATAGGTAGTTCCTTCTGCGATCCGGTCGATCTCCGCCAGCAGTTCCTTTCGCTCCATATCGATATTGTCCCTGGCTTCCTGGCTGTATGTACCGTTGGCCGCCTCCGTGGCCAGTGTCTTCATCCGTTGGAGCATGGCGTGTACTTCTGTCAGCGCTCCATCCCCCACATTGGTCAGACCGATGCCGTCGTTGACATTTCGCATCGCCTGGTTCAGACCGTTGATCCGAGAACGCATCAATTCAGAGATCGCCAGCCCAGCGGCGTCATCCCCCGCCCGGACGATCCGGAAGCCCGACGAAAGCTTCTCCAAAGACTTTCTGATCTTCCGCTCGGATATGGACTGATTTCTTGATGCGTTCATAGATGGAAGATTGTTCTGTATCTGCATATTGTTCCTCCTTATGTCAATCTCGATCGATCCTGTCGCTTACAGCAGGGATCCTGTATCTTTGTTGGAATCCATCATCATCTGCAGCCTTGCGATCTGGACCAGATTGGCCCAGTCCTCGCCTTTAAGCTCCCCATCCTGAACCTGGCCGTAAAGGGCCGCCAGATCGAATGTTCCTCCAGAGCCTCTGCTTAAAAGAGCCATGGCCGAAAGCCAGTCCGGCCCCTGGAGACTGGACCTGCCATCCGCTCCTGGACTGGCCTCCATATAAAGGGCCGCCGGAAAGAAGCTGGTCTGCGCCATCTGGCCGGCAAAAACCGGCTCCTCCCCCGTATAATCGGCCATTACCTTCCGTACATAATTCTGCGTCTCCCGGTATGGCGGGATCCCGCCGTATTTCCTTACAGCTCCAGGCCCGGCGTTATAAGCCGCCAGGGCAAGGCTCACGTCGCCGAACTGATCCAGCTTCTCCTTCAGGTATTTTGCGCCTCCCATGATGTTCTGCCAGGGATCATAGGGATCCGTTACCCCCAAAGAGCGGGCCGTAGCTGGCATCAGCTGCATAACGCCCATGGCTCCCGCTCCGGATCTGGCTCTGGGATTGAATCCGGATTCAGCCTTTGCCACTGCCCTTAAAAGCCTGGGAGAAATGCTGTACCGCTCTCCTGCGGCCTCAAAGATCGCATCCATCGGAACGGAGCCGCCGGTTTTCTGCTGTTCCATGACCGTCTGGAAATCGATCTGCCCGGCTCTCTGGGCTGCCTGCCCTGCCGGATTTTCCTTTAAGAGATTCTGCGCCTGTACCGCAGAGGTGATCTCATGCATGTTATGACTCCTTTCCTGCTCTGCCGTCTGGCCCGATCTGCCAGCCGTCGATGATAGTATTGACGGCCATACTGCCGTTTCCATATAAATAATACCAGGCGTCGTTATACCAGAGCCATCCTGTATGCATCACCCCGTTGGGGTTCAGATAATACCAGAAGCCGTCTCCGGGTGACAGCCAGCCGGTCTGCATCCGTCCGTCCCGGTTCATATAGTACCACTGGCCAGGCGACGGCTGGATCCAGCCAGCAGCCATTGTTCCGTTGGAATTAAAATAATACCAGGAGCCGTCTCCAAAAGATCTCCACCCGGTCCGCATCCGTCCATCTCCGCTGAGATAATACCATTCATTAGGAGATAGCTGGATCCAATATGTAGCCATGGCTCCGTCTGGGTTCAAGTAATACCAGGAGCCGTTTTCCATCTGGATCCACCCAGTCCGCATGATCCCGTCTCCGCTCATATAGTACCACCGGCCTCCATAATTCAGCCATCCCCTGGTACGTCTGCCGTCCGGGCCAAAGTAATACCACTTTCCGTCGACCAGTTTCCAGGTATTCGCCGCCTTTGATCCATTGGGATAAATGTAATGATCTCCTTTTATGGAACCATTGTCCATCTCTCCATAAGAAAATTCTGGAGCAGCCGTCAGCGCCTCCTCGTCCAGGAGCCTTTCTTTGGAAATGATCGTCTCTCCCTCTTTCAGATATTTTTTCTGGAGATTTGTGACAGGAACTGCCTTCACCTCATAATAATAATATTTATCCGGATTCTTCCTCATGTAAGACCCCAGATCCACGCTGTTGTCCGTCACCGTCATCTTTTTCACAGACTTATCATTGCCATACAGAGTCAGGGAATATCCTGGCGCGTATCTGACCCGTTTCCATACCGCTTTTCCCGGATTCAGGTCGCTCCATCCCGCCTCCTCTGTTTCTCCAAGCACACAGACAGGAACATAATCCACCCTCACCCGGAGCGTGCGGTCGTCCTGCGCCCTGGCAGAAACGAACTCAGCGCCTTTCACCTTACACTCAGACTCCTTTAGGGAATTAGGTACATGCTTCCCCTCATCCGCTGTAATATCCAGCTCTATCCGTACTTCTTTTCCAGGCCTCCAATCCTCCAGGTCTGTTCTGTATTCTACTCCTGTCAGAGAGATGCCCTTTCCGCTGACTTTGATCTGCGGTTCACGGATCTCCTCTGGTTCTCCCCAGACCGGATCAACGGTTACACTGAGGCTTTCGATCACACTGCTCTCTGCCGCCCATACCTGGCTGGCCGGCCCCCAGGGCAGACAAAAAGAGAATCCCAGCCCCAATGCCGCTGTACATCCCAGACAGCATATAAAGCCTCTGATCTTTTTCTCCTGCGGACTGCTCGTCCTGTTTTTCACACGCAGCATAAACAGCCTCCTTATCTCCATATCCCATCGGCATCCACGTAAAATCCGTCAACATGGGTATTTCTTGCCATTTCTCCCGAACCGGGATAGAAGTAATACCAGCTTCCGGCAATCTGGTTCCATCCCTGCACCATAGCGCCATTGGGATCCAGGAAATATGTTTTGCCGTCCCGCTCGAGCCAGCCGGTAAACATCGCTCCTTCCAGGCTGTTTTCCAATGTATTCAGATAGTACCAGCGTCCGTTCTCAAGCAGCCATCCCTTATACATAGATCCGTCGGCATTGAAATAATAATAGTTCCCGCCGATCACTCTCCAGCCCGGCTCTGCCATCGCCCCCTGTACCTTTCCTTCCTCAGGCAGCGGATAGAAATAATACCATCTGTCATTGATCCTGGCCCATCCTACTGTCATCTGGCCATCTCCCCACAAATGATACCACTTGCCTCCGTCCTGGATCCATCCAGTCTGCATGACGCTGTTTTCATCAAAATGATACCACAGCCCATTCATCATATACCACTCGCTGCGGCAGATGCGGCCATCTGGCAGGCGCAGTCTCCATACATCCTTTTCCTTGAACCACCCGGTCTGATGTGATGCCCCAGGCTTTGACCACTGCTTCTGGTCATCCTTTCCTTTTCCATCCGAAACGTAGCGATCTGTAATGGACAATTCTCCCGATTCTGTCCACTGGCTTTCCTCACCGTATTTTTTCTGGGAGTCCGTCGCCGGGATCGAACGGACCCGGAAGGTATATTCGCCCTTTACCGTCATATAAGGGTAAAAATTGTACTGCTGGGAGCTGGTCTTATTCACCTTATGTACTCGTTTTCCTTCCCGGTAAAGCTGTACCTCATAATATCCGGAGGCATCCTCCGGCTTCTCCCAGCGGGCTTCCCCAAGGCGGTTTTCATTCCAGTAAGCGTCCTCCGGCTGTCCGTATTCGCCCTGCACGCCCTTGACCCTCAGCGTCACCACCAGATTATCTCCATCCCGTCTGGCAGATACAAAGCTGCCTCCGCTTATTTTTACACTGGAGCTTTTATACGTTGCGGGAAAGTAATTTTCTCCCACGTCCGTCGGCTCCAGTGTCACACGCATCTGCGGTTCGTCAGAGATCTTTAGTTCCCGGCTGCTGCGGTCCACCCACTGTGCGTCTATTACATCATATTTATTATCGCTTTCGCTGACCAAAACCTCCCCGTCTGAACTGCTTCCATCTATGTTGATATCGGGAAGATGCATCCCAGGCTCCAGTTTTGATTTCACCTTAATTGTCACAGTTGAGATCGGTTTCGTTGCTCCCCATGCTGTCATGGGCACAGACAGCTGGCAAAGTCCGTATGCCAGGCATACAGCAGCCAGCATTCCCTTACTTTTCTTTTTCATTGGTTTCCTGTAAGGCATCTGCGTCCGCCTCCTTCCCATCATCTGCACGATTCTGTCCATAGCCTAAAAAATAAATATAAATATCCACGATTGCCTGGTATAGCTCTTCGGGTATGGACGCCCCCAGCTTCAGTTGTCCCAGCAGGGATGCCAGGGAATTATCCTCATATACCGGAACCCCGGCCCGAATGGCCACCTCTGTGATCCGCTCTGCCATATGCCCCATTCCGGACGCCACCACGACCGGAGCCTGGTCCTGGTCCGGAGAATACTGCAGCGCCACAGCTCTTTTTTCCAATAAACGGTCAAACTCTGACATTAATGGCCTTCTCCTTTCTAAGGATCTCCGGGAAAACCTCCTCCAGCCTTGCCTCTCCCCGTTTTTCCTTCACAAACAGCTGATTGATCTCCATTCCATTGTTCCGGAAAATCTCTGTCATTTTTTTCTGGATCTCCTGTTTCTGATCCATCAGCGCAGGAGGTACGGAAAGTCCCATCTTAACCTTCCGTTCCTGGACGGATACCGCCATTTCAAAGCTTCCTGTCTCCTGAATATCAAACCGGAGCAGGAATTTGATCTTGCGTCCGCCAGCTTCCTCCTCCCCTCTTTTTTCTGCATCCGGGTCGATCCACATTTCAGACATGACCTCCCGGTCCTCATACTGAAACGGGAGCAGCAGATGCATCAAGGGAAGGTAAACGCTTTCATTTAAAAGAAGGCCATTTAAAAGCTGGTAAAAAGGCTGAACCTGCTCCAGTCCTGCCTCACCGTTCATTCCCCGCAAAAGCATGGTGGAAAACGCATCGGCAAACTCCCTGCTCTGGGATCTGTCCCCCCGGAGCAGGCTTTCCAGGAGAGCAGCCGGCTCCTCTGGAAAGAAGCGGGCAAATTCCCGGTTCACTGCCATACGTTCAAACAGTCTGGTCAGATTCTTTTCCTCACCGTTTTCGTATTGGATCCCCCGGAAGATCAGCAGCATCGCCATGCTGCGTACTCCTCCATAATCATGGGTCCGCGCCACATAACGGGATAAAAACGGGATCAGTTTTCCATATAAAACAGAAACATTCTTTTCTGTCTGTCCATTTTCTGCCGCCCAGTCCATCTCCTGGAGAAGCTTCCCGAACTCCTCCCTGACCGAAGGAATCAGCATGGAGGAAAGGGTCTCCGACAGAGACCTCATCTGACCCAGCAGGTGCCGCCCCGCTGAAAAATCATTATATGCCCGCAGGAACTCCATGGCCGAATCCTTTAAGCCAGCAGATGTACCGTTCAGTAAAAGGGATCTCATCTTGTCAAAAAAAGGTCCCGAAAACTTCGCCTGTCCTGCCGCCTGGTCTCTCAGAAAGCCCGCCAGTTCCTCCGGACTGCTGAAACGGACAGAGGTAAGCAGCTGGCTGACCAGCTCTCTTACCTGTTCGTCCCCCTTTGCCATCAGGCGGCTCCCGCCAAATATGTCTCCCAGAAGTTCCGTCAGATTGGTTCCCTGGGCCAGACGCTGGATAAAGGCTCCATAATTACTGTCATAACCGGCAACTCCAAACCCCTTGTCTCCAGCCATACCGTCGTTCTGGCCATTATCCCGGCCGTCTGCACGGGTAACTCTGGATGGATCCACTGGATTTTTAATCTCCTGTCCGGCCAGAGGATTGTTTAACGCCGGATTATTTCCAATATTTCTTGTCTCTGTATTTAAAGCAGGATTGGTTACCTGTAAAATATTTGCCATAGAATCTCCCCTTCGTCCAGTCTCGTTTTCTATTATCGGCATATTTCCTATTTCTATTAGCTATTTCCAGAGCCATCCCCCATCGTTCCTCTGTTTCTATAACAAACGGGGCTGTTGCAAAAGGAAAGCGGAACGGCTTTCCCTTATCAGTTATCCGCAGTCCGAGAATACCAGTCCACATCGAGGCGGATATCATCCGCTCTGAGCGGACTGGTGTAAGCGAAAGCAAGCGAACAACGATAAGAGGAAGCTCAGAACCCCCTCTTTTGCAACAGCCCTTTCCGTTTGTACACATGTATTTTTATAGATATATTAACACAGCTGGAGAAAAAAGTCTATACCCTGACCAGATCGGAGTCTGGAGTGGATTTAATCTTTTCTCTATTTTTCTATCTCTTTCCGGATCTCCTCCAGAGGCCGGCCTGTTTTTTTCGCAATGGCGGCCAGATCTTCATATTCCAGCTTGGCTCTGGCAACGCCATGGCCCTGGGAGATCTTTTTCCGTACAGGTCCATAAGCCGTTTCCACTGTTTCCTCCCGGCGCTTCAGGGTGAACCTCCGGCTGATATGCTCCCGGACTCCCAGCGTCGTGGTGTGCCGGAACAGCAGCTCCACCATCTTTTCTTCGTCCTCCCGTCTGCACATACAGGTCAGAAGGATACCTGGACGGCTCTTTTTCATCCCCACAGGGATCGTATAGACCTCCAGGGCTCCGGCTTCAAACAGCGCCTCCTCTGCAAAGCCAATGGCCTCAGCAGTCATGTCGTCCAGATTGCAGGACAGCTCTGCGATCTCGTCTCCAGTCTCAGCAGTATCCCCCAGAAAGGCCCGGACACAGTTGGCCCGCTCAAAATCCTTTTTACCCATGCCGTATCCGATCTTTGACGTGGTCATCACCGGCATTTCCCGGAATTCTTTGACAA
>CALAAS010000046.1 GCA_937885015.1 uncultured Clostridium sp.
GCACGGTGGTGTGAGAGGTCGGGAAATTTATTTAAATTTCCCTCCTACTCGATTATCATGTGGTAATCAGCCAGTTACTTTTTCAAAATCGGAAGCCGGATGCTTGCAGATGGGGCAGATAAAATCAGCTGGAAGTTCTTCACCCTTATATTCATATCCGCAGATACGGCAGCGCCAGATGGTTTCTCCTTTGGAAACTTCTGGTCTGGCCTGTGGTTTGGGTTTGATATGATTTTGGTAGTAGGTGTAGGTGGTGGATGGAATAGAGCTTAAAACATCCATATCCTTTACTGCCGCAATGAACAGTGTGTGAGTTCCAAGATCCAGTGTTGTTTCAACCTCTGCAGAGATATAGCCGTTGGTTCCCTCCGTTACGTAGTAAATACCGTTTTCGCTTCGAATAGCGTGTTCATATCCGTCAAATTTATTAACATCGCGGCCGGACTGAAATCCGAACCGTTTAAAGATGGAAAAATCAGCTGCTTCGCTGAGAATAGAGATATTAAACTGCCTGGAAGTTATAATCATGTTATGGGTAAAGTTACTTTTGTTTAGGGCAATGCTAATACGGTTAGGAGTAGCGGTTACCTGTCCTGCCGTGTTAATGATACAGCCATTGTCTTTGCCGTTCTGGTTGGCAGTCAGAACAAACAGGCCATAGGTCAGATTAAACATGGTTTTGTCATTCATACTTTTGCTCCTTTCAAATGTTTTAATTGCGTATTTTCTGAAAAATATAGGTATTTCTTTATTATAGTATGGATATGTTGGAAAGTAAATGGAAAAGGCGGAATAGAAAAAGAAAAAATTGTATCCAGGAGGAAAAAGAGAAAAGCGGGTACAAATTCGGTCTTAAATAGAGCGGGTTCCTATGATATAATGTCTGTGAAACAGGCATTATATCATTGCGCATATCGGTTTTCGCGTACACCGCGAAAATCCGTGCGCCTAGTTCTGCCTGTGTGATGAGGAGGTTTCATGAAATTACAGTTTAAAGAGATAGATATTGACCATGTCAGTGAAATTTTTCCGTATTATAATATGCGGCGTAATAATACCTGTGACAGTGTATTTCTGGAAAGTTTTATCTGGAAAGAATATTATCATGTGCGGTATGCCATCTGGGAAGAGCGAGCTGTTCTGTGGCTGATGGAAAACAACGGAAAATGTTTTTCAGCCATGCCTCTCTGTCGGGAGGAGGATCTTCTAGAGGCGTTTGCAGCCATTGAAGCTTATTTTAATGAGGAACTTGGATATCCATTGGTAATCAATCTGGCAGACGAGTTTGCAGTGAAAACTTTGCAGCTGCCGGAGGATCGATATTTGGTGGAGGAGCAGGTAGATTCCAGAGATTATCTGTACAGTGGCGAAGCAATGCGGACGCTGTCAGGGAAAAAGCTGCATAAGAAGAAAAATCGAGTGAATGCCTTTAAACGGACTTATGAAGGGCGCTATGAATACCGCCGTCTTTGCTGTTCGGACAGCCATGATGTTTGGGTCTTTCTTGACAAATGGAGAGAGCAGAAAGGGGAAGATGTCGAAGAGCATCTGGATTATGAGGTGCGTGGAATTCATGATATCCTGAAAAACTGCTCAGATCTTCCTATTCATATGGGCGGTGTGTATGTTGATGGAAAATTAGAGGCTTTTTCCATGGGAAGTTATAATCCCATTGAAAACATGGCGGTGATTCATATTGAAAAAGCTAATCCGGAGATGAATGGTCTGTATCAGTATATCAATCAGCAATTTCTGCTGGAGGAATTTCCGGAGGCAGAGTGGGTAAATCGTGAGGATGATATGGGCCTGGAAGGCCTTCGGAAAGCGAAAATGAGCTATGTTCCAGCGGATTTTGCCCGAAAATACCTGGTGGAACAGCTGCTGGATGGAAAAAAGGGGTATCACTGGGCAGAAAAAATTGAGAATACAGCACCAGGAAGTGAAATGACGTATTTGGCGCAGGGAGATAAATTGGAAACTGCGCAGCTTTGGCACAGCTGTTTTCCTGAAGATTCGAAACAGTTTATTCAATATTATTACCATGAGAAAATCCTGGATAACCGTGTTTTAATAAAAAAAGAGAATGGTCTGATTCTTTCCATGGTACACTATAACCCTTATACAGTTTGTATGAAGGAAAAAAAGCAGGAGCTCTTTTATCTGGTGGGGGTTGCAACGGAGCCGTCCCGCCGCCGTGAGGGTCATTTTCGCGATATGTTTTTGCGGATGCTGGAGGATATGAGAAATGAAGAGCAGCCGATCACTTATCTGGTTCCGGTTAATCCAGAGGTCTATGCACCGCTTGGATTTACTTTCATTGGCTGGCTGCCAGTCTGGAAGCTTCGCGAAGAGAAAGAGACCTTGCTGCTGCGGACAGTGTGCCAGGATACTCCCGAGGACTGCAGCCGGGCCGCTGCATATATGGAACATTGGCTGTCTGATCGTTATGAAATGTATACCCACCGTGACGCCGCCTATGTAAGCCGAATGGTAAAGGAACTGGCTTCGGAAAACGGGACTCTGGAATTTTTGTGGAAGGATGGCATACTGGTGGGACTGCAGGCATTCTGGGGACTGGAGACACGGGAACAGCGCCTTCTGTATGCGGAGGATGACTATACAGTTCAGACGGGGAAAAAACCCTGGAATATGGCGAGACTGACAAACCCGGAAGCACTGTTTCGTTTCTTTTATCAGAAGAAACACGGAGCGGTAGAGGAGGACGGAACCGGGACTGCCATAACTTCAGAAGACGGGTTGGAGATTTTGCTCCGCCTTCATGATCCGATTATGAAGGCAAACTGCGGTATTTTTCGGTGGAGAGTTGGAACAGATAGATCGGAGGCAGAGCGGTATGCTGGGGACTTGAGTGGGATTTGCCGGGAGAGGGGGAATACCATGGAAGAGGAACTGCTTTCAACAGATTCCGAACAGCTGATAAACTGGCTGTTTGGAGTAAAAACGCCAGAGGAGATATGGCCGGATCTTTCTGCAAAGCTTCTGGAAAAGGTACGTCGGATAGATGTTATAAATGGTGTTTTTCTGGATGAGATAGTATAGAAAGTTTCATAAAATGCAGTTGGTAAAAAAGCGGGATTCGCCCGGTCAGGGAAGAAAGGGGAGGTTGTCATGAAGGAAAAAGAGATATTAAAACAGTGGCTGGAGGAGTCCGCTTATATCGTATTTTTTGGCGGAGCGGGTGTTTCAACAGAAAGCCATATTCCAGATTTCAGAAGTACGGATGGCCTTTACAATCAGGAATATGCCTATCCGCCGGAGACGATTTTAAGCCACAGCTTTTATGTGAAAAAACCAGAGGAATTTTACCGCTTTTACCGGAATAAGATGCTGTTTCCTGATGCAGAACCAAACCGGGCGCACAAGGCGCTGGCCAGATTGGAGGAAGAGGGAAAGCTTCGAGCGGTAATTACGCAGAATATTGACGGACTCCATCAGGCGGCGGGAAGTAAAGAGGTATTGGAATTGCATGGCTCGGTACTGCGAAATACCTGTACCCGGTGCGGACGGTTTTACGGCGTGGACAAAATCCTGTCCTCTGAGGGCATTCCCCGCTGCAAGTGCGGCGGTATGATAAAGCCAGATGTGGTTCTGTATGAAGAGGCATTGGATGGTTCCGTTCTGGAGCGGGCGATTTCCCATATCCGGAAGGCAGATATGCTGATTGTAGGAGGCACCTCTCTGGCAGTCTATCCGGCAGCCGGACTCGTTGATTATTATACAGGTCATAAGCTGGTACTGATCAATAAATCAGCCACTTCTCTGGACAGGCAGGCGGATCTGGTGATCAGCGACAGCATCGGAGAGGTTCTGGGAGATACAGTGGGAGTTTAACGAGCGGATTCAGATACAGTTAAAATAGAAAAACAGGAGAAAAACATATGGTATATGAAGTTGGCGATATTGTAAAGTTAAAGAAGCCGCATCCCTGCGGAAGCCATGAATGGGAAATTCTGCGGGTGGGAGCTGATTTTCGCCTGAAATGTACAGGATGCGGGCATCAGGTTATGATGGCCCGCACCCTGGTGGAAAAGAGTACCCGGGGATTGCGGAAAAAAGACGAATCCCTTTGATGTGTTTAGTTAAAGTATTCTGCCTGCAGCAGACCATTTTCGGCAGAAAAAGGAATCTCTACTGTTATCTGGCCCATGGCGTAGGGGGCGAGGTCGTACTGGTTGAAAAATACGACGATTCCGCTTTCTGTCATAAACCAGTTGACAGAAGAAAGAGGTGTATTTTCCGTTTCGGAAGCTTCTGAATCTTCTCCGGCTCCGTAGAACATGGTTTTTACTGTGTCTTCGTATCCGTCAAAAAAAGTAAAACCATCTTCATCCGAATAGCGATTCAGGGTATCGGTAACGTATTCATAGACGCCGTCATAGTCCGCCGTCACATCTTGCAGGGTCAGAGCTTCACCGGTCTGGGAATCAAACTGATATCCTGTGATATAGGTATTGGGATGTGCGCCTCCGAAGAAGGAATAATCCGTTCTGGTATAGCTGAAGACAGTATCATCTGCCCGCTTCATCTGGACGCTGTTTTCAATGGAATAGGCCATTTCCGGCATCTCCTCCTGGTGCTGCTTTGCCATTTCCAGATTTTCCTTAAAACCCTCTTCAGTCAGTTTCTTAGCCTCGGCATTGGCGTCCTCCAGCGCGGCTTTCAGAGCGTCATAACCGCTGTCCTTCAGTTCGATGGACTGGACGAGCGATGACATGTAGGGATGATCGCCTTCTGGTTCCTGTTTTTTTTCGTCCGCGATGGCTACCTGAAGGGAAACAGGAAGGGAGTCGCTCAAAAGGTCATGCCCTTCCCCGGCTGTGTCAGCAGGTTTTGACTCTTCTTCAGAGGCTGTATCGGCTTGGGAGCTTTCTATAGCTGATTCTGCGACTGTTTCAGCCTGCCCGGAAGAGGATGCTTCCGGTTTTTCAGAGCTCTGGCAGGCAGACAGCGCCATAGCCAGTCCGGCTGCAGTAAGAACGGCGGTACATAATTTTATTTTTTTCATGATAATCCTCCCTGTGATGTTTTATGCCAATTATGTTGGCGTATTATTACCATATAGCGGATAGTTGGAAAATAATAGTGCTTTTTTCTGAAGATTTATTACAAATTCCGTGGCGGCCAGATGAGAAGGTTGCGGAGATGAATTTTATAAAAATTTCCGATGAAATTTTTATAAAAGGACTTGCCAAGGAAGGGGATTTCTGGTACTATAAATATTCGGTAATATATAACTAAATCCTTACTCCCTGCTGGAGTCAGGGGGTCAGAGACCACAAGGAGGTAAGAAAGAGCATGAACAAATATGAGTTAGCTGTTGTTCTTAACGCAAAACTCGAGGACGAAGAGAGAGCCGCAGCAATGGAGAAGATCACAGGTTACATTACCCGTTTTGGCGGTACCGTAACGGACATCGATGAGTGGGGCAAGAAGAGACTGGCTTATGAGATCCAGAAGATGAAAGAAGGATTCTACTACTTCGTACACTTCGAGTCTGATTCCGTTTGCCCGAATGAGGTGGAGTCCCATATCCGCATCATGGAGCCGGTTATCAGATATTTATGCGTAAGACAGGATGCATAATTAAAGAAAGAGTGATCGTATGAATAAAGTAATTCTGATGGGCAGATTAACCAGAGATCCGGAAGTGAGATACTCCCAGGGAGAGCGCGCCATGGCTATTGCCAGATACACGCTGGCAGTTGACCGCAGAGGGCGCAGAGGCGGCGGAGATGATGCCGGACAGACAGCGGATTTTATTCCCTGTGTGGCATTCGATCGTGCCGGTGAATTCGCTGAGAAGTATTTTCATCAGGGAACCAAGGTTGTGGTAACCGGAAGGATTCAGACTGGCAGTTATACCAATCGAGACGGTCAGAAAGTATATACTACAGAAGTAATTGTGGAAGATCAGGAGTTTGCAGAGAGCAAGAATGCATCCGGTGGAAGCAGCAATGGCGGTTACCATCCGGCAGAGCGTCCGGCTCCATCCAGTGCGATCGGCGATGGATTCATGAATATTCCTGATGGAGTGGAAGACGAGGGTCTCCCGTTTAACTAAAGCGCGGGATTCGGTCCCCCGGGCAGAACGGAGACGGCTTAACAGCGATAAGCTGGTTTGTGAAGGAGGAAAGACCAATGGCATTCAATAAAGGCGATAAGACAGATGCTTCTAAGATGAGAAGAGGCGGTATGCGCAGAAGAAAAAAAGTATGTGTATTCTGCGGCGAGAAAAACGGAGAGATTGATTACAAGGACGTAAACAAGTTAAAGAGATACGTATCCGAGAGAGGAAAAATCCTTCCGAGAAGAATCACAGGAAACTGTGCAAAACACCAGAGAGCTCTTACGGTAGCAATTAAGAGAGCAAGACATCTGGCGCTGATGCCCTATACCTGCGAATAAAGCAAAATAAAATCAAGGCCTTGTATCCTGATGGGTACAGGGCCTTTTTGGCGTATGGGGAAAAGACTAGCATGGAGAAAATTTGACAAAAATAAATAGAATAATCACAAAATATATTGATAAATAAAAATAGGCAGGTAAAATAAAGGTAGATTAGCTATGTATCGTTATGCAGAAAGGGGATGGCTTTAAATGGTGATATAAAATGCGGAAAATCAAAGGTACTTTTTGCAAAGAAAAAAGACAAATACAAGTCGATATACATATTTACCCTGCGAGACATATTATGATTGAACAATAATTTGATCTATATAAGGAGAGATTTCAAATGGAGTTGACTGGACTTCAAATTGTATTCATCCTCATTGCGCTGGCTGAACAGATTTTTCTGAAATCGCCGGTGGTTTTTCGCGGTATTCTGCAGGGCAACTGGGAAATGCCGCGGATCCTGGAGTGGGCAGGAGCGTGGGCGGGAATCTTTTTGCTGGCGGCCTGTTTTTTGGGGAATCGTCTGATTTATCGAAAACCGGATTTATTGAAAAACGGGGAAAGCAAGGATAGGCCTGTCCTGCGAAGATGGGGAATTTTTTGGACGATTGTCTTTTATGGGCCATATGTGCTATACAGCATAGCCGGGGATATGGTTTTTCTGTTTCTGCAGAATGGACGCGGAGAGGGGATCGCATTTTTTCTTATAAAGGCGGTGGCGTTTATCTGGCTTGGCGTGTTTCTTTATAAAATGCCTGCAGAAACTCCGTAATATCGTGAATCGTATAAAGAGTTTGGAGATGTATGATGTATCCGGAGCCAGAGAAAAGGAAGAGAAGAGACGAAAAAACAGAGGATGGCAGAACTGTATGGATTTTGTTCTGCCATCCGTTTTCTCTTGTTTTCACCTGTATTTTTTACGGTTATCTAATCTCGGCGGCTGCCTGCAGAGTTATTTTCACAAAAAGAGCTCATTTTCCTTGCGCTGGGAGCAGACTGCTTTCAGGCGTTCCGTAAGAGCGGCAACGAGAGCGGGATCGGGTTTGCGAGAGTTCTGGGGACAGACGGAAACACAGCGCATACAGCAGATGCAGGCCTCTGTGTTGATTTTTGCGGGATTTTCCTGACTGATGGCTCCGGTGGGACACTGATTGGCGCAAAGGCCGCAGCCGGTACATTTCTCGTCAGGAACGGGAATCATAGTGGCAGCGCCGCCTGGCTTGTAGGGGCGGTTGCCGGGAAGTGCTGGTACGGAGGCAGCGCCTGCGCTGCTTTCCAATTTTGTCCGGATTTTATGCCCAAAGTCGCGAAGTCTGGCATAATCATCGGAATCGGGGCGTCCGGCGGCATACTGGTGCATGATGGAATGCTCGGCGATGGCGCAGACGGCGGCGCTGACCTGAAAACCGGCCTGTTCAGCCAAATCCTGAAGTTCGACCAGGGTATCTTCATAGGCGCGGTTTCCATAGACGCAGACAAGGATGCATCTGGCACCGTTTCCGTGGATGACGGAAAGGCGGCTGGCAGCCAGTCCGGGAACCCGTCCGGCAAAGGATGGAACGGCAATAATGACGGTATCTTCGTCCGTAAACTGGATGGAAGAAAGGTCTGTGTTCCGATTCATCAGGTCAATGGTCTGTTTTGGCATCCCAAGAGTCTCGCTCAGGCAACTGGCAATTTTTTTTGTGCCGCCGGTGGGACTGAATAAAATAGTTGTCACGTTCATATTCATTTCCTCCTTTGATAAAACAGAGCTGATAAAAATGGGAATCCGTCAGGAAGCACTTTTACGGCTGCAGGGACGGGAATCTGGCAAAGAGAATCGTATTTCCGTGTTCCTGGATCAGGCGCTGCAGGTCTGGAAAGGCCAGCCAGATGGTGGCTGTGTTGTCGTTGGGGTGAATGCCGACTGCAGAATCGGTTTTCAGGTCTTCGTCTGCCACGAATACGACAGAACAGCTTTCGTCATTGAGAAGGCCGAGAGGGGAGACAGAACCTTGCGGCAGGTGCAGGTATTTTTCCAGACGCTCGGCAGAGGCAAAGCTTAAGCGGGAACATCCGATCTGCTCCGGCAGTTTTTTCAGTTCAACGAGTTTATTCTCTGGTACTGTCACAAGAAAATGATTTTTTCCCTTTGCGTCCCGCAGAAACAGATTTTTACAGACCGTTCCCCGGGCAGTAATGCCGGCTTTATCCATATCTTCCATGGTATAGACGGCGTCATGTTCCATTTTTTCACAGGAGATCTGTTTCTGTTCCAGAAGCGCGTAGATTTCAGATTTTAATAATGGTTCCATAAGGCATTTCCTCCAGCTATGTTATGTATATTTGAAAGTATACGACCCGGAAGGTTGTTCGTCAAGCAACTGGAAGGTAAGAATCAAATGGTCGAGGCAGCTGTTTTTTATTTCAAAAAAAGCTTTGACAGAAACGCTTTAGTATGATAATATGGTAGCATGCTAAAAAACACCGGGGAAACCGGTACAGTTTCGCCCTGCCGATGGCGGCATTTATCTAAGGGGCGCGGAAAAATGAGGAGGAACGTGATTATGAAAAAGAAACTGGTATGTGCGGCACTTGCATCGGTAATGGCATTTTCTCTGGCAGCCTGCGGAGGTAATGCAGCAGAAACGGAGGCGGAAACGAAGGCGCCGGAGGCTGCGGAAACAGAAGCGGCAGCGTCTGAGGCCGAGACTAAGGCGGAAGCAGCAGAGGCGGCTGGAGGAACGCTGATTGTAGGGTTCGATCAGGACTTCCCGCCTATGGGTTTTGTGGGGGATGACGGAGAGTTTACAGGATTTGATCTGGCACTTGCAAAGGAAGTAGCAGACCGTCTCGGTCTGGAGTACAAACCGCAGCCCATTGCCTGGGATGCCAAGGATATGGAGCTGGAGACTGGCAATATTGATTGTATCTGGAATGGTTTTACCATGACAGGCCGTGAAGAGGATTATACGTGGACAGAACCCTATATGGCGAATACGCAGGTATTTGTAGTGGCTTCGGATTCCGGCATTGCCACGAAGGAAGATCTGGCTGGCAAGGTGGTAGAGGTTCAGGCGGACTCTTCTGCAGAGGCGGCTCTGAAAGAGGATCCGGATCTGACAGCTACTTTCGGACAGCTTTTGACGACAGCTGACTATAACACAGCCTTTATGGATCTGGAGCAGGGGGCGGTAGATGCCATTGCTATGGATGTGATCGTAGCTGGTTATCAGATCAAGCAGAGAAATGCAGATTTTGTGATTCTGGACGATACGCTGGCTGAGGAAGAGTATGGCGTAGGCTTTAAGAAGGGAAATGAAGAGCTGAGAGATAAGGTTCAGACGACTCTGGAGGAAATGGCAGCTGACGGAACGCTGGCAAAGATTTCAGAAGAGTGGTTTGGTAAGGATGTAACGACCGTCGGAAAATAAAAAAGACAGCTGGTCGAATTTAAGATAGTACTACTAAAGGCAGGGAATAGATCGTATGGGTAAAATGACAATTCAACAGATGATAACACAGTTGGCGGGCGGTATGGCGATCAGCACGCAGATTTTTGTAATAACACTGCTCTTTTCGCTCCCGCTGGGGCTTGTGATCGCCTTTGGGCGCATGTCGAAAAATCGGCTGCTCCAGACAATTGTGAAGTTCTATATTTCCGTGATGCGCGGAACGCCGCTGATGCTTCAGCTGATGGTTGTGTATTTTGGCCCATACTATCTGTTCGGTTTGAAATTCGGAAGTGGTTATCGGCTTTGGGCTACTTTTATCGGCTTTGTGATTAACTATGCGGCATATTTTGCCGAGATTTACCGCAGCGGTATTCAGTCTATGCCTGTGGGCCAGTATGAGGCCGCTAAAATTCTCGGCTATGGCAGATGCCAGACATTTTTCAAGATTATTCTCCCGCAGGTAATGAAGCGGATTCTTCCCTCGATTACGAACGAGGTTATTACGCTGGTCAAGGATACTTCGCTGGCGTTTACGCTGAGTGTGGCGGAGATGTTCTCCATCGCAAAAGCGCTGGCGGCATCCCAGACCAACATGATGCCATTTGTGGTGGCAGGATTATTCTACTACGTGTTTAACCTGATTGTCGCCTTTGGAATGGAATGGATTGAGAAAAAAATGGATTACTATCGCTAGGCGGGAGGAGTAGAAACATGAATCTGCTGGAATTAAATCATGTGGAGAAGTCTTTTGGGGAACTCTCTGTATTGAAGGATATTTCCCTGCAAGTGGGGGAAGGAGAGATTGTGTCGGTAATCGGCCCCTCTGGTTCCGGAAAATCGACGCTGCTGCGCTGCGCTACCATGCTTGAAACCATGGACAGCGGGGAGATTGTGTACCTGGGAAAACGGGCCGCATGGACAGAGGCGGATGGTCGAGTGGTTTATGCGGGGAAAAAAGAAATGAAGGAAATTCAGAGCCAGTATGGCCTGGTATTTCAGAATTTCAACTTGTTTCCCCACTATTCAGTAATCCGGAATATCACAGATGCCCCCATTCATGTACAGAAACGGGACAGAGAGTCTGTATATCAGGAGGCCAGAGAGCTTCTTCGGAAAATGGGGTTGGAGGATAAAGAGGATGCTTATCCATACCAGCTTTCAGGAGGTCAGTGCCAGCGGGTGGCCATTGCCAGGGCGCTTGCGCTGAATCCCAAAATCCTGTTTTTTGATGAACCGACTTCTGCACTGGATCCGGAACTGACGGGAGAGGTCCTGAAGGTAATCCGTTCTTTGGCGGATCTGGATATTGCCATGGTAATTGTTACCCATGAGATGGCCTTTGCCAGAGATATTTCCCATCGGGTAATCTTTATGGCAGACGGAGTTATTGTGGAAGAGGGAACCCCGGAGCAGGTGTTTGCATCTGGAAATGAGAGAACACAGAGCTTTCTGGGACGGTATGGCTCCATTCTGTGAGTGGCCTGAGGGTGGTCAAAGATATAAAAATAAAGCGCTGGAAAGAAAGCGGGAAATCGCAGTGATTTCTTGCTTTTTTTTCAACGTCATGATATGATGAAATTACTTCTTCAGACTGCGAGGAAACGGCTGAACCCGTCCTTTCGGCGAGGAAGACAGGAGGCAGTTATCTGGCTGCACACAACAGAAGACAGACTGTGATGAGATGTTGCGCTGACACCTGAAGGTGATTCTGAGGGGAAAGGGGAGCAGATTAAGGAGATTTTGCACCCTTTTCAGGGTGCTTTTTTGTTGCAGAAGCGACCCGCCGCAGGCGTAGAAGCTCGCGGGCGAGTTTCTTTCTTATTCCTGTGGAAGACTTTTTGAAAAATAGAAAAGAACTTTCGCAGAAATAGGGAAACAGGGGGCAGGGATGTATAAGGACTGGCCGTAACAGGAGGTGGGAAGATGGAATCAAGAGTGGCGGTAATTGGAATTGTGGTGGAGCAGGAGGGAGATGTGAATGAATTGAACCGGGTACTGCATCAGTACGGCCCTTATATTGTGGGCCGGATGGGGATCCCCTACCATGCAAGAAATATCAATATTATTAGTGTGGTAATGGATGCGCCGGGCGATGTGATCAGTGCATTGTCCGGGAAGCTTGGAATGCTTCGGGGTGTGACCTCCAAAGCACTTTATTCCCGGGTGCCGGAGGCGGCCGCAACAGGCCTTCCGGCAGGGAGCCAGGGAAGAACTGAGCCGGGGTCAAGCGCGGGGACGAGGATTTTCGGTACCGGAACGGAAGGACGGAAAGGATGAGCGGGCCGCTGTATGATCTGATTGACCGTCTGGAGGCGGGGATATCCTTGTCCCGGGAAGAATGGATTGCCCTGATAAATGGAAGAACACAGGATCTGGCCGGGTACCTGTTTGAGCGGGCACGGGCAGTGCGGATCCGGGAATATGGCCATATGGTTTATGTGAGAGGACTGATTGAGTGCAGCAACTACTGCAGGAATGACTGTTACTACTGCGGTATTCGAAGGAGTAATAGCCATGCAGTGCGTTACCGTTTGACCCGGGAAGAGATTCTGGAGTGCTGCAGGGAGGGGTATATTCTTGGATTTCGTACCTTTGTACTGCAGGGGGGAGAAGACCCTTTTATGACAGATGAATGGGTGGAGGAAACAGTGGCAGCGATTCGGAGCAGATTCCCAGACTGTGCCATTACCCTGTCGCTGGGAGAAAAAAAGAAGGAGAGTTACCGGCGTTTTTTTGAGGCCGGGGCAAACCGTTATTTGCTGCGTCATGAAACGGCAGATGCAGAGCATTACAGAAACCTCCATCCTCCGGAACTTTCCCTGGAGCACCGTTTGCAGTGCCTGGAGGATTTAAAAGAAATCGGATACCAGACAGGCTGCGGTTTTATGGTCGGTTCGCCGGGACAGACGGCGGAATGCCTGGCTAAAGACATGCAGTTTATTGAAAAGCTGGATCCGGAGATGGTGGGAATCGGGCCGTTCATTCCCCAGCATGATACGCCTTTTAGACAGAAGACAGCGGGGACTCTGGAGCTGACGCTGTTTTTGCTGGGGCTTTTACGACTGCTTAAGCCAGCCGTTCTGCTTCCGGCTACCACCGCGCTGGGGACGATTCATCCGGAGGGGAGAGAACTGGGGATTTTGGCGGGGGCCAATGTGGTCATGCCGAATCTGTCGCCGACGCAGGTACGGTGTAAATACCTGCTTTATGACAATAAAATCTGCACGGGAGACGAGGCAGCCGAATGTGTCAGCAACCTGAAACAGAGGATGCAGTCCATAGGGTATGAGGTCGTGGTGGACCGTGGAGACCATAAAAAACTAACGGGAAAGGCCTAAAGCCTGACCTGCAAGAAAAGGAGAAGAGAGATGGGATACAGTTACAATCCTGCATCAAAAAAAGCAGAAGAATTTATCAATCATGAAGAAATCATGGAAACCCTGGCATATGCAGATGCCAACAAAGACAATGTGGAGCTGATCGATCAGATCATTGAGAAGGCAAAGCTGAGAAAAGGCCTGAGCCACCGGGAGGCTTCCGTGCTTCTGGCTTGTGAAAATCCGGAGAAGATAGAAGAAGTATTTGAACTGGCCAGACAGATTAAACAGGATTTCTACGGAAACCGGATTGTCATGTTTGCGCCGCTGTACCTTTCCAATTACTGTGTCAACGGGTGCCTTTACTGCCCGTATCACTTGAAAAATAAACATATCGCCAGAAAGAAACTGACTCAGGAGGAGATTCGTCAGGAGGTAATCGCTCTGCAGGATATGGGGCATAAGCGTCTGGCATTGGAGACGGGAGAGGATCCGGTTAATAATCCCATTGAATATATATTAGAGAGTATTAAGACAATTTACAGCATTAAACATAAAAACGGTGCGATTCGCCGGGTAAATGTCAACATTGCGGCAACTACGGTAGAAAACTACCGGAAATTAAAGGAGGCGGGAATTGGGACATACATTCTGTTCCAGGAAACGTATCATAAGGAAAGCTATGAGCGTCTGCATCCAACCGGACCGAAACATAACTACTGTTATCACACGGAGGCCATGGATCGTGCCATGGAAGGCGGAATTGATGATGTGGGGATTGGTGTTCTCTTTGGTCTGGAGTTGTACCGTTACGAGCTGGCCGGCCTGCTGATGCACGCGGAGCATCTGGAGGCGGTATTCGGAGTGGGGCCGCATACGATCAGTGTTCCCAGAATCAAGCGGGCCGATGATATTGATCCGGATGATTTCGATAATGGAATCAGCGATGATATTTTTGAGAAAATTGTTGCCATCATCCGTGTGGCGGTGCCCTACACAGGCATGATTATTTCCACGAGAGAGAGCAAGGCCTGTCGGGAGCGGGTGCTGAAGCTGGGTATTTCTCAGATCAGCGGCGGTTCCAAGACGAGTGTGGGCGGCTATGCAGAGGAAGAGCCGGAAGATGAAAATTCTGCCCAGTTCGATGTCAGTGATAACCGTACCCTGGATCAGGTAGTGCGTTGGCTGATGGAGCTTGGCTATATTCCCAGTTTCTGTACGGCCTGCTATCGGGAGGGACGGACCGGCGACCGGTTTATGAGCCTGTGCAAGAGCGGACAGATTCAGAACTGCTGCCATCCCAATGCACTGATGACATTGAAGGAATATCTGGAAGATTATGCGGCACCTGAAACAAGAGCCATTGGAGAGGCACTGATTCAGGCAGAAATCGGAAATATTCCCAAGGAAAAGGTACAGGAGATTGTGCGCAAAAACCTGGTGGAAATTGAGCATGGAAACCGGGATTTCCGTTTCTGATAAGAATGATGGAGGAACTGTATGAGCATGAATCAGACACCATCCGGCGAGAGGGTGCATATTGCTTTTTTCGGAAGGAGAAATGCTGGAAAATCCAGCCTTGTGAATGCAGTGACAGGGCAGGATTTGGCGATTGTTTCGGATGTACGGGGAACGACGACAGATCCGGTGTATAAAGCGATGGAGCTTTTGCCCCTGGGGCCGGTGGTCATGATTGACACTCCAGGTATTGATGATGAGGGAGAGCTGGGGCAGCAGCGGGTCAGGAAGACCAGGCAGGTTCTTGCCAAAGCGGATATTGCCATTCTGGTGGTAGATGCAACCGTGGGAAGAGGGGACTGGGAAGAAGAAATGCTTCGCCTGTTTGCAGAAAAAAAGATTCCGTTTCTGGTAGTATATAATAAAGGGGATCTGTTGGAGAAAACGAAGCTGAGGGACGGGATATTCGGTGAGAAAATGGAGGCGGGGCAGGAGATTTTTGTCAGCGCCAGGACCGGGGCGGGAATTCAGGAGATGAAGGAGCGGATGGCCCGCCTTCTGGATGGCCGGGGAAATGACAGGAGACTGGTGGCAGATCTTGTAAAGACGTCAGAGGTGGCGGTTCTGGTGGTTCCCATTGATAAAGCCGCGCCAAAGGGGCGGCTGATTCTGCCGCAGCAGCAGGTTATCCGGGAACTGCTGGATGCAGGGGCCGCTGCCCTGGTATGCCGGGAAAAGGAGCTGGCCGGAATATTGGAAGGGTTGGGAAGAGATCCGGCCCTTGTCATTACGGACAGCCAGGTATTTCCACAGGTAGCCAGACTTACTCCGACTCATATCCGTCTGACCTCGTTTTCTATCCTGTTTGCCCGATATAAGGGCAATCTGGCTCAGGCGGTAAGCGGCGCCAGAACACTAAAAGAGGTGGAAGACGGCGACCGAATTTTGATTTCAGAAGGGTGCACTCACCATCGCCAGTGCGGTGACATCGGAAGTGTAAAGCTTCCGGCCTGGATTCGGGAATTTACAGGAAAAGAGCTGGAATTCCATTTTACTTCCGGCACAGAGTTCCCGGAGGATGTATCAGAATACCGCCTGATTGTGCACTGCGGAGGCTGTATGCTCAATGAGCGGGAAATGCAAAGCCGCCTTCGGACAGCTGATGAGCAGGCGATTCCCATGACTAATTACGGGATTTTGATTGCGTATATGAAGGGAATTCTGGAGCGGAGCATTGAAGGATTTGGACTGTAGGATGCCGTTTGGATAAAGGAGCCGGCCATCTGAAAGAAGGAAAGCCGGCTGAAAGGCCAACAGAAACCGATAACAGAGGTAAAAGAATAAGCCGTAAAACTGCAGAGCTGGATTCGAAGTGATTCCATCAGGAGAGAAGGGAAATATTCGAAACCGGTCCTGCAGTTTTTATACCTAGAATGTAAACTTTAAAATAAAACGAGGTTGACAATTGGAGGGGCGAGGTTTATAATAAACCCAGTTGAAAGGGGTCTAATCATGGAAGAGATAATTGCAAGGGAAATTATAGGCGGAAAAAGGCTGAAACGGGAGGAAAACCTTACTTTCCTGCGGGATGGAAATCTGGAAAAGCTTTGCAGGGGAGCGGATGCAATTCGTCAGGCACTTTGTGGCGGACGTGTAGACCTGTGTTCTATTGTCAATGGAAGAAGCGGGCGGTGCGGCGAGGATTGTAAATTCTGTGCACAGTCAGCCTGTTATCATGCATCTGTAAAGGAGTATCCGTTTCTGGAACCGGAAAAGATAGTGGAGGATTGCTGGAATCACCGGCAGAAGCAGGTACATCGGTATTCGATTGTGACAGCAGGCCGGGCGCTTTCCGGTGAAGAGTTTGGGAAGGCTTTAACGGCCTATCGGACCATGGCCCGGGAATGTGGAGTGGAACTCTGTGCATCCCATGGGTTGCTTCGGCAGGAGGATTTTTTTCGGCTTCGGGAGGCAGGGGTGAGCCGGTATCATGCCAATATCGAGACATCCAGGAGAAATTTCCCCAATATCTGTACGACCCACACCTTTGAAGATAAGCTGGAGGTAATCCGGCGGGCCAGACAGGCGGGACTTACGGTCTGCTCCGGAGGAATTATTGGAATGGGAGAGACCTGGGAGGATCGGATTGATATGGCATTTACACTGCAGGAGCTGGAAATCCGCTCTATTCCGCTGAACATACTGCGGCCGATCCCCGGAACGCCTCTGGAGAATCAGAAGGCGTTGGAGGAGGAGGAGATTCTTCGCACAATTGCGATCTTCAGGTATATCAATCCAGAGGCGATGATCCGGTTGGCGGCCGGACGCAATGCTATGAAGGATTCCGGGCGCAGAGCGTTTCGCTCAGGAGCCAATGCGGCTATTACGGGTGATATGCTGACGACCTCCGGAAACGGAATTTCTGAGGATCGGAGGATGTTGACAGAAATGGGATTTTTGGTATGAATATAAAATGGACATTTTCATGGTTGGACGAATGGGAAAACAGAAACCGTGCGAAGATGAGCGCGATACAGGAAAACAGAAATGGAGAAGAATAGATTATGAATAAGACAGTGTCCGCTTCAGCGGAAAAATCATATTTTACAGTAAAACGAATGAGCCTGATTGGGGTAATGACGGCAGTTACGTGCATTCTTGGACCGCTTTCTGTTCCGCTGCCCTTTAGTCCGGTGCCGATTTCCTTTACGAATCTGGCCATTTATCTGGCGGTGTATGTGCTGGGAATGAAAGGCGGAACGATCAGTTATCTCCTGTATCTTTTACTGGGGTGCGTTGGAATTCCGGTATTTTCCGGCTTTACAGGAGGAGTGGGTAAGCTGGCTGGCCCCACCGGCGGATATCTGGTTGGTTTTATTTTTATGGCGCTGCTTTCGGGGGCAGTGCTGGAACGATTTCCTGGGAAAAAGCTGCTGCATGCAGTCGGTATGGCGGCGGGAACGGCGATATGCTATGTATTTGGAACCGTATGGCTGGCTGGACAGATGCACATCAGTTTTCTGGCGGGGCTTGGAGTGGGGGTAATCCCTTACCTTCCTGGAGATTTGCTGAAGATTCTGGCGGCCGTAATTGTTGGCTCCAGACTGCACCGCGAAATTCAGCGGTTCGCTTGAGAGAAAAATCAGATATAGGGATAAAATTCTGAAAAATAAAGCCAAAAGAAAAATAAAACTGGGAACTGTGTGAGCTGAAATTAAATTGCAACTCTTTAACAACTGTGGTATGATAATAGCAGAAAGACAGTGGAGGGGAGGTTGTGATTATGACGAAAAAAATCATTACAATCAGCCGGGAATACGGGAGCGGCGGTCGGCAGATTGGCTTGCTGACGGCAAAGAAATTGGGAATGGAGTTCTATGATAAGGAACTGATTGACGCAGCGGCCAAGGAAATCGGGTTTCCGACAGAGATGATTGCGGATCGGGAGC
Source organism: uncultured Clostridium sp. (assembly GCA_937885015.1). Classification (GTDB taxonomy): domain Bacteria; phylum Bacillota; class Clostridia; order Lachnospirales; family Lachnospiraceae; genus Otoolea. The sequence goes on from CALAAS010000046.1 coordinate 18,076, forward strand.
AGCGCCTGACCAATAGTCTGCTTTACAATTTTGCCATGGGAACAATTTATGGCCTTTCCTATCCCAAGGAGCCAAAAGTCAGCGAACTGCCTTTGGCAGAGCAGATTTTTGTGGCGCAAAAGAAGGCGATTGAAGATGCAGCCAAGAGAGGGCCAGCCGTATTTATTGGACGGTGTGCGGATTATATTCTGAGAAGCCGCCCGGATGTGCTTCGTGTCTTCGTGTATGCGGATCGGGAGGCCCGCAAGCGCCGTGCGATTGCGGAATATGGTGATCTGGCGGAATATATTGATGAATTTATGCATCAGACAGATAAAAAACGCCGGATTCACTACGAAAACTATACCAATCAGAAGTGGGGAAACCGGGAAAATTACGATATCATGTTAAACAGTGGCGATCTGGGCATTGAGAAGTGTGTGGAATTGCTGTGCGCAGCCGCCAGATAGAAAGTATACAATTTAAAATCTCCTTGTGGGTGGGGCAGTGAAATTGATTCCTGGGTTTCAATTTCACTGCCCCACCGCCTGCGTTTTTCGGTGGCTGTCTGTAGTTTTTGCCGTCTCGGAGGCGGATTATGCCATGAGGTCTGCCGGCGCTGTCTAATGGCCTTTATCATCTCCGGTGCTGCGAAGCCTGTCTGGACGAATGGACAGCTTTATGTTATACTAACAGCATGGCGGCAGGTGCGGCCGTGAGGCGGAAAATGGTTTCTGCACGCGAAAAACGGAGTCGGGATATTGGAATCCGCCCTGCCTTGAGGAGAATGAGATGAGAGAGAAAAATAAGGAAATACGCGGACAGCTGCGCCTGTATCTGCAGTGGCCGCTTGTGATGTCAGTTCTTCTTTTAGCGGCAAATCTGGCTGTGGGTTTCGTGACCCCCCGGGCGGGACTGGTCATGTCGGGGTTTACGTTTATTTATGTACTGATTGCTCTGTGGCTCCTGATGTACCGGAGAAAGAGGTTGGTGGGAGGACTGGTGGAGTTTTCCGCTGAGTACGCCTGGGTTCAGAAGCAGCTTCTTTATGAGATGCGGATGCCATACGCTATTGCGGATGCGGAGGGACATCTGCTCTGGCTGAACCGGGAGTTTTCTTCTATTGTTCAGGAGGAGAAGACGTGTCATAAAAATCTGTCTGCCCTATTTCCAGAGTTTTCCAGAGAATTCCTGGAGGGACTCACGGATCGGGGAACCCTGCATTCCTCCTTTGAAGGATGTTTCTACAGAATCGATGTTCAGCGAATCTGCATGGATGAGGAAGAGGGCATGAAGCTGGGAGTGGCCAAGGACAGCCTCCAGGAATCTCTTCTGGCGGTCTACCTGTTTGACGAGACAAAAATCCTCAGCTATGAGCGGGAGATTGATAATCAGAGACTGGTAGCAGGCCTCATTTATTTGGATAATTATGAAGAGGCGCTGGAAAGCGTGGAGGAGGTGCGGCGTTCGCTGCTGTCGGCTTTGATCGATCGGAAGATTACCAAGTATATTTCCAATATGGATGGAATTGTGAAAAAGCTGGAGAAGGACAAATATCTGTTTGTGGTAAAACAGCAGTATACCCAGGAGATTCAGGAAAACCGTTTCTCCATTCTGGAGGATGTGAAAACGGTCAATATCGGAAACGATATGGCAGTTACTTTGAGTATTGGAATGGGTATGAACGGAGACAGCTATATCCGCAATTATGAATATGCCCGGACGGCGATTGATATGGCTCTGGGCCGTGGCGGCGATCAGGCAGTGGTAAAGGATGGAACGAGGATTCGATATTACGGCGGAAAATCGCAGCAGCTGGAGAAGACAACGCGTGTGAAGGCACGTGTAAAGGCCCACGCTATGCGGGAACTGATGGATACCAAAGACAAAATGCTGATTATGGGGCATAAGATCGGTGATATTGATTCTTTTGGTGCGGCTGTGGGGATTTACCGCATTGCCACCTCCTTTAACAAGAAGGCGAGAATTGTGGTAAACGGTGTCAATTCTTCGGTAAAACCCATGATGGCCAGGTTTCAGAATAATCCGGATTACCCGGAGGATCTTTTGATGAGTGGGGAGGAAGCAGCTCAGTGGGCGGATGCCAATACTATGCTGGTGGTGGTGGATGTGAACCGGCCCAGTATTACAGAGGCACCAGAGCTTCTGGACATTGTGAAAACCATTGTTGTGTTGGATCATCACCGTCAAAGCAGTGAGATTATTGACAATGCAGTTCTTTCCTATGTGGAACCTTATGCGTCTTCCACCTGTGAGATGGTGGCGGAGGTGCTGCAGTACATCGGAGACGGTATCAAGATGAAACCGGCGGAGGCAGATGCCATGTATGCCGGGATTGTTATAGACACCAATAATTTTATGAATCAGGCTGGTGTGCGAACCTTTGAGGCGGCGGCATATCTGCGGCGCAATGGTGCGGATGTGGTGCGTGTGAGAAAGCTTTTCAGGGACAGGTTGGAGGATTATAAAGCACGGGCGGAGGCGATTCAGAAGGCCGAGATTTACAGGGATTTCTTTGCTATTTCCGAATGCCCGTCAGAAGGACTGGAGAGTCCGACGGTTGTGGGCGCACAGGCTGCCAATGAGCTGTTGGATATAGTGGGGATTAAAGCATCTTTTGTTTTGACACAACTGGGGCATGTGGTGTATTTCAGTGCCCGTTCCATTGATGAGATTAACGTTCAGATAATGATGGAAAAACTGGGCGGAGGTGGTCACCGTACCATAGCGGGGGCTCAGCTGAAAGATGTGACGGCGGAAGAAGCAAGGACACGTTTGAAGAAGATTATCGCAGAAATGCTTGAGAAAGGGGAAATTTAAAATGGAAATTGTATTATTAGAGGATGTGAAGGCACTTGGAAAAAAGGGGCAGGTTGTGAAAGTAAATGATGGATATGCCAGAAATTTTATCCTGCCGAAAAAGCTGGGGATCGAGGCTACGCCAAAGAATCTGAATGATCTGAAGCTACAGAAAGCCAATGAGGCGAAGATTGCTGCGGAGCAGCTTGCGGCTGCCAAAGAGCTGGCAGCAGAGCTGGCGGAAAAATCGATTACCCTGGCGATCAAAGCGGGAGAGGGTGGAAGAGCCTTTGGATCTGTATCCTCTAAGGAGATTTCCAAGGCGATCTCCGATCAGCTTGGACTGGAGATTGACAAGAAGAAGCTGGTTCTTCCGGAGCCGCTGAAAACCTTTGGAACTCATCAGGTACCGATTAAACTTCACAAAGATGTAACAGGTAAACTGGATGTGAAGGTAATTGAAGCATAGGAGGAGAAAGACTCTGGAAAGACTCTGGCAGGAGAAAGGACAGAAGACAGATGGATGAGGCTTTGATCAAGCGGGTTTTGCCCCATAGCGTGGAGGCGGAACAGTCTGTGATCGGCTCCATGCTGATGGACAGAGAGGCAATTATTGCGGCGTCTGAGATTGTAACAGGCGCCGATTTTTACCAGCATCAGCTGGGAGTTATGTTTGAGGCAATGGTAGAGCTGTTTAATGAGGGGAAACCGGTGGACCTGGTTACACTTCAGAATCGGCTGCGGGAAAAAGATGTGCCCCCGGAGGTAAGCAGTCTGGAATTTGTGCGGGATATTATGACGTCAGTTCCCACCTCGGTCAATGTGAAATCCTATGCCTCCATTGTACGGGAGAAGTCAGTTTTGCGCCGCCTGATCCGGGTCAATGAGGAGATTGAGAACCTGTGCTACGGGGGACGGGATAAGCTGGAGGATATCCTGGCGCACACAGAGAAGTCAATTTTTGACCTGCTTCAGAGCCGGGGCGGTGGGGAGTTTGTTCCGATTCGGCAGGTGGCCCTGAATGTGCTGGAAAAGATCGAGGCAGCGTCCAGGAGTAATTCTACGGTGACGGGAATTCCGACGGGGTTTATCGATCTGGATTACCGAACCTCCGGGTTTCAGCCTTCCGATTTTATTCTGGTGGCTGCCCGCCCTTCCATGGGAAAAACGGCTTTTGTACTGAATGTTGTGGAGCATGTGGCTGTAAAAAAGGGACTTCCGTGTATGATTTTCAGCCTGGAGATGTCCAAGGAACAGCTGGTAAATCGTATGCTTTCCATGGAGTCCAATGTTGATTCTCAGAAGCTGCGGACGGGTACGCTGACAGATGCAGACTGGGATGCAGTGGTAGAGGGAATCGGTGTAATCGGAGGTTCCAAACTGGTTATTGATGATACGCCGGGAATTTCTATTGCAGAGCTGCGCTCCAAATGCCGGAAGGTAAAACTGGAATATGGCCTTAGTCTGGTTATTATCGATTATCTTCAGCTGATGAGTGGAAGTGGAAAAGGGGGAGATAACCGGCAGCAGGAGATTTCGGAAATTTCCCGATCGCTGAAAGCTCTGGCAAGGGAACTGAATGCGCCGGTGGTAGCGCTGTCGCAGCTATCCCGTGCCTGCGAGACAAGACCGGATCATCGTCCCATGTTGTCAGATTTGCGTGAGTCGGGAGCCATTGAGCAGGATGCGGATGTGGTTATGTTCCTGTACCGGGATGATTACTATAACAAAGATACAGATACCCCCAATATTGCAGAGGTAATTATTGCAAAACAGAGAAACGGTCCCATCGGAACGATTCAGCTGATGTGGAGACCGGAACTGACGAAGTTTGCAAATCTGGCGAAACAATAGGAAAGAAACGAAAAAGAAGTGAATGGATAATAAAAATGCTGCAGAGACAGTTTCACGGAAAACGATAAGTTTGTCTGGAATCTGTTTCTGCAACATTTTGTTGCTATAGTGTCAGTAATCAGCCTGCGGTATAAAATACCTGTCAGGGAGAAACCATGTCATAGAAACGGCATGGAGAGATTTAGATTGGGTAGTAGCCATCAATTCTGGCGCCTTCCGGGATTGTGTAGGACTTCTGGGGGGTACCCAGCTTCCAGCCGCCCTTGGAGGCGTGATGGTTTTCCATAGTTCCTGCGAAATGGAGCATGGCGATACCTGCATTTAAGCGGGAATCAGAGGCTGTCGTCAGATCATCCGGAAGCGTAACCATCAGAACCTGATCCTTATCCAGCATGAACCGGTAGTTCTGCAGATTCAGGAAAGACGGAGAACAGCAGGCGGCGATAAATGCCTGGTAAAGGCTGCTGTTGATGGGAAGCTCGGAAATTCCGGCACTCTCCTCCCAGGTATCGGTGTACACGGCATGGTCAATGGCCAGTTTTGGAGAAACGAAGCCAGTACGTTTTTTGATCAGGATATCAGAAACACTCTTAATATCAAGACGGGAAGAGGGAAGCATGGTCGTAGCGTTGCCGAAGGCAATAAGCGCGGCCGGTTCGCGATCCTCTGGAAGTGCCAGGCGTTTTTTCATCTCTGCCGGGTCAGTAATGGTAATCCAGCAGGACTCCAGTTCCATCTCTGTCAGCTTCATAACGAGATCTTCGCCGATATAACCGGCGTTTTCCAGATAGTTTTCAGCCGGAGCCGAGGTAATGAGCAGGTAGCTGGGTGCCTCGATCATAAAGCTGTGGTATCCGGCGCAGCCTGTCATATTCCGGTAAGTCTCAGCACCGAGAATATCAATGTCTACAGCAATCTCCGGAAGCAGGTGGCGGCATGCGCCAAAGTATTCGCGCAGTTCTGCCATCTGGCGGTCAGAGGCCGGTTTTTTCTTGAAGCTTCTCGTGGATTCCCGTCTGGTTGCAAGTTCATAATAATTCATATGTGTGAACCACCTTTCTTTCATGTCTCATCAAAACGAAACAGGATTATCTTAATGGAATTTTATCACTGAATCCCTATGGTTGTCAATTTTTGATTCATATTCTTTCTTAGGCCAGCATATAGTAGTAATAAGTTAGCGCCGGAGCCTGGAAGACAAGCTGCCCTCTGCACACTGGCGCTGGAAATCATGTGACTAGAGGAGAGGATACTATGGCCGAGATACATTATCTGATTTCGGATGCATCGAAAAAGGTAGACGTGGAGGCGCACGTACTGCGTTATTGGGAAGAGGAGCTGGGGCTTGTGATTCCCCGAAATGAGCTGGGACATCGGTATTACACAGATTTTCATGTGCGCCTGTTTTGCCAGGTAAAGCGCCTGAAAGAAAAGGGGTATCAGCTGAAAGCCATAAAAACGGCATTGGCCCGTTCTATGGCTGATATGCAGGCGGCTCCGGACGAGCTTTTAGAGGCTGATGTGCAGGCAGCGTTACAGGAAACCAGAATAGGAGAGCGGGAAATGAAGAGTCTGGAAAAAAATAGACTGGAAAAAGAAAAGAAACATGGAGCAGTTCGTGAATGTGAAAAAATAATAGGGATGATCGGACAGGCTGAAGCAGGGCACAGAGCGGCAAGCCAGCCTATTCCAAGGAAAACTCGGTTGAATTCCCTGCAGCCTTCGGGAGGATCCGGGCAAAGAGAGGATCTGGAAGGCAGAAATGGGGGAGAAGAATCTGCGGTGGAATGGAAGAAGGAAAATTCGGAGCCTGCAGGCGGTGCCCGGGATACTGCGGAGGCCGCGGATAAAACAGCAGTTGGAACAGGGGCCGATGCGGGGGAAGAGGCGGGCCTGGAGGAGAAAACGGCTCAGCCGCCGTCCTGCCGTCAGGCCGGAGCTGCAGGTGAAGTGGAAGCCTTTTTGCCGGAGGAGAGAATGGAGCAGTTTCAGCGCCTGATGAATTTGATTATCGGTCGGGCAATGGAGGAAAACAGCGAAAAAATAAGCCAGGATATCAGCTGCCTGGTACACGATAAAATGGTAAAAGAAATGGAATATCTGATGCGTGTATCGGATGAACGGGAGGAGGAACGTTTTAAGCGTCTGGATGAGGCAATCCGCGCCTATCAGAGGGAAAATCAGGGGCGGGCCGAGGCGGCAGCCAGTGTGAGTTTGTTTCCGTTTTTGCGGGTAAAGAAGAAACGATTTGGGAGGAATGGAAATAAGCTGATCTGACGAAAAATTTTTGTCAGCGGGCGGAGTATCTTACGGTCTGCGGCAGGCGTTTATAAAAGCCGAAAATAAAAGGCGGGCATGTTTATAGTGTGGGCATAAAAGTTCAGGGTGCCACTGGACACCAATGAGGAATGGGTAGTCGGCAGCCTCCACGGCCTCGATTACACCGTCAAAGGCACGGCCGCAGACCGTCAGAGCCGGAGCCGGGCGGTGGATGGCCTGATGGTGGGAACTGTTGACGGGGATGATTGCCTGACCGGTTCGGGACATAAGGAACGAATGTGGGGAAAGGATCACATGGTGTGCCGGCAGAGTTGCAGAAAAGGAAGGCCGGTGTTGAATGCTTTTTTTTCGGGGTATGTGGGACAGATCCTGATAAATGCTGCCACCCAGGGCAATATTGACCAGCTGCATTCCCCGGCAGATAGCCAGAATTGGTTTTTTCATCTGGAAAGCGGCTTCAAACAGGGAAATCTCGCTCTGATCCCGAACCAGAGAGACAGTTTCACAGCCGGAACTGGTTTCTTCCCCGAAGAAAAAAGGGTGAACGTCTGGGCCGCCGGTAAATAGAAAGCCATCCAGACGCTGGACGATGGTGTTGCAGTTTTCTGGAGAAAGAGGAAGCGGGAGGAAAAGAGGAAATGCACCGTTTGCCAGCAGAGCAGAGGAGTAGGAACGTGGAAGGCGCAGAAAAGAGGCGGAAGGATCTTCTGATACGGTCAGGCCAATGACTGGTTTCAGCGAGGTTTGCATAAAAACTCCAGAATACAGTTCTTTTTTTAAGATATGAGGCTGGCTGTAAAAAGGTTATAAAAAAGCGATCCTGGAAGCTCTGGACGGCTGTTTTTGGAACATAAAAAGAGACTGCCATTGGACAGTCTCTTTTTATGTAGATACACAACTGTGTACTTATGCCTGCTCAATAGCACCAGTCGGGCATGTACCAGCGCAGGTACCGCAATCGATGCAGGAATCAGCGTCGATCTCGTACTTGCCATCTCCCTGAGCGATAGCTCCTACCGGGCACTCGCCAGCGCAGGCGCCGCAGCTTACGCATGTATCGTTAATTACATATGCCATGATATAGTTCCTCCTTTATTTTTAACTTTTGGCTATATTTTATACTATAATCGAAAAATATTCAAGATGAAAATGCTGTATTTTATGTTTAAAAATAAGAGCACAGGCGAAAAACGGTAAAAATAAAGATTTTTGAGAAATGAAGATAATTAAAGTGAAAGTAAAATGTCAGTGAAAATATAAGCGATTTATGTGAATGGTTTCAAAAATCCACACAAATCGCTTGTATTTTTTATCGAGATGAACTATAGTGCGGCCAGAGACTGGAGTGCATGTTCCCGCACAATTGTGTCATAGTGTTCTTCGTAGTATGCTTCCGAAGCAGGGGAGGTTTTCACCGCTTCTCCAAACTCGGACAGGAGATTACAGATTCGGTGGAAGGCGTCCTCCAGTCCGACAGCCTCATGAAGAACCAGATAATACCGTTTGTTAGCCGGATTTTTGTACAATGTATTGGGGCTGGTACAAAGCGGCCCTGCGATGCGGGAAGCGTGGCAAATCTGATCCAGGGTTTGAAAGGTAAATACACGGAGGACTGGTTGATGCCCTGCTTTTTCTTCCAGAACTGGCTGGCCGGGAGTGGCCGGCTTTTTTTCTGTTTTTTTATCCATGGTTCTGGAAAACAATTCCAGAATTCCCTCTGCCCCCTCTAAAAGTTCACTGGTCAATGGCGGTACGGTTTCCTCTTCTGAGGCGGGGGAAAATTTGGAAAAACGGGTATCCAATTCCTCGGGATCTTCAATTTTGGTAATAATCAGCATGATGCTTTCGTTGGATAGAGGAATGGCCTCTACCATCAGTGGAATATCTTCCGCATCAAAGCCAACCTCTTTTGAGGCCTTCTGAATCATCTCCTGAAATAGCTTTTTGGCTTTCTCACTGCCGTAGGCCAGCTCTCCCAGGTTCAGGTCGCGCACACTGAGGTCAAAGCTTGTCAACGTGCAGCGGATCTGATTTTCATTGATTCGCTCTATTTTCATGGTGTCACTTCCTTGTCTTTTTAGTTGTCGCCTGAGCGCGTCGGATTTATTGCGGCGCGGCGCTGAAACTGCAACTATACGTAATCAATATACTATATAATATAAGCAGTTGGCAATTCTAATATGAAAATTTTATAAAAAAATAATTTGTGGCCATTGGAGGGAACGTGTATGTGGGCAGGGAAAAGGTGGTTTTGGGTGGACGATATTTGAAAAGGAGGAGGAGAAACTCGAATTATGGCGGAAAAGAATGAAATAAAGAGAAAAAGAGAAAAAGGTGTTGTAATTCTTACGGAGATGGTTTACAATATGGATTGAGAAGTGGTATTGACTGAAAGGAGGTGTGACAGTAGAGAACACCGTTCTGTTTGGAAAATACCGGATATGCAGGATCATCGGACGCGGAAGACGCGGAACCGTATTTCTGGCCAGGCATCTGGGACTGGGTGAGAACCGGGCGATTAAGAGAGTGCCGAAAACAGAGACGGGGATGGCGGGGGAAGCGGAGCTTCTTAAAAAACTTCGGCATCCGGGGATTCCAATTATTTATGATCTGGAAGCAGATTCCAATTATTATTATCTCATCGAGGAATATCTTGACGGTGAGTCGTTACATGCCCTGATTGAAAGAGAGGGCTGTCTGACTAGGGCGAGGCTGATCCAGTGGGGAATTCAGCTGTGCCAAATCATATATTATCTGCATTCATTCGAACCAAATCCAATTTTGTACCTGGATCTTCAGCCCGGGAATATTCTGATCTGCCGGGAAACGCTTAAATTGATCGATTTTGATCAGGCGGTATTTGCATCGCTTGCCGGAAATCTGCGGCTGCGCTATGGGACGAGAGGCTTTGCGGCTCCGGAACAGTATACGGGAGAGACTCTGGATGTGAGGACCGACATCTATGCCATTGGCGCTCTCCTTTATTACATGGGAGCCGGGCATTTCCCAGAGGGAGAGGATATGCAGCAGCCGAATATGAACGGTGAGCTGGCCGCCATTATAGGGCGATGTTTGAGGAGACAGAAGGAGGCACGCTATCAGAGCGTGCAGGAAGTGCTGGAGGCACTGATGCAGCTGAACGCCGGTGCTTTTACAGAGAATGGATTGCCACTTCTCAAAATTGCGGCCGCAGGAAGCAGGGGCGGCGTGGGGGTAACTCATGTGGCTATGAGTGCGGCCTGTTGGCTGACCCGGAGAGGAGTTTCCTGTCTGTACAGAGAGAAAAATACGTCCGGGGCTGTACGAAAGATGGCAGCTTATCGAGGCGGTGTGCCGGACCGCTGTGGGATCTATGGCTTTGGCAACCTGGCGGTAAAACCCTGGTATGGGCAAAATGTCCGTCTGGAGCAGCCGCATTTTGACGTTGTAATCGATGATTTCGGAACCGAACTCCAGACGGTTTCGCTGCAAGACTACGCGTTGGTGCTGCTGGTATGCGGGACGGGAGAATGGGAGCTGGAGGATACAGTACAGGCGCTTCGCCATTTGGCTCATGTTTATATTCGGCCAGAACAGGTAAGAAGCGGACTGTCAGGGGGCGGAATGTCAGAAAAGAGAACGGCTTCTGATTGGCTGCGGGTTCTGATAAATTGGACGGCTGCGGATACGAGGATTCCGTTTCCGGATGATGTCAGGGGACTGAGCTTTTTTCGAATGCCGTGCCTCATGGCGCCGGGAGAAGGCGGAGATGACGGATTTTTTGCCAGTCTGTTCCGGCAAACGATAGTGGAGGAACGTCTGCTGCCGTTTCAGGGACAGATGGAAAAAAGGAAGAGGAGGTGGTCTCTGTTTGGAAACGGAGGAAGAGGCAGCGTGAAATAAAAACGGACCAGATATCCATAGGAAAAGGTTTCTTTTTAGCGGAGACACCGGGCAATCCAAAGATGATTGGCGTTGCGGGAAGTGGTCATTCTGTGGGAGTGACACACTTTTCTGTTTCACTGGCAGCCTATCTGTCCGGCGTTTTGTGCCGGAGAACAGCTCTTCTTGAGTGGAATGACAGTGGCGATTTTGCCCGCGTGGAACAGGTTTGTGCAAAAAAAATGGTCACAGATTACGGGGATAATTCGTTTAATATATCGGACATTTTTTGCTTTAAGAAGGCAGGCCGCCGTCAGGCGGTTTCCTGTCTGGAAAGCGGATTTGATGCAATTGTGATTGATTTCGGTGTGTTTCGGCCTGGGATCCGGGATGATTTTTTTCTGTGCGGACGTAGATTTCTGGTGGGCTCCGTCAGTGAATGGCAGCTGCCGGGATTGGCAGATTTTGTGGAAAAGCAGGGGGCGCGGCGCCATCGGTGCGAGTATTTTTCTGCATTTGGGGATCAGGAGGCGCTTAACCTGACGGAACGTTTTCTCGGGATACAGATTCGGAAAATTCCGATATCGGAGCAGGCATTTGTTGTCACAGGAGACTCTCTTGTTTTTATGGAGGGATTTCTGAAATAGTGAGGGGGCAGGCAGAACATTGTATATTACCGATTTACCTCCAGCTTGAATGATGAGCGGTCGTCTGTTCCCCGAAAATGGGGGCAAAAGGTCATGAGGAAAAGAGAAAGGAAAGAAGAATGTGAAAGGAGGAGACAGGAACAGCAGAAGGTGTTTGTAGAAGGACTGCTGCGCTACCGGAGCAAAGGGATTCCAATTTTAATTGATGGAAAAGAGTGCCGGCCGGAGGAGTACGGAAAAATATTTGAATTTCGGGAAGACGGTTCTTTCTATATGGGAGATTATGTGGGAGCCGACACGGGGATGCTGACAGAAATACATTTTGACAGAGTCTATTATCGTTGAGGCGCTGTTTTGTCCGTGCAAGAAAGTTAAGAAAAAAGTCAACATTCTCGGAATAAGGTGTGTTATACTAGGAAAAACACGCCGACTGAGGTCGGTGCCAGATAACCGTTATTACCGGAGGAAGAGATGAAGAGAAGACGATCGCCCCTGGGCTGTCTGAGTCTGTTGCTGTTTTTGGCAGTACTTTGTGCAGCCGGGATCTATGGATACCGAAGATATATGCCCACCAGCGAGCGGGCGGATCTGGCTGGACTTTATGGATCCGGCGAAGAAGGTCAGGTAACCCTGTTTCTGAACTATGAGAAACAGGAGGAAACTGGACTTTATGCAGACGGGCAGACGTACGTGCCTGTTGACTGGGTTAATAAAAATTTGAATGAACGATTTTACTGGGATTCTCAGGAAGAACTTCTGGTATATGCACTGCCGGAGGAGATCGTGACAGCAGAGGAAACTACGCTTGGGGCGGGAGGAAAACCGATTCTTTTGCGCCATGGAGACACGGTGTATCTGTCTTTGGGATTGGTGCTGAATTATACGGATATCCGGCTGGGCGTCTATGACAGCGGCCCATGGAAGCGGGTCTATGTGGAAAATCAGTGGGACCCGGTATCGGTGGCATCCGTGAAGGCGGATGGGAAGATTCGTTTGCGTGGCGGAGTTAAAAGTCCGATTATCACTGAGGCCTATGAAGGTGAAGCTGTGACGGTTCTGGAAACCCTGGATCACTGGTCCAGAGTTATGACACAGGATGGCCACATCGGGTATATGTTTAATCGAAAGCTGTCAGACCTTCATGAAGAGACGCCGGAAAGCAGCTTTGTGGCACCGGAATACAGCCACATTTCTATGGATGAGAAGATTGTCATGGTGTGGCATCAGGTTACCACGGAAGCGGCCAATGGAGCGATGGAGGAGCTGATGAGCACCACCAGCGGGGTCAATGTAATTGCTCCTACCTGGTTTACGCTCAGTGACAATCAGGGGCGCTATACGTCTCTGGCCAGCAAATCCTATGTGGATCGGGCCCATGCCATGGGACTTCAGGTCTGGGCAGTTCTGGATAATTTCAATGGAAATGCCCGGGAAAATGTGCAGACGGAGGAACTTCTGTCCCGGACGTCCGTGCGGCAGCGTTTGATTGATAATTTGATGAAAGAAGCAGATGCTTGCGGTTTTGACGGAATTAACCTGGACTTTGAGGGACTTAAGGAGGCAGCGGGTCCGCATTATGTACAGTTCATACGAGAGTTGTCTGTATCGTGCCGCAGGAAAGGCCTCGTGCTTTCGGTGGACAATTACGTTCCGGCTGCATATAACCGGTTTTATAATCGGCGAGAACAGGGAATTGTGGCGGATTATGTGATTATCATGGGGTATGATGAGCACTATGCGGGCGGAGAGCCGGGATCGGTCGCTTCTCTTCCTTATGTGAAAAATGGAATTGAAGATACTCTGGAGCTGGTTCCCAGAGAACGGGTCATCAACGGTGTTCCCTTCTACACGCGTCTGTGGACAGAAAGAGACGGCGAGACTTCCGCATCATCCATGGGGATAGCAGCCGCTAAAAAGTGGATTGCGGAGAATAACGTGGAGATGATCTGGGATGATAGTCTGGGACAGTATTATGGAGAACTGGTTTCTTCCGGAGAGACCATGCGTCTATGGATGGAAGAAGAAAAGTCTCTGGGACTTAAGATGGATGTGATTCGGGAAAAGGATCTGGCCGGAGTTGCTGGGTGGAAGCTTGGATTGGAAACGGCGGATATCTGGAAAGTAATTGGCTGGAAGTAGCCGTGCAGAGTATACAGAGAAATAGAAAATCAGAGTATTTTGTTGCAGAGATAAGATGTGATTCAGAGTGAGGCTTCCGCTTCCGCTCAGGGCCCTGCAGGCTCCGTGCGGGAGCGGAAGCTTGTTTTTCTGGCAGCGGGAGTCATTCTTTTCTGGGAATTTGGGTATCTGGCTTTTGGGATTTGGGCAGTAAGCTTTTGAAGTTGACATAGTCATTTTTCGATGTTAGGATGGAGTTATCAATCGAATGTGCGGGAAAACGGTGTGGCGAAGACCGGAAGAAGGAGGAGTCGGAATGAAAAGAAGATGGAAGAAAACGGCAGCATTATCCATTGGGTTTGCGCTGGTGGCAGCAGGAACGGCCGTGGCCGGAGAATGGAAACAGGATGAAAAAGGCTGGTGGTGGCAGTTTGAGGATGGTACGTATCTGAAATCCAGAAGTGCATTTCTGGATGGGAATCAGGATGGAATGGCAGAAAACTATTTTTTTGGCGATGATGGGTATCTGCTGGTTTCAACGACCACGGAGGATGGAAGAAAGGTCAACGCCGACGGGCAGCTGCTTTTGTCAGACGGAAGCGTGCTGCGTATTCAGGTGGCGACGCCTCATGCTACGACACAGGATGGCACTGTGGGAGGATATTATCTGGGGGATATAGGAGGAGATTGGACAGGAGACGGCACTCTGAAAGATCCGTATACGATTTATTATGGAATTGCAGTGCAGGTAATTGATGACAATACAATATCGGTTAAATCGGATCAATTCGATAATATGCAGCCGGTTATGTTCTATAAAGTTTCGGAAGGCGTCTATGAGGTTCCATGCAGAAGCGGCGGTGTGGATCGTTATACGTTTTCCGGGGGGACTGTGACTTTTACATGTCAGTCATATGAAGAAATGGAAGTATTTAAAAAATAGGCCGGCCATGGAGCTTGGCGCCGGATTTGTGAGCAGCGGTATCCCTTGGAGGTATCGCTGCTTCTTTCTTATGGTAATAGGGGTGGGATATATAGAAATGTCGAGAATATATATGGTATGAAGATTGGGAATTCTGGGAGTGCAGAACTTGATAAAAAAGATTTTCCGGAAGATCGGGCAGTGTTTGACAGCGGAAGCAGCGGCCGGGGCCGTCCTTTTACTCTGTGTTTTTATGATGGCACGCTATGTGGGGTTGTCAGCCTCGGGAACCAGTGTGGAGCTGGGGAAAAAAAGACCGGTGGTGGCGCTGGATGCCGGGCATGGGGGAAATGATCCGGGAAAGGTGGGGGTGGATGGAAGCCTGGAAAAGGACATCAATCTGGCTATTGCCCAGAAGGTAAAGTGGTATTTGGAGCAGTCAGATGTGGAGGTTGTTATGACGCGGGAACGGGATATGGGACTTTACGAGGAATCTGACCGGAGTAAGAAAGCGGCAGATATGAGACATCGATGTGAGAAAATAGAGGAGGCAGAGGCGGATCTGGCGGTTAGCATTCACCAGAACAGCTATCATGAGGAGTCTGTTTTCGGTGGCCAGGTGTTTTATTATGGAGCGTCTGAAAAAGGGAAAAGGCTGGCTGGGATTCTGCAAAAACGGTTCGATTATGTACAGGGGGAAGAAAACCGGCGCAGAGAGAAGGCAAATGACAATTACTACCTTCTTCTGCATGTGAAATGTCCGATTGTTATCGTGGAATGTGGTTTCCTGTCAAACTGGAGAGAGGCGGCTCTCTTAAACAGCGCAGAATATCAGGATCGGCTGGCGTGGACGATCCATATGGGAATCATGGAATATCTAAATCAGAGGTAACGGGAGGCCAGGAAACATGTAAAAACCCCGGCTTCTTCTTGCGCTGTAAAGGAAACTATATTACAATAAGAGCCTGAGAGAATAACGTCTGGGACTGGCTGAGGGTTAAAAAGGCAGTGTGCAGGGCCATCCGGGCAGAGAAGAGCAGTGCAAAAAAAGAGCAGTGCAGATAGAAAAGAAGTGCAGAGAGAAAAGCAGTGCAGAAAGAAGAGCAATACAGAAAGAAGAGATGAAGATGAAAACGCAGGTTTGGAAAATATCAGATTCCGGAGAGTTTTCGGATGAAGATCGCCGCCGCCTGGAGGAAGCGGCGCAGATTATCCGTCGGGGGGGACTGGTGGCTTTCCCAACGGAGACGGTATATGGGTTGGGAGCCAACGCTCTGGATGCAAAAGCAGCGGCAAAGATTTATGCGGCAAAAGGGCGTCCTTCAGACAATCCATTGATTGCGCATGTTTCTTCTCTGGAAGAGATCAGACCGCTGGTATCGGAGATCCCCGATATGGGAAGGCGTCTGGCGGAGGCCTTCTGGCCGGGCCCCATGACTCTGGTTTTTCCAAAGAGTGATCTGGTCCCCCATGGAACGACGGGGGGACTTGATACGGTAGCGGTGCGGATGCCGTCGGATCCGGTGGCGGCAGAACTGATTCGTCTTTCCGGAGTGCCCATTGCCGCGCCCAGCGCCAATACCTCGGGCCGTCCCAGTCCTACTACGGCGGAGCATGTGCTGCAGGATATGGATGGACGGATCGATGCGATTTTGGATGGGGGGCCGGTGGGAATCGGCCTGGAGTCTACGATTGTGGACGTGACGGAGACCGTTCCCGTGTTATTGCGCCCAGGTGCTATTACGATGGAAATGCTTCGAAGCAAGGTGGGGGAGGTATTGGTGGATCCGGCAATTCTTGGACCGCTGAGTCCGGATGTGCATCCGAAGGCACCAGGGATGAAGTACCGTCATTATGCCCCAAAGGCAGATCTGACGCTGATCGAAGGGGAGAGCCGGGCAGTTGTCGAAACAATCAACCGGCTGGCAGCGGAAAAACTGGCGGAGGGAAAACGGGTGGGGATTATCTGTACCGATGAGACGGCGCAGGCCTACCCAATCGGAATGGTGCGCAGTATTGGAGTTCGGAGTCAGGAAGAAACTGTGGCACATAATCTGTATGCTGTTCTCCGGGAATTTGATGATCTGGAAGCGGAATATATTTTTTCGGAGGGATTTTCGCAGGATCATCTGGGCCGGGCTATTATGAATCGCCTTAACAAGGCGGCAGGTTATCATATTCTTCATGTATAGCCGGCAAAGGAAAGGAACGATATGAGATATCTTCTGGCGGCCATAAACGCCAAATACATTCATTCCAATCTTGGAATTTACAGCCTGAAGTGTTATGCACAGACCCGTCTGAATGAGGACAGGGATGGGGGGCGGGAGACAGAAATTCTTTTGGGAGAATATACGATCAATCATCAGATGGAGCGGATTCTGCAGGATATTTACCAGAAAAACCCGGAAGTGGTTGGATTTTCCTGCTATATCTGGAATATTTCTTATGTGGAAACGCTGGTTCGAGATCTGAAAAAGATACGACCGGATACACGGATCTGGCTGGGGGGGCCAGAGGTTTCCTATGATGCCGAAGCCGTGCTGAAACGCCTTCCAGAGGCAGAATTGGTAATGATGGGGGAAGGCGAGGAAACGTTTTACCGTCTGGTGCGTGCGATGGAAGGTGAGAAACTGCCTGAAGCAGGGGATTTTTCCGGAATCCCCGGTATTGCGTTTCGCAGGTTGTCGGGAGAGGTTCAGATGAATCCTGCGGCGCCGCTCCTTTCGATGGACTCCATTCCGTTCCCCTATCGGAGTCTGGAGGGGATGGAGCATCGGATCATATATTACGAAAGCAGCCGGGGCTGCCCGTTTTCTTGCAGTTACTGTTTATCGTCCATTGACCGGAGCGTGCGTTTCCGGAGTATTTCCCTGGTAAAAAAAGAGCTGGCCTTTTTTTTGGAGAGGCGGGTGCCTCAGGTCAAGTTCGTGGATCGAACCTTCAACTGCCGTCGGGATCATGCCATGGCCATCTGGAGCTTTTTAAAGGATCATGACAATGGAATTACGAACTTCCATTTTGAAATTTCAGCGGATCTGCTGGATGATGAGGCCCTGCAGCTTTTTTCAGGTATGCGTCCAGGCTTGATTCAGCTGGAAATTGGGGTACAGACCGTAAATCCGCAGACGATCCGGGAGATTCGGAGAACCATGGATCTTAAAAAAGTGGAGGATCGGGTTCAGAGGGTTCGTGCATTTGGAAACATCCACCAGCATCTGGATTTGATTGCAGGACTTCCGTTTGAAGGGACGGAAAGCTTCCGGATTTCGTTCAATACCGTGTACGGAATGAAACCGGAGCAGCTGCAGCTGGGATTCCTGAAAGTTTTGAAAGGCTCTTTTATGGAGAAAAAAGCGGAAGAATACGGACTTTTGTACAGCGCAGTTCCGCCGTATGAGGTGCTGTCTACCCGATGGCTGCCCTATGATGACCTGATCCGACTTAAGGGCGTGGAGGAAATGGTGGAGATTTATTACAACAGCGGCCAGTTCCGATATACAATGGAGCTTCTGGTGCAGGAATGGGGCAACGCTTTTGATCTGTATGAATGTCTGTCTGCTTATTATGTGAACACCGGTCTTTCTGGAATCAGCCACAGCCGACTGGCAAGGTATGAGCTTTTGTATCAGTTTATCGAGACAGAAACGGAGCTGGATGGGGAGAAGTATCGGGATCGTCTAATGTGCGACCTGTATCTGAGGGAGCTTTTAAAAAGCCGCCCGTCTTTTGCCAGAGATCTGGGAAGAATAAAAGCGGAGATTCGGGCTTTTTTCCGACAGGAAGCGAAGGAACACCGATATTTAAAAGGGTATGAGGGATATGATTCCAGGCAGCTCTCTAAAATGGCCCATCTGGAGAAACTGGGAGATGGAAGCTTTGTGCTGTTTGATTACAAAAACCGGGATGCGCTGCTGGGAAATGCGGCAGCATTTCGTATTTCCGAAAAGGAAATGGAAGCGGTGCTGAAAAAGGAAGCAGAAAGCGGGTATAAAATTGGCTGAAATGGAACAATTATTAAATAGAGAGGAATATCAATCCTATGTGGCCATTGACCTGGAGACAACGGGACTGAATCCGAAAACAGAGCGGATCATGGAAATTGGTGCGGTTCGGGTGGTAAAGGGACGGGAGACAGAGCGGTTTTCCACGTTTGTTAATCCGGAGCGCCAGCTGGAGCCGCGGATCCGGGAATTAACGGGGATTTCCGAGGATATGTTTTTGGGGACTCCGACGATCGATCAGGTAATCCGTCGAATTACAGAGTTCTGCGAAGGCCTTCCGCTTCTTGGGCATCATGTGATTTTTGATTACAGTTTTTTAAAGCGGGCGGCCATAAACAGCGGACTTCCTTTTGAGCATGCAGGAATTGATACACTGCGGCTTTGCCGTGTTTTCATGCCAGGGGAAGAAAAAAAGAATCTGGAGGCAGCATGTCGGTATTTCGGAGTGGTGCAGGAGGAGCAGCATCGGGCGCTGGCGGACGCACTGGCGGCTCATCGCCTGTATGAGACGATGTTTTTGCAGAAAGGGAATGCCTGTCCGGATATTTTTAGTCCCAGACCTTTGATTTACAAGGTAAAAAGAGAACAGCCGGCATCAAAAAAACAAAAAGAAGTCTTGCGGGAACTGATAAAATATCATAAAATAAACTTAACTGTGCAGATCGACTCTTTGTCGAGAAATGAGATTTCCCGTTACACGGATCAGATTATTGCACAGTATGGAAGAATAGTAAAGAGGTGACAGAGGATGTTCAGGTTTCATAACCAGAAAACACGTCAGATTGTGTCGGCTGTTGTAATCATTATTATCATACTGGCCATGGTGGGCGGTACGATTATGGCAGGCTTCATGATGTAGGCAGAACAGGGACTGCCTGAATTGGGAGATTGTTCAGGATAGAGGTTGTATATGAAAAAAAGAGTTTGGATGTCAGGCGCAGGCGTTGGTGCACTCTCCTTCAGCCTGCTGCTTGCATTTACAGGTACGGCAGAGGCCGGAACCATTCCTTCCGGACTTACCGTTGCGGGTTATGATCTGACTGGATTGACCAGGGAGGAAGCGGCCCAGAAGCTGGAAGAGCATTTTGATTTGATGGCGGCGCAGACGGTTACCTTGGTGGTGGGGGAAAATCAGGTGGAGGCTGCGGCAGGAGATCTGGGATTGACCTGGGTCAATGAGGAGGCTGTTCGGGAAGAGTTAAATCTGGCGGCAGGAGGAAATCTGCTAAGGAGGTATCTGAATCAACAGAGACTGGAGCAGCAGGCCGTTTCATTGGAAATAGAGACAGCGGCCGATGCGGCTCAGGTGGCAGAGTTTGTGGCAACCCAGTGTGGTGCCTTTGTTCAGGAACCCATAGATGCAGTGATTACCCGGGAAAATGGAGCGTTTCACGTTACAGAGTCGGAAAAAGGCCTTCAGATTGACACAGCAGCCACAACAGAAGCTTTGAATACAGCTTTTCAAAAGGGATTGGATGGACCGCTGACGATTGAGGCAGTCTGTCAGGAGTCGGAGCCGTTCCGGACAACGGAGGCTCTTTCCTCCATTCAGGATGTGCTGGGAACTTTTAGTACGAATTTTAATGCCGGAAACGGATCCAGGTCGAAAAACGTGCGGAACGGAGCGTCCAAGGTAAATGGCAGTGTATTGATGCCGGGCGAGGAGTTTTCTGCCTATACGGTGCTGACGCCGTTTACGGTGGAGAATGGCTATGCATCGGCGGCCTCCTACTCAAATGGTCAGGTTGTGGACACAGTGGGCGGAGGTGCCTGTCAGCTGTGCACCACCCTGTACAATACGGCCCTCTTGTCAGAGATGGAGATAACGCAGCGGCAGAATCATTCTATGATTGTGACGTATGTGAAACCATCTCAGGATGCAGCCATTGCCGGGACGGTAAAAGATCTGAAATTTAAAAACCCTTACGATACTCCTATTTATATTGAGGGGAGTGTAAACGGAGGGACATTGACGTTTACCATATACGGAAAAGAGACACGGCCGGCCAATCGGGAAATTAAATTTGTATCAGAGACGCTGGGTCGTCGGGATCCGGGAGAGCCGATCATGAAAGTGGATCCATCTCTGGCACCGGGGGCACAGGTTAAAGAGCAGTCTGCCCATGTGGGGATGCAGTCGCGGCTCTGGAAATACGTATATGTGGATGGTGTGGAGACGGAAAAAGAAATTTTGCACACGGATTCCTATATGGCGTCCAAGGCGATTTACCGGGTGGGACCGGCGCTCCCGGCCGTTACACCGCCGCCGGTGGTACTTCCGGATCCAAATCAGCAGGTACCGGGCAGCCAGCCAGGACAACCTGGAAGCACAGGTGGCCCTGCATCGGAGATTTTGCCGGTCCAGCCGGACGGTCAGCAGGCGCCAGGCGGTCAGCCGGATGCAGGAATTACACCGCCTGCAGACCCGACAGCGGGAACGCCGGCGGCATGATGATAAAAGCAGGTATGTGATGACAGAGATTGAGATTTATGGCGAAATGCAGGCAGAGCAGGATCTGGTAGCAGTGGGATATGTGGCGCTTGGGGGTACAGAAGCCGCTGCCAGAGCGGGAGAGGAACTGCTTTGCCGCCGGTTTTCGCCAGCATTTGTGGAACAGTGTAAAGCAGTGATGAAAACCCGGGGATTCCAGAATATCCCCGGTGTTTTACAATCTCAGGGGGCGGAGGGTATTATTTCTTCCTGGTGTTTTCCGGGGGAGGGGGGTATCCTGGCGGCACTCTGGCGGTATTTCGATGTGTTCGAATTGGGATTTGAGATGGATCTGAGGCGTCTTCCTGTTCTTCAGGAGACGATAGAGGTTTGTGAGGTTCTGGATTTGAATCCTTACCGTCTCTATGCAAAGGGAAGTGCGCTTTTGACGGCCAGAAGCGGCGCAGAGGCAGTGCTGCGCCTTAAAGGCCAGGGCATTTACGGCAGAGTGGTTGGGCGGACGAGGAAAACGGCGGCGCGCATTCTGCACAGCGGCGATGTAACTAGTTTTCTGGATCGGCCAAAACCCGATGAACTGTATAAAATCCAGTTGCAGCGGTTCAGAACAGCCAATCATAACGGGGAGGAAAGAAATGAGAGAGAGAATTTTAGCGGTCATTGAAAAGAACAGCCGGATCAGCGCCAGAGAGCTGGCAGAGTTACTCGGGGAAAATGAGGCTGCAGTTGCGGCAGAGATTGCCGAAATGGAAAAAGAGCATATTATCTGCGGATATCATACCCTGATTAACTGGGACAATACAGATGAAGAAAAGGTAATTGCACTGATTGAGGTTAAGGTAACCCCACAGCGGGAAATGGGATTTGACAAAATTGCGGAGAGAATTTATCAGTACAGCGAGGTGACTTCTGTCTATCTGATGTCCGGCGGATATGATTTTACGGTAATGATAGAGGCGAAGACCATGCGGGCGGTGGCCCAGTTTGTGGCGGAAAAATTGTCTACCATTGATTCGGTCTTAAGCACCGCGACGCATTTTCTGTTGAAGAAATATAAAGATCATGGCACAGTCCTTTGCGGCGAGCCACAGGATGAAAGGATGTTGATTGTTCCGTGAGAAACCCTTTATCAAACACGATTGTACAGATTCCGCCGTCTGGAATCCGAAAGTTTTTTGACATTGTCAGCGAAATGAAGGACGCGATCTCTTTGGGAGTAGGCGAGCCGGATTTTGATACACCGTGGCATGTCCGCGAGGAAGGCATTTATTCTCTGGAAAAGGGAAGAACTTTTTACACCTCCAACGCCGGACTGAAAGAACTGAAGATAGAAATCTGCCGGTATTTGAAGAGACGTCAGAATCTGGAGTATGACTTTAATAAAGAAGTGATGGTAACGGTAGGAGGCAGTGAGGCCATAGACATTGCGCTGCGGGCCATGCTGGATCCAGGGGATGAAGTGCTGATTCCTCAGCCCAGCTACGTTTCCTATGTGCCCTGTACCGTTTTGGCCGGAGGTACGCCGGTTATCATTGAGCTGGAGGAAAAGGATGAGTTCCGTCTGACCCGGGAAAAGCTGCTGGAGAAGATTACGCCAAAAACCAAGGTGCTGATTTTGCCATTTCCAAACAATCCGACCGGGGCTGTCATGGAGCGGAAGGATCTGGAGGCGATTGCTCAGGTTATTGAAGAGAAAGATATTTTCGTCATCAGTGACGAGATTTATTCGGAGCTGACCTATAAAGGAAAACATGTATCCATTGCTGAGATACCGGGAATGAAGGAGCGGACCGTATTGATTAACGGTTTTTCCAAAGCCTATGCCATGACCGGGTGGCGTTTGGGATATGCGGCTGCTCCGGAGATTATTTTAAAGCAGATGCTGAAAATTCATCAGTTTGCCATCATGTGTGCGCCTACTACCAGCCAGTATGCGGCGGTGGAGGCTTTGAGAAACGGTGATGAGGATATCGCACGCATGAAAAAAGCCTATGATGAGCGCAGGCGGTATCTGCTGCGGGCATTTCACAGTCTGGGAATGGACTGCTTTGAACCTTATGGGGCATTTTATATGTTCCCTTGTATCAAGCGGTTTGGGATGACTTCGGATGAGTTTGCCACCCGTCTTTTACAGGAAGAGAAGATTGCAATTGTACCAGGCACTGCTTTTGGAGATTGCGGAGAGGGTTATCTGCGTGTATCCTATGCCTATTCTCTGGAGGATCTCAAAAAAGCCGTGGAGAGGATCCGACGGTTTGTGGATCGTCTGGATGGGAGGACATCATGATAAATATTGTTCTGTATGAGCCGGAGATGCCGATGAATACAGGGAATATCGGAAGGAGCTGCGTGGCTACCAACACGCGGCTCCATCTGATTGAGCCGCTGGGATTTAAGCTGAATGACAAGATGCTCAAACGGGCGGGACTGGATTACTGGCCGCACCTGGATGTGACCGTGTACAGTGATTTTCGCGATTTTTTAGAGAGGAATCCAGAGGCTAGGCCATATCTGGCGACAACAAAAACGACTCGTATTTACACGGATGTAAGCTACGAGCCGGATTGTTATATTATGTTTGGACCGGAGAGCCGCGGAATTCCTGAGGAAATTCTGGTGGAGAATCCGGAACGATGTGTGCGGATTCCCATGTGGGGAGAGACACGTTCCCTGAATCTGTCCAACTCAGTGGCTGTTATTTTGTATGAGGCTCTTCGTCAGAATGGATTTGAGAAGATGAACACAGAGGGACATCTGCACCGGTTAGAGTGGAAGGAGTAAGTCAGCCGCCCCAATGACCACAGGCGCTGATGTTTCCATCGCATTCCGGCGGTTCGGTCCCGCTGTCTGGGGTTGGCTGATCGATGGTGTGGTTCAGACTGCAGGCGGAAGCGCAGGAGGCACAGGAGCTGGACCGGTCAAAATGAAGCATGCCGCCTAGAAAATCCTGAATCCTGGAATCTGCGTCACCTTCTGCTCCTCCCAGCAGCTGGATGCTGGTCTGTTGGAGGGCGATGACAGCCGGAATTGGAATTGCCCTGCAAAGCAGAGCAGCGATATTTTGTTCATGAAGGAAGTCCATGAGGGCAGCGGTGTTATTGCCGAAGTCGGTGGAGATAATCTGGGAGGATAGAATCTCATCGTCCATTACATCATAAATTTTAAATTCTTTTGCATGGCCCAGGTGTGGACACACCTGGCCATTTTCATAGGGAACTGCGATTTTCATAAGGCGTGATACCTCCTTTTTATACTTTGCTATTTAACAACTTTTCAGGGAACTCCGATGTGAAAACTGGTGCAGAAAGCTGTTTACAAGCAAGCTTGACACATCTTTTTGCACCAGTTTTCCCGCCGCCCTGAATAGTTATATTATTATTATAAAGGATGGGAGTTAGGTGTCAATAGGGACGGGGAAACCTGTTTCGGAAAATCGGAACCTGTTAGGATTGACAGGGGGCGTAAAATGAAAGATAATAAGGAAAGATGAAACACTGGGGAAACGAGGAGGATACAGATCATGCAGGATAAATATATGGCTTATGTGGGTTCCTATTCCTACAATGGGCGGGCAAAGGGAATCACAGTATATGATGTGGATGTGGAACATGGAAATTTTAAATATCGATGCGAAGAAAGCGTGGATAATGCGTCGTATCTGACGAAATCTCATGACGGGCGAACGCTGTATTCCATTGCCGATGAGGGCATTGTATCCTTCCGTATTATGGAAAACGGGGCACTGGCGCGTCTGAACAGCGCGAATATTAAAGGAATGCGTGGAAATCATATTTCTACGGATGCCGAAGATAAGTATATTTTTGTGTCGGGATATCACGACGGCAAGGAGACGGTGCTGCGCCTGAATCCCGATGGATCCGTGGGAGAGATTACGGATGGTGTATATCATAAGGGACTGGGAAGTGTGGCGGAGAGAACATTTCGGCCTCATGTGAGTTGTGCGCGTCGTACACCGGATGGAAAATATGTTCTGGTGGCGGATCTCGGAATTGATCAGGTTAAGATTTATCGCTTTGATGGTGAAAAGGGTTTTCTGACTCTGGTGGATGCGATTCGCTGCGATCTGGAGTCGGGGCCACGAAAATTCCTGTTCAGCAAAGATGGAAGATTTCTGTATTTGATGTACGAAGTAAAGAATGTGATTGACGTGTATACCTATGAAGAAGGAGATCGTGTTCCGGTAATTGAAAAAATTCAGACAATTCCTTCTACAGCCCCGGAGCGTATGAGCCAGATGACGGCGGCCTGCGCGATCCGCATGGCACAGGACGGAAGGCATTTATTCTGTAGCAATGCTGGGGATAATTCGGTCAGCGTTTATGACAGAGATCCGGACACAGGACTTTTGAAATTGCTTTGTTGTTTGCCCATCAGTGGTGACTACCCTAAAGATGTGGCGATTTTTCCGGATTCCAGACACCTGGCATCCATTAACCATGCTAGCAACAGCATTTCATTTTTCAATATTGACTATGAAAAAGGCCTGCTGACCATGTGTAACCGCAGTATTTCCATCAATGAACCCAACTGCTGTGTAATCACGAAGGTACCGGGCTGATCCGGAGAGAGAAGGTGGGGAGACAGAACTTTGTCGATCTAAAAATGAAGTGGGAAAGAACGGGCAGAATAGAACAGGCAAAATAAAAGGAGACAAGATGGCGGGTTCAACATACGGAACAATACTTACAATGACCACCTGGGGGGAATCGCACGGAAAGGGAGTCGGAGTTGTGGTAGACGGCTGCCCGGCGGGATTATCCCTGCAGGAAGAAGACATTCAGAAATATCTGGATCGCCGAAAACCCGGACAGAGCCGTTTTACTACAAAACGGAGCGAGAGTGATACGGTGGAGATTCTATCTGGGGTGTTTGAGGGAAAAACAACGGGAACCCCCATTTCTCTTCTGGTAAGAAATCAGGATCAGCACTCCAGGGATTACAGTGAGATTGCTGGATATTACCGGCCGGGCCATGCAGATTATACGTTTGATCAGAAATATGGATTTCGGGATTACCGGGGCGGGGGGCGCTCTTCCGGCCGCGAGACCATCGGCCGTGTTGCGGCCGGGGCAGTTGCAGCCAGGATTTTGGAGGCGCTTCAGGTGCAGGTGCAGGCCTATACCAGAGCGATTGGCCCGGTAACGGTAAAACCAGAGCGGTTTGATCTGGCGGAATGTGAGAAGAATCGGCTTTATATGCCGGATGCAGTGGGAGTCCGGGAGGCCGAGACATACCTGGAAGAAATGATGGCCAAAAAGGATTCAGCGGGAGGCATTGTGGAATGTCGGATACAGGGCCTTCCTGCTGGAATTGGAGAGCCGGTGTTTGATAAGCTGAGCGCAAATTTGGCAAAAGCCATATGTTCTATCGGAGCAGTAAAAGGGTTTGAGATAGGAGACGGTTTCGAGGCAGCCAGGCACTCCGGCTCTGAGAATAACGATACTTTCGTAAAAGGCGGAAAAGCAACCAACCATGCGGGAGGTATTCTGGGAGGAATCAGTGATGGGACGGATGTGATCTTCCGTGCCGCATTCAAACCAACGCCGTCCATTGCGGCACTTCAGAAAACGGTTACCCGGGATGGAGAGGAGATAGAGATATCAATAAAAGGACGTCACGATCCGATTATTGTACCACGGGCTGTGGTGGTAGTGGAGGCCATGGCGGCGTTTACTGTTGCGGATCTGATGCTGTCTGGGATGACTTCGCGGATGGAGTGGATTCAGGCGTTTTATCAGATGAATCGCTAAAACAGATGAACTGATAAAGTGGTGAAACGGTCGAGAGTAGTCTGATGTATCGGTGAAACGGATAAAATAAACAGGGAAAAGAAAGAAGGCTGCGGCGGGATACAGAAAGTGTGCGCTGCGGCCTTTTGATAGTTGGAATATGAAGCTTGGTGTGATAAGAGAGGAGACAGGTATGAGTGCAGATGGAATTTCCAGAGAGAAAGAAACAGAAAATCAGTTACGGAAAATAAAAAATCAGGTCAGGCAGGCGGTCAGGGAACTTATGGAGGCGGCTGCTATGAAACCGAAGCAGATTCTGGTGGTTGGATGTTCTTCCAGTGAGATCGGGGCACATCAGATTGGCTCTTATTCCAGCGCAGAAATTGGTCAGGCTGTATTTGAGGCTGTTTATGAGGAAACGGAAAAAGCGGGAGTTTATCTGGCAGCCCAGTGCTGTGAACATCTGAATCGTGCTTTGATCCTGGAGGAGGAGGCAGCGCTGCGGTATGGACTGGAAATGGTTAATGTGATTCCGCAGCTGAAGGCAGGCGGTTCTTTTGCTGCAGCGGTTTTTGCAGGATTGAAGGTACCGGTGGCGGTGGAGCGGATTCAGGCGCATGCAGGACTGGATATCGGGGACACGCTGATTGGAATGCACCTTCGTCCGGTAGCAGTGCCTGTTCGTCTGTCCGTGCGGGAGATCGGAGGAGCTCATGTGACCAGCGCCCGTACCCGCCTGAAATATATCGGAGGCGAGAGGGCGGTATATCGAAAGGAGCAGTGAATCAATAAAGGGATTCGAGGCTGGCTGCCATAGACATATCGAAAAAACAGGAGAAACGTATGGATATCAGAAAAAATGAAGAGTTTGAATTGAATATTGTAGATATGAGCGACGCGGGAGAGGGAATTGGGAAACAGGATGGTTACATCTGGTTTGTGAAGGATGCGGTAATTGGCGACCGGATCCGTGCCCGTGCCATGAAAATGAAGAGAAATTACGGGTTTGCCCGTTTGGTGGAGGTTTTAGAGCCGTCTGCCGGACGGGTTGTACCGCGATGCCCGGTTGCCAGACAGTGCGGCGGCTGTCAGCTGCAAATGATGGATTATCAGGAGCAACTGCGCATGAAAGAGCGAAAAGTATATAATAATCTGCGGCGGATCGGGGGCCTTACCGGTCTTTGTCTGCCGGAGGAGGGAGCGAACCTTTCTGGGACTGCGGACGGCGCCGATGCAGCGGATCGGATTTTGATGGAGCCAATTATGGGGATGGAGGATCCTTGGCGGTATCGCAATAAGGCGCAGTTTCCTTTCGGCCGTGGCCGGGACGGACAGATCGCGGCTGGTTTCTATGCTGGCCGAACGCACTGTATTATTGAAACAGAAGACTGTCTTTTGGGGGTAGAAGAAAACAGAAGAATTTTACAAATTATAAAAAAATTTATGGAAAAGTATGGCTTGGAACCTTATGATGAAGAGCGACACAGGGGATTGGTTCGCCATGCTCTGATTCGAAAGGGGTTTGCTACTGGCGAGCTGATGGTTTGCCTGGTTATTAACGGAAAAAAGCTGCCCCAGGGAGAAAAGCTGGTGCAGGAGCTTTTGGAAATTTCGGGGATGACAAGTATTTCATATAACATAAATGAAGAAAAAACCAATGTGATTCTTGGGAATACAGTGGTAGAGTTGTATGGCCCCGGTTATATCCGGGATGAAATTGGCGGTATTTCCTATCAGATTTCTCCGCTTTCTTTTTATCAGGTTAATCCAAGACAGACAGAGCGGCTTTACAGAACTGCCCTGGAGTATGCGGATCTTACTGGAAATGAAACGGTCTGGGACCTTTATTGCGGTATTGGAACTATTTCGTTGTTTTTGGCGCAGCGTGCCAGGAAAGTTTATGGTGTGGAGATTGTACCGCAGGCGATTGAGGATGCCAGAAGAAATGCCAGCTTGAATCAGATTGAAAATGCAGAGTTTTTTGTTGGGAAAGCGGAGGAGGTGCTGCCAGAGCAGTATGCGGAACACCAGATTTATGCGGACGTAATTGTGGTAGATCCGCCCAGAAAGGGCTGTGACGCTCAATGTCTGGATACGATTGTGAAAATGCAGCCAGAGCGGGTGGTCTATGTCAGCTGCGATTCTGCCACTTTGGCCCGGGATG
Organism: uncultured Clostridium sp.; assembly: GCA_937885015.1. Lineage (GTDB taxonomy): Bacteria > Bacillota > Clostridia > Lachnospirales > Lachnospiraceae > Otoolea. Next base: position 46,924 of record CALAAS010000046.1, read on the forward strand.
TGAAATATCTGGGAGAGCGTGGATATGTGGTGAAACGGGTTCGGTGCTGCGATATGTTTGGGCATAGTGGGCATGTGGAGACGGTTGTAATGCTTTCCCACAAAAAAACTGACAGCGTAATCAATGTAAAAGTCGAGTTTGGCGAGGGTGAGGGCAAAGTACCGCTTGATAATATTGCTAAAAGAGCAGAAGCGTATAAGCCAAAAGAGAGAGTTACCTACAAAATGATAAAGGAGTACATAGAAGCGAAATATGGCTTCAAGGTACATACCGCATATATTGCGGAGGTAAAAAGGGCTTTAGGCTTGCCGATGTATGATGCTCCTAATGCGGTAGAAGAACTGAAACATCCGAGGAAACATCCGACGGCAGAGAAAGTGGAAGCGATAAAGGACGCTTTGAAGCATTTTGAGGTGATTTAATAGTCATAAGCGTATCATTAGAAATAGTGGTACGCTTATTTTTTTACCCTTATTGCACATTTGAGTACCCTGACCGTTCTTCTATATAATGAAGGTAAGAAACGGAGGTGCTGATGATGAGAGAAACAAAATACCACGCATATCTGGATAGTGAGGAAAGAACAATTCTTTTACATAGCCTTGTGGAATTGAAAAATCAACTTATTCAGCAAGGCAGATATACAGACTGTGTTGACGAGCTGATTGTTAAAGTCATAAACGCCCCTGTGAAGAAACTAAAAGTATTGGTGTAGGAGGTTGTGATGTATGACAAAGATTTTGCCGAGCTTGTGAAAATTGCAGCGGAGAAATTAAAAGAAGATACCGTTTATAAAATGCTCATACACAGCGAGGATTATCAAAAAGAAAGCGATGAAAGGGATAAGGCGGAACGAAACTATGAACAACTTGATTTGACAATGGAACAGAGAAAGGTCTGTGATATTTTTTTAGATTACAGAGATAGGCAGAGCTTGGAATACTCTGATTATTCCTATTTGGCAGGCTTATATGATGCGTTCCGTATCATGGCGGTCATTTTCCCCGACAGGTGGGATATGGAGCAGATACAGAAAGCCTTATCTTTAATTGAAAACTGAATATGGAAATAGATACATAGCCGATTGGTGTAACAGCCAGTCGGCTTTCTTGCGTTCAGAGCGAAGTACATAGCCGCCTTTGACAAAGCGGCTAAATAAATGCGAAAGGAGGACGCTATTATGTCAAATTGCAAAGTGATCGCTCTGACCAATCAGAAAGGCGGTGTGGGTAAGACCACCACAGCCGTCAATCTGGGCGTGTGTTTATCGAAGCAGGGGAAGAAAGTCCTGCTTGTGGATGCAGACGCACAGGCGAATCTTACAATGTCGCTTGGCTATCCACGACCAGATGATTTGCCCATATCCCTTGCGACGATTATGCAGGACATCATCGACGATAACCCCTTTGATGTTCAAAAAGGCATCCTGCATCACAGCGAGGGTGTTGATCTGTTACCCTCAAATATTGAGTTATCAGGTCTGGAAGTAAGACTTATCAATGCAATCAGCCGTGAGAGTGTTCTGACGACCTGTATTAACGAGGTCAAAAAGAATTACGACTATGTGCTTATTGATTGTATGCCGAGCTTGGGTATGCTGACAATCAACGCATTGGCGGCGGCTGACAGCGTGGTTATCCCGACACAGCCGCATTATCTTTCTGCAAAAGGTCTGGAGTTATTGCTTCGCTCTGTGTCAAAAGTCAGGCGGCAGATCAATCCCCATCTTCGGATTGACGGTATCTTAATGACAATGGTAATGCCACGCACGAACATTTCTAAGGAAGTGACTGCATTGGTAAGGAGTGCATACGGTCAGAATATCAAAGTTTTTGATGCTCAGATACCACATTCTATCCGTGCAGTAGAAGCTACCGCAGAGGGAAAGAGCATTTTCGCCTACGACAAAGGCGGTAAGGTTGCCGCAGCTTATGAGCAGTTTGGAAAGGAGGTGGCACATATTGGCGAGAAGCAGAAAAAGCAGCATCGAGCTGACTGCATACGATGACCTTTTTCAGACAGACGAAAGCCGTGCAGAAGCGGCATTAAGTAAGATAAGGGATATTCCCATTTCTGAAATTGATGAGTTTCCAGACCATCCCTTTAAGGTTTTAATGGATGAGGATATGGAACAGCTTGTTGACAGCATAAAAAGAAACGGTGTAATGACACCTGCGACTGTCCGTTTGATGTAGGACGGATTTTGCGGACATTCAAAATAAAAAAGAATGTGGAGGTAACAG
>CALAAS010000047.1 GCA_937885015.1 uncultured Clostridium sp.
TGATTCATGATATTTTTTAGCCACAAGTGTTACAAAAATGCTTGACCACAACATTTTGAACTTGATCCAGTCACATACAAGTCCAAACAGATTAGAAAAACCGTAGGATATTATGAAACTCGTGAAGAAGCAGTTGTAGCCCTTGCCAGATTTAAGATAAATCCTCTGGCACTCCCAGAGACAACTACTGTTAGAGAAGTTTATGAGCGTTGGTCTGCAAAGCATTTTGAGAACAAAAAAGACGGCACAATCAAGAAATACAGAGCCGCCTTTAATCTTCTTGTTCCGATATGGGAAAAGCCTTTTGCTAATGTGCATCTGGATGAATGGCAGGCTATAGCAGACAACTCAGAGAAGAATGCTCCCACCCTCAAAGACTATAAAATTCTTGTCGGCCAGCTTTATAAATTCGCTATTATGCACGATATTGTAAAGCCGGAGCAGGATAAATCCAAATATATTGACCTTTCAAGCTTCAGCAACCCAAACGCCAGAAAACGGGAACGCTTTACTCCTGAAGAGATAGAGACTCTATGGACTCTCAGAGACTCGGATATTTATTATACGGTTATTCTCATGCTGATTTATACAGGTGTCCGTATATCAGAGCTTCTCGAACTAAGAAAAGAAAATATAAATCTCATAGAACGGTGGTTTGATGTAACGGCTTCTAAGACTTCAGCCGGAGTTCGCAAAGTTCCCATAGCAGAAAAGGTATATCCGTTCTTTGAATATTGGTATCATTTGAATGACTGTGAATATCTGTTATCTACGCCAGACGGAGCAGGCTTCAAATACAGAAATTATTACGATAGCTATTGGACGCCTCTCATGAATACCGCTCAAATGAATCATACACCACATGATACTCGGCACACCTGTATTTCATTATTGACAGAGGCAGCAGTTGACGAACGACTTATTCAGCAAATTGTAGGACATAAGGGTGCAAACGTCACACGTTCTGTCTATACTCATGTAGATATAGCCAACCTGTTAGAAGCAATCAATAAAATATAACCGTTACAAAGAAAGTCACAGACATAAAAAACCGCTACCCTCCTACTTTGGGTAACGGTTTTTTTGATGCACTTATGCAGAATAACAATCTGTGTTAATATTCTATCTCGGCTTTTTCATACTCGCCTTTGATAAATTCTTCAACATCTTCCAAAGTCCAGAGATGGTCATAATTGGAATCATAACATCCCCAAACAAGAAAGCCTGTGCTTAAATCTTCAACAATATATCCTGTATATGGTTCTCCATTGCAATCTCTGCAAACCGCACCACTACATAAATAATGCTGAAAACCTTTACTTACTCTGTAACCTGCTGCACGAGCTTTATTTTTGATTGTTTTTAATGAATACTTTGACATAATACATACCTCCATAATCTGAAAGCCAATAGTTTCAGTAGGATATATGCTGTCTTGTTTTATACTGTAGTGTTCTGTGCTTTCACTCCTGCGCTGTGCCTTGTAGATACATTATAAAAGACAATAAAATAAATTGCAATCATTTTTTATGTGACTTCACTATAATCCTTCTAAGCTCTGCTGTCTTATCGCACTGTATCAGCCTGCTACCCGTCACATCATTTATATATCCTTTTTTTAATTCTATTGTATAGTGCTTGTTCATCCCGTTTATGGTATCAACGTGCATTCTCTGGATCATATCCTGGTATTTTTGTGCCACTTGCCATTTATCAAGTAAAGCCTGCTGTTCATCTGTAAATTCCGGGTTCAGTTTCTCTCCCAGTTTGCTTTTACCAGATACCAGATCATCACACACAAGGGCATACAGATATTCATTAACGGACATCTTCAATTCACTGGCCACCTGCTTTATTCTGTCCTTTTTGCCTTTTGGGAATACAAATAAAATAGAATCATAGTGTTCTTTCCTGTGCCTGTTCTTGTATTCTGTACGGTTCATATTGCACCACCTTTCACCCTTTTCTTAAGTATATCATAGTCTTATATAAGACACAAGTTTTCATGTTTTTAATTTTGGGTGCTATTGAGTGCTATAGGCGGCTTTTCCACACAATTTTCAGCCATTTAAAAACATTTCAGACATAAAGAAAACCCTTGAAAACACTGGATTTTCAAGGGTTTTACTGATTTCTTTAATGGACAAGAAATTATCGTTTGCTGAACTGCGGAGCTCTTCTCGCTGCCTTTAAGCCGTATTTCTTACGCTCTTTCATTCTCGGGTCACGCGTTAAGAATCCGGATTTCTTCAGAACCGGACGGTAGTCAGCGTCTGCCTGAAGAAGAGCTCTGGAAAGACCGTGACGGATTGCGCCTGCCTGTCCAGTAAAGCCGCCTCCGCGAACGTTTACCATTACATCAAATTTATCCGTTGTCTCGGTTGCTGTCAGCGGCTGGCGAACCACTACCTTCAGCGTCTCAAGACCAAAATACTCATCGATATCTCTTTTGTTGATCGTGATCTTGCCGGTACCCGGTACAAGATATACTCTGGCGATTGATTTTTTTCTTCTGCCTGTTCCGTAAAATTTGTTAGCCATTATAGTTTTCCTCCTTCCAGCACCTTACATTAAAACTTGATCTCTAAAACTTCCGGTTTCTGAGCGGCCTGTTCGTGCTCCGGACCTGCATATACATGAAGTTTGTCAATCATGCTTCTTCCTAACGGTCCCTTGGGAAGCATACCCTTAACTGCTAACTCGATTACCTTCTCCGGTTTCTTTGCCATCATCTCGCGAAGGGTGGTCTCTTTCATACCGCCTACATAATCGGAGTGATTGTAGTAGATCTTCTGATCCATCTTCTTACCAGTTACTTTGATCTTCTCTGCGTTTACTACGATTACGTAATCGCCGCAATCCATGTGCGGAGTGAAAATCGGTTTGTTTTTACCTCTTAATACCTTTGCTACCTCTGATGCCAGACGTCCTAATGTATATCCTGTAGCGTCAACGACGTACCATTTTCTCTCGATTGTTGCCGGACTAGCCATAAAACTCTTCATTGGTTGACCTCCTGTTTTCTTAGATTCAGATAAATGAGATTAACTATATCATGAATGAAACGCCTGCTCCGGGGCTTTGGCTCAGAACGTTCCGTAACGATATCATAGTCATAGCCGCGCACCAAAAAAACACCTGCGTATCCAGTGCGCACAGTCTGTATTATAGTACACTCGCCCGGACGTGTCAACCGTTTTTTCTTTATTCTACAAGCTTTTTTTCTTTTACTTTACCGTTTATTTCAACGGTTTTTTGCATCAGATTTTCCATAGAAGAAAGCCGCCCCTTCTCCTCTTCTTCGAGTTTCCGGGACGGCCTCTCCGCCGCTTTTATATAATGAATTTTTTATCTGGCCGTATGGCCTTATCCTGCTTTCCCTTTCTGTCAGCCTTTCTTTTTTGCCTCCAGATAATCATTCAGCTCTGTGTTCAGCACATTGGTAATATACATATGTCCAGGCGCGTGGGTAATAACCATCGGAAGCTTCGCATTTTCGATGGCTGCCTGAGGCGTTACACCGCAGGCCCAAAATACCGGGATCTCCCCTTCTCGAATCTCCACGGCATCGCCGTAGTCTGGCTTACTGATATCCTTAATTCCAATGGCTTCCGGATTACCAATCTGAACCGGGCCGCCATGCACATTGGGGTAACGATCTGTGATTTCCTTTGCCTTCTTTGCATTTTCCGGTGTCATGGGACGCATGCTAACAACCATCGGCCCCTCAAAAACCCCGGCGCTCTCACAGGCAATATTCGTCTTATACATCGGAACATTGCATCCCATGGCGATATGGCGAACCTCAATGCCCTCGCGCATCAGCGCCTCCTCGAAAGAGAAGCTGCATCCGATCAAAAACGCAACAGAATCCTCCTGCCAGTATTCAGAAACATCCGTTACCTCGTCGGTGCGGACACCGTTCCGGTAAATAAAATAGCGCGGAATATCCGTCACAATGCTGGAACCCTCTCCCATATCGTGAATGTCCGGCGTTCCCTCCACCACCTCCAAAATCGGACATGGCTTCGGGTTTTTTCTGGCAAATTCTTTGAAATCCTCCGCATACTGTTTCGGAAGAATAACCAGATTAGCCTGGGCATATCCAGCGCACATTCCCGCAGTGGGATAGTCAATCTCTCCCGAACGAATCAGTTTCCAGATCTCCTGCGGTGACGTCTTGCTGTAATCTTTCATGGCAACCTCCTCCAAACCTTCTGAAGCATCGACCAACGCCGCTTTGCACAGGCTGATGCCCCATTTTTCTTAAAACAGCCTAGCGCAGTCCTTCACTCTCCGCGCTCAGCTCTACGGTAAATTCTTCCCCATCCACTGATACCCGGTATGTTCCAGCCGGATTCCAGTATTTCTTTGCCTCATAACCAACCGCCGTATAGGCAGCCGCATACATTTCCCTCGTGAGCACTGGCTCATGTTCAAATTCTTCCCTCAGGGATGCAAACCGCTTTTTCTGCTCCACCAGAAGCCTCTGCGCCTCTTCAATGGTCACCTTCTGGAAATGCACTTTATACCCGGGTCTGGACTGGGCAATCAGCGGCAGATCCACGGAAATGACTCCCGCTATCTTTGTATAGCCGCCGGTTGTCTGATGATCCGCCATCATGATAATCGGCTGACCATGGGACGGAACCTGGATTGCTCCAAAAGAAATTCCATCCGTAATAATATCTCCACCGTTTTTATGTTCAATTACTTCCCCCTCCAGACGGCATCCCATCCGGTCAGACTCATTGGTAAAAGTATACGTACTACTCAGGAAGGTCTCGAGGCCCTTTTCTGTAAAGCAGTCATCCTGGGGGCCCATTACTACCCGAATTACCTTTTCCGTCTGAGTAAAATCCTCCGCCTCAACCCGTCTTCTCCGCATATTGGGAAGAACTGTTTTCGGCGCTATAAATCCTATCTCATCTCCTCCGCCGATTTTCCGGCCTTCCAGACCGCCGATCCGGGATTTCAGATTTGTAGATTTACTTCCCATCACAACCGGCACCGAAAGGCCTCCTGCAAAAGCCACATATGCCCGGCTTCCGCTGGTCATTCCGGCAAAATTCATGGTATCACCTCTGTGAACGCAGACCGCCTGATACATGGGCAAATCTTTTCCGTTCAGTTTGGGAACCAGGTTTCCTCCGGTCACAGCAATCACGTTATCTTCTGTAAATTCCATCATCGGCCCCATCAGAGTTATCTCCAGAACCGCTTCCTTCTCCTCATTTCCCACAAGAAGATTGGCCAGCGCCGCAGAGCGCTGATCCATAACACCGGACACGGACATTCCAGATTCCTGATACCCCACACGGCCCATATCCTGCACGGTGGTCAGAAATCCTCCGCTTGCAAATTTCACGCCCATTCTTATCCCTCCTTGTCGTAAATGACGTACTGATACGTTCCATCCGCCACTTCTTTTTCAATGCGGTCATACTCCTCTTTTGTCACAGAGCGGAATTTGATATACTGCCCTGCCTCCAGGAGAACAGGTTTTTCCCGATCCGCATCATAGAGTTTCAGCGGCGTTCTTCCAATCAGCTGCCATCCGCCTGGAGAATCAACTGGATAAACTCCCGTCTGCTCGCCGGCGATTCCCACAGAACCACCGTCAATCTTGACACGAGGACTCTTAAGGCGCGGTGTAGCTATTTCTTTGCTCATTCCGCCCAAATAAGGGAAACCGGCAATGAAACCCAGCATGTAAATCAGATACTCCTCGGAAGTGTGAATCCGAATGACTTCATCCACCGTCTTTTTGTTGTGCTCTGCCACATTCTCAATATCCGGCCCCATCTCGCCGCCGTAAAGCACCGGGATCTCAATGACGGTCGGCGGCGGAATCGGAATACCGGAAAGAGAACCCATCAGATTCTCAAATTTTTCCGTCAGCTCACGAAAACCTATTACCTCAGGCTGATAATGCACCAGCAGAGAGCGATAGGTGGGAACCGTCTCCACAATCCCCGGAATGCCGCTTTTTTCTACCGCGATCTTAAAAGCGCGAATTTTTTTATTGATATCTGGGCTGATGGCGTTGCCGAACTCCACGCAAACCGCGCAGTCCCCAGATACCAGATATCTTACCTCGCTCATAGCTTCCTCCTGAAAAAATTCAAACTGGAACGATTCAGGCGGCAGTATTCCCCACCGCCCAAACGGTTCTCATCAGATTAACCAAAAATTGTAAGGATCTGCGGCAGCGCCTTGATTCCGGAATAACCAGTCAGGAGAACTACGCAGACACCCAGAATAATCAGGGCAGTCGGATGCTTGTAATCTTCGCCAACAATATCTTTTCTTCTGGAAGCCAGAAGGATAATCAGAAGCGTAATCGGCAAAATCAGACCATTTACAGAGCCTGCCAATACCAGCAGCGTAGCCGGCTGGCCCAGGAAGGTCATGATAATCGTTGATACTGCAATAAAACCAATTACAAACCATTTCTCATTCTCCATAATAAAGGGATGGAGTGTTTTTAAGAAGGAAACGGATGTATACGCTGCACCGATAATCGATGTGATTGCTGCAAACAGAATTACGATACCGAAAATCTTATAGCCAATCATACCTGCACCAGCCTGGAACGCGGCTGCTGGCGGACTTGCCACCCATGCATCGGTTCCCACGATCTCCGGAGTCAAAGTAACAACGCCCAGAACCGCCAGGAATAAAAGAATTCTCATGGTACCGGATACAGTAACGCCCATCAGGACAGAACGACGTACGTGAGAAAGATCCTTCGTACCACAGAAGCCCGCATCCAAAAGGCGGTGTGCACCGGAGAATGTAATATATCCGCCGCAGCTTCCGCCCAGAAGCGTGATAATCGGAAATACCAGGCTCGGGAACTCGCCGATTTTTCCTACGCTGGCCACTGCCTCACCCACCGGAGGTTTAGAACGGAATACCACGTAGAGTACGACGATGATCATGATACTTCCCAGATATTTGGTCAGCTTATCCATGCCTGTCTTTGCATCCTTGGAAAGGAAAATCAGGATACCAATGGCGCCGCCGATGATCGTACCTGCCTTTAAAGGCAGGCCAAATACAATGTTGAAACCCGTTGCCGCTCCGCCGACGTTTCCGATATTGAACACCAGACCGCCCAGGGAAACGAGAAATGCGATGAAATATCCCAGTCCAGGCACTACTTTATTGGCGATATCCTGGCCACGCATACCGGACACACCGATAATGGACCAAATATTTAACTGTGTCGTTACATCCAGAAGGATCGTTACAATAATTGCCAGTGCAAAAATAGATCCGAATTCTCCGGTAAATTTCGCGGTCTGTGTCAGAAACCCAGGTCCAATGGCAGAAGTTGCCATCAGGAAGGCCGCTCCGATCAGCGCCGTCATATTTGTCGTTGATTTTTTCTTATCCCCCATAGTTTCCTACCTTTCTCCTCCTACCGATTTTATATTTTTATATTGTAACGCCTCCGTTATATTAAAATAAATTCCTGATCTCTACGCCCTCTGCAATCAGTGTCTCGCGAATGTTTTTCACAAATTCCAGCGCCTTGGGATTATCGCCGTGTACACAGATGGAATCAGCCTGAATTGCAATGTCATTTCCATTGATGCTCTCCACGTTTCCTTCCTTAACCATCCGTACTACCCGACGGATGGCCAGATCCTTATCCTTAATTACAGCTCCCGGAAGCTTTCTGGATACCAGCGTTCCATCATCATTGTAGGCACGGTCTGCGAATACCTCACTGGCTGCCCGAAGCCCCACTTCCTTTGCAGCTTCAATCATTTTCGAACCGGCCAGGCCCATAAAAATAATATCCTTATCTACCTCATAGACAGCCTCACACATGGCTCTTGCCAGCTTCTCATCCACAGCCGCCATATTGTAAAATGCACCATGGGGTTTTACGTGTTGAATTTTCACATCCTGACTTTTTGCAAACGCCTGCAGTGCACCCAGCTGATACTTTATGTATGCCTTGGCCTCATCTGGTGTTACCGTCATATTTCTCCGTCCAAATCCCATCAGATCCGGATAGCCTGGATGAGCGCCCACTGCTGTTCCGTACTTTTTGGCCAGCGCCACGGTTTTCTCCATTACCATCGGGTCACCAGCATGCCAGCCGCAGGCCACATTGGCAGATGATACATACTGAAGAATTTCCTCATCCATTCCCAGCGTATAATTTCCAAAACTCTCCCCCAGATCACTATTCAAATCCACGCGATACATCGTACATACCTCCTTTATTCTTTCTATTGGTCGGATCTTCTTTTCTCTCAGTGCTTCACACTCAGCCTTCCTTCCGACCTGTTACCCTCATTTTATCTGTAATTTTACTTCTTTTCAACTAGTTTTTTATTTATTTAATAAAAATTTCTTTTTTGACGCAAAAATCGTGCAAAAACGCACGATTTTTGCGTGCATTTTTGCACGATGTGAGTTTTTGCACGATTTTCTTTTCTCCCCTGTTTTCTTCGCCCCTAATCTTCTCGCTCCATTCTCCGTTTCATGGAAAAACGGGTTATTCCCAAAAGAGAAGCCGCCCGGGTCAAATTATTATTACACAGTTTTAACGCCTGATTCATATAAATTTTTTCCAGAGCCGTCACCTCCTGCTCCAGGCTGATCGGTTCCTTCTTTAAGTCCTTCAGATAAAAACAGCTTCCCTCATCCGGCCTGGCCTCCCGCTCCACCGGGGCCAGCTCCACATGTTTTTCCAGAACCTGTCCTGAACTGAAGAGAAAACAGCGCTCAAAAATATTTTTCAATTCCCGAACATTTCCCTTCCAGTCATAGAGAATCAATTCCCGCAAAAAATCAGGATCCACTTTTTCAATATTTCTGGCAAATGCCTTATTATAATAATCCAGATAATATTCGCAAAGTGCCGGAATATCCTCTCTGCGCTCCCGCAGCGGGGGAATCTCAATCTGCATGACATTGAGACGGTAAAACAGATCCTCCCGAAACTGACCGTCCCGAATCGCCTGTTCCAAATTCCGATTCGTAGCCGCTATGATCCGAACATCTATCTCCATATCCTCCAGTGCACCGATGCGTTTAAATCGCCGGTCATCCAGAAACGTCAGCAATTTCGTCTGCATAGACATGGGAAGCTCTCCGATTTCATCCAGAAATACAGTTCCTCCGTCAGCCAGCTCAAACAGTCCTTTTTTTGTCTTCAGTGCCCCGGCAAAAGCCCCCCGCTCATATCCGAACAGTTCGCTTTCCAGCAGATTTTCCGGAATCGCTCCGCAGTTAATCCGCACCATCAGGCTATCCCGGCGATTACTGCAGGCATGGATCAGGCGAGCCACCACTTCTTTTCCTGTCCCCGTCTCTCCTCGCAGCAGAACATTAACCGAAGAATTCTCCCCCAGCACCCGGATATGGCTGCGAATCTGCTCCGCCGCCTCACTGACGCCGATAAACTGTTTGGTCTCCCCCTTCAGAAATTCCAGCGAATCACGGCTCTTTTTCTGCTCCAGGCACCGCTTAATTAAAAAATCAATCTCATCCATATCGAAGGGCTTCAGCACATAATCGTACGCCCCCCGCTTCGTCGCTTCCACCGCCTGGGACACAGAACCGTAAGCCGTCATCATAATTACCTGTACATCCTCATCGGCACTCTTAAATGTTCCAATCTCATCCATTCCCACACTGTGCTCCAGAAGATTATCCAGCATTACCACACTGGGATGAAATTTTTTCACATACTCAACCGCCTCTTCCACCGTTGCCGCTGAAAATGCATCGTAACCTCTGTCCTTCAGTCCCTCCTCCAGCGTATACCGAATCAGATATTCATCATCAACAATCAGTACCTTCTCCATCTTCCCCTCCTGCATCCAGCTCTACTGTCTTACAGCTGCATTGCCTCCACTTTACCAGTTTCCGCCTCAGCCGGCGTAAACCAAAGTGTTACCCGAGTACCTTCTCCTTCCCGGCTTTCCATCCTCATCTCCCCCTCATTTTGCTCTACCAGATTTCGTACAATAGCCAGGCCAAGGCCGATTCCATTGATACTCTTTGTATAAAATGGCTCCATTGCCCGCATCAGTTCATCCTGTTTCATCCCCCGCCCGTTATCCTCAAACTCCAGAACAACCCGTCCCGGCTCCCGCCGGCCACGAATGGCGATCAGTCCTTCCCGATCTGAAACCATGGCTTTCAGGCTATTATTTAAAAGATTATGGACAATCTGACGAAACTCATTTTCATTAAGCTGTCCGGCCAATCCAGGCTCCACCTCCACCTGCAACGTCGCCCGACGGCTGTCTGGCCCTTTTTCATAAATCATAGTGATTTCTCGCAGCACTCGCCCCAGGTCCACCGGTGCCTTCACCGACTGACGTTTAATGGATAAAGAAAGCAGATTCATAATCAAGGAGGTTACCCGGTCAATCTCACGAATCATGGCATCACACAGTATCCGATCGCTCTCCTTGGAAGTCCGTCCTCCCAGAAGCTGAATTCCGGACCGGATCCCGGCAATCGGGTTCTTAATTTCATGAGCCAGAGCCGCCGACATCCGACTGGTATACTCCATTTTCGTGTATTTTTCCATATTTTTCAACAGGCCTTCAAAGGTAGCGGCCAACTGGCCAATCTCATCCCGGCGGCTTACTGCATCAAAATGGCAGCTGTGGTAGTCTCCCTTTTTTTCATCGATCTCCCGACAGGTGTGACTCATCCGCCGAATCGGACGAGTCATACTGTGGGCAATAAAAATGCTGGCCTGACTGATTAGGATCAAAGCCGCAATCGCGCCCACCACCAGATAATTCTGTCCTTCCAGATATTCCACTGCGAATTTTTTTTCATCCAGAAGGTATTCCAGCCTCCACCCAAAGGGATTCGCCCCTTCACTGGAAACCAGTACCGACTTTCCCTCCCAGTTTCCAGGAGCAGTAATTTCCTTTCCGTTTCGATCTGTAATCCTGACACGGCCGCGCTCGAAATTCCGGTATTTCAATACCAGATCTTCTTCCGAAACCAGCCCCTCCAGAAAACGCAGATCCCGATTCGTCTCCTCCAGAATATTTCTGGCCGCGGCTACCTGGCTCTCCTTATGGAGTCGATACCCGCCACAGTAGGAAATCACACTGAAACCACCGATAATTAAAAGTCCAATCAGAAGAAACGGAACCATAATTTCATTTTCAATCTGAAAAAACCAACTGAAAAACCGATTTCTAATCCATCTCCATCCCTTTATCTCCTGTTTCAAACCAACTCCTCCTGTTCTTCTGGCAGCACTCTGGCTCCCCCTTCCGTCTCCATATGCCCGGAGAGCCGTTTCTGTCTTTCCCGCCCAATCTTCCCCTCCAGAACTGGAATCAGAAAGTAGGCCATCGATGACGCACAGGTCGCCGGAAATCCCCAGTACACAGGAAGGTCACGGCCAAACAGCAAGACTGTTCCGGCAATCCCCACCAGAAAAGCCCCCCATGCCCCCATCCTGCTCCCTTTTTTGTAATAAAGGGTTCCATACACCAGGGGGGTCAGAATAACCGCAAAAGCCCCCCAGATATCTGCGCCAAAAAACAGAATATTTCCCGGCGGATTCAGGGAAATAATCAGAGCCAGGGTGCCTCCCAGAAAAATGAATACATTGGTCAGAGTCAGAATCCGATCCTCCGTCTTTTTCCAAAAACCAAACTGCGCCGCCACATCATAGGCCATCATAGAACCAATCAAAAGCAACTGCGAATTGGCAGTGGAAATACAGGCGCCAATCACGCTCAACAGAAAAAATCCACTGGCTTTGGATTTTACCAGATACTCCGCCGCATGAATCAGAATCTCATCCGGGCCGCGATACTGGCCCAGATAGGGAAATAAAATCCGCATTCCAAGTCCAATCTGGGTCAACAAAAAATAAAACACCGTCAAAAACAGGAGCGAGAACAGAAGAACCCGCCTTGCTGTTTTTTTGTTTCTCGCCGCCACAATCCGCATCAGATACTGAGGATTTGTGGCAAGGCCCATCCCCCACCCGAAAAACATGGTCAGATACATAATGCTGGAGGCGCTTTCAGAAAACCCATCCTGCTCGCTGAAAATCCCCTGCGCCTGAAGCCGATCTGTTACAGTCTGATTAAACAGCGGCCCCGGCTCTCCAACCTGACCGACCACTGCCATATATAAAATTCCTATGCTGACAGCCAGCATAAGAAGATTGCAGCCATCGGATTTTGTTACCGAATAAAACCCCCCAAACGTAGAATACAGAATAAACAGGTATATCAGAAATATTGCTACTTTATAATCAATATTCAAAAGACTGGACGCAGCAATACCAAAACCCTTGATCTGTATAACCAGATAAAATATGTAGCCAACGGACAAAAGGAGTCCGCAGGACGCCCGAAGAATCCGGGAATCATACCGCTCGCCAATCAGCTGTGGAATAGTAAGAATATCGCAATCGTACATCCGGTTGCTGATCACATACAACATAATTGCACCAATAAACCAGGGAATAACCGTTACCACTATGACCGATGTACCACCCTCATAGACGTTTCCCGTAAAACCCAGAATTGTCGCCGCCGAAATCCACGTTCCCACAAAGGTACAGAACAGGCGCAGAAATCCTGTTTTCCGCTCTCCTACATAGAATTTGTACAATGAATCGCTTTCCCGGAAAGAGGATTTGCCGATCACAAGAATGATCAGTGCATATGCACAGAAAAAGAGCAGGTATTCAAAGGTCTTACTCATGAACTCTCCCCCTCATAGACCGCCTCATACCAGACTTCTGCTCTGGCCTCCCCCTCTTTGGACGGCCGTTCCCGAAGCCGATAATAGCCATATTTCTGCCCGGCCGACAGACGGCACTCTCTCTTTCCCAATGAATCAACGGCCCCCTTTTGCTCCTCCTCTTCTGCTGGGGACAGAAGAGCTCTGTCCCTCACAAAAACAGCGGAAGCTCCATTCCGATAGGCCTGGTGAATCACACGCCGCATCACACCCTCCAGCTCTGCATCCTCACAGTACAGAACAGAAAGCCAGGATGGGCCTCCGGATGGAACCTCCCGCTGATCCAACACATAATGCCAGTGTTCATTTTTCCCCTCCAGGCTGGGTAAAACCTCCTTTTCGTATTCCAAACCCACCAGAGTCAACCCCCGGGCCGGAATCGTCGGCCCCGCTGCCCCCCGGTCTCTGGCCTCCAAAATCTCCTTCATATGCTCCGGCGGATAGACACCCATTCCCACTTTTACCAGCGTCCCCGCAATAATCCGTACCATATTGTACAGAAAACCGCTGCCGCTGATGCGAAGCGTAATAAGATCCCCCGTTTTTTCCAGATCCAGGGAATAGATAGTCCGCACCGTTTCCTCTGCCTGGCTGCGCACAGTACAGAAGCTTTTGAAATCATGCTCTCCTATCAAAAAAGCCGCTGCAGCCCGCATCTTTTCCACATCCAAATTAAAATAGCAGAAATAGCTGTACAGACGCATCAGCGGCATATCGATTTTTCGATTTAGAATCTTATACTCATAGGTTTTCACACAGTTGACCTTCCGCGGATGAAAGGTTGGCGGCACCTCCTCTGAGGACTGAACCCGGATATCCTCCGGCAGTCGCTGATTCAGAGCAAAACAGATTTTATCGCCCGGAATGCGGCTCTCTGTGTCAAACACCGCCACATTCCCCATGGCATGAACTCCTGAATCTGTCCGGCTGGCTCCGATCACCTGTATCTCCTCTTTCAATAACGAGCTAAGCGCCCCATTGAGGACCTCCTCAATGGTTATTCCGTTTGGCTGCAGCTGCCAGCCGCAGTAAGCCGTACCATCGTACGCCACTACCAGTTTAATTCGTCTCATATTCCTTATCCCCCCGCCAGTCACACAAAATATCGAAGTGCCGCCATAACTGCCAGATACCCCAGAAGTACCATATACCCGATCCTATCCCGGCTTTCGTAGCGCAACGGCTTCATTTTTGTCCGCCCGGCTCCGCCCCGGTAGCAGCGCGCCTCCATGGCCATGGCCAGATCCGTAGCCCGTCGGAAAGCCGACACAAACAGAGGCACCAGAAGCGGTACCATATTTCTGGCCCTCTGGATCAGATTGCCCGACTCAAAATCCGCCCCCCGGGCCATCTGGGCTTTCATAATCTTGTCCGTCTCCTCCACCAGGATCGGAATAAACCGGAGCGCAATGGACATCATCATGGAAATCTCATGCACCGGCACATGAAGGCGGTTCAGCGCTCTCAGGCTGGTTTCCAGTCCGTCCGTCAGCTGGTTCGGCGTGGTCGTCAGTGTCATAATGGAGGATCCCAACACCAGATACATCAGCCGCAGAGCCATAAACAGAGCTAACCGCAGTCCTTCCTGGGTAATCCTTAAAAATCCCAGGCGAAACAACACCGTCCCATCTGTCAGGAACAGATTGAAACTGACACTGATCAGAAGCAGAAACACCACTGCCTTCAGTCCTCGGACAATAAACCGAAAGGGAACCCGTGACATACGGATTGCCGCTGCCAGAAACAGCGTTGCTGCCCCATAACAGAGCAGGTTATCTGCAAAAAAGAGGGAAATGATGTAAATCAGCGTTCCAAACAGCTTAGTACGCGGATCCAGCCGGTGGACTGCCGAATCCACCGGGTAGTACTGTCCTATGGTAATATCCCGCATCATGCTTTACGTTCCCCCTGTCCTTTTCCTCTGCCGCGTGTTTCCAAAATGGCACAAATTGCATCTCTGGCCTCTTCCACAGTGGTAATTGTATCGTCAATGGGAACACCGCGCTCCCGCAGTTCCTGTACGATATACGTAATCTGCGGCGCCGCCAGTCCCATGGCCTCCAGCTCCCGGTAATGACGAAAAACCTCCCGAGGTGTATCGTCAAATACCTTTTCGCCGTGGTTCATAACCATAATCCGGTCCACGTATCGGGCCACATCCTCCATGCTGTGAGATACCAGAAGAATCGTCAGTCCATGCTGGCGGTTCAGACGCTCAATCTGATTTAAAATTTCATCCCGCCCTCTGGGATCCAGTCCTGCCGTCGGCTCGTCCAGAATCATCATCTCCGGCCGCATAGCCAGAACACCGGCAATGGCCACACGGCGTTTCTGACCACCAGACAGCTCAAAGGGGGACTGGGTATAAAACCGCTCATCCAGTCCCACCAGATTCAGAGCGTGGCGCGCCCGTTTTTCCGCCTCTTCCTGGCTGCAGCCCAGATTTTTCGGGCCAAAGCAGACATCTGAAAACACATCTGCCTCAAACAGCTGATATTCCGGATACTGGAACACCAGTCCCACCTTTCCCCGCAGCTCCCGAAGTTTATAACCCTCCCCATAAATACTGACACCATGGTAGAGAATATCTCCACTAGTAGGACGGATCAGTCCGTTCAAATGCTGAATCAGCGTCGATTTTCCAGAGCCTGTATGACCAATCAGTCCCACAAATTCTCCGTCCTTTATCTCGAAATTCACATGTTTCAGCGCCGCCTGTTCAAATGCCGTTCCCGCGCCGTAGGTGTAATTCAAATCCACTACTTTTATCGCCATGATTTATTCCTCTTTCAAAAGCGGAAGCAGCGCCTCCATCAGCTCTTCCTTTCGTAAAATTCCATCGGGAAGCTCCACACCGCGTTTTTTCAGTTCCCAAGCCAGCTCCGTAACCTGCGGCACATCCAGACGATACCGGTTCAGAGCCTCCACCTGGGAAAATATTTCTCTGGGCGTTCCATCCATCACAATTCGTCCATCATCCATCACAATGACCCGGTCTGCATCAATAACCTCTTCCATATAATGCGTAATCAGAATTACCGTAATGCCCTCTGCCTGATTAAGCGCCCGGACTGTCCGAATTACCTCCCGACGGCCATTGGGATCCAACATGGCCGTTGGCTCATCCAGAACAATGCATTTTGGTTTCATGGCCATAACGCCGGCAATCGCCACTCTCTGTTTCTGACCACCAGACAGCCGATTCGGCGACTTTTTCCGGTACATGGTCATCCCCACGGCCTGCAGGCTCTGATCCACCCGTTTCCAGATTTCCTCCGTTGGAACTCCGATATTTTCCGGTCCGAACCCCACATCCTCTTCTACCACATTCCCAATAATCTGGTTATCCGGATTCTGAAATACCATTCCTGCTGTCTTCCGGACATCCCACAGTCGTTCCTCATCCGCAGTATCCATTTCGGACACCCAGATCGTTCCTTCGGTGGGTAATAAAATTCCGTTTATCTGCTTAGCCAGGGTAGATTTGCCAGAGCCATTGTGACCCAACACCGCCACAAAGCTTCCTTCCTCAATCTCCAGGTTCACATGGTCAAGCGCCCGCTTCACCTCTTCTATCTGGTTCTCCTCATCCCGCCTCATATAGTCAAACACAAGATTTACCGCTTTTATAATATTCATAATCCGTCAATCCTCTGTAAACGCCGGTCTGAACGACTGGCCTTTTCGCGTAAACTGGTAACGGTTCAGGACAGGCATCTTCAAATTTGGTGCCGCCGCCCCGAATAGTTACGTAAATTGTAGAGTAAATTAAAGGTGTAGTCAAGTAAAAACAGAGCGGGGCCCTGCCAAATAAACCTTTCCCGCAGTACCCCGCTTTATTTTACTCTCTTTTTCCATCTTTTCCAAGTGTATATCCGTCTACTTTTGTATTGGAAGCCATGCGGCCATCCTCATAGAAATAATACCAGCTTCCCGGAGAAAGACGCTGCCACCCCACCGCCATCGCTCCGGTCATTCCCAGAAAATAGCGTTTCTCCCCCTGCTGGAGCCAGCCGGTCTGCATACGGCCGCTGCTGTCCATATAATACCAGTTTCCGTTAATCTCCTTCCAGCCGGACACGGCGCTTCCATCCTTCTCAAAATAATACCAGACACCATCGATATACTTCCAGCCGTTTTTTACGGTTTTTCCCTCTTCATCCTTATAATATCTGCGTCCATCCTGGCGATACCAGCTTCCTTTTCCATTTCCAACTGTCTCCACATCTCGAGATATCACGTATTCCCCATCCCGGCGATATGCGGCATCTGCAGTAGTTTTAGAAGTGGCGCAAACTTCGTAATAATAGTGATCTGAATCGCCCATATAGCTTTCCAGATCCACACTGGTACCTCCCAGTGTCAGCGTAGCTGCCTCCTGGCCATCTCCCCGGTACAATTTCAGACGATATGCTGTGGCATAAGGCACTGCCTCCCAAACTGCCTTCGTATCCGAAGTCCCTGTCCAGGCAGCGCGTTCTGTTTTTCCGAGCTGCACCACCGGCATATAGGAAGCTTTGATTACCAGCCTACCGCTGTCCTTTTCCACGGAAAGGATATCCGCTCCGCTCAGAGAAATATCGGCCTTCTGAACAGGCGAAGCGAAGGTATAGCCAGCCTCTGGTTCCAGCGTAACGCAAACTGTAACTGCTCTCCCCGGCTCCCACTGACTGCGGGACTGGCTCCACTCCACATCCCGGATCTGGCAGCCGGTCACGGCACTTTGGATCTCCGGCTCCACAATCTGTCCGCCCCCGTCACTGTACCGATTCTCAAAAAGAAGACGAACCTGGGATACCGCCAACGCGCCATAAACCGTTCCCACTGCTGTCCACATCATAAAAGCCGCCGCTGTTACGGCCAGACATCCCCAGCGCGTCATCTTCCCCATATATATCCTCTCTTTCTGCCATCTGTATGATCAGATACTTCGCCTGCTCCTGTGGCAGGCCAGCCTTTGAACTGGTCTATCCTGAATTACTATAATTTTATTATAAATTAGTCCCCTTCCATGCGTCAACTTACGATATTCTTTAAAATCCATTAACACGATTCAGCGTCTCCGGCTCCACCGCGCGTGAGCAATCTCTCGGCACTTCTGGTCCCCGCCCTCCTTCTTTTCCCGGCGAAACTGTTCCGATTACCACTGCAGCTGTCAAAATCAGAAGCAGTCCAATGACTGCGCTCTTAAAACAGCCTGCGCCTCCGAACCGTCCCTCCGGTTTTCTCCGGCTTCTGGCACGGCTCTTCCCTCTTGTTCCTTCCACTCTTTTCATTGCCCCCATCTCTGCCGTCATTCATTATTCGGTATATTCACTGTAAATTTCAAAAAAATCTGCCGCCTCCGCATATTCCCCGCCATTCAGTGTAAGCTCTTCCCATGGGTTCCCTGAATAGGTCAAAGAAATCGTCTCCCGATAGGCATCGTAAATATCCTGGAACGCCCTCCTGCGGCGCTCCTCATAAATGCGTGCCTTTCGCGCATCCGTTGCCTCCGCATCATAATCCTCCACGCAATACAGCACATAAAACCGGCCTTCCTGCTCCAGAACACCGCTGGCCTTTCCATCCGTCAGGCTAAACGCTGCCTCCTCAAAAGCGCCGCTCTCTTCTCCCCGTCCCAGCGTACGCTCTGTTACCGTGAGTCCCTCTTCCTCCGCACAGGCCTGAAAATCTGCATTTTCTCCGGAAAGACGCTCTGCAAACTTTGTTGCAGCTGTCCTGGAATCCGTCTCCGCTTGCAGCAGCTGCATCACACGGGCTTCGCTGTCACTGACCTCCAGTTCAACTCTTCCAGTCAACGCATCCACCATTTTCTCTGCCAGAAAATAGTCCTCATAAACCCGCTGCACCTGTTCCTGGGTCACATTCATATGGGCCCGGTCTTCCTCCGTCAGACTGCCAAAATATTTCTGCGCTGCTCCAGACATGGCCGCCCGCTCCTGAGCGCTGAGAGAGATTCCTCGCTCCTTCGCCAAAAGATTCATAATCCGCATCTCCTCCATAAATGTGCAGATCTCTTTTATCAGATAATCTTCAAAGTTTTCTCCCTCTTCTCCCACGGAAACATCCCAAATTTGCTCCGTACAAACCGCCTCGTACCGATTTTTTTCCGTCATGGCAATTACCATAATCTCTGGAAGCGCATACCCCTTCTCACTTCTCTTTCCTCCAGCCTGACCGCAACCCGAAATAACTCCCATCAGAAATGCTGCCAAAAACACAAGGCCTACGGTACTGGAATGCCGCCGCAATACAACGCCAGCCGTTTTCGGCCGTTTTCCTGTTCTTTCCTGTTTTTCTCTCATCCTTCCTCTCCCGTTTCATCCAGAAACAGCTTTAATATCTTCAGAACACCACTGCGCAGATTGGTATCCGCCTGAAATCTGGCTGCTTTTTTCACTTCGTCCCTTGCATTTCCCACCGCAAAACTGTAATAGGCCCGCTTCAGCATCTCGATATCATTCAGCTGATCGCCAAATGCCACCGTTTCCTCCGGAGTGATGCCCAGACTTTCCTGCAGGGTCTTTACTGCCTCTCCCTTATTCACATTCAACGCCATGCAATCCATCCACATATCACCGGAAATCGTCATTTTCAGCCGGCCCGCATATCGCTCCCGCAGATATTCTGCCTCCTGAATCCCTTCCTTCCGGTAGGCAGCTACCTTGATAATCGTATCATCCACCTGTGTCACATCCTCTACCCTGGCCAGGTCATAATGGTAGCCTTCCTTCATCCACTGAAAAAATGCCTCATTCTTTGTCTCCAGGTAAGCTCTTTTCGCCCCGCTTACCAGCACCTCCAACTGTGGATCCCGGCGGATATCCCCGATCAACTGGCATGCCGTTTCCCGGTCCATGGAATGCAAAAACAGGTTACGCCCCAGACACCCCAGATAGGATCCGTTTTCCGCCAGATAAAAAATTTCTTTTTTAATCGGAGCAAAGGTATACTCAATGCTTGCCGCCTGACGGCCGCTGGCAGCCGCAAAAAGAATTCGTTTTTCACGTTTCAGTCGCAAAATCACATCAAAAATTTCCGGATCCAGCTTATTTTCTCCATCCGCCACCAGCGTTCCGTCTATATCTGATACAATCAGTTTTATCATCCCTCTGCTCCTTTGCCGTCTTCCTTCAGAATTTTTCTGAGTTCCTGGTAAACCCGCCCAACTGGCAATCCCATCACGTTGGTATAGGAACCTTCGATCTCCCGTATATGGACTGCGAAACAACCCTGGATCCCATAAGCCCCCGCCTTATCCATGGATTCCCCACAGTCCAGGTACGCCTCGATCTCCGACTCTTCCATGGGATATACTTCCACTCTAGTCCTGACAGCAAAAGAAATCTCCCTTCCATTTCCAAGAATCGTTACGCCCGTAAAAACCTCATGGCTTCTCCCCTGCAGCAGCCGCAGCATCCCGGCGGCCTCTGCCCGATCAGACGGTTTTCCAAGAATCCGCCCGTCTATGCTAACCACCGTATCTGCCCCCAGGACAATCCCCGGAAGCTCCGGAACCTTTACCGCCCCTTTTTCTCCCGGCTTAATCTGTTTTCCCGTTTCTCCCTGCTCTCCCGGTTTGGCCGAAACCCGCAGCGCCACCTCCCAGGCCTTCTGCCGTGACAGTTCTATTACCACCTGATCCGGCCTGAGACTTTCCACTTTTTCCTCTACCAGGCTGGGCAGAATCTCCGGATTCAGTCCAATCTGGCGCAGCAGGTCCCGTCTGCGCGGTGAAGCCGACGCTAAAATCAATCGACAGTTCTTTCTCCATTCCTCTCTGTCTCTCATTCGTTTCCAACCTTTCTTTACCTGAGATAAATCAATCCGATGTTCATCAAATGAACATCGGATCCATGATAAATGCTATAAGAATTCCCAGAACAGCGCCTGCTGCCACCTGCAGCGGGGTATGCCCCACATATTCCTTCAGCTTGTCCTGAAGAACTACGCCGTCCAGCTTCAGAAAATCATCAAACAAAAGACGATTTAGAACCTTTGCCTGCTTTCCGGTCTCCTGTCTGACTCCGATGGCGTCATACATGACCACCATAGATAATATAAAACAGATGGAAAACTCAAAGCTCCCGACACCATACCGGAGTCCGGCCGCCGTCGTCAGTGCACAGACTGTCGATGAATGGGAGCTGGGCATGCCGCCGGCTCCCACCAGTCGTTCCGGGTTAAAAGAGCGGTTCAGGACAATATCGAGAATGGTCTTCAGCACCTGCGCCACTACCCAGCCTGCCACTCCCGTCATCAGCGTCTGGTTTCCTGTCAATTCCTGAAAAAAAGTCATGTCACTCTCCCGTCTCTTTTGCATGGGGCCCCGTTTCAACCCTGTTCCGTCCTCTAATACCCGATCAGCCAGTCATACAGCTCCTGATACTTCATCGCCGAAGCATTCCAAGAAAAATCTGCCGCCATGGCCCGGTCCACAATTTTATTCCATTCGCGCCGCTTACTGTAGTATATATACTTTGCGTAACGAATACAGTCCAGCATCTCATGCGCATTATAGTTGGCAAAGGAAAATCCGGTTCCCGATCCCTCATATTCGTTATAGGGCCAAACCGTATCCTTAAGTCCTCCCGTCTCCCGCACAATCGGAACCGTGCCGTACCGCAGCGCCATCAGCTGGCTTAAGCCGCAGGGTTCAAACAGCGACGGCATCAGGAATGCATCGCAGGCCGCATAAATCTTGTGGGACATATCCTCGGAATAATAAATATTGGCCGACACGCGATCGTTATATTTCCAGTCAAAATGTCGGAACATATTTTCATATTTCTCATCACCAGTTCCCAGAACTACCAGCTGCACGTCCTCGGTGCAGATCTCATCCATCACGCACTGAATCAGATCAAAACCTTTCTGATCCGTCAGACGGGAAACGATTCCGATCATGAATTTCTTCTCATCCTGTACCAATCCCAGCTCTGCCTGAAGCGCCTTTTTATTCTTAATCTTTTCCTTTCGGAAGGTTTTCCCGTTGTAATTCTGCACAATCCGGCTGTCGGTCTGAGGATTAAACTCTTCATAGTCAATACCGTTTAATATCCCCCGCAAGCTGTTGCTTCTGGCCCGCATCAGACCGTCCAGGCCCTCTCCGTAAAACGGAGTCTTAATTTCCTCTGCATAGGTATTGCTCACAGTCGTAATGGCATCCGCATACACCAGTCCGCCCTTCAGCATGTTGCCATCCTTGTAGGCTTCCAGCTTATCTGGAGTAAAGTAATAATCCGGAAGTTCGGAAAAGCGCTGAATTGTCTTCACATCCCACACACCCTGAAACTTCAGGTTATGGATGGTCATAACGGATTTAATATCCCTGAAAAACTCTCCGCCATGAAACTTATCCTTTAAGTGAACCGGAATCAACCCAGTCTGCCAGTCATGACAGTGAATCAGATCCGGTTTGAAACCTATGACAGGAAGTGCCGACAGGACTGCCTTGCAGAAGAAAGAAAACTTCTCCAGATCATAGTACCAGTCCCCATAAGGACGGTCTCCCCAGAAATAACTTTCATTATCAATAAAATAGAAGGTAATTCCGTCATACTCGTATTCCAGAATCCCCACATACCGATTCTGGCCCAGGTAATCCATATAAAAATGGTTCACATACTTCATCCCATTGCGAAACGAATCCTTGATACATAGATACTTCGGAATCATTACCCGAACATCAAAATATCTCTTATCAAAGCACTTGGGCAGTGAACCCACCACATCCGCCAGGCCTCCCGTTTTGATAAACGGAACTGCCTCTGATGCCACAAACAAAATATTTTTCATATCATTACCTCCCGCCCCCATCATATAGAATGCACAGAGCTGCACATCTCATACCATACATCCGTCATTATTATACACTAAAATCCAGTTTTTAGGAAGAGATTTCAGTGTTCCTCCCACGACAAACGCATGAATGTGTTCCTCAACCACACCCTGTGCTAAGTTCAAAAA
>CALAAS010000048.1 GCA_937885015.1 uncultured Clostridium sp.
AGAGCATACGGTTCATACCCGTAGTGTCGAGAGTTCGAATCTCCCTTCCGCTACTCTGAAACCCTTGAAGAATCAAGGGTTTTTTTATTTTGGGTTTGAGTACCTTTGAGTACCTCAAATCGCTATCCTGCCGTCTGCAGCAGATCACTTATGCAACCGATTTCTTTTCCGCCGCATGGCGATCCTCGCGGAGCGTTTTTTATGCCATAGGGTTTCCTATGGCATAAAAAAACGACTGCTGTCACGAATTCCCGCCAGATAAGCCAGACGCATATTCTCTTCCTCTCTTTCTTCCATCTTTTCCAGAAGAGCCTCTACTATTTGTCTGGACTCCTCCAGACAAGCTGCCCGTTCATACTCCATCTCCAGTTCTTCCACAATACGCAAACATTCCGCTTATTGGAGGCTTGACGAACGCATTTTCTCCACACTGTCATGCATCGCAATTTCTATCAAACACCTAAAAGTTTCTAAAAGCTCATCTTTCATCTATTTTTTATTCTTCTTTCTATATTTTCATCAAAATGACATCTAGTGAATGTCAATTCCGAAGATATATTAGCATACAATATTCAAAATGACAATTAGTAGATGTCAAAAAGGAGTTCGTATGTATAAGAATAAGGCCGACAATGGAAAAAATAATCTGTGCGGTGAAAAAATCAAGTTCTACCGCCTTGCTCTTTCCGGAAATGTTTCCCAGCGAAAGCTGGCAGAAATGCTGCAGCGTGAAGGCCTGGATGTAGATAAAAACGCCATTCAGAAAATGGAATGCGGAAAACGTTTTGTCACAGACATTGAACTGAAAGCTCTTGCAACTGTTCTTCAGGTTACCTATGAACAGCTGCTGGAATAAGAGAGAAAGGCGCTGCCCACTGACAACGCCTTTCTCTCTTCTTCCTGCCTTTCTTTTTATTTCTCTATTGTCCCTTTAAAGGTTTCCGATAATCGAGTACCTCGTCGAATCCTTCTGCCGCCTCCTGGATCGCGGCCTGATTTCCAACAGCTACCACAGAGGCCTCCTCTATGAATTTTCTCATAAATATAGCTGCTGCCTCCTGATCCTCTGCCTTTGTCTGTTTTATCTCCTCGGCCAGATGCCTGACTGCATTCCCATCGATTCCCTTCAGGTAATAAACCATGGCATACATATGGCGTTCCAGCCGTCCAAACGGTATCGTTACCATACTATAGGCGTTTAAAATATATCCATTCCGATCCTCTTTCGTAAGCTGCATATCCGCCAGCACATCAGCTGCCTTATCAAAAATTTCCACCGTGCTTTCCACTCCCGGATCCCGATAACTGCTGAAACATGCGAAATTTGCCGGCCTGGTGTAACCTGCCTGGGCACTATAGGCGCCGAGCCGGAACCGTATCTGCGGAATCACATACCGGTCGTTCAGCGCATTGATAAATGGAAGTACTTTTCCGTTAAAACCTTCCGTTTTTCTCGCATCCCCGCCCATGTATACGTACTGCAGGGAATCTTCCATGATAACGGCCCGCCTTTTTGCCGGTTCCGGAAAAATGTAAGGCTGCGCCTCTTTTCTCAGAACCGGAAGTCCTCCCAGAATACGGCCTCCAAGCTCCAGCGCCTTCTCTCTTTCGCCCTCTTCCACCACATTCATTACGATCAGTCCGTCTTTTCGAAGGATCAAATCCCGCACGGAGGCCAGTTTTGACGCCAGCTCTCCGCTATAGGCGGGATCATCCCGAAGATTATCCCGTATCTCCTTTGCAAATTCGTAGAATGGCTGGCCTTCCATATAGTTTTTATAGCGATATTCTATACTGCTCCCCTCTCTTGTCAGGACCAGGGCCAGTTCATCCCCATCTCCCCGGGCCCGATCCATCCAGGGCAGATTTTCCTCCAGAATCCGGAGAATCTCCTCCCCGTTATCCAGTTCCGGGCGCTGCAAAAGCTCCAGCATAAAAGAAAGGCTGGTCTCATAATCCTGCTCCAGATTATACCATCCAACTCTCAGCATCGGCCGACTGTATTCCCCGGCCTCTTCATTTTCATAAATATTTTCCAGTGAAAAATCCTGCAGGTATTCTGCCATTCTGTTTTCCTTCTCCATCCGGCTGTAGCCGGCCGTATCCAGCTCCGACACAAGCAGGGTGTACAGCGAGAGGTAGTGCAGGTCTTCCTGCGGAATCGCACTCGTATCCAGATACACGCTGGTCTGCATGATCTTTGGCACATCGGAGTAGGCAGTCCAGAATGAAATCCCATCCCGCTCTTCTATTTTTACCTCTGGAAGCAGTTCCGCCGCCGGCAGATCTTCCACTGGAATCATAAAGGAAGAATTGGATCGTTCTTCTTCATTCCACGCATCAAAAGCCATTGTATCAGCAATCATCTGATCCAGCTCTTTTTCACTCATGGACGCCTTCCAGTCCGTCAGATATTTGTCTCTCTCCGCGATCATTTTCTCCGCCAGTCCCGGTGTCGGAACCGTCGTGATCAGAGCACTGCGCTCTGCCGTCAAAAGTTCCTTCGCCATGGCACGGATCGCCTCCTGGCCCGCCTCACTCCGGAACGTATCAAGAACTTCCTGATCCGCCGCTGACAAATTTGGATCTCCTTCATCCATCAGCCACTTCATGCTGGCATTGGGAACCAGATAATCCACAAACACATTCGTATTTTCGCGCTGCAGGTATCCGCTCATTTCCCGGGATTTTACCGTTGTTTCCACAAGGCTTTCATCCAGTCCGTGCTCCTCCAGCTCCTTCAGCGTTTCCAAAACCACGGTTTTAAACGTGGCCGCTGCCTCCTGATCCGTATTGGCCAGCAAAAAAACAGCCGACGGTTTTTCCTGAAACAGATTTATCTCGCAGGACGCCTCTGCATACAATCCTGCCTCCCGCAGTTTCTCCTGAAAAACGGTTC
Organism: uncultured Clostridium sp.; assembly: GCA_937885015.1. Lineage (GTDB taxonomy): Bacteria > Bacillota > Clostridia > Lachnospirales > Lachnospiraceae > Otoolea. The sequence continues at coordinate 2,900 of CALAAS010000048.1, forward strand.
CATTCGAATTCAGCATACCAAATATCAGATCATATTCCAGCAATGTCTCCCAGTCTGTTCCAGGCAAATCAAAACTGTACGTGACAAAGGAAGACTTCTCCGATGTGTCGCCCTCAAAGGCCGGACTCTCCACTACTTCCTCCACGTAACCGGCATTTGTCTCCTCTCCCATTCCCAGAGGAAACTTCCTGCCGCCTTTTTTGGCTCCTGTCAGATATTCATGATCCAGAAACTGCAAAAATGAACTGCAGTCCAGATCACCGTAAAGAAGAATCAGAGAATTGTCAAACTGGTAACATCGTTCATACGTCTCCACCGTATGCTCATACGTCAGATCCCTGTAAAAACGGTGGGCCTGACCGATGGCATGGGAAGCCGTTTCCCCCGGATACAGTGCTCTCTGGGCATTGCGGTATGCCTCCTGCTGCACGTCTGTCAAAAGGCCGAAGTCCTCACTGTAAACGGTTCCATTGATTGTGATCGGATCCTCCCGGCTCCGGAGTTCATACCGGACCGCCTCTCTCTGAAAAAAGTGTTCATCCTGCAAAATCCCCGGCGCTTCCATGCAGCTCAGGTACACATCTGCCATCTTCATCAGCTGCTCCTCACTCTGGCTGCTTACCGGATAGGTGGTAAAAACAGGGTAGGTAAAAGCATTGGCGTACGTGTTATATGTTTTATTTGCCAGATCAAAAAAAATGTCCTTGCTGGGATACTTTTCCGATGAAGCCAGGACAGCGTGCTCAAACACATGATTTGTGTCTGTCTCATCCATATACGGCGTCCGGTACGTGATCGAAAATCCACGATTTTGGTCATCATTTAATATAAAAAATACGTCCGCCCCACTTCCTTCATGTTCAAACAGCAGCGTTTCCGCTCCCAGAGCTGCGTCTTTTCCCACTTTTTTCAAAGTAAACCCAAACGTTCTGTCGCCTTCCTTCCAGCTTTTCGTTTCCATTCCCTCCTGTATGGTGTCTTCTGCCTCCCTGCCATTTTCTGCCCCGCTCTCCCGCACCTCTCCCAACCCGCAGGCAGCCAGCTGCAGGGAAAAGGCCGCCGCAATAGCCATATGCCATCTTTTTTTCATTCTTCCTCCCCTTTTTCCTTCAGAAGTACGTAACGCGGCAGTCCTCCGTATTTTCTGACCGTCGCCGCTACCCGGTACCCCAGCCTCTGAAAATTACGCAGGCTGTATATATTTTCCGGATGCACGGTTGCCATAAAAAAGCAGTACTCCGGTTTCGTTTTCAGTTCCTTCTCCGCCGCCTTCAGCAGCCGTTCCTGCAGGTAATTTCCCCGGTATTCTGGAAGCACTGCCACTGCATCCATATGTGCCACCCGCAGCAGCTGTTCTCCCGCCAGTCCCGCGTCTTTTCCCAGACTGTCCTCACCCTTTTCCGGGAGATCCACCATCAGAAAACCAGCTATTTTTTCGCCCTCTCCCAGTGCAACCAGCACAAATCCCCGCCCTTCCAGGTGATATCGAATATATTCTTCCTCATCTGTGACAAACCATCCCGGCGGCGCCGTCCTGCCAGCCTGCTCCAGGACCTGCATAATACCAGGCAGATCCTTCGTTCCAGCGCGCCTCAGGCAAAGCTTCTCACCATTTCCCGGCATCTTATCCTCTCCCTTCCCTGCAGTCAGAAATGGAGCTGGTGCTTTCCCATGTGATCACACCTGCGGTCAGCACACAGTCCCTCTTCTTTTATCCTTTTACTTTTCCGTCAGCTCTTCCGGTTGCAAAGGGAAAGCCTCCCGGAACTGCAAAACTTCTGTCTTTTTCGCAGCCGGAAGGCTTTTTCTCTTTATCCATTCCAAAAACGGATCTTTTTATTCTTCAATGCTGTAATTGGGAGCTTCTTTGGTGATATGAATATCATGCGGATGGCTCTCCTTCAGGGATGCAGCAGAAATCTTGATGAAACGGCCCGTCTCCTGCAGCGTTGGAATATCTGATGCGCCACAGTAGCCCATGCCAGCCCGAAGACCGCCCAGCAGCTGGAAGACAGTATCCTCCACCATGCCTTTATAAGCCACACGTCCCTCAACCCCCTCTGGTACCAGCTTCTTGGCATCGCTCTGGAAGTAACGATCCTTACTTCCATTTTCCATGGCAGCAATAGATCCCATACCACGATATACCTTGTATTTTCTTCCCTGGTAAAGCTCAAAGGTTCCCGGACTCTCATCGCAGCCCGCGAAAATAGACCCCATCATGCAGACACTTCCGCCTGCCGCAATTGCCTTCGTCACATCACCAGAGTACTTGATACCGCCGTCTGCGATAATCGGAATACCGTATTCCTTGGCAACAGCATAGCAATCCATAACAGCCGTAATCTGAGGAACGCCAATTCCTGCTACCACACGGGTCGTACAGATGGAACCTGGCCCGATTCCAACCTTTACAGCATCCACACCAGCCTCAATCAGAGCCTTCGTCGCCTCTCCAGTCGCCACATTTCCAGCAATAACCTGTACCTCCGGATAGGCTTCCTTGATCATCTTCACACAGTGAATGACATTGGCAGAATGACCATGGGCAGAGTCAAGAACAACCACATCCACCTTGGCCTTCACCAGCGCCTCCACCCGTTCCAGCACGTTTGCCGTAATTCCCACAGCCGCACCGCAAAGCAGACGTCCCTGCGCATCCTTGGCAGAGAAAGGGTACTTGATCTGCTTTTCGATATCCTTAATCGTAATCAGACCCTTTAAATTGAAATCCTTATCCACGATCGGAAGCTTCTCCACCCGGGCCTTGGCCAAAATTTTCTTAGCCTCCATCAGAGTAATTCCCTCCTGCGCCGTTACCAGGTGCTCCGAGGTCATACATTCTTTAATCTTTTTGCTGAAATCCTCTTCAAACTTCAGGTCACGGTTGGTAATGATTCCAACCAGCTTTCTTCCCTCCGTAATCGGAACGCCGGAAATCCGGAACTTACCCATCAGCTCATCTGCATCTTTCAACGTATGTTCCGGGGATAAATAAAACGGGTCTGTAATAACGCCATTCTCAGAGCGTTTTACCTTGTCAACCTCTTCCGCCTGCGCCTCAATCGACATATTCTTATGAATAATACCGATTCCGCCCTGTCTTGCCATGGCAATTGCCATTCTGTGTTCCGTAACCGTATCCATACCGGCACTCATGAGCGGGATATTCAACTTGATTTTCTTTGTCAGATTCGTAGACAGATCAACCTGATTCGGAATTACTTCTGAATAGGATGGTACCAGCAGCACATCATCAAACGTAATGCCATCGCCAATAATCGTACCCATTTCATTATCCTCACTTTCGTATTATTTTACTCAAACTGCCACCGCTGTCACAGATTTCTGATGCTGCGCGGCCTTGATATAGTAATTTAGTGTATCAAATTTGTCAGGGCCTGTCAAGCTGGAATCCGTGGTTTTTCCAGGGTATTTCCAAAAGATATTTTCTAAACATTTTTCTAAAAAAAGAAAACGGCTGCCAAAAAAAGAGCGCTGCAGAACTTCAATGCTTTGTTCTGCAGCACTCCTTCACTATTCTTCTATTCGTTTATTCCGTCTTGTGCAGAGACCGGCGAATTACATCATGCCGCCCATTCCGCCGCCTGCCGGCATAGCCGGTGTCTCTTCTTTAATATTGGCCACAACAGATTCTGTCGTCAGCAGAGTAGATGCCACGCTGGTTGCATTCTGCAGAGCGCTTCTCGTAACCTTAGCCGGATCCAGAATTCCTGCCTCTACCATATCTACATACTCCTCTTTGTAAGCATCAAAACCCATGCCTACCGGAGACTCTTTTACCTTATTGATAATTACAGATCCTTCCAGACCTGCATTTGCTGCAATGTGGTATAAGGGAGCTTCCAGAGCTTTCAGGATAATGCGTCCGCCGGTCTTCTCATCACCGTCCAGCGTATCAACTACCTTCTGTACCTCCGATGCCGCATGGATGTAAGCGGAACCGCCGCCTGCGATGATTCCCTCTTCCACAGCTGCCTTAGCAGCGGAAAGAGCATCCTCCATACGAAGTTTTGCTTCCTTCATCTCAGCCTCTGTAGCAGCACCTACACGGATCACTGCAACACCGCCAGACAGTTTTGCCAGTCTCTCCTGCAGTTTCTCACGGTCAAAGTCAGAAGTAGTCTCCTCAATCTGTGCCTTGATCTGTGCTACACGGTCTGCAATTTCTTTCTTGTCGCCGCAGCCATCTACGATGATCGTGTTTTCCTTCTGTACTTTTACGGATTTTGCGCGGCCCAGCTGATCCATGGTGGTATCCTTCAGATCAAGTCCCAGTTCCTCGGAAATAACCGTACCGCCAGTCAGAATTGCGATGTCCTTCAGCATCTCTTTTCTTCTGTCGCCATAACCCGGAGCTTTCACGCCTACGACTGTGAAGGTTCCTCTCAGCTTGTTGACGATCAGAGTGGTCAGAGCCTCGCCCTCAATATCCTCTGCAATGATCAGAAGCTTGGAGCCGGACTGTACCAGCTGCTCCAGCAGCGGAAGGATTTCCTGAATATTGGAAATCTTTTTATCTGTAATCAGGATATAGGGGTCATCCAGAACTGCTTCCATCTTCTCCATATCCGTTGCCATATAAGCGGACACATAACCGCGGTCAAACTGCATGCCTTCTACCAGATCCAGTTCTGTTTTCATGGTTTTGGACTCTTCAATGGTAATAACGCCATCCTTGGAAACCTTCTCCATGGCGTCGGCTACCATCTGGCCTACCTCATCATCAGAAGAAGAGATCGCTGCTACTCTGGCAATATCTGCCTGGCTCTTCACATCCTTCTTCATGTTCTTGATGGCCTCTACAGCTGCCTCAGTTGCCTTCTTCATACCTTTTCTCATGATAATCGGGTTTGCTCCAGCTGCCAGATTCTTCATTCCCTCATTGATCATGGCCTGGGCCAGAACCGTTGCCGTCGTTGTACCGTCGCCGGCCACATCATTGGTCTTGGTCGCAACCTCTTTTACCAGCTGAGCCCCCATATTCTCAAAGGCATCTTCCAGCTCGATTTCCTTTGCGATGGTCACACCATCATTGGTAATCAGCGGAGCGCCGAAGGATTTATCAAGAACTACGTTTCTTCCTTTCGGTCCAAGAGTTACCCGAACGGTATCTGCCAACTGATTTACGCCCGCTTCAAGAGCTTTTCTGGCCTCTACGCCATATTTAATTTCCTTTGCCATGGTAATCAACCTCCGATTTTGTCTGTCTTTTCTTTTTATTATGCAATCACTGCCAGAATGTCATTCTGTTTTACGATCACGTATTTCTCATCTTCCAGCTCCACTTCTGTTCCGGAATATTTAGAGTAGATAACCTGATCGCCCACCTTAACCTGCATCGTGATTTCCTTTCCATCTACCACTCCGCCTGGTCCAACAGCTACAACCTCCGCCTGCTGCGGTTTCTCCTTTGCCTGACCCGGAAGCACAATACCGGACTTCGTAGTCTCCTCTGCTACCAGCTGCTTTAAAACGACTCTGTCAAATAATGGTGCTAATTTCATTACTGACTCCTCCTTACTGTCCATTTTGTATTTTGGTAATGACTGAATTAACGTTTCCTTTTATTTACAAATCATGTTATATCACGTTCTGTTAGCAGAGTCAAGACTCGAGTGCTAATTATTTATAAAAAAAATATAAACCCTGCTTTTTTCCCGTTTTTTTCACAAATTATTCCGAAATAATCCCTTCCTTTTTTATAGAAATCGTATTACAATATGAATAATTACAGAAAGGAGTTTTCTATTATGGCAAAAAAACACGTTGGACGCTTTGTTGCTCTGGCAGCCATCGCAGCTGCTGCTGCAGCCGGCGTTTCTTATTTCTTACAGTATAAGTCTTTCCACAAAGAACTGGACGAGGATTTCCACGATTTTGAAGATGATTTCGATGATTTTGAAGATACAGAAGAGGACACAGCCGCCGATACGCGCAACTATGTCTCTCTGACCCCCGATAAGAAGGATGTTTCTGATAAAAAAGAAAAGGAAGACGAATCGGCAAAGGCCGATGGAGCAGACGAATCCTCCCTGACTTCTCCCGCTGCTGCAGCAGACAAAGACAGCCTCGCAGCATCTGTCAAAGAGTCTGAGACAGAGACGGCCGGGAACCATGACAAAGAAAAATCCGACGATACACCTGTGCAGAATACCACCGTAACCGTTGAGGAAATCACGGAATAACAGCTCCCAGGCAGAAAAATAAAAAAAACATCTTAGGGGGAGGAATTTTTCCATGATACAAAGCCTTCTGCGCTCTCTGGAGCTTTTGGAGCTTCTGAAAGAGACATCTCACAAGTATTCCATCGCGGAGCTTTCCGAGTCAACGGGACTTCCGCCCAGCACTGTACATCGCATTCTCCAGACCTTCTGTGAGAAAAAATACGTCATCCGGGATGAACACGCTCACACCTATCAGCTGGGCCCGGCTCTGATTTCTCTGGGCCGTTCAGCAGCCAATAATATCCGCATTCAGGATGCCGCTCTTCCGATTCTGCGCAACCTGTCTTACTGCACCAGAGAAGATTCCTATCTGGTCATTCAGGTCGGCGATAAGGGCCTGGTCCTTGACAAAGTGGATGGCCCCAACCACCTGAAGGTGGTGGAAGAATTCGGCTACGAGATGGATCTCCACTGTGGCGCGATCCGCAAAGTTCTTCTGGCTTATCAGGATGACGACTATATTACCTATTATCTGGATAACCGTCTTGACCGTCCGGAAGCCTTTCCCCAGATCAGCCGCGGAGCCCTGGCTCTGGAGTTGAAAACCATTCGTGAAAAAGGCATTGCCGTCTCCCATGGCGAATATGTACACGATGCGGTGGGCATCGGCGCTCCGATTTTCGGCATAGACAGCCGTGTATCCGCCTCTGTAGGCATCATTGCCCCCTATTCCCGGATTGCAGATGATTTCCATCTGGAGCATCTGGAAGAACAGGTCAAGCACAGCGCCGCAGAGCTTTCCTATTATATGGGACACACTTTTAAACAACATGACTGATCAACAAGGAGATTATACTATGAAACATAAACGCATTGCATTGGCGCTTTTTGCTGGTGCCCTGTCCGCTGCCGCTGCATTTCCTTCTATGGCAGGCGTCTGGAAACACGGTGCAGAGCCCAATTCCTCCCGCTGGTGGTATGACAACGAGGACGGAACATGGCTGAGCAACGGCTGGTACTGGCTCGACGGCGATAAAAATGGTATTGCAGAATGCTATTATTTTGATGCAGAAGGCTGGCTTATTACCTCCTCCATCGTTGCACCAGGTGATTATACGGTAAATGAAAACGGTGCCTGGACGGTGGACGGAATCATCCAGACGAAACAGGTTCCGATAGCCTCCCAACAGATCGATGACGATGAAAGCTGGGAAGATTTCCAGGCTGAAGATAAGGACGATGAGGATAGCACATCTTCCAAAAAGAAACCGTCTGCTCCCGATTTCTCCCAGGGTGACTCGGAGCGCGGTTCCGGCGGCGGCCCTGCAGATGAGGCAACCGAATCCGGCGGTGACGAAAAACCGCAGTACACGGAACCTCCCAAACAGAGTCCGGAAAGCGGCTACCACCATTCCAGCGTGAAAGACCTGGATCTTTAAAACTTTTCACAACGACTTAGGACAGCGTGAAATCTGGCAGAAAATAAAGAAGAGGATCTTCCAAACTGCAGTATGACAGCCTGGATCCTCTTCTTTTTGTTTTTGCAATATATTTCTGTAAAAATCAGGAGGGATCATCAGTAGGGAAAAATTGCAGCGCATGCTGCACTGTTATAAATGGCCCTCTATCCCAAAAATTCTTCATTCGATTTTCCATGGCTGTCAGAACCGGATACTGAATCCACCCTTTTCTGTAATGGGTATAATTCATCCAGCTGCTGATCAGATACCCTTCCTTCAATGCCCGAACCGGATATGCCACATATCCCCGACAGTTTTTTCCGTCTTTCGGCATGGAAAAAGTTCCAAATACATCGCTGCTGGTCTGATTTCCCCAAAACATGGTATCCCGGGTCACTGTTTCACTGCCCAGCGTATAGTACGGGGACCAGTATACCGCTTCATCCCGGTCGCAAAGCACTCGCCCCGTAATCTCACCATCCAGACTCCAGCCTTCCGAAATATCCCGGTACACAGGCCAGATCTGCACCGATTCCGTTCCATAAAATCCCGGATCCTCGACCCACAAAAAATGGTGAACGATCATCCAGTTCTCCGGATTCCCCGGTAACTGAACTCCGACGCTGGTACATCGCAGTGGTTTCTCTCCTTTTTCTTCCCCATAAGGACTGATCGACTCATCCGTCACCTGAACCTCCGCCCGTATGGCGCCCTTACAGGCCGCCAGATCTTCTGGCAGCAGATCCTGAAGTACATATTCCGGAACTCCCAGCTGCAGAAGATAGATCTTAATTTCTTCTGCCATTTCCTGCTCCGCCGGCTTCAAAGAATTCCAGTTCATGGGATAGCTGCCCCCAAATAAATAACCCATCCCTCCACCGACGGCCACAGTCAGCGAGATCACCGTTACCAGCCTGCGATCTGAAATACGTTTCTTTTCCGGGCGCAGCGCATACCCGGCCAGCTCGATGTTCTTCACGGTTCGACTGATCCCGCGAACTGTAAAAACGTATCCCAAAAGCATCACTCCGACGACAATGAGTCCCTGATACTCCCAGATTGCCAACAAATACATCAAGATATACCAGACAAAAAGCGCCCCGGCACTGTCCGCCCGGAAAGATGGATCCGTACTCTTTCCAACCAAATCCAATCCTCGCCAGAAACACAATAACAGGAAAAAAAGAATGATTCTTCCCACAGCCGAGAATACAGAAAGAACTTCTGAAGCCTCCGTGCAGGATGGGAAAATAGTAGTATTCAGCATCACCATGAAAAAAACAACGCCAGTCCGCAGTACAGCCATAATCCAGGCGATTCGAAACCACCGATTTTCGCGACGCAGATCCCGAAAACCCAACAGAATCAGCATCGTTCCCACAGCTGGAAGAAGGTACTCCAAACGCCAGAACTGCAGTGTAATCACACAGAGTGTTATGCCGGTCAGCACCCGATTCATTGCTTTTTTCCACATAGTCACTTCTTCTATTCCTGATTTTTCCACTGTTTTTTTCATATCATCCATATTTAAACCGCTCTTCTCCTCCTCTCTTTTCCGGAATATTTTCTATTGCGCAGGACATGCCCCCGCAAGAAAGAAGCTCGTCCGTGAGTTTCTCCGCTGAAACAACAAACGGGAATCCGGCTGTTACACCGAATTCCCGCTTCGCGTCATATATTTTTATTTCTGCATCTCTAATACGTCTGCAAAAGCCTGAATAGCTGTGCTGGCCTGACCGAAGTCACGCATCTGCTGATCGATACCCAGTTTGATGTGGGGAACGCCTGCCTCATTTAATGCTTTCTTCAGGTACGGATACTCCATCTCCTCCGGATCGCAGAACTGCTGCATGAACAGTACCAGACCCTGAGCGCCGCTCTCTTTTACCAGGTTGGCAACGAACTCGCCGCGGCGGTTCTGCTCAGACTTGGGATCGTACAGAAGAACATCGTAATCCATGTTTGCAAACTGTTTTGCCAGAGCCATCATCGGATCTGCAATATCCTCCGGCACATCGGTGCGGAAGGAACGCGTCTCGTGAGCCACATCATCGGCTGCGATTGCAATATTGTTCTCCTCGAAGATCTCAAGCAGCTTCGGATTGTCACAGATGATACCGGAGGTAACAACCTTGGTCCCCTTCCAGTCACAGACAGGAAGTGCCTTTAACTCTGCGTTGAGAGCTTCCAGTTTCTCATTGTATGCCGGTTTCTCCATAAAGAAGAATGCCTTCAGAACTGCGGAACGCTTGGTCGGCGTTACCACATCACAGTGCTCGCTGGCCAGTTTTACGAACTCACGGCGCAGTGCACGGCTCTTATTGTAAATCTTGATCGCCTCTTTGATGGCCTCATCCGTGATCTTCTGACCGGAAACCTCTTCCAGATCAGCTTTTACGTGATTGTACTGATCTACACAGAACTGAAGACCAAAGTCCTCAAAACGGTTCTGCGGATGTGCCAGGAAGATAACTTTCATCTTCTCGCCCATGGATACACGGTAGTTCTGGCTCATGGGACGAAGTGTATCACAGATGGTTGGTGTGATAATACCGTCCAGCTGGTCCATAGTACCGTCCAGCAGCATCTCCAGCGCCAGCTGAGCGATGGTGCAGTAGAAAGTCGCGCAGTACTCTTTGGCCCGGCTGATGGTCTTGTTGTTGGAACCCCAGATTCCCATGGGAACCATGCCAGCTGCGTAAACCAGCTCTTCCGGAGCGTAGTAAGGAAGTACACCGATGACCTTTTTGCCCTGAGCTTTATATTCAGCAAGCTGCTGCTTCGGAGTTGCAGCCTTTACTTTAAATTCATCTAATAATGCATTGATACTCATCGTTATTTAGCCTCCTTTGCCTGCTTATTTGCTTCCATTGCCTCCACAAGACCCTGTACGCGAGTCTCGTACTGAGCGGCATTGAAGTTACGCGGGTCAGCCTGGTCGCCGTCGAAGCCTGCGCACGGAATACCCAGATCCTCGGTAAAGCGGCGCTGCATCTCTGCCATATATCCAGACCACGGCTTGCAGCTTCTGTTGTAATGAACCAGAACGCCGTCTACCTTATTGTCACGGCAGATGCCCTCACGCCAGTCAACACCCTGCTCAATGCAGACGGAGTTCGGAGCCTTGTAATATGCACGGGCCATCTCATCCATGTTATTATATACGAAACCGAATGCCGGAGCATAAACAACGGCCGTAACGTTTACACCGTTTGCCTTCAGAGGCTTGAACAGAGCCGGCAGCTTCGGCCAGCAGGGGATACCCTCGAACATAACACGATATTTCTCCGGGAACGGAGTCGTGGTCTCACCCTTCTTGATGGTCTCTTCCAGATCTTCTGCCAGAAGCTCAAATGCCTCAGCAGCCTCCACACGGGCACGGGCCGTTACGACGTCAGCCATGTGGTTGAACAGATCGAATCCACTGTAGGGAGCCGGTTTGTACTGCAGATAATCACAAACCTTTAACCATGCCTTTGCGGTACGGTTTGCATTCTCACATGCATGCTCAAATTTCTTCTCATCAAATTTCTTGCCAGTCAGCTCTTCCAGCTGTTTGATTGCCTTGTCAAACTGAGCACGAACGTATTTTACATTCTCATCGTGAACATCAACGGTATTATTGTAGGGGATATCTACCATAATCAGCGGAACATTGCACATACGTGCGATATTCTCATACCATTTTGTCATACAGTTGCAGATGTTGTTGCAGCAAAGTACGAAATCCGGCTGCGGAATCCGCATCTGACGGATCGGAGAGATTGCCTCAAGACGTCTCTCTTTCTCCGGGCCGTCCGGGAGCTTCTCAATCTCCAGAAGGTTATCCAGCTGCAGATAAGGAGTCTGTGTCTTCGGATCTTTTTTCGGTTTTCCGTCTTCGCCCATCACTACATTACCATCAGCATCCTTTAAAGGTTTTCCAGTGCTGGGATCGATGATGTACTCACCCGTTTCCGGGTCATACTTACGGGATACACGCACGCCGGCTGCATATGCAAGGCTGATTCGGGCATATCCACAGATATCGTTGTCATAACCAAGATCCTCAGCTGCCTGACACATCAGCTCACCGTAACGGTTTGCCGCGATACCAGCTGCCTGGTTCTCCGGATACATAACATTTAAGTCAAATGCTGCTGCAAGCTCACAGGGGAACTTGGAAGAGGACCAGCCTACTAACTCGCCTCTTGCTTTAGCCTCGCGCGCATCTTTGTGGACGTCATCAACGACCTTACGAAGCGCAAGAACGCCAGGACTAACTTGTTTTGCCATAATAATTATCCTCCATTCTTTATTTGATTTATCTGTTTCCTTTATTTACGGCGGCTGGCAGCCTGCCATGCAAGCAGGGCAGCGCCCAATGCGCCGTTATACTGTGTCAGGGGAGATGTCTTGATCGGACATCCCAGCTCTTCCTGCAGCGCCTTCACGATGCCGGTGTTCTGAGCCACTCCGCCTGTCATGACCACATCCGGCACAACGCCAATGCGGTGGGCGAGTCCTGTCACACGATGTGCCACCGAACGGTGGATTCCGTCGATGATATCACATTTGTCAGTTCCCATGGAAAGCTGGCTGATAACCTCGCTCTCCGCAAATACCGTACAGGTAGAACTGATGCCTACCTTTTTCTTCGACATCGCGCCGAGACGTCCCAGATCCTCAACCTTTACCTCCAGAACGCGGGCCATTACATCAAGGAAACGGCCGGTTCCGGCAGCACACTTATCGTTCATCTGGAAATTTGTCATAGCGCCATTGTCGATGTGCAGAACCTTCACATCCTGTCCGCCGATATCGATAACCGTGTGTACATTGGGAAATAAAAAGGAAGCTCCCTTGGCATGGCAGGAAAGCTCGCTCATCTGCTTGTCGGCTATCCCGTCCATCAGAGACGTCCGGCCGTAACCGGTCGCCAGCGTATAGGTAATGTCTTCCTTTTTTAAGCCTGCTGCTTCCAGAACGGCATCAATGGCACGCTGCGGTCCGCTGGTGCCTGCGCCGACATCGATCAGCGATTTGCCCACGATCTCCTGGCCATCCTTCAGGATGATACACTTGGAAGCCGTAGAGCCAACGTCGATACCCATAGTGTAAATTGCGCTCATTGTATCTTTTTTCCTTTCAAAATAGGGTGCAGAATTCTCTTTTTATTGCAAAACACCGCCTATGGCAGTGATTCTTTGCCTACGCCACCATGATACCACAAATTCAAACAAAAGTCGCTGGAAAATGAAGAAAATACTATAAAATTATTTGTAAAACAGTTATAAGAGCGCGTTTATCCGTCTGGACATACAGATAAATCGAGCAAAGGTTCCAGCTTCCTCTGCTCGATTCTCTGTAAAGCCTGTGGCTTTCACACTATCACTATCACACTATCAACTGTTTATTTACGTGGTATCATCAAATTATTTTTAAATGTTTTTTGTACGTACTCTGTACTTATTTTCCTGCTTTCTCAGCCTCGCGGATGGATCTGGGAGCCAGCATCTGATGCATCGGGCAGATCGACTGCGGGTTCTGATAATATGCCTCTGTAAATGCCTGAATGTACGGACGAAGCTCTGTCAGATCTACGATCTCATCCACCATACCCTTTTCTGTACAGTATTTCGGACGGGACTTGTCGGTGTACATCTGAATCATGTCGTTCATCTTATCGATGATCGGCTGCAGCGGCTCGCCTGCCTTTTTCGCCTTAACCAGTTTTCTGGAGTACATCGCGTTGGCAGCTGTCTCACCTGGCATTACGTAGTACTCGCATGCGCCAGTACCAAGGGAGAATACGTTGGTGTTGTTGCCCTGCGGGCCGCCCAGAACGTAGTGAGCAGCAGCGCTGGCCTTACGAAGCGTAATCTCCAGGGACGGAAGCTTGGAGCTCTCGATGGAGTAGATCAGGGACTGACCTAAACCAAGCAGCTCTGCCTTCTCAGCGTCATCGCCTACATCGATACCAGTGGTATCCTGCAGCCAGATGATCGGTGTCCTGTCGCGTGCGCACAGAGTTACAAACTCATTCATCTTAACAAGGCCCTGACGATACAGCTTTCCGCCGATACCTACAGAGTTCTGTTTGTACTCCGGATAGTTCATCAGCAGACCCTGTACATTGGCAATCACGCCAACCAGAAGGCCGTTTACTTTTGCGAGACCCGTTACCATCTCCGGGCCGTAACCCTTCTTGTACTCGTAGAACTCGCTGTTATCAAAGAGACGTCCGATAACTTCATAGATATCGTAAGGACGTTTCTGGTTCATCGGAATGATGCTGTAAAGGTCCTCGGCCGGAAGCTGCGGTGCCTTCGGCGTATCAACGCGGAAGAATTCCAGGTTGTAAGCCGGCAGATAGCTGACATACTTCTTGATTCCTTCGATTACGCCTAAGTCGTTCTCATATACCTCACGGAAGAATCCAGTCTCATCGTAGTGGATCGGAACGGAACCCGGAGCCGGAACGTGCTGTTTGCTGTTCTCAATCTGAGCTGCAACGATCTGCTCTGCTGCTTCCTCATCCACATATCCCTTCGGATTCATACCGGAAAGGATTCCAGCGCCGCCGACTGCCATGTTGGCATCCTGATGTGCGATCAGAATGGTCGGGGAAATGCTGTGGTATCCGCCGCCTGCCGGGTTGGTTCCGTAGATACCTACGATAACCGGAACACCAAGCTGATTTAACTCGGAGTTGCGGAAGAAAGGTGTACCACCACCGCGGCGGTTCGGGTATACTTTATCCTGGTTCGGGAACTCTACTCCGGAGCAGTTTAACAGGTATACAACCGGCAGATGCATTATCTTCGCCGTATCGGAAGCACGAAGCAGATTCTCTGCCTGACCCGGTACCCATGCGCCGGCCATCTTCTTGTTATCGGAAGCGATGATATACACCCACTTGCCATTTACACGGCCAAGTCCGTTCAGGATGTTGGTCGTACCAAATTTATTGTTTTCCGGATTGAAAAGGCTGTTTAACGGGCACCATGTACCTGCATCGATCAGAGCGTTGATACGCTGCATAGCGGAAAGCTGTCCACGCTCGTTTAACTTCTCTTCAGAAGTAATACCAGCTGCCAGAGCTTTCTCAATCGACTCATGGATATCCTGCTCAACGGCTTTGATTTCCTGCTCGTTTTCCGGATTCGGATTTACCAGTTCTTTGCCGACAGTAGGCATATTCTGGAAATATCCGGGCATTGAATACATGTTCATGTCTTCTTTTCTCCTTATTTAATGAAATAAATATTTTACCGCAGGCGAAACCCATTTCCGGCTTCGCACTGCAGATAGGTACATATTAGATAATCATTTTCCCTTCGGGCAAATTATTCATCCTTCGGAACCTGAATAAATGCCTGGCCTGGGTCGATCTCCTCACGGATCATCTTGATTACTTCCGGAGCCGGAGGATCCAGTTTCACTGCTCTGGATACATCCAGATCAAATCCGGTGTTCTCGATGATGTCTTCCGGAGAGGACGTCTCATAGTAACCTGCCAGATACATTCTCTTGGTCTTCTCGTCGAACTTCAGGATACCGCGATCCGTAACAACTGCCAGAGGTCCACGGTTGCCCGGAAGGCCCAGTCTCTCACGTCCGCCAGGTCCGTCGATCCAGCCAGGACTGGTTACGTAGTCAATCTTCTGCATGAATCTTCTCTTCTCATGCTGAATCATGATAATGGTGTTATTGAAGGTTGCGATTGCGTTAGCGCCGCCGGAACCGGTAAAACGTGTCTTCGGTGCATGATAGTCGCCGATACAGGTGGAGTTTACGTTTCCGTAGGGGTCAATCTGTGCGCCGCCGATGAAAGCCACGATACGGTCGTTGTCATGTAACCAGTCATTGGTCTCGAAACCGATGAAACGGATATTCGGCCACTGGCATCCGCAGTGAGCCATGAAACGAAGGTCGCCAACGGAACGCGGAACCTCGATCGGAGAGCAGTCCATCAGACCGGACTCAACGATCAGGTTGCATTTCGGAGCAAATAAACGTTTTGCAACGGAAGCACCGATCAGCGGAAGGCCAGTACCAACGATTGCAATGTTGTCATCTGTGATCTGCTGTGCAAGCGTAATTGCCTGCATCTCTTTATTTGTATACTTTGTGTAGTCAGCCATGATTAATCCTCCTTGCTTACATCTGTTGCGTATCCAAAACCGTCAGACACTTTTAACTTAAGGAGACGATTTACACCGATCTTCTCAAGGAACTCTTCGTGATCTTTTACATCATAAACATACTCTTTTAAGAATGCCTTGAAGTCTTCCTCAGTCTTGCTGGCTGCGCCGTAAGCTTTCAGGAAGGAGTTATCATAGTCATAGTAGCCATAGCACTGGGTCGGATATGCGCCGTAAGGAGCAACGCACACTGCGTCAACTGCGAAGCACGGAATCTTCGTCTGAGTCGGGTCGCGGCGGATTACTTCGTTGCTTACCAGTTCCTCGCAGGTAACGATTACCTTCTTGGCAGCACATGCAATATCAACATCGTGGAACTCATCGCCGATCAGGATACAGGTTCCATCCGGAGATGCTTTCTGTACATGGATCACAGCGGTATCCAGCTTCGGAACCGGAAGGCATACCGTCTTCTCGCCCGGATTGAAGGGGTTGTCCATGTAAACAAATTTGTCGTTGGGCAGCTTGTCAATGGTCTGACGAACTTCTTTTGTAATGCCCCACTCATCAACCAGGCCGGAACCGATCATGAAACGTACCGGTAAGAACGGAAGTCCCAGGGAAGATGCGTGCAGCATGTACATGATTGCATCCTGAGAGTAATCCTCATAGATTAACTCGCCAGCCTCGATTTTTTTGCGGAAGCGACGGGAAACATTCGTAACTCCAGAGTCAGCTGTATAACAGTTGATGTATGCTTTTACGCGGTCTTCTCCGATCAGCATATCCCAGTCAGATCCTGCAGGACCTGCATATGCAATGAAGTCTTTCTTACCCTGACGAAGGATCTCGCGGATAGCAGCCATCGGTTTTTTGTTGGTTGTAAAGCCACCGAAGGAGATAGCATCGCCATCTTCAACAAACTTTGCAACTGCCTCTTGTAATGTCATTACTTTATTAGCCACAATAAAGCCTCCTTTTATAATAAATTTGAATAGCTAACATATGTATGGGGCCTCTTAACAAGGCCCCGAGCCTTATCAGCCAAATACCAGCATGAAGAATCCGGCTGCAACTGCAGAACCGATAACGCCGGCCACGTTGGGTCCCATGGCGTGCATCAGCAGGAAGTTGGTGGGGTTCTCCTTTGCACCAACCGTCTGGGATACACGGGCTGCCATCGGAACGGCCGATACACCTGCCGAACCGATCAGCGGGTTAATCTTGCCTCCCGTAACCAGATACAGGACCTTGCCAAGCAGGATACCGCCGATGGTCGCGAAGGCAAATGCCAGCAGACCCATGCAGATAATGGCGATGGTCTGGACACGGAGGAAGATCTCTCCGTTTGCCGTAGCACCTACGGTCGTGCCAAGCATGATGGTAACGATGTTGCACAGGGCGTTCTGAGCCGTATCGGACAGACGCTCTACAACGCCGGCCTCACGGAACAGGTTACCTAACATCAGCATACCAAGAAGCGGTGCAACGGACGGAAGCAGCAGGGAGCAGAACAGTACTACGAATACCGGGAATACGATCTTCTCAACCTTGCTTACCTTGCGAAGCTGTTTCATAACGGTAGCACGCTCTTTCTTCGTGGTCAGAAGCTTCATCAGCGGCGGCTGAATCAGCGGAATCAGAGCCATGTAGGAGTACGCTGCCACAGCGATGGGCGCCACCAGATCCGGCGCCAGGTTATTGGCCACATAAATTGCAGTAGGACCGTCGGCGCCGCCGATGATACCGATGGCAGCTGCCTCACCAACGGTAAACAGTCCCGTTGCATTGGCCAGGATAAATGCAATGTAAATACCGAACTGCGCAGCAGCTCCCAGAAGGAGGCTGATGGGGTTCGCGATCAGGGGACCAAAGTCTGTCATCGCTCCAACTGCCATGAAGATCAGACAGGGAAACAGGCTGGACTTAACACCGCCGTAGATAATGCGCAGAACACCCTGCGTGTACCACGGCTCTGACTCCTTCATCAGGTCTGCCAGAGGAAGGTTTGCCAGAAACATACCAAATGCGATGGGAAGCAGCAGAAGCGGCTCAAACTGCTTTTTGATCGCCATGTATAAAAGAATAAAGGAAATGAGGATCATCACGCAGTGTCTCCAGGTCAGTGCCGCGAAACCAGACTGCGCGAGAAGCTCGCTCAGGATTTCAAAAAAATTCATTACTTTACCTCCTAGTTAAGAGCAACCAGCGCAGCTCCCGTATCTACAGCATCTCCTGCCTTTACGAGGATCTGGCTTACCGTACCGTCTGCCGGTGCGACAATCTCCGTCTCCATCTTCATAGCTTCCATGATGATAACCACTTCGCCGTATTTTACTGCCTGTCCAGCCGATACCTTTACATTGAGAATCTTGCCGGGCATCGGAGCCTCGATCGTCGTACCGCCCGCTGCAGGCGCTGCTGCCGGAGCCGGAGCGGGTGCAGGTGCTGCTGCCGGAGCGGGAGCTGCTGCCGGAGCCGGAGCTGCCGCCGGGGCCGGTCTCTTAGCCGCCGGTGCTGCTGCCAGAACCGGTGCTGCCGGAGCTGCCACGCCGTCACGATCCAGAGACTTGTAAGCTTCCAGTTTCTCTACTTCAACTTCATACTTTTTTCCATTGATCGTAGCAACATATTTCATAATTTTTATACATCCTTTCGATTCATTCCGTATCTATATCAGCCCAGAGTAATCAGCGCTGCGCCAGTGTCAACTGCATCGCCTGCCTTGACAAGAATCTGCGCAACTGTGCCGTCTGCCGGTGCAACAATTTCTGTTTCCATCTTCATGGCTTCCATCACGATAACCACTTCGCCATATTTTACTGCCTGTCCGGCGGATACTTTTACGTTCAGAATCTTACCGGGCATCGGAGCTTCGATTGTTGTGCTCGCCGCTGCCGGTGCAGGTGCTGCTGCCGGAGCGGGTGCTGCCGGAGCCGGAGCTGCCGCCGGAGCCGGAGCCGGAGCTGCTGCCGGAGCTGCAATCGGAGCTGCAGGTGCTGCCGGAGCCTCGCCGTATCTCGGAATCGGCTCATATGCATCAAGTCTTTCAAGCTCTACTTCGTACTGTTTTCCATTCAGGGTAGCCGTATATTTCATAGCTGCTTTGTCCTTCCTTTCCTAATTCCTTCCATTCCTGTTGTTCACTACTTTAATTCTGTGACACTCACAATTCTAAACTGCTCTGTCGGCAATCCCAGATCCTCTCCGATTGTTGCCATCAAAACGGCAAGGGTTTCCTTATCCGCTTCATCAGACACAGCGGGAGCGGCGGCTGCCGGCTTCTGCGTATTGTCTTTAATGGCAGTCGACAGAATCTTGGAAATGACCACAACTGCCAGAGCCAGGGCGATCAGAGCCAGAAATACAATCGAAAGTCCCAGCAGGGAAACGACGATTGACTGCCCAAACGGCATGGTTGCTTCAGTCCACATTGTGCATTGCACCTCCTTTTTATTAAGCGTTTCATGGACGCTGACCCATATTCGCTTTCGCCGGAACTTTGTGAAAAAATATATTAACAAAATCTTTGCACCATACATTCCGCATTATGGAATGCATTCCATTTTCGAAAGCAAAATTTAAAAGGGGATAACCCCTCTTCCTTTTTATGCAAGCTGTATGACTGACTCAGGCAGCCACGCTTACTATGAACAATTATAACAGTAAGGCACCAAATTGTCAACCGACCGATTCATAAAACATGCACAAAAAGCTCTTTGTTTTATTGGCAATTTCATTCTTTTTTTGGTACTTATTACTACATTTTGTTTTCTGACTTTCCCGCTTATTGCGAAAATAAAGACCTGTTTTCTACAATCTCCCTCTTTTTTTCTTTTCTATCCAAAACTTCATCTATCTATCTCTTTTTTTCTCAAAACATTTGTTTTTTTCTGTAATTTTAACGTATTGTTAATTTCCTACGCAATAAAAACCCCGGCCGTCCATCTTTTCACAGATGGATGACCAGGGATTTTTAATTTCTGATTCGCATCATTTCGGAAGTTTAAAAGAACTCTTTAAGGATACAATCCGGTTAAACACAGGCTGACCCGGCTGACTGTCGCGGCAGTCTACGCAGAAATAGCCATTTCGCACAAACTGGAAGCTGTCAAACGCTCTCGCTTCCTTAAGTCCCGGCTCCAGATAGCATTTCTTCAGAACAGTCAGGGAATTGGGATTCAGGTTCAGCGTTCCGTCTGCGTTTAATTTTCCCTTCTCTTCATCCACCAGATTTTCATACAGGCGGCACTCTGCTTCCAGCGCCGTAGCAGCTGCTACCCAGTGAATCGTTCCCTTTACCTTTCTGGCATTGAAGCCGGAACCGCTCTTCGTCTCCGGATCATAGGTAGCATGAACCACCGTAACATTTCCGTCCCTGTCCTTTTCGCAGCCAGTACACGTTACAAAATAGGCATTCATCAGGCGGACTTCATTTCCCGGGAAAAGTCGGAAATACTTTTTCGGCGGTTCTTCCATAAAGTCCTCCCGCTCGATATACAGTTCCCGGCCAAAGGGCAGCTTTCTGGATCCCAACTCTTCATTTTCCAGATTGTTGGGCGCATCCAGCTCTTCCATCTGCCCTTCCGGATAGTTGTCAATGATAAGCTTAATCGGATCCAGAATTGCCATCACTCTCGGTTTTTTCAATTTCAGATCTTCCCGCAGGCAGTACTCCAGCATGGCGCTGTCAATGGAATTATCAGCCTTGGAAACACCGGCCAGTTCCACAAAACGGCGGATGGATTCCGGTGTATAACCTCTGCGGCGGAGCGCAGCGATGGTTACCAGGCGCGGGTCATCCCAGCCGTCTACGATTCCGTCTTCCACCAGTTTTTTAATGTAACGTTTGCCGGTAATGACATTGGTCAGATACATTTTTGCAAACTCGATCTGACGGGGCGGATTTTCAAAACCGCACTCTCTTACCACCCAGTCATAGAGCGGTCGATGATCCTCAAACTCCAGAGTACAGATAGAGTGGGTTATATGCTCCACCGCATCCTCAATGGGGTGGGCGAAATCATACATCGGATAAATACACCAGGCATCTCCCGTATTGTGATGGTGCATATGGGCAACTCGATAAATAACCGGATCCCTCATGTTGATATTGGGGGAAGCCATATCAATCTTGGCGCGCAGCACCTTTTCGCCGTCGGCGTATTTTCCGTTCTTCATATTTTCAAAGAGTTCCAGGTTCTCCTCAACACTCCGATTGCGGTATGGACTCTCTTTTCCAGGATTATTAAAATCGCCCCGGTAAGCGCGGATCTCCTCCGCACTCAGATCACAGACAAAAGCCTTTCCCTTCCGGATCAGATCCACCGCACACTCATACATGGTCTGGAAATAATCGGACGCAAAAAACAGCCTGTCTTCAAAATCCGCTCCCAGCCACTTCACATCCTCAATAATAGATTCCACAAATTCGCTCTTCTCTTTGGTGGGATTGGTATCGTCAAAACGCAGATTAAATTTGCCGCCGTACTCCTTTGCCAATCCGTGATTCAACAGAATAGATTTGGCATGTCCGATATGAAGATATCCATTGGGTTCCGGAGGAAATCTCGTCTGAACGTGGTCGTAAACTCCCTCGGCCAGATCCTTATCAATCTCCCGTTCAATAAAATTTTTGGAGACCGCCTCATCCCGGCCATCTCCTTCCGTCAATACCTTTTTATTGTCTTCCATCATAAATCCCCTCCGTTACTCTTTTACCAAAAATTTTCTACTATCATATCACATTTTTTTGAAATCGAAAAGATATTTTGCACTTTAGACCAAATTTAGACATTTGGTTTTCAAACCCACGTTTTAGACCAAATTTAGACATTTACTCTCGGTTACTTTCGTCTACTTTCGGTTACTTTTCATTAAACAAAAATAGCGGAAACCCTTGAAACTACTAGGTTTTCCGCTATTTTCAACACATGAGGCATCGGGGATTCGAACCCCGGACAACTTGATTAAAAGTCAAGTGCTCTACCGACTGAGCTAATACCCCACATAAACTGGGCTAGTTGGATTCGAACCAACGAATGCAGGAGTCAAAGTCCTGTGCCTTACCGCTTGGCGATAGCCCATTAATCCTTCAAAACCGATAGGAAGGTAAAAAAAAATTCCCGAAGGAATTAAGAGGGTGGATACAGGGACTCGAACCCTGGGCCTCCAGAGCCACAATCTGGCGCGCTAACCAACTGCGCTATAC
>CALAAS010000049.1 GCA_937885015.1 uncultured Clostridium sp.
CTCGCAGGCGAGCTTCATTGTAAAGTCCCGGACTTAGTCCCAGGGACATAAAAAAACGCTCCGCGGGGATCGCCATGCGGCGGAAAGGGATTTTGTCGCAAAAGCGACCCGCCGCAGGCGGAGAAGCTCGCAGGCGAGCTTCATTGTAAAGTCCCGGACTTAGTCCCAGGGACATAAAAAACGCTCCGCGGGGATCGCCCTTTAAAAAGTGTGTAGAAGTGATAATTACTGCCATACTAACAGTTGAGCAGAACATGTAACCGGGAAATGAAAAAAGAAATTGAAGGAGGAATACGCATGGAATTTTTACTGGAAGGAATTATGCAGGTTACACCGCAGCAGCTTGTGATGTATGTAGTCGGCGCAATTCTGATCTGGCTGGCTATCAAGAAGGAGTATGAGCCGGCACTGCTTCTGCCGATGGGATTCGGAGCGATTCTTGTAAACCTGCCGCTGTCCGGTGTGATTGATCAGACCATGGAAGGAATTGGCGTGACGCATGGAGTGGTACAGTGGCTGTTTGAAACGACGATTGAGGCTTCAGAGGCTCTTCCGATTCTTCTGTTTATCGGAATCGGTGCAATGATTGATTTTGGACCGCTTCTGTCCCAGCCGATTATGTTCCTGTTTGGCGCAGCTGCCCAGTTTGGCATTTTCTTTGCCATTGCGGTGGCATCTCTGATGGGATTTGAGCTGAGGGATGCAGCCTCCATCGGTATTATCGGTGCCGCAGACGGCCCAACCTCTATTCTGGTCTCCCAGATTATGCATTCCAATTACGTGGGAGCCATTGCCGTGGCTGCGTATTCCTACATGGCGCTGGTTCCGATTATCCAGCCTTTTGCAATTCGGCTGGTAACGACCAAAAAGGAACGTCAGATTCATATGACGTACAGTCCCAAGGCGGTTTCCAAGACAACGAAAATCGCGTTTCCGATTATTGTAACCATTATTGTAGGCTTTATTTCTCCGGCATCCGTGGCTTTGGTGGGTTTTCTGATGTTTGGAAATCTGATTCGTGAGTGCGGAGTGCTGAATAACCTGTCAAATACAGCTCAGAATGAGCTGGCCAACCTGATTACACTGATTCTTGGAATTACGATTTCCTTCAGTATGCGGGCAGATGCTTTCGTTCGTTTTGATACGCTGCTGATTATGGGAATCGGTTTAGTGGCTTTCATTTTTGATACCATCGGTGGAGTTTTATTTGCCAAATTCCTGAATCTGTTCCGGAAGGAAAAGATTAACCCCATGATCGGTGCGGCCGGAATTTCCGCATTCCCCATGTCTTCCCGGGTGGTGCAGAAAATGGCTTCTGAGGAGGAAAAGGGAAATATTATTCTGATGCATGCAGTTGGAGCCAATGTATCCGGACAGATTGCTTCGGTCATCGCCGGTGGCCTTGTAATCAAGCTGGTAAGCCAGTACCTGTAAGGAGGAAAAGGAATGGATAACTTTTTAGTCGCTCTGGAAATTATGGGAAAAGGAATGGCAGGAATCTTTGTGGTGGTAATTCTGATTACCCTGGTGGTCCTGCTTCTTGGAAAATTGAAATAAGAGCGGTCGGTTACAGCGAGGATAAATAGAAAATACCGCAGCATCAAAGAGGAGAATGATCTTCAAAACGATGCTGCGGTATTTTTTGTCACAGGAAATCGCTCTGTTATTTACAGGGCGGAATTATCGGAGAAATGCCCGGGTCAGGGATGCCAGGGCGTGCTGATCGCGCCAGGCCATCAGTTCTCTGGAGGAATGCATGGCCAGAATGGGAACACCGGCATCTACGGTTTTTATGTTCAGAAGACAGGAGGAAACACTGCCCAGGGTGGATCCGCCGCGGATATCAGAGCGGTTGGAAAACTTGCGGCAGGGAATTCCTTCCTGATCACAGAGCGCTTCTATGGCGCTGACACAGGAGGCATCCGTGGCATAGGACTGAGATACAGAGAGCTTTAAAGCAACGCCGTCCCCCATGGAAACCCGGTTGACGGGATCGTATTGGCCGGCTTTATTGGGATGGAAGGCGTGGGCCACATCCAGAGAAAGAAGAAAGCCGTCAAAGAGAGCATCCAGGAGCGCAGTCCGGCCAAACCCCAGAGAACCGTATATTTTTTCAAGAATACGTTCCATAAGGGGAGAGGCGGCTCCCTGCTTGGTTCCATTGCCGATTTCTTCATTGTCAAAGAGAACGGCAGCGCGGATGCCGTTCTCCCGGCTGCTGGAGGCAAGACCAGACAGACAGGCATGGACGCTGGTCAGGTTGTCAAGGCGCGGCGAAGAGAGAAGCTCCTGGCGGATTCCAAGAAGCTGGGGTTCATCACAGTTGTAGAGGCAGCATTGGTAATCCAGAATATCCTCTGGCTGGACCTTCAGCTCGCCGGCAAGAAAATGGAGGAAGAAGTGATCCCGGTTCAGGGTCTCGTCAAGGAGAGACAGAATGGGGATCATATCAATCTGAGGATTCAGCTCCATGCCTTTGTTGACATCCCGATTAAAATGGATGGCCAGATTTGGGATGGTAAGGAGTGGGCGGTTCACATGGATGAAACGCACAGTAGGCTGAAACGGATCTTCACTGCGAAGGCAGACCTTGCCGGCCAGTGACAGGGGGCGGTCCAGCCAGGTATTTAAGATGGGACCGCCATAGACAGAAACATTGAGGCGGGCATAGGGACCTGCAGTCATCTCCGGATCCGGTTTAACCATCAGGCAGGGCCAGTCTGTGTGGGAGGCGGCCAGGCGCAGTGAGGGAACGGCCGCAGGAGAGACGTCGCGCCCCACCGTAAAGCCCACCAGAGTGGAGCCGTATACAGGGATGAAATACCCCTGTCCCGGAATCAGGTTCCACTTTCCGTTTAGAGAAAGCGGTTGGAATCCCTGTTTTTTCAGGAAATCTACGGCGTGGAGAATGGTGTGGAACGGCGATACACCTGCCAGAAGAAGAGCTTCCAGTTCCTTTCGGTCCTGGATTTCATCGTGTGTGTTCTGTGACAACGTGTTTTCAGTAGCTGGAATCATATGGTTTTATTTCCTTTCTTTTTTCTTTCAGTTTGACGGACTGCGTTGACATTCAAAAGCGTAGCTTTTATAATCAAGGGAGCTAAAAAGGAGGCTTGTGTTATGAATCACCGAACAAACATTCGGCATATTCTGTGCCGAAGTATGATAATTGGCTGCCTGTCGTGCTCCATGAGTCTGTCAGGGATGACAGCGGCATTTGTATATGCGGGTTCTGCTGATGAGCTGATTTCGGCGGCCCCTGCTCCTGGACCTGCCAGTGAATCTTCCCCAGGGACTTCTTCCGCTGGCCCTGGAAGCGAGGCGTCTGCCCAGACATCCCAGGCGGCGGATCTTTCTTATTATAACCAGGTTTTAGCCGATCCCATCGTAAAGCCGGTGGACAAATATTCCTATGAGCAGATGGAGCAGGATCTGATGGCTCTGTCCAGCCGTTATCCGGGTAAAGTTTCGGTTAATTCCATCGGTCAGTCCCTGGACGGACGGAATATTTACGATGTTGTCATTGGAAATCCTCAGGCGCCCAAAAAGCTTTTGATCCAGGGTGCCATTCATGCCCGTGAATATATTGTGGTGCCGCTGATGATGCAGCAGATGGAGTATCTGCTGGCGGGATATGACAGTGGGACGTATCAAAATATTCCGCTGTCCTCTGTTTTGAGCCAGGTAGCCATCCATTTCGTCCCCATGGTAAATCCGGATGGAGTGGCCATCAGTCAGCTGGGAGAGAGCGGTCTTCACTCGGAGGAGCTGCGGGCAGGACTGCAGGCGATCTACGCCATGGACACGGCAGCAGGCCGCACTTCTCTGGATTACGGCCAGTATCTGACACGCTGGAAGGCAAATGCCAGAGGTGTGGATTTAAACTACAATTTTGATGCCAAATGGGCAGAGATCAATCCAGGCCAGGTTTGCGGATCCTCCAACGGCTACAAGGGAGTCAGTCCCCTGTCGGAGCCGGAGAGTCAGGCGCTGGCGGCTTTGATCCAGCAGACCGGCTTTTCCGCCACGATCAGCTACCATGCCATGGGAAGAGTGCTTTACTGGGATACGGAAGGAAACCAGAAAGCAGCAGAATCCTATGATATGGCGGTAACAGCAGGCAGTGTGACCGGATATTCTGTGTTAAACAGCCATGGGGTAGGCGGAATGAAGGACTGGACTCAGAAGGCGCTTGCTATTCCGGGGATTACCATTGAAGTGGGACGATCGATCTGTCCGGTGGCTTTTTCTGAGTATCCGGCTATCTGGGAACAGAATAAGGCGATTCCGGCTCTGTTTGCCCAATATGTGCTGACGCATTGATGTTCAGGCCTCCTCGAAAGGGAGGCCTTCTTTTTTTAGAAAAACGCGGATTGCGTCGTCCCATTCCCGCTCCAGCGTTTTATCCATGGTAAACAGGTTCATGGAAAGACCCGTGATACAGGTAAGCTGCTGGTTTTCATAGCGGATATTGAGAAAAAGGCCGCCCACCTGCTCCGGAAGCCAGGAAGAGCCGCGATCCTTCAGAAAATGCTCTGTACCGGCGGCCGGCAGCTTCAAAACGATGGAAAAACTTTCCGGAAGTTTTTTTCCGCGGATCAGGGAAAAGCAAAACGGGCGAAGGGTCCGCCAGGCGGAATACTCGTCGGGCCGGAGCTCTTCCAGTTCCTCTTCGGAATAATAATCCCGATGAAGCCGTCCGTCCATGGAAAAGGTATTAAAGGTAACCACAGAGGCCTCTTTGACCAGAAAGGAATCAAAGGTTTCTCCGATAAACAGTTGTCTGGTAAATTGTTTTACATCACAGATTTTAAGTGCAAGCATGTTGTTTCCTCCCAATGAAATCCCATAAGAGTATTTTACCTGATGGAGAGATCCTGTGCAAGCGGTATTTTATTAGCACTCATTCAAAATGAGTGCTAATTTTCTATTGACATCTGAAACAGACGGTATTACAATAAGAGGCACAGCAAAAGAAGACACAGAGAGGAGTGTTTGAAATGGCGGCAAAGACGGGAAGCTTATCGATTAACAGTGAGAATATTTTCCCAATCATAAAGAAATGGCTGTATTCGGATCACGATATTTTTTATCGGGAGCTGATTTCCAACGGCTGTGATGCGATTACGAAACTGAAAAAACTGGAACTGATGGGTGATTATACGAAACCGGAGGATGTGGAGTACAAGATTCAGGTGACCGTGAATCCGGAGGACAAGACCATTACTGTGGAGGATAACGGTCTTGGTATGACGGCAGAGGAAGTGGAAGAGTATATTAACCAGATTGCTTTTTCCGGCGCCCAGGATTTCCTGGAAAAATACAAGGATAAAGCCAATGAGGATCAGATCATTGGCCACTTCGGTCTGGGTTTTTATTCTGCCTTTATGGTGGCAGACCGGGTTACCATTGATACTCTGTCCTACCAGGAGGGAGCAAAGCCGGTACACTGGGAGTCTGACGGCGGCACGGAGTTTTCCATGGATGAGGGCGACAAAGAGGGAAATGGTACCAGAATTACCCTGTATTTAAATGAGGAGAGCACAGAGTTTTCCAACGAGTACCGGGCACGGGAAGTGATTGAGAAGTACTGTGCCTTCATGCCAGTAGAAATTTTCCTGACCAACGCAGCGGCTGAGCCTCAGTATGAGACCATTGAAAAAGAGGAGCTGACCGAGAAGGATACGGTAGTCGAGACCATCGTAGAAGAGGCCAAGACAGAGGAGAAGGAAAAAGAGGACGGAACCAAGGAGACCGTAGAGGTATCTCCGCGTACGGAAAAATACAAGATTTTAAAGCGCCCGGTGGCGTTAAATGATATTCATCCTCTGTGGAACAAGCATCCCAACGAGTGCACAGAGGAAGAGTACAAGGCATTTTACCGTAAGGTATTTATGGATTACAAAGAACCGCTGTTCTGGATCCACCTGAACATGGATTATCCGTTTAATTTAAAGGGAATTCTCTACTTCCCGAAAATCAACATGGAGTATGAGAGCATTGAGGGTACCATCAAGCTGTACAACAATCAGGTCTTTATTGCGGACAACATCAAAGAGGTCATTCCGGAATTTCTGATGCTCTTAAAGGGTGTAATTGACTGTCCGGATCTGCCCCTGAACGTGTCCAGAAGCGCGCTGCAGAACGATGGCTTTGTGAAGAAGATTTCCGATTACATTACAAAGAAGGTGGCAGACAAGCTTTCCGGCATGTGCAAGACAGACCGGGAGACTTATGAGAAATATTGGGATGATATCGCTCCCTTTATCAAATTTGGCTGCCTGAAGGATGAGAAATTTGCCGAGAAGATGGATGAATACATTATTTTCAAGAATCTGGAAGGCAAGTATCTGACATTGAAAGACTGCCTGGAGAAGGCAAAAGAAGAGAACCATGAGAATAAGATTTTCTATGTGACGGATGAGAAAGAGCAGGGCCAATATATCAACATGTTTAAGGCCAATAGCCAGGACGCCGTGATTCTTCCCCACAACATCGATAATCCCTTTATTACCCACATGGAACAGAAGCATGATAAGGACGGCGTAAAATTCCTGCGGATTGATGCGGATGTCAATGATACACTTCGGGAAGAGGTGGGGGAAGAGGATAAAGAGGCATTAAAGAAGGACGAGGAAACGCTGCAGGATACATTCCGCAAGGCACTTGGCGATGAGAAGCTGACCGTAAAGGTGGAGAAGTTAAAGGATGCTTCCATTTCTTCCATGATTACTCTGTCAGAAGAAACGCGCCGGATGCAGGACATGATGAAAATGTACAATATGTACGGCATGGATCCATCTATGTTCGGCGGCAGCGGCCAGGTTCTGGTTCTGAATGCCAACAACAGCCTGGTGAAATACGTGGTTGCGCACACAGAGGGAGAAAATACAGAGAAGATCTGCCAGCAGCTTTATGACCTGGCGCTTCTGAGTCATGGATCCCTGACACCGGAGCGGATGACAAAATTCATTGCCCGCACCAATGAGATTATGGGTATGATGCTGTAAAAAGAATGGAAAAACAGTCATAAAATGAAACCTGTGTACCAGAGTGCCGGGAAGAAACGCAGGATGGACGGGACGCTGCAGTGGGGCAGAAAAGCCTCTTTGCAGCGCCCTTTTTCTTGCCGAAAAAAACGGTTAATGGTATAATTATGGCAGCATTACGTTGAATCGGGAGGGATGTGTATGCTTACGATATTGAATCGAAGAGAGATTTTCCACACCAGCGATATGAAACAGCAGGCGGAGGTCAGAACGCTCCTGGAGCAGGAGGGGATTGCCTGCCAGGTGCGCACCATTAACCGGAAAAGTCCGTCCCCCCTGTCAGCCGGAAGCCGCGCTTATACGGGCAGCGCCGGAGAAAAACAGGAGCTGGCATACGACTATACGATTTTTGTAGCCCGGGAGATGGAAGAAAAGGCAAGAGCTATTTTAAAGATGAGGTTGGGGAAATAATGACAGAAGAAATCACAGAAGAATGGGAAGCTGAAGGGCAGGACGCAGAATTTCCGGAGCCCGGCAAAGAAATTCGCCGTCAGGTGCGTCGGATCGGTTCTGTTTTGGGGTGGTCTCTGACGCTTTTTATGGTTATGACCATGGCAGTCGGCGTGGCACTACAGCTGGCAGGGCCATTTTCCACAGCCGGGATTGGAGGAATCACCCTGCTCTCCTATGGTATTACGCTTCCTTTTGTGTTTTGGATCATGCATCGAATTCCGGAAGAGAGAGCAGAAAAGAAAAGGATGCGGTTCTGGAAATTTTGGATGTTTTTTATTCTGGCCCAGGGCGGCGGTACAATATTGAATTTTGTGGGAAATGCCATCAATATAATGATTTCCAGATATTCCGGGCAAAATCCGCTGGATATGAATCCGGTTCTGGGACTTTCAGAATCTATGGATATGGCAACCCTTCTATATGTGGCTGTGTTGGGTCCCCTGGTGGAAGAATATATATTCCGATGGAATGTTCTGAACCGGCTGCGTCCCTTGGGGGAAAAGGCCGCGATTTTGTATTCGGCACTGGCTTTTGGATTGCTTCACGGAAATATAACCCAGTTTTTATATGCGGCTTTCATAGGCCTGATTTTGGGGTATATGGCGGTAAAGACCGGACGGCTGCTTTACAGCTGCCTTCTTCATATTGCCATTAACAGCTGGTCCGTTGTTTTGATGCTTTTGACGGTATCGCCATGGCGGCTGTCTTTCTGGCTTTCTCTCCTTATGCTGGCCGCCATGTTCCTGATGATTCCGGGGGCGCTGATTATTTTTGCATTTCAGGTCAGAAAAACGCACCTTCTTCCCGGAAGATTTCCGGGTGGCATGAGGGATCAGGATATTTGGAAGCCGCTTTACTGCAATGGCGGAACCATGGCGTTTGTGGGAATCAGTGTGGCCATGATGGTATTTTATATGGTGGGAGCATGATCGTGTACTTGACTTTATCTTATGCCATTACTATAATAAATAGTAATTAATACTATGTGATGCAAATTGCATAACAGGAGGAGTTTTATGAGGTATAAGATTATTGGGGACAGCTGTCTGGACCTGACCGAGGAACTGAAAGGAGATTCACATTTCCAGACGGTTCCGCTGACGCTTCAGGTGGGAGATGTCCGGATTATAGATGATGAGCAGTTTAACCAGAAAGAGTTTCTTTCGCTGGTAAAAAACAGCGAAGAGTGTCCGAAGACTGCGTGTCCGTCTCCGGCCAGCTTTAAGGAAGCATTTGAGGGCGATGCGGACTGTATCTTTGTGATTACGCTGTCCCAGCACCTGAGCGGAAGCCATAACTCGGCGGTGCTTGCCAGGGAACTTTATGAGGAAGAGCATGGAGGGGAAAAGAAGATTGCGGTGATCGACTCCCTGTCCGCATCCTCCGGCGAGCTGAATGTAGCGCTGTTTATTCGGGATCTGTGCGAACAGGAAGTGCCTTTTGAGGAAATATGCCGGCGAGCGGAAGAGTACCGGGACTCCATGAATACGTATTTTGTTCTGGAAACGCTGGATTTTCTTAAGAAGAACGGAAGGCTGACGGGACTTAAGGCATTTTTTGCCACAGCTTTGAATATTAAACCGGTGATGGGAGCGGAGAGCGGAACGATTATCAAGCTGGATCAGGCCAGAGGGATTAACCGTGCTCTGGAAAGGATGGCGGAGTTTGCTGTGCGCGGGGGAGGCGATACATCCGGAAAACGCCTGATTATTGCGCATTGCAATAATCCGAAACGGGCGGAGTCAGTAAAGGAACGGATGTGCCGTCTGGGAACATTCCGGGAGGTTCTTATTACAGAGACAGCCGGTGTGGCGACACTGTATGCCGGAGATGGCGGGATAATCCTTACTCTGTAGGAAACAGCCTGGAGAATCATGAAAACGGAGTAGAATATTGATGGAAAGAGAGAAAAGATTGCCGCGGCTTCTGTCTGCGGCATTTCTTGTTTCAGGAATGATCCTGTTCTTGTCTGGCTGCAGCCGGGAAAACGTTTGGCGGGAAACCATTGCACTGACGGAGGTGGGGAAAGAGCGGGAGGAATTAAAAACAGAGGTGGAAGCAGAATCGGACCCAGAAGCTGAAACAGTCCTTCAGATCCAGTGGGAGTCTGGGGAGACAGGTCGGGTTTCTGGGATGGAAGAAGGAGCAACAACAGGAAATCGAGAGCCGGTGCTGCTGTTTGGCGGTGATATTTATCTGTCTGATCATGTCCTCAGGGCCTATGATGAGGCTGGAGGTATCGGAGGTGTTCTGGACGCGGAACTGCAGGAAATCATCGGGAAAGCGGATCTTTTTATGGCGAATCAGGAATTTCCTTTCAGTGACAGGGGAACACCGGCGGAGGATAAACAGTTTACCTTTCGTCTTCCGCCAGAGCGTGTCTCTCTGATGCAGGAAATCGGAACAGATCTGGTGACAATTGCCAATAACCATGCATTGGATTATGGTTCCGAGGCCCTGAGTGATACCTGCCATCTTTTGGATGAGGCTGGGATTGGCCGGGTAGGGGCGGGCGCTGATTTGGATGAGGCGAAACGGATAGAAATTCGTGAGATAAAAGGAAAGAAAATCGGATTTCTTGGAGCTTCCAGGGTATTTCCCGTTGGAAGCTGGGCTGCGGGCCCGTCTCACCCCGGGATGATGTCTGCCTATGATGCGGCACCGCTGCGGGAGCAGATCCGGCAGGGGAAAGAAGCGTGCGATTATCTGGTACTTTACCTGCACTGGGGGATCGAGCGAAATACCAGTCCGGAGGAGTACCAGCGACAGCTGGGCCGCCAGTGTATTGAGGCGGGAGCTGATCTGGTCATAGGAAGTCATCCCCATGTGCTTCAGGGCATTGAGTATTATCATGGGAAGCCGATTTTATACAGCCTTGGCAATTTCATCTTTGGGAGCGCAATTCCGGAAACCATGCTGGCGGAAGTGACTCTGCAGGAATCGGGAGATGTGGCGCTGCGGCTGATTCCCGCCACTTCGGGAGCCGGCTATACAAGGTGTCTGGAAACGGAACAATATGAAGCATTTTACCGGAAAATCCAGGAACTGTCTTTTGATGTTCATATTGATGAAAATGGCTTTGTATACCATTCGCCCTGAACACAGCCGGTTTCCCGGAGTGCTTTGGAGAAGGCGTTGAGAAACTGGCGTTTATTTCCACTCCATAAAGGGGCGATCAGCAATTTTTTCGGGCCGTCCCCACTGATGCGGTGGATGGCCATTTCCGGCGGCAGAAGGCGGATACAGGAAAGCAGGAGGTCGATGTATTCCTCCATGGAGAGAACCGGAAAAGGCTCTTTTTCGTAGAGACAGGCCAGGTCCGTTCCCCGGAGAATATGGAGAAGCTGGAGCTTGACGCCGTCCAGGGAGGGAGTGAAACCAGCCAGCCAGCGGATACTTTCAAGCATTTGTTCTCTGGATTCTTTCGGTAACCCCAGGATCAGGTGCACGATGACGGTAAGACCTGCCTGTTTCAGCCGAATGGCTGAATCGGTAAAGACGGGGAGCTCGTAACCCCGCCGAATCAGGCGGGCCGTACCTTCGTGGATTGTCTGGAGTCCCAGCTCCACCCAGACCGGTTTTATGGTATTGAGGCGCTTCAAAAGTGCCAGAACGTCGTCTGGGATACAGTCGGGCCGTGTGCCGATGGAGAGGGCAGCAATGTCCGGGTGAGAGAGGACGCTTAAAAACAGTGGTTCGAGAACGCTGACCGGGGCATAGGTGTTTGTGTAGGACTGAAAATAGGCAATATAGCGGCTTTTGGCCGCTTTTTTTGCCACTTGCGCCTTTGCCGCTTCGATGGCGGCAGCAGCAGAAATACCGTTTCCGATGGGGGTTGCAAAATCGCCGGATCCGCCCTCGCTGCAGAAGATACAGCCTCTGTTTCCCAGGGTGCCGTCCCGATTCGGGCATGTCATGTGTCCGTCCAGTGCCAGTTTATAAAGCTTTTCCCCAAAGTGATCCTGCAGCCAGGCGTTGAGAGAGTAATAGGGGCGCCCGTCACAGTAAGGGGGGCCCGGTTTTTGGTAATGCGCAGAGTACATGAAAACCTCCTGTTTATCCAGTATGATTCTGAAATTTTAATAACTTAGAAAAGAATATCGTATTGAGGCTTTTTTGTCAAAATGATATACTGGTGTCAGAAAACCGGGACATCAATGGAACTGTCGGTGGGAGGTTCCTTTCGATACGGGGAAAAGGAGAAAAATGGTATGACGGTAAATGAAACATTACAGCAGCTAAATACGGCGGGGGCTATGAAAGTCATGACAACACTTTACGGCACAGAGGGGGCCGGGGAGAATCTGGAGCGGTATCGCCATGTGGTAAAGGGTTTTCAGGAAACGTATGGAGATGGTGACATCTTTTTGTTCAGCTCTCCCGGGCGTACGGAGATCAGCGGAAACCACACGGATCACAACCATGGAAAGGTTCTGGCCGGAAGTATCAATTTGGACTGTGTCAGTGCGGCGGGGCCCAATGGAACGGACACCATTCGGATTCTCAGCGAGACCTTTAACCAGAAATTTATCATCAGCCTTCGGGATCTGACTCCCAGTGAGGAGATGGCGGGAACCATTGATCTGACCAAGGGAATTCTTAAGGGATTTGAAGAAAAGGGATGGAAGGTGGGCGGCTTTGATGCCTTTATTACCAGCAACGTGATCAGCGCAGCGGGAGTCAGCTCGTCTGCTTCCTATGAGATGCTGGTCTGTACCATCCTGAACACCCTGTTCAATGAAGGAAAGATGGATGTGGTTTCCTATGCCCACATCGGGAAATACGCGGAAAATGTATTCTGGAACAAAGCCTCTGGCCTTTTGGACCAGATGGCCTGTGCGGTGGGCGGTCTGATTACTATTGATTTTAAGAATCCGGAAAAACCGATGGTGGAGAAGGTAAGCTTTGATTTCGGAGCGCAGAATCACAGCCTGATGATTGTCAATACCGGAAAAGGACACGCTGATCTGAGTGAGGATTATTCCTCCATTCCCAATGAAATGAAAAAAGTGGCGGCATATTTTGGAAAAGAGGTATGTGCAGAGATTTCAGAAGAAGAGGTAATCCGCGATCTGGCAGCGGTTCGCGCCTTTGCAGGTGACCGCTCGGTGATGCGGGCTCTCCATTTCTTTGAGGAAAATAAGCGGGTGGAGCGCCAGGTAGAGGCACTGAAAAAGAACAATTTTGAGGACTTTTTAAAGGATATCACAGCTTCAGGAAATTCTTCCTGGAAATGGCTGCAGAATGTATATACTACAGCGGATATACAGGAGCAGGGAATCAGTATTGCGCTGGCTTTGACGGAGATGTTTTTGGCGGAAAAACAGTGCGGTGCCTGCCGGGTGCATGGCGGCGGTTTTGCCGGTGTGATTATGGCGATGATTCCCAATGAACTGGTAGCGGAGTATACTGCATACATGGAAAAGGCCATTGGAGAGGGAAATGTATATCGGATGAGTATCCGGCCCCAGGGGGCAATTTGTGTGAGCCAGGAGATTTCTGAATAAACGGAACAAAGCGGAAAATGGAAGGAAGAGGCAGAGATGGAAGTACGAAAGGAACTGGAGGCTCTGGCGGACGAGGACTATCGTGTATTTCAAAGCCGCCTGATGCCGGGGACGGGGCACCGGGTTCTTGGTGTCCGCGTACCGGCGCTCCGGAAACTGGCTGGCCGTATTGCCCGGGAAGAGGGGACGGAGTACCTGAACCGGGTCAGAGAAGAGGGGGAAGAAACCTACGAGGAGATTCTTCTGCAGGGCCTGGTTCTGGCACTTCGGAAAGAAACCTTTGAGGTCAAGCTGTTCCGTCTCGCGGATTATATCAAGAAGATTGACAACTGGGCAGAGTGCGACATCGTCTGCGGAACGTTTCGGGAATGCAAGTGTTACCCGGAGGAGACGCTGGCGTTCATTGACGCATGTCTGGCATCCGGGCGGGAGTTTGAAGTTCGCTTTGGAGTGGTTTTGCTGTTGGATCATCTGATTGACGAACCCCATATTGAGGGGGTTCTGGATCGGCTGGAGGGCGTCTGCCATCCGGGATATTACGTAAAGATGGCAGTGGCATGGGCCCTGTCCGTCTGCTTTGTCAAATTCCCGGAAAAAACCATGGAACGCCTGGAGGGAGGCCGCCTGGACTGGGAGACGTATCAGAAGACGCTGCAGAAGATTGTGGAATCCGACCGGGTAAGCGGGGAGATGAAACGGGTTATTCGCGGAATGCGGAGAAAGCGGGGAGAATATGAGCAATAAAAATCTGATTATTACCATAGAGCGGGAATATGGAAGCGGCGGACGCATTGTGGGTCAGAAGCTGGCCCAGGAAATGGGACTGCATTTCTATGATGATGATATTTTAAAATTGGCCTCGGAAAAGAGTGCCGTGGGCGAGCAGTTTTTCCGCCTGGCCGACGAAAAGGTGGGAAACAGTCTGTTCCATCGTCTGGGCGGCGGCAAAGTTGATATTTTTTCAAAGCCGTCTGCGGAGGATAAACTGACGTCTCCGGAGAATCTGTTTAAATTCCAGTCCATGGTAATTCGGGAGTTGGCAGAAAAGGAACCCTGCGTGTTTGTTGGGCGGGCTGCCGGATATATTTTGGATCAGTATGAGGAAATTGAGCGTCTGATTCGCATCTTCGTTTATGCAGACAAGGTAAAGAAGGTACAGCGGGTTATGGAAGTGGACTGTATTGATGAGGAAAAGGCGAAGAAACGGATCCGGAAAATAGAGCGGGAGAGGAAAGAGTACTATAAATATTACACAGGCAATGAGTGGCATAATGTAAAGAATTACGATCTTCCCATCAATACGACCCGTTTAAGCCTGGACGAGACAGCGGAGCTGATTCGTCACTATGTCAAGCTGCGGGGATTTGAGAATTAGGAAACGTATAAAATAAGAATTGTGATATAATGCGATATTATGCAGTCGCGAAAGGAGGCGTTTTCATGGGCACACTGGCCTCTGAGAAAGAGAAAAAACATATTTGTACGGGTCTGTTGGCCCATGTAGATGCAGGGAAGACAACGTTGTCGGAAGCAATGCTCTATGTGGGCGGTATGATTCGGAAGCTGGGGCGTGTGGACCGGGGAGACGCTTACCTGGATACGTATGAATTGGAGAAAAAGCGGGGGATTACGATTTTTTCAAAACAGGCCAGGCTTTTGTGGGACGGGATGGAGATGACAATTCTGGATACGCCGGGGCATGTGGATTTTTCTGCAGAGATGGAGCGGGTGCTTCAGGTGCTGGACTATGCCATTCTGGTTATCAGCGGCTCTGACGGTGTCCAGGGCCATACCCGGACGCTCTGGCGGCTTTTAGCCCGTTACCAGGTTCCTGTTTTTCTGTTTATCAATAAGATGGATTTGGCAGAAGGGAGAAAAGAGGCGCTGCTTCAGGAACTGCGGGACGTACTGGGCGGAAATTTTGTGGATTTCGGAGAAGTCGGTACGGAAGCATTTTATGAGGAAACAGCGGTCAGCGGCGAGGCGGAGCTGGAAGAATTCCTGGAAACGGGGATGGTCAGCGATGAGGCAATTCAGGATCGGATTGAAACGCGGGATTTGTTCCCCTGCTTTTTTGGTTCTGCCCTGAAAAATCAGGGAGTGGAAGAACTCCTTCGGGGACTGGAGCGGTACGGGAAAAGGCAGCAATATCCGGAAACATTCGGAGCCCGGGTCTTTAAAATTGCCAGAGACGGTCAGGGAAATCGACTGACATATCTGAAAATTACAGGGGGAACTCTGAAGGTAAAGGATGTCATAGGCGAAGAGAAAGTAAACCAGATTCGTCTGTATTCCGGAGAACGGTTTGAGACAGTTTCGGAGGCAGGGGCCGGTTGTATCTGCGCTGTTACAGGACTTTTAAAGACCAGACCCGGCCAGGGAATTGGAAGCTGCGAGACTGGTGCCGAGCCGGCGTTGGAGCCGGTTCTGACTTATCGCATCGAACTTCCGGAGGAAGTTGATGCGGCGGCTATGCTTCCGAAGCTGATCCAGTTGGAGGAGGAAGAACCGGAACTGCATATTGCCTGGGAAGAGGAAAAAAAGGAAATTCACGCACAGATTATGGGCGAAATTCAGATGGAGATCCTGAAAAATCTGATTGCGGAACGGTTCGGAGTGGAGATCCGTTTTGGCGGGAGAAGTATTGTATACAAGGAAACCATTGCGGACACGGTGGAAGGTGTGGGCCATTATGAGCCATTGCGCCACTATGCGGAGGTGCATCTTCTGCTGGAGCCGGGGGAACGGGGAAGCGGTCTCGTGTTTGGAAGCGCCTGCAGCGAAGACATTCTGGATAAGAACTGGCAGCGGCTGGTTATGACCCATTTGGAGGAGAAAATTCATCGCGGCGTGCTGATGGGGGCGCCCATTACAGATATGAAAATCACCCTGATGTCGGGGCGGGCTCACGTGAAGCACACGGAAGGCGGTGATTTCCGCCAGTCAGTTTATCGCGCAGTGCGCCATGGCCTGCGCCAGGCGCAGTCAGTGCTGCTGGAGCCGATTTACGCATTCCGCCTTACAGTTCCGGAAAGGATGGTAGGGCGGGCCATGACTGATTTGGAGCGGCGGGGAGGCGTTTTTGAAGCGCCTCTCATTGAGCAGGGGTGTGCCGTTTTGACAGGTACAGCGCCGGTTTCCCTCCTGGATGGGTATCAGACAGAGGTTACAGCTTACACAGGCGGCCAGGGACAGCTTTTGTGTACCCTGGAGGGGTATGGCCCCTGCCATAATACGGAGGAGGTGCTGGCGGCCGCCGGTTATGATCCGGATACAGATTCGGATAATCCCTGTGGCTCTGTTTTCTGCAGCCACGGAGCCGGTTTTGTGGTGCCATGGGACGAGGTAAAGGATTACATGCATCTGGAGAGCTGCCTGGGAAACAGAGCAGGAAAGCTTCGGGCAGCAGATGAAATCCGAAACGGTGCCAGGACTTCAGATGGAAGAGATAGTTTCAGTGCGTCTGCCGGATCCGAGGAATCCTGGATCGGAACAGATGAAATTGATGCGATTCTGGCCCGCACTTATAATGCCAATAAAAAAGAAGAGGGGCGCCGCCGCTGGGGGAATCCCCGTAAGGCAGCGGCGTCGGCCGGAGGCAGTCCCTCCGGGCAGAGTCGGGGGGAGAAAGCGCTGAAAACCGCAGAAAAAAAGGAGTCCCGGACTCTTCCTGAATACCTGTTGGTAGATGGCTATAATATTATTTTTGCATGGGATGAGTTAAAAGAGATGGCGGCGGTGAATATTGACAGCGCCCGCGGGAAACTGCAGGATATTCTCTGCGACTATCAGGGAAGCCGCGGCGTGGAGGTGATCGTCGTATTTGACGCCTACCGGGTGCAGGGGCATCCGACGGAGTTGTTTGACTATCACAATATTCATGTGGTATTCACGAAAGAAGCGGAGACGGCGGATCAGTATATTGAGAAATTTGCCCATGAAAATGGAAGAAAATATCGGGTGACAGTGGCCACTTCGGATCATCTGGAGCAGATTATCATCCGCGGACAGGGCTGCGGCCTTTACTCAGCCGGAGATCTGAAAAAAGAGATTGAGAGAGTCCGCGCTCAGGTACAGGAAACATACGGAACAGCGGGCGGACCGTCTGCCATCCGGCCAGAGGGGAGCAGGAATTATCTGTTGGATTCTGTGCCGGAGGAGGTTCTTTCCCAGGTGCGCAGTTCAGTCCCGGAGAATCAGGACTGAAAGGGGCCTTCCATTTCATAGACGGTTTTCTGGAGTTGTGCAATCAGAAGCGCTGACGCGGGGGAAGCTTTCCTGAGGGATGGCAGCCGGATGCCCAGGATCCGCTCAATGGGCGGGTTCAATGGAAGAACGGCAATATTCTGGCAGGTATCGCGGATGACCAGCTCCGGAAGAATACAGACGCCAAGTCCATGGCTGGCCATGGCAATCATGGAGTAAATATTCAGGGAAGAAAATTTGGGGATGGGGGCAGTAAAGTTTCGCTCTGCAAACTGGCGAAGCAGGTCCTCCTCTCCCTTTTCTTCTATATAGGGGATTTCTGTCAGCTGATTCAGGTCAAAAAAGTTTCCCTGTGCATAGGCGGAGCTGGGGGCACAGACGGCCAGATAAGGTTCTTTTTTCAGGGGAATCCAGTCCATCCGCTCTTCCTGAGCCGTGCCGCTGATGGCAAAATCAATGGTTCCATCGTTGAGCCAGGATTCAATTTCATGAAAATTTCCCTCGTGGATTTCCACTGTCATCTGGGGATAATCAGAATAAAACTGTTCCAGAGCAGCCGGAAGCCACTGTACCGAGGCGCTCAGGTAGGCGCCTATGGAGATGTGCCCGGTCTGGATGCCCCGGATGGCGGCTGCCTCCTGTTCAAAGCATTCTGTCGCGGAGAGGATTCTCCGGACGCTGGGAAGCAGGACTTCTCCGTTGTGCGTCAGCAGGAGGCCTTTCTGAGAGCGGGAAAAGAGAGAAAATCCCAGCTCTGTTTCCAGATTTTTCAGAATATGGCTGGCAGCTGACTGGGTATATCCGTTTTTCTGGGCAGCCCTAGTCAGGTTTTTTTCTTCTGCAATGGCCAAAAAAAGCCGCATATCTTTGATATCCAAATAAAATCTCCTTTCTTCGCTGTGTATGCGAAAACCGGTATGCGCAATGATATAATGCCTATCTTATAGGTATTATATCATAAAAAAGACTTGAAAAAAGGGGTTTAAAGTGTTTTCTACAGAATTCATCATAAACATGAACGAAAAAATAAAAAAAGCATAAAAAAACAAAAAAATAAAAAGAAATTTTGCAAAAAATTCATAATTGTGAAAAGATTGAGCTGATGAGAGGGAATGCTGCAACAGGGGGATTGGGAGAGGAATTGGACGGAATATTGAACTCCATTCTGAAAAAGAAGGCACTTAAAGCTAATGTTTTAGAATGGGAATTGTGCTTTTTTCACAATGAAATCAATAAAAATGGCCTGAAAAAAGGAAGAATGTTCAATAAAATACATGGTTGATGTACGTATCATGAAATTACTGCATGACATTTATGCCAAATATCGTTGAACACGTTTCATTTACGTGATATAATTCTCACAAAAGCAAGTTTTTTTTTGAGAGTAATGAAAAAACTTGCCATGCCAAGCGCGCGGCATCAAAAAGAAAAGGGGGAAATTTAATATGTTGGATAGTATTAACAACATCGTTGGTATGTTGAACGGCCCTATCTGGGGTATCGGAATGATTATCCTGATTGTAGGCAGTGGTTTGTTCTTCTCAATTCGGATGGGCTTTTTCCAGTTCGTTCACTTCAAAGATATGTGGAGCCGTATCCTGGATAAAGGCGATTCTGATTCCGGTATTTCTGCTTTCGCATCCTTCTGTACGACGATGGCCATGCGTGTTGGTACCGGTAACGTAGCCGGTGTTGCCGTTGCTCTTTATGCAGGCGGTCCTGGCGCTCTGTTCTGGATGATTCTTGCCGGTATGACAAACTCCGCAGTGTGCTTTACGGAGTGCGTTCTTTCCGTTCTGTACAAGACCAAAATTGATGGTCAGTACCGCGGCGGCGGCGCATACGTAGCTGAGAGAGGTCTTGGCTGGAAATGGTACGGCGCATTCTACGCAGCATTCTTCGGAATCGGCGTTATCTGCTTCATGCCTGCAGCTGCTACATACACAATCTGCGATGGTTTCAAGAACGCAATTGGTATCCCGATGTGGATCACAGCTCTTGTAATTGCTGTTATCATGGCTATCGTAGTTATGGGCGGCGTTAAGAGAATCAGTTCTGTAGCTTCCTTACTGGTTCCTCCGATGGTAGGTGTTTACCTGATCGCAACGGTTGTTATTTTAGTTATGAATATCGGCGAGCTTCCGGGCGTTATCGCTGATGTATGTAAATGTGCATTTGGTTCTACAGAAGCCTTCCTGGGCGGCGGACTTGGTATTGCCATCCAGCAGGGTGTTAAGAGAGGTACTTTCTCATCCGCATCTGGTATGGGTGAGTCCATGCCTACCGCAGCAGCAGCTGAGACCAGCCACCCGGTTAAACAGGGTTTGGCTAACGCAGCAGGCGTATGGCTGGATACCGTTATCGTTTGTACCGCATCTGGTCTGATGATGCTTCTGACTGGCTGCTACAATACTTCCTTTGGTTACGTTGGAACGGGCGCTCCGGAGCTGGTACAGCTGGCAGAAGAGGGAACCAACGGCGTTATCTTCGTTCAGTTAGCATGCCGCACCGTTATGGGCAACATTGCTCCTCTGTTTATCGCTATCATGCTGGCCCTGTTCTCCTTTACCTGTCTGATCAGCTACTACTACGAGGGCGAGACCTCTGTACTGTACCTGTTCCAGGGTAAGGACAAAGAGAAAACACGTAAGATCGTTATCAGAATTATGCAGATCGCTATGCCGATCCTGATCTTCATCTGGGGTAACGTTGATTCCGGTCTGGCTTGGGCACTTTCCGACCTGGCACTGGGCGGATCTACCTGGATTAACATGCTGGTAGTTCTTCTGCTGTCCCCGAAGGCATTTGCTCTGTACAAAGACTATGAGGAGCAGATGAAGGCAAAGAAGGATCCGTACTACAACCCGGATAAACTTTGCTGGAAGGGCGTAGATGCTGATATGTGGAGAGAGATCAACAAGAAACACATTGAGGCTGACAAATAATTTCATTCTGTAAATGATACAGGAATATCAAATGCCCTCCGTCAGAAATGGCGGAGGGCATTTTTGTGTTCCGGAAAACAAGGATAATTTTTAGTCAACTCAGAATCTATCAAAATAAACGCGATTTTGGTATAATTGCAACGAGGATAATGGGTTTGCAGAACTTCCATATTTATAACATTCACTGCGATTTCCGCGGTTTACTGCGGGAATTTTGTCATTTAGGGTAGATGTTCCCTGAGTCAGAGAGAAAGTGGATGGAATCACGGGAGACAAGTGCCATTCGGGGGAAAGCACGGCAGTTGGTAAATGCGAAAAGACAAGGAGGGAAAGAGCAGGCGGGGACGCGCCGCCGATTATGGGGAAGCCATCTGGGGCCGGAGTCTGGATTGATTTTCCAGTGCTGGGACGGTTGGAAATTGAGCGCAAAAGCGATATAATTAAAATCAGGTACACTGATAGAGCAAAGGCATAAGAAAAAAAGGAGAAAGTGCAGAGTAAAGACATGGATGAGCAAGAGATGAGAAACGTTCTGTGCATGACTTCAAAGGAGCGCGAATACCTGTCTGAAAAATTTCAGTCGGGGACAGAACACGAAATGCCTGGAATTGAGTCCGGTGCGTTTTTGAGTGACAGACAGATTATAGCAGTTCGAGTTCAGGATTCGCTCATGGATATTCCCCTGCACAAGCACGACTATATAGAGATAGTGTATCTATATCGGGGAACGAGTACACATTACGTAAACGACAACGAAATCGAATTAAATGAGGGAGATCTCCTTTTTGTGGACCAGCACGCGGAGCATCGAAGCGTGAGCGGCGGCGAAGAAACTCTGGAGATCTTATTTATTATGCGGCCGGAATTTTTTGATATCCCGCTTCAGATGGTTCAGGGCGGGCAGATTGTACAGAGTGAGCGGGGAAATGATATTCGCAGTTTTCTGGTTAATTGCCTCCGAAAGAATAATCCGGTTTCTCAGTATCTGTATTTCAAATCTCAGAATCGTCGGGATATAAAGAATTTACTGGAAAATCTGATTGATTCTGTGGTGCGGGAGGATGGAAACGGAGGGATGATCAGTCAGTATACCGTAGGACTGATTTTTCTGAGTCTTTTTGGAGGCGAGGAGACGGAGGGGGTTGTTTCAGCCCATGAGCCGAGAGACATTCTGGTTCGTCAGGTGCTTCATTATATTGATACACAGTATAAGACGGCAGTTCTTGGAAAGATTGCCGGAGAGCTGCATCAGTCCCTGTCAGGACTGAGTAAGATGGTGAAACAGGAGACGGGATGTACGTTTCAGGAGCTTCTCATGAAAAAACGTTTCCAGAAGGCGGCCAGTCTTCTGCTGACGACGAATCTTCAGGTGGAGGAGATTGCCATCAATGTCGGATATGAAAATTTAAGCTATTTTTACCGCCAGTTTAAAAGGCTGTACGGAATGACGCCGCGCCAGTACCGGCTGGTACAGCGCCGGGGATTTCATCGAAGAAATATCCGATAGATTAAACTCCATTTAAAAAGGCGTGTTGCAAAATAACATGTTCCGGAATCGGGATGATCCGTGAAATATATTTTGCAACACGCCTTTGCTGTGTTATACGACAGCTGGCTCCAGGAG
This sequence comes from uncultured Clostridium sp., assembly GCA_937885015.1. Classification (GTDB taxonomy): domain Bacteria; phylum Bacillota; class Clostridia; order Lachnospirales; family Lachnospiraceae; genus Otoolea. The sequence continues at coordinate 21,785 of CALAAS010000049.1, forward strand.
AAGTTCGCCGGTTTCGTACCGTTTGGCACTGAACATGGCGATATCCATGGTGTCAGTCTGATTTGTCAGATGATTGGCAACGAGAATTGCGATTCTGGGAGCCACCATGAATCCGTGGCCGGAGAAACCGCAGACGCTCAAGAAGCCTTTGGCCTCTTTGGCTTCGTCAATGATGGGGTTCCGGTCCGGACTTAAATCGTACTGGCCGGCCCACTGGCGAACCACCCTCAGTTTACGGAGAATGGGAAGTGCCTCACACATGGTAGCGCAGTTTTTCTCCAGGAACTGCCAGCTGGAGTGGAAATTAAAGCTGGGTTCCTCCTGGGGGCCGATTCCCATGACAAAACTGCCGTGGGGCGTCTGCTGCACGTAGTAAGACCTATGGAAGGACATAACCATACAGTCGATGAGCGGAGCCACCGGTTCCGTAACCAGAGCCTGATGACGCTCGGAGATGACGGGAATCTCTTCGCCCACCATTTTCGCCAGTCCCGGAGCCCGTACATTGGCGCAGTTGATGACCGTTTTTGCTTCCACATATCCGCCGGAGGTTTCCACACCGGCGATTCGGCCTCCGGCAGTGCGAAATCCGGTTACTTCTGTGTAGGTGGCAAACTCCACGCCCATTCTTTTGGCGCCTCTGGCATAGGCCTGGGTGCAGTGGAAGGGGTCGGCGTGGCCATCCTTCTGGCAGAAGGTGGCTCCAAACATGCCTTCTGTATTCAGATAAGGAACGATTTCCTTTGCTTCCTCCAGAGAAACAGCCCGGGAATCAATACCCAGTCGATGCTGTACCTTGAGATTTTCCTGGAACTGAGCCCACTCTTTTTCCGTATAAGCCACCAGCAGATAGCCTCCCTGGTGGAGACCGCAGCTGTGGTCATATCCGGTGTACTCCTCCAGATTTTCAAAAATGTGGGTACTTTCCATGGCAATGCGGGCATTCAGCTCCGCCCCCCACTGCTGGCGGATTCCAGCTCCGCAGCGACCAGTAGCGCCGGAGGAAAGATAACCCCGTTCCACCACCAGTACATCTGTAACACCGCGTTTTGCCAGCTCAAAGGCAGTGGCGCAGCCGACAATACCGCCGCCGATAATTACGACATCATACCCCTTTTTCATGCTTCATCCCCTCCTTCCAGACAGGCATCTGCCAGAACGCCCATGGAAATTGGTTTGGTGGGCGGACGGAAGGTTGGCATCAGTACTTCCTCCATGGGAATATGGTAGTATGCAGCCAGCTCCTGGGCGATAAGCATCCGGCAGGTTCGTCCCTGACAGGGGCCCATTCCGGCACGGGTAATCCGCTTGATCTCATCGATGGTGCGGCAGCCGCTTTCAATGCACTCTAAAATTCGTTCTCTCGTCAGATCCTCGCAGCGGCAGAGGATGGTATCTTTCTCACTCATTTTTATATCCTCCTACCTTGATATTGCGGACTTCCATGGCCAGATTTTTCGGAACGGCCAGGGAGATGGCGCAGGTTTTATTTTTCTTTCCTCCGGAAACGACACGGACAACCGGGAAATATCCAAGTTCTTTTCCAGAACGGTCCAGTCCCAGAGCCAGCTGTCCTGCCTGGGGAACCGGGAAGAACTCAAAGGGAAGCTTTACCAGGGCTTCCGTAGCGGAATACGTCATGTCAACGACGAAAATAGCAAGGCCGGGACAGCGCAGGATACAGGCGCCGCAGCCGTTGCAGGCGTCAAAATCCACTTTTGGCCGGGCATTCATATCTGGCTCCATATGGATGGCTTTTCTGACACAAGCCTGAACACAGGGATTGCAGGCGATCTCCTGAAAGCATTCGGTGATAGCCACCGGACCCTGCTGCAGGCGCTCTTCCGGCGGAATAACGGTTTTTAAGTCTTCCATTTCAGGAATTCCATCGCGGATCAGCATAGATGTTTTCCCCCCTTCTCAGCCACTTTTTTAAGTCCGGCGCGAATTTTTCCTCCCGCAGGGCCGGAACGCAGTACCACAAGTTCGTCAGCAGCCTCTTTTTTCAGTTTCCGGGCCATTTCTGGGTTGTATCCCAGGCTTTCAGCGGCTGCATAACCGGCAAGGCGTCCTTCTACCATGGCAGAAGAGGCTTCTTCAATGCCGGATACATCGCCGGCAGCGTAAATGCCAGGTATGGTGGTTTCCAGATTTTCGTCGGTCAGCGGCACATGGCCGGATAATTCGCGGATAAATTCCATTTTACAGTCTGCCTGCCAGCAGAGCTCCGACAGCGGTGTGAGGCCCACAGCCAGGCACAGGGTATCGCAGGGAATATCCTGCTCCGTTCCTGGGATGGGTTTGAAATGTTCATCCACCTGGCAGATGATAACGCCCTCCAGAACCTCATCGCCGTAGGCCTCTTTGATGGTATAGCCTGTCAGAATGGGAACACCGGCCCGGCGAATTTTGGATGCATGAACCAGGAATCCGCCGATTCCCGGGGCGGCCTCTACCACTGCTGCCACATCCACGTCGGCCTGGAGAAGCTGGTAGGATACGATCAGGCCGATATTACCAGCTCCGACCATGACAACCCGTTTTGCGGGTTTGACACCGGCCACATTCATCAGAGTCTGCACAGCGCCGGCTCCATAGATACCGGGGAGATCATTTCCGGGAAATGCCAGGAATTTTTCGGCGGCTCCGGTGGCCACAATGGTTTTTTGCGGGCGGATTTTTTTGTGTTTATTATCGTGATAGACAGTAATGATGCCGTCTTCGTAAATGCCGAGAACCGTGGCGTCGGTCCAAAGCTCAATATTTGGATCGGAGGAAACGGCATCTGTCAGGTCCATGCCAATGTGAATGCCGCGCTCACCGGCATGCTGTTTTTCAGAGCCAAAAAATTTGTGAGTCTGTTTGACCAGCTGTCCGCCGGGAACCTCGTCCCTCTCACAAAGAAGGACTTTCGCTCCCATAGAGGAAGCGGCGATGGCGGCGCAGAGTCCGGCGGGTCCTCCGCCGATTATGAGAATTTCCACATTCTTAATCATCCTGGATAACCCCCTTTCCATGCTGTTCTTCCACGCGCATGCCTGCTTTGACTTTGGTGACGCAGACGCGGACATTGGGTTCTCCGTTCACGGTCATGAAACAGGAGGAGCAGTTTCCGATGGCGCAGAACAGTCCGCGGGGGTGGTGGAGTTCCGGGCTGTGGCCCAGGACGCGGATTCCGGCCGAATGAAGCGCAGCGGCGATGGTTTCAGAGGTATACCCCTCTACCTCCTGCCCATTATAGTAGAATGTGACCTTTTCGCCCCGGTCAAATTCCAGAATGGGATGGTTTTCAAGTCGCATAAGATCCCCTCTCTTTCCAGATGGTTTATTTCCAGATGGTTTTATTTCCAGAGGTGCTGCCTGCGGTACTGATTGGGTGTGACCCCGGCGACGGAGTGAAAAGCGCGGGTAAAGGAGGAATTATTGCTGTAACCCACCTGCATGGCAATGTCGATGATGCGGTAGCGGGTGGTGGACAGCATTTCCTTGGCCTTTTCAATGCGCACCATTTTCAGGTAATCGCTGGGGGTGCAGCCGGTTTTTTTCTTAAACCAGCTGGTGTAGTAGGTCACATTGTAATTTTCCAGAGTGGCCAGCTCGGCAATGTTGATATCCGATGCATAATTTTCCTGCAGATAGCGCAGAGATGGCAGGCGGTACTGCTCCACAAATTTATCATAGAGGTAGTAAAACAGATACCGGAGCGAATTGCTCTGCGGATTTCCTTCCTCCACTTCCTGCTTAATCAGGGAAACCAACGGGGCAAGACGTTCATTGATTTCCAGAACACAGTTGTCCGTCAGGATCAGCAGATCGGTGGATTTAATCATTTCTGCCGGGATATTTAAAGTCAGCGCCCGGCCGGTGCATCCGAAATCATGGCTGACACCCGGCGGGACAAACCCGATAAGATTCGGTGTCAGTGTGTGCGCATGTCCGGCAAAGCGGATGAAAAAGGTCTGGTCCAGAACCAGAATCATATGCCCGTAAGGGTGAGTATGGGTTTGCAGTCCCTCGTGGGCGTAAAACGTATAGCTGGATATCAATGCCATGGCGGCGGCTCCTTTCCGGCATTTGCAGCTCTTCTTTCTAAAGATTAGCACATTTTTTCCATTCCTAATGTGCAGAATCTCATGCCTATCTATACATTATCTCACAATTTTGAAAAAGACAACGATTTTTGTAAATATTTAAAGAAAAGGGTTCTGTTCTCGAAGGAAAGGAAAACTGAAAAACGGTTGTCCGTCACATTTGTGAAAAAAAGACATATTCTACAGTAAATCATCCTCTGAGAGGTGTTTCATGATTCCAAAATTGGAGGTCAGGGGCCTTGGCTATGCCTACCATACCATGGATGGAGAGACAAAGGCCCTTTCAGATATATCTTTTACGGCGGATACGGGAGAATTTTTGGCGGTTGTCGGCCCATCTGGCTGTGGTAAATCTACGCTGCTGTCCCTCATAAGCGGTTTGCTGATACCGGACGAAGGTGAAGTCCGGATTGACGGAAAAGAGCGCCGGGAAAAGTCCGGAACCATCGGCTATATGCTTCAGAAGGATCATCTGTTTGAGTGGAGGACGATTTTTGAAAATGCCGCCCTGGGACTGGAAATCCAGCACCGCCTGGATGAAAGAAGCAGGAAGCGGCTCCATGAGATGCTGCAGCTGTATGGTTTGGAAAAGTTTGAGAAGTCCAGGCCCTCGGAACTTTCGGGAGGAATGCGCCAGCGGGCGGCTCTCTGTCGTACCCTGGCCTTGGAGCCGGATCTGCTTTTGCTGGATGAACCTTTTTCGGCGCTGGATTACCAGACACGCCTGTCAGTGTGCGACGATATCAGCACCATCATCCGGAAAAATCGAAAAACGGCATTGCTGGTTACCCACGATCTGTCAGAGGCGGTCAGTGTGGCGGACCGGATTATTATCCTGTCAAAGCGGCCGGGAAGGATTCGCCGGATTCTTCCTGTCGCATTTCCGGAGGCGGCGAGTCCTCTGCAGCGGAGGAACGACCCGTCTTTTTCTTCGTATTTTAATGAAGTGTGGAATACTTTAAGGGATGACGGGACGGGAAAGGGCGGCACCTGATGGGAAAACAGAGAGGGAAGGAGATATTTTATATGGAATTCAGAGAAACTCCGGCACAGAGGGAATTTGTCCGGACTCAGCAAAAAAAGCGGCGCCTGGTGACAGCCGGGCGCGTGACCCTGCTGATCGGCTTTCTGGTGCTGTGGGAAGCGGGGGCCAGACTGGGTTGGCTGGATGATTTCATTTTCAGCTCCCCGTCCCGGGCAGTCCTCTGCTTTGGGAAAATGGCAAAGGATGGAAGTATTGCCCGCCATACGGCGGTAACGGTGGGGGAAACGCTGCTGAGCTTTTTCCTCGTAACGGGGATTGGGATCCTGGGGGCAGTGACACTCTGGTACAGCCACGGCCTGTCCCGGATTCTGGAGCCATATCTGGTGATGCTCAACAGCCTGCCTAAGTCGGCGCTGGCGCCGATTCTTATTGTGTGGCTGGGCAGTCGGGTACGCACCATCGTGGTGGCAGCGGTTTCTGTGGCTGTCTTTGGCGCGATTCTGACTCTGCATAATGGATTCTCCCATGCGGATCCGGATCAGCTAAAGCTGATCCGTTCGCTGGGAGGAACGAGAAAAGATATTTTGAAGAAGGTACTGCTGCCGGGGGCAGTACCTCTGCTGATCAGTAATATGAAGGTAAATATCGGCCTCTGCCTGGTAGGAGTAATTATTGGAGAATTTCTGGCGGCGGATCAGGGACTTGGGTATTTGATTATCTATGGTTCCCAAGTGTTCAAAATGGATATGGTGGTAATGAGTATTGTGATTTTATGCCTGATTTCGGCGCTTCTGTATCAGGCTATCGTCTTCCTGGAACGGCGCGTCAGCCGGTAGGGAAGGCTGGGACACAGGCGGAAACGCAAAACAGCTTGATTGGGGAAAGGGAAAAAGATATAATAAAAGAAACTGAAAAGCGGAAAAAGAAAGAATGAGGGAGGCCAGATGGAAGATAAAAAAGAAACCCGAAACGGGGGATATAATATTCCGGAGCGGGCAGTAAGAGATATCCTGGAATTTGGGAAAAAAAACGGAGTTCAAAAGATAGTTTTGTTTGGCTCCCGGGCCAGAGGAACGAATACAGAGAGAAGTGATATTGACCTTGCGGTAAGCGGCGGCGATTTGGAAGGGTTTTATTGGGATATAAAAGAAAAGGTTCATTCCCTCCTGATGTTTGATGTGGTCAATCTGGACGAGGGGATTTCAGAGGAACTGAGAGGGGAAATCGAGAGAGACGGGGTAACCATGTATGAAGAAGCTTGATAATTTTTCAAATTGTCTTGATGTGCTGAAACGTGCCGATTTTTCTATGGCGGATCATGATGAAATATACAGAACAGGCGTTGTGGGGCAATTTAATCTGACGTTTGAGCTGGCCTGGAAGGCGCTGCAGGCAGTGCTGCGACTCCATGGTGTTGAGGCAGCGCAGACTGGATCGCCCCGGGAAATTTTGCAGTTGGGATATAAACTGGGGGTTGTGAGCGATGAAGCTGTGTGGCTTGCCATGCTAAAAAAACGGAATACAATGGCACATATCTACGATGAAAACGAAGTGGATGAGTTGCTGCTGCTGATTCGTGACAGCTTTATCCCGGCCTTTGCTGCGCTGCAGGCAGTGCTTTCAGAAAAACTGGCTGAGGCAGAAGACGGAGGCTTGTAAAACAGAGAACAGAAGGAGATGCTTATGGTACGGAATTATACGGCTGCCCTTGTGCAGATGGATACACAGAATGATAAAGGGGAAAATATAAAGCAGGCATGCGCATGGATCGATGAGGCGGCAGCGTACGGCGCACGGCTGGTCTGTTTTCCGGAGGTGATGAACCTGATCGGACGCAATGTGGGCGAAGGAGGGGGGCGGGAATCCATTCCGGGATATACGACGGAACGACTCTGCGAAAAAGCCAGGGAGCACGGGATTTATATTCATGCGGGAAGTATCACGGAGGCCCTGGAGGGAGAGAAACGCTCTGCTAATACCAGCGTGCTGATCTCTCCGGAGGGAGAGATCCTGGCCCGGTACAGCAAGATGCATATGTTTGATATTACACTGGCAGACGGAACGCCGTTTCAGGAGTCGGCCCGGGTAAAGCCGGGAGATTCCATTGTGACGGTGGAGACGGAGTTGGGAGTTTTTGGTTTTTCCATCTGTTACGATGTGCGGTTTCCGGAGCTGTTCCGGCTGATGGCGCTCCGGGGCGCCCAGATCTTTTTCGTTCCGGCCAGCTTTACCATGCCCACTGGAAAGGATCATTGGGAAACGCTTCTGCGGGCCAGAGCCATTGAAAATGGCTGCTATGTCATTGCCGCTGGCCAGATCGGAACAAAGCCGGCCTATGTGGCCTACGGAAACAGCCTAGTGGCAGATCCCTGGGGAACAGTGATTGCCAGGGCGAAGGATGAGCCGGGGATTCTGTACACCCAGATTGATCTGGATTATCTGGAGAAGGTGCGCCGCCAGATCCCGTCTCTGGAGAATCGCCGGGCGGACCGGTATGAGCTGAAAGAAAAGTAAGGTGTAAATGGTCAATGTGACGTTGAAATGTGAATTTTTACGATTTATTTCTTTACTTTTTCAGAAAAAACAATTAAAATAAATGAGTAAATAGAATTATGTGATGCAATATGCTGAATGCCGGATTCCGGCAGCGGGAGAACCAATTTTTGGGGGTGTAATTGCGGCAGGCCGCATGCGGGGACTTCCTCCCCTAACCCGACAGCTAATCTCGTAAGCAAAGGAAGGCTCGATTTCAAGCAAAACCGAATAAAGCCTTTTGCCGTCCTGTTCTATGGGACGGCGATTTTTTGCATCGTCCAGGCCGGAAACGGCAGAAAGGAGACGGTACATTGCGTGTTTTGGAGAGAAATGGAGGGATTGCAGTATGAGTATGGGAACGATTTTCTGGATTCTGGCGATAGTAGTCTGCGGTATTTTTCTGATTATTTCCATGCGGGTTAAGGAGCAGGCCAATGAGAGTTTTTCTCAGTATGCCATTGGCGGCAGTTCTTTCCCCATGCTTCTGATTTTCTTTACCCAGTTTGCGACGATTATGGGAGCTGGCAATTTTATCGGCCATGCCGGGAGCGGCTATGAGCAGGGAGTAGGCTGGCTGGCTTTTATTCTGGGCGAGCAGGGTTCCAAGATTATTTTTGCGCTGGTATTTGCAGGGTTGGCAGGACATTTTACCTACAACACCATGCCGGAGATGATTGATGACCTGATTGTGCGGGATAAGATGACAAGGGCCCTCTGCTGTATTCTCGGCACCTGCATCATGGTGGCCTGGGTGGGCGGCCAGGGGAAGGCTTTTGGGGAACTGTTCGCCATGTTTACCAATGCGGATCCCCTGCCGATTATTTTCCTGTTTTCTGCGATTTTTATTGTGTATACCGTTATGGGCGGCGTGTACAGCGTTGTGTGGACCGATCTGTTTCAGGGCATCCTCTGCCTGGTGTTCGGCGTGATTTTTTATGTATTTGCTTTCAGCAAGGTGGATTTCAGCCTGCCTGTCCTGGGAGCGCGCCTGGCGGAAGTGGGGCGGGCGGATCTCTGGAGTTTTTCGAACCTGGATGTGATGGGAACGGTCAATAAATTTCTCACGGGCCTGGTGGGTGTTCTGGTGGCTCAGACCTACTGGCAGCGGTGCTACGCCTGCAAGACGGCAAAGACGGCCCGGGATGGCCTTCTGTACAGCGGGATTATCTGTGTGATTATGACGATGATGACGGCTCTGGTGGGGTTGATCATTATGACGCTGAATCAGGATCTGAGCGCGGGGGAGGCCATGCCCTGGTTTATGATGAACTGCACGCCTCCGCTGGTGGCGGCGGGGATTTTTACCCTGATTCTCTGCGCCGGGATGTCCTCTGCGGATTCCTGCCTGAATTCGGCGGCTGTCCTGGTGGTAAATGACCTGATCCGTCCTTTTGGAAAGCGAACGGACAAAGAATTGATTAAGGATGCGAAAATCGCTACGCTGATCATCGGGGTTGCATCGTCGGTGGCGGCTGTGTTTGCCTCCTCGATTATATCGCTGTTCTCCAGAGCCTATTCCATGGCCGGGGCGGGGGTTGCCCCTCTTTTGTGCATCGGGTTTATCTGGAGAAAACGGCCGGGAGAGCGGTCAGAGATGAGTCACTGCAACAGCCGGGTAACGCCCTGGGGCGCCCGGGTTGGCATTGTGGTGGGTGCTGTGATTTCTCAGCTTCCATTTTTGGGGGAAAACGCTGTGCTGATTGGTCTGGTGGCTTCTTCGGCAGCCATTATCATTGTTTCCCTTCTGACCCAGAACGTGCCCATTGAACCCATGTTCCAGAGCGGGGGCGATGATCATCCGATCCCTAAGCCTCATGCAGACGATTGAGTGGGAATGATAATTTAAGTGCATCTGAGTCCCGGAAAGCCTTGCTGATGCTTGGTTTCCGGGATTTTAATTGGCAAAAGGAATATTTAAAATTTATTCAAGAAACAGGATCGTTTAAGGGTGGATGAACGAAGAGAAAGGAGAAGATTCAGATGGAAGAACGGATCAGGGTGGAGAAACGGATTGTGGAGGAGGCTGAAAAGCGGGCCGGGAATCTGATACTGGAGGATGTGTGCATTGGGGTGGGATATACGGGAGTCCGCCTGAGCGATGGTTATGGAGGAGTGAGTTATACTTTCCGGGATTATTTAGGGCCGTCCTGTGGTGTGATACGCCGCCCGGGAACGCTTAAGGGAACGACGGCGAAGGAGGCTGTTGCCTGGATGCTCCGTGAGAACCTGGCGGAGGCATCCGTCGGGGCGGCGACAGTCAATGCTCTTTTAAACCGGGGATTCCTGCCCGGGGCCAATATTGCCACCGAGGTATCCTGTGGAGAGGACGATGTGATTGGCATGGTGGGTTGGTTCTGCCCGCTGGTGTGGAAGTATCAGAGTGCGGGGGCATTTTATATTTTTGAGCAGAAGCCGGAGACTTGCAGTCCTTCCGGAAAGGCAAGGATTCTTGAGGCGGATCAGGCAGAGAAGTACCTTCCGGAATGCACGAAGGTAGTTCTGACAGGAACGAGCTTTATCAATAAAACAGCAGACAGCCTGCTGGCTGCCTGCCGGAATGCGAAAGAAATTATTATAGTGGGGGCCAGTACGCCCATGTGTCCTTCGGTGCTGCGGGAGTACGGCGTAACCATGCTGGCCGGAACCCAGATTACGGACGCAGACAGGATGTTTCGGATCGTGGCAGAGGGCGGGGGAGGGATGGATCTGTCTTTGGCCTCCGAAAAGCTTTTGGAACGGTTATGAAAGCGTTCTGGCAGTTTGAATCAACCGGAATACCTGTTCCGCAGCAGCTTCCAGGTTGGCGCGGGCGTTATGCGGTTCCAGTGCCTCCTCCAGGGAGCAGGGATGATGCAGGATCGGGAAAAAGGCGTCAATGCCATTCTGATTGCACAGATCAGCATCCGGGTTTACGCATCCAGCCAGGGCAATAACCGGTTTATGGAATTGTTTGGCCAGCCGGGCCACAGCGATGGGGGCTTTTCCCATGATGGTCTGGCCGTCCAAACGTCCCTCCCCGGTTACCACAAGATCTGCATCCCGGATATTATCCTTCAGCTTTGTTTCCTCCAGAATAATAGCGGCTCCGGGTTCCAGCGAAGCGTTGAGGAAGGTGTGGAACGCGTATCCGAGTCCTCCTGCGGCTCCGGAACCCGGGAAATCAGGGTCAGCTTCAGGCCTTATTTTTTTTGCAGTTCTGTCATAGTTTTTCATCCAGGCGTCCATCTGGAGCACTTGCTCCGGAGAGGCGCCTTTTTGCGGCCCGAAAATGGTGCTGCATCCGCTTGACCCAGTCAGAGGGTTCTGGATGTCGCAGGCGATACGGAAATGGCACTGGGCCAGTTCTGGTAGGGCATGGGCATCTGAGATGGAGGCGAGATGGGACAGTCCCCGGGCGCCGGAAACGATGGGGCATCCGTCCTGATCCCAGAATTCATAACCCAACGCTGCCAGCATTCCGCATCCACCGTCATTGGTAGCGCTTCCGCCGATTCCGATGAGAAAATACCGGCATCCGCGGTGGATGGCATCCCGGATCATCTGGCCGACGCCGAAGGTGGTGGTAACCATGGGACTGCGCAGCGTTGGGGGGACCAAAGCCAGTCCGGCGGCGGACGCTGCTTCAATGACAGCAGTCTGACGGCCGTTCAGGTCTAAAATCCCATATTCACTGATAACTGGCTCTCCTAAAGGGCCGGAAACTTCCAGCGTCCGGAACTTTCCGCCCATGGCGGCGGTAAGTGCCCGGACGGTTCCTTCGCCGCCGTCTGCCAGTGGCCGGACGGAAACCCGGGCGTCCGGAATCGCCCGCAGAATCCCGGCGCTGGCGGCATGGCCAGCCTCCAGAGAAGAGAGGCTGCCTTTGAATGAGTCAATGGCAACGGTTATTTTCATTAGGATACTCCTTTCCTAGCGCATGTAAAAATCAGAGTGTGCGTCTGTTTTGATTGCTTTGCAATCAGTATAGCATGGATACTTGGAAAACAATATGGTCTGAAAAATGAAAAAAATAGAAAAAAAAAAGAAAAATATGTTATACATAACATAAAAGAGTGTGTCAGGGAGGGGAAATATGGGCGATAGACAGGGGGAGATCCGACAGAGAACGGCGAAGCAGATTGTGGATGCGGTAAGCGATGTATGCGGACAGAATATCAATTTTATTGATGCGGAGGGTATTATCATTGCCAGTACCGATGCGGCCAGGGTGGGAAGGTTTCATGAGATTGGACGTCGGACTGCGCTTTTGGGCCGTGTCATTGAAGTGGAAAGGAGAGAGGCATTTTCCGGCACCCAGGAGGGGGTCAATGTACCGATCATCTACCACGGGAGAGTGACCGGCGTGGTGGGGATCAGCGGAGATCCAAAGGAGGTAAGGAGGTACGGCAGCCTGGCGCGGAAAATCGCAGTGCTGCTCCTTCGGGAAAGGGAATCAGATCTGGAACGGATCAATCGGAGGGAGCGGATGAGTTACCGTCTCCGCTGCCTGTTGGGGGAAAATGAAGAGTCACGTCCGGAGACGTTTGAGGCGTTCCTGGAGGAATTTCAGCTGCAGCGTCAGACACGGTTTTGTACGGCTTTGCTCTGTCTGCGGGATTCGGCGGATACGGCAGAGGAGCTTCAGGAGAGGCAGGAGGAAAAAGCTTCGCCGGAGCAGGCGGTTTACCGGATGCTGGAAGCCAGTGGATCCCCCTATTATGCGTTCTGGTACCCCAACTCTTATGTTCTTCTTCTGTCTGCCGGACAGCGGGATAGCGGGCGGGAGCTGCTCTGTCAGCTGGCGGGGCAATATCCAGACTGTGTGAGAATTGGAATGGGAAATCTGCGGGAGCTGGAAAGGCAGGAACAATCCTACCGGGAGGCCCAGCTGGCAGTGGAAAGCCTGGGGGCCGGCGGCGGGTTTGCGGTGTATGAGGAGATGGACTTGCACCTTTTAGTAAGCGGTATTTCCAGGGAAAACCGGGAATTGTTTCTGGAAAAGACAGTGGGGCGTCTGGGGGAAGAGGATCTGGCGCTTTTGCAGGTTTATTTTGAAGAAGAAACATCGCTGATCCGGACCAGCCAGCGGCTGCATCTGCACAAAAACACCCTGCAGTATCGTCTGAACCGGATTGAGCGTCTCTGCGGCTATGATCCGCGAACCTTCCGGGAGGCGGTGGTACTGTACTGTGGACTGCGGCTTCTGGGAACGCAGAAAAAAACTCCTTGAACTTTCCGAAGAAAGGTGTTATACTTTTAGCGATACCATAATAAACTGACTAGAGAGAGTGGACAGAAGTCCACTCTTTCCATTTGTTTAGCGGAAAAAACAGGAAAGGTGGTGGAGATATGGCAAAAGGAGAACAGTATGAGGCAAGAGTAGAGGCCTGGCTGACGCCGGTTCTGGCGGAACGTCAGTTTGAACTGGTGGATGTGGAGTATGTGCGGGAGGTCGGTGTCTGGTATCTGCGCTGCTATATAGATAAGGAAGGCGGGATTACCGTGGATGACTGTGAGATTATCAGCCGGCTTCTGGGCGACTGGCTGGATCAGGAGGATTTTATCGCGGATAGCTATATATTGGAGGTCAGCTCGCCGGGACTGGGGCGGCCGTTGAAGAAGGAAAAGGATTTTGTCCGCAGCGTTGGAAAAGAGGTGGAGCTGCGCCTCTATAAGCCCATTGACAAACAGAAAGAATTTACAGGCACGCTGGTATCTTTTGATGCGGATACGGTTACGATCGCGCTGGAAGACGGAAGCGAGCGTGCATTCGAAAAAACAGGAATTGCTTTAATACGTCTGGCCTTTGATTTTTAGACGGTGGGAGGATAAAAGAAAATGAATAAAGAGTTGATTGAAGCGTTAAACGTGCTGGAGAAGGAAAATAATGTCAGTAAAGACGTCCTTTTAGAGGCCATTGAAAATTCTCTGCTGACAGCCTGCAAGAACCACTTCGGAAAGGCCGACAATGTCAGAGTCAACATCAACCGCGAGACGGGAGATTTTTCTGTCTATGCGGAGAAAGAAGTTGTGGAGGACGTGGAAGATCCCATGCTGCAGATCAGCCTGGCAGAGGCGAAGATGCTGAATGGCAAGTACGATCTGGGGGATGTGGTTCATGTCTCGATCAATTCCAAAGAATTTGGACGGATTGCTACGCAGAATGCAAAGAACGTCATTCTTCAGAAAATTCGTGAGGAAGAGAGAAAGGCACTTTTCAATGACTGGTACTGCAAGGAAAAGGATGTGGTGACAGGAATTGTACAGCGCTATGTGAATCGGAACGTCTGTATTGATCTGGGTAAGATTGATGCGATCTTAAATGAGAGCGAGCAGGTAAAGGGAGAGATTTTTAAACCCACGGAGCGAATCAAGCTTTACGTTCTGGAGGTAAAGGATACCAATAAAGGACCGAGAATTACCGTGTCCAGAACTCATCCGGATCTGGTAAAACGCCTTTTTGAATCGGAGGTTGCGGAAGTCCGGGACGGTACGGTGGAGATTAAAGCCATTGCCAGAGAGGCAGGCTCCAGAACGAAAATTGCCGTGAGCTCCAATGATCCCAATGTGGATCCGGTGGGAGCCTGCGTCGGCGTCAACGGTGCCAGAGTCGGAGCTGTGGTAAGCGAGCTGCGCGGTGAGAAGATTGATATTATCAACTGGGATGAGAACCCGGCATTCCTCATTGAAAATGCGCTGAGTCCGGCCAAGGTGATTCTGGTGGCAGCTGATGAGGAGGAGCGGGAGGCACAGGTAATCGTTCCGGATTACCAGCTTTCCCTGGCCATTGGTAAGGAAGGACAGAATGCCCGCCTGGCTGCCCGCCTGACGGGATACAAGATTGATATAAAGAGCGAGACCCAGGCCAGAGAGTCAGGACTTCTGGATGATCTGGAAATGGGATATGAAGACGGCTTTGAGGGATATACAGACGAACCGCTGATCGGAAACGGCGAAGAAGACTTCCTGGAGGAAGTCCCGGGAGAAAATCTGGAAGACGGCGGTGAGAATCAGGCTGAAAGCTGCCAGGAGTGATGATCTGTTTCACAGGTGGCCGGATAAAATGAATGGATTGGGAAGTGATAGAACGTGAGTACAAAAAAGATACCGCTCCGGCAGTGCATTGGCTGCGGGGAGATGAAAAATAAAAAAGAGATGATTCGGGTTCTCCGGACAACAGAAGAATCCATTGTCATTGATGCGACAGGCAGAAAAAACGGACGCGGCGCATATCTGTGCCCCTCCATGGACTGCTACCGGAAGGCGGTAAAAAATAAGGGCCTGGAACGTTCTCTGAAAATGGCCATTCCGAAGGACGTTTATGAAACTCTGGAAAAGGAGATGGAGCAGCTTGGAGAATCGTAAGAAGGTGCTGAATCTTCTGGGACTTGCTACGAAGGCAGGGAAGATTGCCAGCGGCGAGTTTATGACGGAAAAGAGTGTCAAAGAGGGAAGAGCCAGCCTGGTAATTGTCTCGGAAGAGGCGTCAGACAATACCAGAAAGATGTTTTTGAATCTGTGTACTTACTATAAAGTCCCGATGTATTTATTTGGAACCAAAGAGGAGCTGGGGCATGCCATGGGAAAGGAGTTTCGCGCTTCCCTGGCAGTGCTGGATTCCGGATTTTCAAAGGCGCTTGTAAAACAGATGGAACGGAGGTAGTGAGTATGAGAGTCAATGAGTTATCAAAGGAATTGGGAAAATCCAATAAAGAAGTGTTAGAGATACTGCAGAAAAATCATTTTGATGTCAAGAGTCATTCCTCCGGTATTACGGAGGAGCAGGCAGCGGTGGTGCGGCGCTCTCTGCGGGGAGAGGCGCATCCGGAAACGATTTCAAAATCAGATACAGGAAAGGCGGAAACAAAGCGAGTGGAAGATATAAGGAAAGAGCCAATAAAGGCAGAGACAAAAGAATTAGAGAAACAGGCGGCGGAGAAACCGGCTGATCCGCCGAAAAAGAGAATTGCGGCCGTGTACCGTCCGCAGAACAGCACTCAGATGAGCCGCGGTCGCTCCGGAAACCGCAGCCAGGCTGGAGGCGGAAACCGTCCGGTATCTGCCCAGAGTCAGTCCGGCACCGGCAGCCGTCCGGCACCGGCAGCTGCTGGAAACCGTCCGTCTGCGCCGGTTCAGAGCCAGGCTGCAGCGCCGACACCGGTTCAGAACCAGAAAGCGGAAGCGGCACCGCAGAGTGCGGCACCGACAGCCGGATCCCGCGACGGCCAGAGCAGTTATCAGAATCGCGATGGCCAGAGAGGCGGCTATCAGAACCGCGATGGTCAGGGCGGTTACCAGAATCGTGACGGCCAGAGAGGCGGCTATCAGAACCGCGACGGCCAGAGAGGCGGCTACCAGAACCGCGACGGCCAGAGAGGCGGCTATCAGAATCGCGACGGCCAGAGAGGCGGCTATCAGAACCGCGACGGCCAGAGAGGCGGCTATCAGAATCGCGACGGTCAGGGCGGTTACCAGAACCGTGACGGCCAGAGAGGCGGCTATCAGAATCGCGATGGCCAGAGAGGCGGCTATCAGAACCGCGACGGCCAGGGCGGTTACCAGAATCGTGATGGCCAGAGAGGCGGTTATCAGAACCGCGATGGTCAGAGAGGCGGCTACCAGAACCGTGACGGCCAGGGCGGCTATCAGAACCGTGACGGCCAGAGAGGCGGCTATCAGAACCGTGACGGCCAGAGAGGCGCTTATCAGAACCGCGACGGTCAGGGCGGACGCGGCGGACTGTCCATTCCCAAGCCTTCTTTTGACGGGGCGGTGGTACAGAAACCGCAGAATAATAAGCAGAATAAAAATGCATATAAGAATGACCGATATGACAAGATTGACCACGAGGAGGAGATGCGCTCCAGGCAGGGAAGAGGCGGAAAGAACAGCAAAAATGCTGTACAGCAGCCTCAGAAGAAGGCAGAGGCAAAGGTTGAAGAAATCAAGACCATTGTGATTCCTGAGACGATTACCATCAAAGAGCTGGCAGAGAAGATGAAGCTGCAGCCTTCTGCTATTGTGAAGAAGCTGTTCCTGCAGGGGAAGGTGGTAACCATCAATCAGGAAGTGGATTACGATCAGGCGGAAGAGATTGCCATGGAGTTTGAGGTTCTCTGCGAGAAAGAGGAGAAGGTTGACGTAATCGAAGAGCTTCTCCGGGAGGACGAAGAGGATGAGAAAGATATGATCGTCCGTCCGCCGGTTGTCTGTGTTATGGGACACGTTGACCACGGTAAAACCTCTCTTCTGGATGCCATCCGTCAGACCAATGTGACAGCCCGCGAGGCAGGCGGAATTACGCAGCATATCGGCGCTTACATGGTGGAGGTAAACGGACAGAAGATTACCTTCCTGGATACCCCGGGGCATGAGGCATTTACAGCAATGCGTATGCGCGGTGCCAAATCCACGGACATTGCGATCCTGGTGGTGGCGGCCGACGATGGCGTAATGCCTCAGACCATCGAGGCAATCAACCATGCCAAGGCAGCAGGGGTTGAGATTATTGTTGCTATCAATAAGATTGATAAGCCAAGCGCCAATATTGAGCGTGTAAAACAGGAGCTGATTGAGCATGAACTGGTTCCGGAGGACTGGGGTGGAAGCACCATCTTCGTTCCAGTATCGGCCCACACGAAGGAAGGTATCCAGGAGCTGCTGGAAATGGTTCTTTTGACGGCAGAGGTAAAAGAGCTGAAGGCGAACCCCAACCGGAATGCAAGAGGCCTTGTGATAGAGGCGGAGCTTGATAAGGGAAAAGGACCGGTTGCTACGGTTCTGGTACAGAAGGGTACGCTCCATGTGGGCGATCCCATTGCGGCTGGGGCATGCTTCGGTAAGGTCCGCGCCATGATGGATGACAAGGGACGCCGCGTCAAAGAGGCCGGTCCGTCCACGCCGGTGGAGATTCTTGGCTTAAATGACGTGCCCAATGCCGGCGAGGTATTTGTGCAGACGGACAATGAAAAAGAGGCCAGAGGCTTTGCGGAGACGTTTATTTCAGAGGGCAAGAATAAACTGATTGAAGATACGAAGATGAAACTTTCCCTGGATGATCTCTTCTCCCAGATTAAGGCCGGAAATGTAAAGGAACTGCCTCTGATTGTGAAGGCAGATGTACAGGGTTCGGTAGAGGCTGTAAAACAGAGCCTTGTGAAGCTCTCCAATGAGGAAGTGGTAATTAAGGTAATCCACGGCGGTGTCGGCGCCATCAATGAGTCGGATGTGAGCCTGGCGGCAGCCTCCAATGCCATTATCATCGGCTTTAACGTCCGCCCGGATGCAACGGCTAAGTCCATTGCAGAGCGGGAGAAGGTGGATGTGCGTCTGTATCGGGTAATCTATCAGGCTATCGAGGACGTGGAGGCAGCCATGAAGGGTATGCTGGATCCGGTGTTCGAGGAGCAGATTATTGGTCACGCGGTGGTTCGTCAGACTTTCAAGGCATCCGGTGTGGGCACCATTGCCGGTTCGTACGTACTGGATGGAAAGTTCCAGAGAGGCTGCAAGGCAAGAATTACCCGCGATGGCGAGCAGATTTTCGACGGCCCGCTGGCATCCTTAAAACGCTTCAAGGACGATGTGAAGGAAG
Source organism: uncultured Clostridium sp. (assembly GCA_937885015.1). Lineage (GTDB taxonomy): Bacteria > Bacillota > Clostridia > Lachnospirales > Lachnospiraceae > Otoolea. The sequence continues at coordinate 39,969 of CALAAS010000049.1, forward strand.
TCAATGCCGGTTACGAGTGCGGTCTTGTGTTTGAGAAGTTCAATGATCTCCAGGAAGATGATATGATTGAGGCATATGCCATGGTGGAGGTTCCCCGCTGATAGCTGCGGGGCGCCCCGCGGGGCGGAAAGTGAGGCAGCAGGAATATGCGCAAAAACAGCATTAAAAATACGAGAATTAACAGTGAAGTGCAGAGAGAGCTGAGTGCGATCATCAGCCGGGAACTGAAGGATCCGAGAATCCACCCCATGACTACGGTGGTGGCAGTGGAGGTTACGCCGGATCTGAAATACTGCAGGGCCTATATCAGTGTTTTGGGAAGCGAAGAGGCAGGAAAGGATACGATTCAGGGACTGCGAAGCGCCGTTGGATTTATTCGCACGCAGCTGGCAAAGCGGATTAACCTGCGAAATACGCCGGAGCTTACCTTTATTCTGGATCAGTCCATTGAGTACGGCGTCCACATGACACGGCTCATCAATGAGGTAACGGAAAACCTGAGAGATTCTGAGGCGGGAGATGAGGAAGAGAATGAATAAAAATGTTCTGGAGCAGTGTCTGGAAGGGGCCGGGCGGGTTGTGCTGCTGGGCCATATTCATCCGGATGGAGACTGTATCGGCACAAGTCTGGGGCTCTATAACTACCTGAAGGAGCAGTATCCGCAGTTGGAGACGGAGATTGTTCTGGATCATCCGGCGGAAAAATTTTCCTACTTAAGATATTTTGACGAGATTCAGGTGACAGTTCAGGCGGAAAAAGAGCCTTTTGATGTGTGTATTACCCTGGACTGCAGTGACCGGGAGCGACTGGGGGAGTATGGCACCTATTTTGACAGGGCGAAACGAACCCTCTGCATCGATCATCACAGAACCAACGGAGGATTTGCAGAAGAAAACCATATTCTTCCAGGTGCCAGCTCCTGCAGTGAGGTGGTGTACGGACTGCTCCGGGAGGAGGCCATCAGCCGGGAGACGGCGGAGTGCCTGTATACGGGGATTGTCCATGATACGGGGGTTTTCAAGTTCAATTCCACGACCCGGAGGACCATGGAGATCGCTGGAAGCCTCATGGAAAAAGGGGTGGACTGTGCCCGGATCATTGATGACAGCTTTTACCGGAAGACGTATGTGCAGAATCAGGCCCTCGGAAAGGCGCTTTTGAATGCAGAGCTTATTCTGAACGGGGCGTGTATCTGTTCTTCCTTAAGTACAGCAGAGCTTTCGCAGTATGGCGCAGATACCAATGATCTGGATGGGATCATTGACCAGCTTCGGATTACGGCGGGGGTGGAATGTGCCATTTTCATCTACGAAAAGGCAGAGCAGGAGTATAAGGTCAGCCTCCGCTCCAATGCGGTGGTGGATGTGAGCCGAATCGCCCAGAGCTTTGGAGGAGGCGGTCATAAATTTGCGGCCGGCTGTACCGTTTCGGGCGCCAGCCAGGAGGTCATCAGCCGGGTGGCGGCCTGTGTGAAGGAGCAGCTGGACCGGCAGAATGCGGAGCAGATATGATTCACGGAGTAATCAATATATATAAAGAACCAGGTTACACGTCCCACGATGTGGTGGCGAAGCTCCGGGGGATTTTGAAACAGAAAAAAATAGGTCATACGGGGACTCTGGATCCGGCTGCAGAAGGCGTTTTGCCGGTCTGCCTGGGTACGGGGACAAAACTCTGTGATCTCTTGACAGACAAGCGGAAAACCTATCGGGCTGTTCTGCTGCTGGGGGTGGAGACGGATACCCAGGACACTACGGGAACGGTGCTTTCGGAGAAAACGACAGAGAACATTACAGAAGAGGCGGTCCGGGCGGCTGCCAGGCAGTTTGTGGGGCCGTATCTTCAGATTCCGCCCATGTATTCTGCCCTGAAGGTAAATGGAAAGAAGCTCTACGAGCTGGCAAGAGAGGGCCGGGAGGTGGAGCGGGCGGCAAGACCGGTGGAGATTTATGAGCTTACCATCGAGGAGATTACACTTCCGCGGGTAACTATGACGGTGACCTGTTCTAAAGGAACGTATATCCGCACCCTGTGCCATGATATCGGCCAGGCTTTGGGGTGCGGGGGCTGTATGGAACACCTGATCCGCACCCGGGTAGAGCGGTTTGAGAGGAAGGACAGCCTGCGCTTGCGGGAGGTGGAGGAACTGGTAAAGGCCGGACGGATCACAGAGGCGGTTATTCCGGTGGATGAAATGTTTTTGGACAGTCCGGCCTTCGTATCCAAAGACGCGGTGCTGGACCGGATGCTTCGGAACGGGAATCCGTTTCCGGATCATTTCTGTGAGTGCCCGGTAAAAATGGATTCGTCAGAGCAGAGTCTGGAAAGAACCATTCGGCTCCGGGTCTATGACAGCAGCGGAACCTTTATCGGACTTTACGTATATCAGAGTGACCGGAGACAGTGGAAACCGGAAAAGATTTTTCTGGGAGGAGAATAAAATGCAGTATATTGCCGGAACCAGAGAATTTCAGATCGAAGAGCCTACGGCTGTGACACTGGGGAAATTTGACGGTCTTCATCGGGGACACCAGAAGCTTCTGGGGGAAGTGTTTCACTATCAGAAAGAGGGACTTTTCCCGGCGGTATTTACTTTTGAGACAGCGCCGGGGACGCTGGTAAAGGGGACGCCGCAGACAACGATTACCACCAATGAAGAGCGGTGTGAAAATCTGCGGAAGGCCGGTGTGGCTTATCTGGTGGAGTATCCATTTAACCGGGAAGTGGCTCATATGGATCCGGAGGAGTTTGTATCCCGGATTCTGGTAAAACAGATGCGTGCCCGGGCTGTGGTATCGGGTCCCGATTTTCATTTCGGTTACCAGAGAGGCGGTGATGTGGAGCTGCTTTCGCGTCTGGCACCCCGGTATGGTTATGAGGTTTCTGTGGTCGAAAAGGCTATGGACGGGAATCGGGAAATCAGCAGCACTTATATCCGGGAAGAACTGGCGAAGGGAAATATTGAGAAAGCCAATGCGCTTCTGGGATACTGTTATATGGTTCACGGGGAGGTGGTTCATGGGAACCATCTGGGAAGTACCCTGGGTTTTCCCACGGTAAATATTCTTCCTCCGCCTCAGAAGCATCTTCCGGCTTTCGGTGTATATCTTTCCCGGACGCGGATCGGTGAAAAAACCTGGAACAGCATCACGAACATCGGGAAAAAACCCACCATCCGCGGCGAACATCCGGCTGGTGTGGAAACCTATCTCTATGATATGAATGAAGATCTGTACGGAAAATGGATTGAAGTACAGCTTTTGAAATTTATGCGGCCAGAGCGGTGCTTTTCCGGTCTCGAAGAGCTGAAACGCCAGGTTCTGGAAGATAAGGAAACAGGGCGTCTTTTGCATGGGCGCTTCTGAGATGATAAAAACTGCCGCAGCCGGCACTGTCACGGATGGAGAATCTGTGACAGTGCCGGCTGCGGCAGTTTTTTGGATGGAACTTCACGCTTTGCGGACCCGGGCGACAACTTCCTCGGCGGCCTGCCGGATATAAGCTCCCATGGGCTGGTCACTGCAGCCTATCAGGGTATGGTGGCAGTAACGGTAGTTACCGGCGGGAATCAGGATTTTGTGGGCCGGACTGGAACCGATGGCGGTGGCCATGGCCGGTGTAATCTCTCCCAGCATGGAATCGGCAATGACGATGCCGATGGGGCCGATGATGAGGTCAGCGTCCCGGCTGTTGACGAGAACCGGATTTTCTCCGGTGGCTCCCGCATCTGCTCCTGCTTTCATCATGGCGGCGGTGGCAATGCTGTTGGTGCCGATGGCGATCAGAGAAATCTCCGGACAGGCAGTTCGGAGCTGCTCTACGATAGCGCGGCCCATACGGCCTCCCTGGCCGTCGATGACCAATATTTTCATACAAAGCTCTCTTTCTTACATGAGGAATTCTTTGTGCAAAATTCCGTGATTTGGAGTTTAGTAAAAATAAAACCCCAGTATATCTTTACTAGCATATCACATTAGAAGAAAAAAAGAAAGAGAAAAATTGAAGATTTTGTAAAAAACCGGGTTTACAAGGATTCACTTTTCTATTATAATGCTGATAATGGCTGAATGGGGTCTTAACCCGGAAGCCGTATTTTGCAAATGGAAACTGCAGACAATGAGAGGGAAAAAACATGAGGAGAAACGACATTCACAAAGTGATGATTATCGGTTCCGGCCCGATTATCATTGGACAGGCATGCGAGTTTGACTATTCCGGCACGCAGGCTTGTAAAGCATTGAAAAAGCTTGGATATGAGATTGTTCTGGTTAATTCCAACCCGGCTACGATCATGACGGATCCGGAGACGGCGGATGTGACGTATATTGAGCCGCTGAATGTGGATCGGCTTGCACAGATTATTGAAAAGGAACGCCCGGATGCCCTGCTTCCGAACCTGGGCGGCCAGTCTGGCCTGAACCTGTGCTCTGAGCTGGCAGCAGAAGGCGTTCTTGACAAATACAACGTAAAGGTAATTGGCGTTCAGGTAGATGCCATTGAGAGAGGCGAGGACCGCATCGAGTTTAAGCACACCATGGAAAGCCTGGGCATTGAGATGGCCCGGAGTGAGGTGGCCTACACAGTAGACGATGCGCTTGCCATTGCTGATAAACTGGGATATCCGGTTGTACTGCGTCCGGCTTACACCATGGGCGGTGAAGGCGGCGGCCTGGTGTACAATGTCGAGGAACTGAAGACGGTATGTGCCAGAGGACTTCAGGCCAGCATGGTGGGCCAGGTTCTGGTGGAGGAATCCATTCTTGGCTGGGAAGAGCTGGAGCTGGAGGTTGTCCGCGATGCGAAGAACAATATGATTACCGTCTGCTTCATTGAAAATATTGACCCGCTTGGTGTTCACACCGGCGATTCCTTCTGCTCTGCACCGATGCTGACGATTTCCGAGAAGGTACAGAAACGTCTGCAGGAGAAATCCTATAAAATTGTCGAGGCCATTCAGGTAATCGGCGGAACCAATGTACAGTGGGCTCACGATCCGAAAACAGACCGCGACATCGTTATTGAGATTAACCCGAGAACCTCCCGTTCTTCCGCTCTGGCTTCCAAGGCGACTGGTTTCCCCATTGCCCTGGTTTCCGCCATGCTGGCAACGGGCATGACTCTGGATGAGATTCCCTGCGGAAAGCATGGGACTCTGGATCAGTATGTTCCTACGGGAGACTACATTGTAATTAAGTTTGCTCGTTGGGCCTTTGAGAAATTCAAGGGGGCTGAGGACAAGCTGGGAACTCAGATGAAGGCAGTCGGCGAGGTTATGAGCATCGGAAAGACCTACAAGGAGGCATTCCAAAAGGCAATCCGAAGTCTGGAGCGCGGCCGATATGGTTTGGGCCGTGCAAAAGATTTTGATGGGAAGTCTAAAAAAGAGCTTCTTTCCATGCTGCATACGGCTACCAGCGAGCGCCAGTTCATCATGTATGAGGCACTCCGCAAGGGCGCAACGGTGGATGAGCTTTACGATCTGACGAAGATTAAGCACTATTTCATCCAGGAGATGAAGGAACTGGTGGAGGAAGAGGAAGCTCTTATGCAGTATAAGGGGCAGATTCCGCCGGCAGACGTGCTGCGTCAGGCGAAGCTGGATGGTTTTGCTGATAAATACTTAAGTGAGATTCTGGGAGTCAGCGAGGAGGAGATTCGTGCTGCCAGAACGAAGGAAGGCGTTGTGGAAGGCTGGGAGGGCGTGCATGTAAGCGGCACAGAGGATTCCGCCTACTACTTCTCCAGTTACCATATTAAAGATGAAAGTCCCTGCAGCGACCGCAAAAAGATTATGATCCTCGGCGGCGGTCCCAACCGGATCGGCCAGGGTATTGAGTTTGACTACTGCTGTGTACATGCGGCGATTGCGCTGAAGGAGCTGGGTTTTGAGACGATCATCGTAAACTGCAATCCGGAGACGGTTTCTACAGATTACGATACTTCTGACAAGCTGTACTTCGAGCCGCTGACGCTTGAAGATGTTCTGAGCATTTACCAGAAGGAGAAACCTCTGGGCGTGATCGCCCAGTTCGGCGGCCAGACGCCTCTGAATCTGGCAGCGGATTTAAAGAAATACGGCGTAAATATTCTGGGAACTACGCCGGAGACCATCGATATGGCAGAGGATCGCGATTTGTTCCGGGCTATGATGGATAAGCTGCGGATTCCGATGCCGGAGTCTGGAATGGCAGTGACGGTGGATGATGCTCTGGAGATTGCCAACCGGATCGGTTATCCGGTTATGGTTCGTCCGTCTTACGTTCTGGGCGGCCGCGGCATGGAGGTTGTTCATGACGATGAAGCGCTGACCTACTATATGAAAGAGGCTGTAGGTGTGACGCCGGATCGTCCGATTCTGATCGATCGTTTCCTGCATCACGCAACAGAGTGTGAGGCAGATGCCATCAGCGACGGCGAGAATGTATTTGTTCCGGCCGTGATGGAGCACATCGAGCTGGCTGGTATTCATTCCGGAGACTCTGCCTGCATCCTGCCGTCGAGAAATCTGACGAAAGATCAGGTTGACACGATCCGTGATTACACCAGCCGCATTGCCAAGGAAATGCACGTAGTCGGTCTGATGAATATGCAGTACGCCATTGAGGACGGCGAGGTGTATGTGCTGGAGGCAAATCCGAGAGCATCCCGGACGGTTCCGCTGGTATCTAAGGTTTGCAATATCAAGATGGTTAAACTGGCTACGGATATTATGACCTCTGAACTGACGGGACGGCCTTCTCCGGTTCCGGAACTGAGAGAGAAGAAGATCCCGCATTACGGAGTGAAGATGCCGGTATTCCCCTTCAAGATGTTCCCGGAGGTTGACCCGGTTCTGGGACCGGAAATGCGTTCCACCGGCGAGGTTCTCGGTATGTCTGCCAACGTGGGCGAGGCAATTTATAAGGCCCAGGAGGCGACTCAGACAAGACTTCCTGCCAAAGGAACTGTTCTTTTGAGTGTCAACGATAAAGATAAGGCCGAGCTGATCGAGGTGGCAAACGGCTTCCATGAATGTGGATTTGACCTGATGGGAACGGGAAGAACCTGCGATATCATGATTGCGGCGGGACTTCCGGCGGAGAAGATCGCCAAGATCAATGAGGGACGCCCCAATATCCTGGATAAGATTACAAATAAAGAAGTTGACATCATCATCAACACACCTCTGGATAAAAAAGGCATGGGCGATGACAGCTATATCCGGAAAGCAGCTGTAAAGGGGAAGATTCCGTATTTTACCAACATGGCTGCAGCGAAGGCAACGGTACAGGCACTTCGCAGTATCAAGAAAAATGGAAATCTGGAAGTGAAATCACTGCAGGAGTTCCACAGTGAGATTCAGTAGAGGATTTTGTAAAAACATAAAGTGTGACAGCTGCAGGACTGCTTTCCGGAAGACGGAAGGCAGTCCTGTTCTGACAGATGGCCGGAAGCAAAATGTGGCGCGAGGCAGGGATGAAAACTGAAGCATGAATAAAAATACATAAATCTGTAAAAAAATCCAAATTAGGACTTGATTATTCGTGAAAATGAGTTATAATGTAGTCCTAGATGAAGAGATTTATATTTATTCATATCCGATGCATAAAATGAAGTAAAAATGTATAAAACGCACCGGATGGAAAAAGAGGAGGAACGTATTATGAAAAAGAAATTTGCAGCACTGGCACTGGCAGCCGCCATGGCGGCATCTTTAACAGCCTGCTCTTCCAAGCCGGCAGAGACAACGGCTGAGACATCAGCAGAGACGGAGGCAGTTTCCGCAGGTGCAGAGACAGAAGCAGCAGAGTCTGAGGAAGCAGGAGACGCAGCAGCAGAGGGCGCTTTTGCAGGCAAGAAACTGATTATGGCAACCAATGCAGAGTTCCCGCCCTATGAGTACCATGATGGAAATGACATTGTGGGAATTGACGTGGATATTGCAAGAGCAATCTGCGAGGAAATTGGCGCAGAGCTGGAGATCACGGATTTAGCTTTCGATTCCATTATCCCGGAGATTCAGGCAGATAAGGCTGATTTTGGCGCAGCAGGCCTGACAGTGACCGAGGATCGTCTGACGCAGGTTGATTTCTCTGATTCCTATGCAACGGGTGTACAGTCTGTTATTGTAACGGCTGACAGTGAGATTGCTTCTCTGGATGATCTGTCCGGCAAGCTGATCGGCGTTCAGCAGGGAACTACCGGTGACATTTTCTCCACCGATGATTTTGGCGATTCCAGTGTACAGAGATTCCCCAAGGGAGCTGATGCGGTACAGTCTCTGGTAACAGGAAAAATTGACGCCGTTATCATTGACAACAAGCCGGCTCAGGTATTTGTAGAGGAGAATGAAGGTCTTAAGATCCTGGAGACTCCCTACGCAGAGGAAGAGTATGCCATCGCTGTAAAGAAGGGAAATACCGAGCTTCTCGATGCCATCAATGCATCCATCGCTTCTCTGAAGGAATCCGGAAAGCTGGATGAGATTGTAGACAAATACATTACAGCTGAGTAAGGACAGAGATAATGCCTGAAACTGGAAATTCAGGCATAAAGGATAACGGGTAAAGATCATACGACAGGGAGCTGCAAATGAATGGAATTGATTTTGCGGCGCCCTGTTTTACCCGCTGTAAGAAAAAATATAGGACCGGAGGAAAAAAGATTGGAGACATTGAAGCAGGCCTTGTATTTGAACCTGGTTAAGGATGACAGGTGGATGTATCTGGCAGAGGGCCTTAAGAATACTCTGCTGATTACTCTGTTTGCAACGCTGATCGGCATAGCGCTGGGCCTGCTGATTGCAATTGTTCGCGCCACTTACGACAAGACGGGAAAGCTGAAGCTTCTCAATGGAATCTGTCGTGTGTATCTGACGGTGATTCGCGGAACGCCGGCTCTGATTCAGCTGATGATTTTCTATTATTGTATCTTTGTATCGAGAATTTTTTCGGGTGTTTTTGTGGGAATCATTGCGTTCGGACTGAATTCTGCTGCCTATGTGGCAGAGATTTTCCGTTCCGGTATCATGTCCATTGATGAGGGACAGATGGAAGCAGGACGGAGCCTGGGATTCAATTACGTGCAGACCATGCGCTACATTATCATGCCGCAGGCATTCAAGAATGTGTTGCCGGCGCTTTGCAACGAGTTTGTTGTTCTTTTGAAGGAGACATCCGTGGCTGGTTATGTGGCGGTGCAGGATCTGACCAAGGGCGGCGACATTATTCGCTCCAGAACGTATGACCCCTGGACCCCGCTTCTGACGGTAGCCGTTATTTATCTGGCACTGACGATGATTTTCAATCACTTTGCACAGAACCTGGAAAGGAGCCTCAGAAAAAATGAGCGATAAGAAACAGAATGAAGAGGTCCTGATTGATATCTGTGATCTTTCAAAATCATTTGGAGATCTGAAGGTACTGACCAATATTTCCACCACAATCCGGAAAGGAGATGTGGTTTGTGTGATCGGTCCTTCCGGATCTGGAAAATCCACCTTCCTTCGTTGTCTGAACCTTCTGGAACAGCCAACCGGCGGCCATATTTATGTGGAGGGAACGGATATTATGGATGCCAAAGCAGATATTGATAAGCTGCGCCAGAAAATGGGCATGGTATTTCAGCAGTTTAACCTGTTTCCCCATATGACAATTTTGGATAATATGACGCTGGCTCCCATAAAGCTTCTGAAAAAAAGTCGGGAAGAGGCAGAAAAAGAGGCCATGGAGCTTCTTGGACGGATCGGTCTTCAGGAAAAGGCGTCTGCATACCCGGCTCAGCTGTCCGGTGGGCAGAAACAGCGTGTGGCGATTGTCCGTGCGCTTGCCATGCATCCGGATGTAATGCTGTTTGATGAGCCAACCTCCGCGCTGGATCCGGAGATGGTAGGAGAGGTATTAAATGTTATGCGCCAGCTGGCAGAGGAACACATGACCATGGTGGTGGTAACCCATGAGATGGGTTTTGCCAGAGAAGTGGCGACCCGCGTGATGTTCATGGAAGGCGGCAATTTTATCGAAGAAAATGAGCCGAAGGAATTTTTTGAGAATCCAAAGAGCGATCGCTTAAAGGCATTTTTAGGGAAAGTTCTTTGATGAAAGATGTTTCCATAATTTTACTTATGTTTTAGGCTGTGAGGGCGCTGTAAGGCTGATGGTTTCAGTTTTGCAGCCCCCTCTTTTAATTGCATAGGAAATTGCTTCCTATGCAATTAAAAACGCTCCGCGAGGATCGCCATGCGGCGGAGAGAAATTTTGCCGCAAAAGCGACCCGCCGCAGGCGGAGAAGCTCGCGGGCGAGCTTCTTTCTTGTTGCGCATAAAAGGTTTCACCAGGTCACAATCCGGTCAATGAGAGATTTTTGCTCCTGGCTGGACCGAGTCAGATAGATACGGGTGGTTTCGATGCTGTCGTGGCCCATGAGGTCTGCCAGAAGAGAAATGTCATTGAAGCGCTTCAGAAAGTTTTTTGCAAAGCGATGGCGGAAGGAGTGGGGATAAACCGTGTCTGGATTGATCCGGTAGCGGACGGCGTATTTTTTTAGCTGCAGTTCGATGCCGCGGGCAGTGATGACGGTCCCGCGGCGGTTTAGGAAAATAAAGCCGCTGTCAACTCCACGGGCAGAAAAGTAGGGTAATGCCTCCTGACAGAGGGTGCGGGGGAAAAAGAGGCGCCGTACCTTTCCGCCTTTGGAATAGAGATCCAGATATCCCAGCTCCAGATCTTCCAGCTTAATCTGTAAAAGCTCGCTGACTCTGGCTCCGGTGGCCCCGAGAAAGCGTACAACGAAATACCAGTACAGCTCGCCATCTTTTTTCAGGCGTCTCTTCAACTTTTCGTAATCCCGTTGGGAAATGACGTTATCCAGATAGGTGTGTTTCTGCATCTTTACCGGCCGGAGGCGATAAAGACCGTCCCGTCCCTGATGGAAGGGAGATCCGGAGGGGTTGGAGTCATTGCCTGCGGAAGCTGGAGCCGGTGGCAGAGCTGGAGTCAGTATTAGCTCCTGTGGGAGACAGTTGCAGGTACAGAGGTAATCCAGATAGCGGTTCATGCCGCAGAGACGGACATTGGTGGTGCTGGCCGGGTAAGAGGCGATGAGCCAGGCGCGGTAAGCAGCCAGGTTTTGGAGGGTAAGGCGATCAAAATGGAGGAAAAAAAGGGAGACGGCCCGGGTATAAGCGCGGATTGTTTTGGGAGCGCGTCCCTGCTTTTCCAGAGCGAGGCAATACATTTCGATGCTGCCCGGGCGGGAGTGAGGAGAGGCGGGAGCCTTTTTTTGTTTCAAGGGATAGTCCTCCTTTCTACCAGTTGACAATTCGATTGACCAGATCGTACTGTTCGCTGCTGGAGCGGCGCAGGTAAATCCGGGTGGTTTCCAGGTTTTTGTGTCCTAAAAGGTCGGACAGAAGAGAAATATCGCCGCATTTTTCGATGAAGCTTTTGGCGAAGCGATGGCGGAAGGAGTGGGGATAGACAACGTCCGGACTCATTCCGTAGGCTGAAGCCAGATGTTTCAGCTGGCTTCGGATACCGCTGGGGGTGATGGGGTTTCCGTAGCGGTTCAAAAAGATGCAGCCTTTATTTCTGCAGGTGGCCTGGAGCCACCGGGCGGCATCTTCCTGCAGCTTTTTTGGGACATAGATACGCCTTTGCTTATTGCCTTTGGAATAAATATCTTTATAACCGGCATAGATATCCTCTGCCTGAAATTGAACGACCTCACTGACCCGGGCCCCGGTGGCTGCCATAAATCGGATAATAAAATAATAGAGGTACTGTTTGTCGCGGAGAAGGCATTTTTTCAAATATTCGTAATCGGCCTCGCTGATTACATTGTCCAGATAGGTTTTCTGCTGGACTCGAATCATGGGGATATGGCCTGGGTGGAGTCCTTGAAATTCGATGTAGGAGTTCATAGCGCGAATGCGCAGATTGACCGTTTGGGGTTTGTAGTGTTCCAGAAGATAAATTTTATAAAGTTTGAGATTGGCATGGGTAATTTCCGGATAAAAGGAAAAGAACTGGCGGACTGCACGTGTGTAGGCGTCCGCCGTATTTTCAGACATGTTTCTTGAAATCAGGTTGTTATAAAATTCTTCACAGATACTTTTTATGCGGGTCTGGCTCAGGCCTCGCCGGCAGGTGCGCTCTTGTTTGTTTTTGGATTCCATATAAATCTTCCTTTCCGTTCAAATATACATGGTAAAGAGGAGAGGAGGATTTTATCTGAGCGGAGATATTATATCATTGCATACGCGAAAATACAATCCTATACAAAGAAAAGATGTAAAAGGAATGATATAACATCAAATTGTTTGCTGTTTTGCTTTAAACAGAAGATTTTTCAGAAGATTTTCTGCAAAATTTATGCCGCATTTGGAAGAACCTTCCGGAGCGTGTCCTGAAAAAATCAGCATTCTCCGGAAGGTTCGGTATTGAACTTTTCCATGAGCTCCACCAGGCGGCAGATGCAGGCATCCATTTGGGCAAGTTCAGCCGGACTATAGGCGCGCAGGCCATGGAGCGTAGAGGCCAGCATATCCTGCTTGAGGGAATTCATGACCTGCCTTCCAGAGTTGCAGATGCGGATATAGACGCGGCGCCGGTTGGCGGTATCGTGAATTCGCTCCACCAGTCCCTTTTCCTCCAGATCATTGATGAGGCGAGAGAGCTGCTGTTTGGTAATCTGCAGCTTTTCGGCTAACTCTGACATGGTAAAATCTTCATTGGCCCAGCTGTCCAGGGCAATGAGGGTAAAAAAGGCCAGCGAATTTACTTTCAGTCCGCAGTCCTGCTGATACTGACATTTGGACAGAGTCAGGAAGGCAACGGCAAATTCCAGAAAATGGATTCCAACGGTATGGAGTGAAACGGGTGTTTTCGCCGGCGATTCCAGCCTGTTTGCAGACGTGGATGCGGAAACGGTGTCCGGTGTGGCAGTGGCCTCTGACGGAAGCGGAGCTTTAGGCTCTGGTTTGGGAGCCGATTTGGGGATGCCCGACATGGACCGGGCTGCCTGGATAATGGATTCCAGAGTACTACTGTCCTGTTTAATCATGTACAAACCTCCCTTTATGGCGCATTTTTCCCTGAAACTGGCTATATCGTAGCATATTTTAGTGCGATGGTCAACAATTATAAAAAGTAAATAAATATTTACTATTGCTTATTGACAAATATAAACAAATCATGTATATAAGAAACTAAGTTGGAAGAGTGTCATAAAAGTGATGGAGTTTCAGACGAAACTCCGACGATTATGGGTAACGCAACTTGGGAATATTATAAAAAAGGAGAAAACAGATGAATCAGAATGTGAATGGCAGTAAGCCGCCAAGAAGATCATTTCTATATTATTATGGAATGGTTATGTTGATTGTTATGCTGCTGAATATTTTTCTCTTTCCGTCCATGATGGATCGGACAGAGGAGGTGCGCTTTGATCAGTTCACGGAGGAATTGAAGGAAAATAACGTGGATGAGGTCTGTGTGACAACGAACAATGAGATTTTATTTACCCTGAAGTCAGACGGGACCAATGGTCCGTGGAGTGTGGGGACATATAAGACCGGAAGCATGCCGGGACTGAATCTTTATGAGCTGCTGGATGGCAAAGATGTGAAGTACAGTGCAGAGATTGAGACGCAGGCTTCGCCGCTGCTTAATTTTTTACTGACCTGGATTCTTCCCCTGATTTTGTTTGTGGTGGTGGGACAGCTGATGAGCCGTTCTATGATGAAGCGGATGGGCGGCGGAAATGCCATGACATTTGGAAAGTCCAACGCCAAGATCTATGCGGAGTCTGAAACTGGCCTTACCTTCCGGGATGTGGCTGGCGAAGAGGAGGCGAAGGAGGCGCTGCAGGAGATTGTGGATTTTCTTCACAATCCTCAAAAATATTCGGAAATCGGTGCCACACTTCCTAAGGGTGCGCTGCTGGTTGGACCTCCCGGAACCGGAAAGACACTGCTGGCGAAAGCGGTGGCCGGTGAGGCACACGTTCCGTTTTTCTCTATTTCCGGTTCTGAATTTGTGGAGATGTTTGTGGGAATGGGAGCGGCCAAGGTTCGGGATTTGTTTAAACAGGCCAATGAAAAGGCTCCCTGTATCGTATTTATTGATGAGATAGATACCATTGGTAAAAAGCGTGACGGCGGCGGAATGGGCGGAAATGACGAGCGGGAACAGACACTGAATCAGCTTCTGACAGAGATGGACGGATTTGACGGCCGGAAGGGTGTTGTCATTCTGGCGGCTACCAACCGCCCGGAGTCTCTGGATAAGGCGCTGCTCCGTCCGGGCCGTTTTGACCGGAGAATACCGGTGGAACTGCCGGATCTGAAGGGACGGGAGGCAATTTTAAAGGTCCATGCTCAGAAGGTGAAACTGGATGAGACTGTGGATTACAATGCAATCGCAAGAGCTACCAGCGGCGCCAGCGGTGCGGAACTTGCCAACATTGTCAATGAGGCAGCTCTGCGGGCTGTCCGGATGAACCGTAAGACCGTTTCCCAGCAGGATTTGGAGGAAAGCGTGGAGACAGTAATTGCGGGGTATCAGAAGAAGGACGCAGGTGTTTCCGTGGATGAGAAGAAGATTGTTTCTTATCATGAGATTGGCCACGCTTTGGTGGCAGCTCTGCAGACCAATTCCGCGCCGGTGCATAAGATTACCATTGTTCCCCGTACCTCAGGCGCGCTGGGTTATACCATGCAGGTGGAAGAGGGCCAGCGATTCCTGATGAGCCGGGATGAGGCATTCAATAAGATTGTGACTCTGACGGGCGGTCGTGCAGCGGAGGAGCTGATTTTCCATTCTATCACAACGGGAGCTGCCAATGACATTGAACAGGCGACGAAGATTGCCAGGGCCATGGTAACTCGATATGGTATGAGCGACCAGTTTGGAATGGTGGCGCTGGAGACGATCAATAACGCTTATCTGGGAGGAGATGCATCTCTGGCATGCTCGGAGCAGACAGCAACCAGGATTGACGAGGAAGTAATCGCCATGGTAAAGCGGGCCTATGAGAAGGCACGAGAGATTCTCACAGGAAACGAGGAGAAACTCCATGAGCTGGCAGCTTATCTTCTGGAGAAGGAAACTATCACGGGCGAGGAGTTTATGGATATCCTGAAGGGACAGAAGGAGAAAAATGTTCCCGAGGTTCCGGTAAAGGAAGCTGATCTGGAAATTCCGGCGGCGGAAGCTGGCCTGGAGCCAACGGCAAAGGAAACCGATTCAGAGATGCAGGCGGTAAAAAAACAGACAAAGTAGGCGAAATGTTGACAAAATGCGCGAAACTGCTTGCAAATCCTTTATAAAAATGTAATAATTAACTCCGGATTCACATTTATTTAATGGTTTTAAGGAGGAAGGAACATGAAGAAAGTAGTAAGCGTATTACTGAGCGCAACAATGGCTCTGTCCTTATGCGCAGGCTGCTCTTCCGCTCCAGCACCGGAAACAGCAGAGACGGGTGCAGAGACAGAGGCAGCAGGCACCGAGGCGGCTGCTGAGGCTGGCGAAGAGAGCGAAGCAGCTGAGGGTGTGATGCCGGCAGTTGCCAAGGAAGACCTGAAGATCGGTGTAATTCATATCGGAAATCCGGCAGACGGATCCGGTTACAGCTACGCACACGATCAGGGACTGATTGCCATGGAAGAGGCGCTGGGTGTGGATGACAGCCAGGTAATCCGTAAGAACAATATTGCGGACGACGATCAGACCGCCATTGACACGGCAATGCGTGAGTGTGTGGAGGAAGGATGCCAGATTATTTTTGCCACCAGCTGGGGTTATATGGATGCCTGCGAGGCACTGGCAGAGGAATTCCCGGAGGTTATTTTCTCCCACGCAACTGGCTATAAATCAAACGGAAAGAACTTTAATAATTACTTTGGAAGGATTTACCAGTCCCGTTACCTGACCGGTATTGCGGCAGGTCTTAAGACAAAATCCAACAAGGTTGGCTATGTAGGTGCCTGGGGCAAGGATAATGCAGAGGTTACCGGCGGATGCAACGCATTTGCCATGGGCGTTTATTCTGTAAACCCGGATGCAGAGGTTTATATCAAGACCACCAACAGCTGGTATGATCCGGAGGGGGAGAAGCAGGCAGCCGTTGCCCTGATTAACGAGGGTTGTGATGTGATCGGACAGCACTGCGATACCCCGAACCCGCAGCTGGCAGCAGAAGAGGCTGGTGTATTCGGCGTTGGTTATAACTCTGATATGAGCAAAGATGCGCCGAAGGCAGTCCTGACTTCTACCGTATGGAACTGGGGCGCTTATTACACTTACGCAGTGGAGAATGTAATCAACGGAACCTGGACCGGTGAAAATTATTTTGGCGGTCTGAAGGAGGGTCTGGTAGACCTGGCTCCGCTTTCTGATCTCTGCGAAGAGGGCACTGCTGAGAAGATTGAAGAGGCCAGAGCTAAGATGGAATCTGGCGAGTGGGATGTTTTTGACGGCGTAATCGAGTGCAATGACGGTTCTACCATCGGCACCGAGGGCGAGCCGATGTCTGACGCAGACATTACCGGAAATATTCACTGGTACTTCAAGAACGTTGTTGAGAAATAAGGAATAGTACGCGCGGTGCAGCGCGGACGCGAAAGGGCGCCGTTTCAAATGGTGGATGGTAACAGATTCTCATTTGCGGCGCCCTTCTGATTTGAGGTGACGATATGACAGAACAGTATGCCATTGAGTGCAGGCAGATCACGAAGGTTTTCGGCAGCGTGGTGGCCAATGACAAAATCAATCTGACTGTAAAATACGGGGAAATCATGGCGCTTTTGGGGGAGAATGGTTCCGGCAAAACGACGCTGATGAATATGCTTTCCGGTATTTACCATCCTGATTCAGGAAGCATCCGGATTGGCGGAAATGAGGTGTCCATCAATTCACCGGTGGATTCCAGAAATCTGGGAATCGGTATGATCCATCAGCATTTTAAACTGGTGGATATTTTCAGCGCCATGGATAACATTGTGCTGGGAACAACGGGGAAACGGATGAGCCGCAGGGCTCTGAAAGAAAAAATTGAGGAAATGAGCCGTTCCTTTGGACTTGAAATTGAACCTGAGAAGAAAATCTGCGATATGTCGGTCAGCGAAAAGCAGACGGTCGAGATTCTGAAGGTATTATATAGAGGCGCAAAGATCCTGATTCTGGATGAACCCACCGCGGTTCTGACCCCTCAGGAGACGGAGCGTCTGTTTGTCATTCTCCGGAAGATGAAGGAACAGGGGTGTGCCATTATCATTATTACCCATAAGCTCCATGAGGTGCTTTCCATCAGTGACCGGGTTACTATTCTCCGGAAGGGAAAGAGCATTGAGACGGTTCTGACGAAGGACTGTGATGAGCAGAAGCTGACAGAGCTGATGGTGGGCCGCTCTGTGAGCCTGAATATTGAACGCCCTCAGATGGAAAATCGGGAGACGATTTTAAAAGTGGTGGATCTGACCGTGGATAAGAGCGATGGGACACGGGCTCTGGATGACATTTCCTTTGAAATCCGTACCGGGGAGATCCTGGGCGTGGCCGGTGTGGCCGGAAGCGGTCAGAAGGAGCTCTGCGAGACTCTGACCGGTCTGATGGCAGCGAAAAAAGGTGCGATCCTGTATCATAAAGAAAATATTCTGGGAAAGACGCCGGCGGAAATCATCCGTTTGGGGATCAGCATGAGTTTTGTACCGGAGGACCGTCTGGGCATGGGCCTGGTGGCCTCCATGGGTATGGTGGATAACATGCTTTTAAAGTCTTATTCCGAGGCAAAGGGGCCTTTCGTAGAGCGGGGGCCTGCCAGAGAACTGGCGGAAAAGCTGATAGACAAGCTGGGGATTGTGACGCCCGGGGTGGATACCCCGGTTCGCCTGATGTCTGGTGGAAACGTGCAGAAGGTTCTGCTGGGCAGGGAGATTGAATCCAGTCCGCAGGTTCTGATCACGGCATACCCAGTGCGGGGGTTGGATATCAATTCTTCCTATACGATTTATGACCTGCTCAATGAGCAGAAGAAAAAAGGCGTGGCGGTAGTTTACATCGGCGAGGATCTGGATGTATTACTGGAACTGTCAGACCGGATCATGGTGCTTTGCCATGGCCGGATTACCGGCGTGGTGGATGCGAAGGCCGTTACCAAAGAGCAGATTGGTCTGATGATGACGGGAACGGATGCCGATGTCGTTTTGAAAAAGCAGGATAAGAGCGGGAAAAATGATAAAGGAAACAGTCCGGACGCAGATAAGAGTGAAGAAAGTGACGGAGAGGGGGAGAAGGCATGAAGGAGCCATGGATCCGCGTGGTAAAGAAAGCGGAACTGGGAAGTAAAGAAACACTGATTCTCCGTCTGGAGGCAATCCTTCTGGCTCTGGTAGCCGGAGGCCTGTTTATTTTGATTATCGGCCAGAATCCATTTGTGATTTACCAGACCATTCTGACAGGAGCACTGCGAAGTAAAATGGCGATTCAGGCCACTGCAAAGATTGCCATTCCGCTGCTGATTTCTTCACTGGGCGTAACGCTGGCATTTAAGATGCGTTTCTGGAATATCGGCGCAGAGGGACAGATCATTATGGGCGGTGTTTTTGCTTCCTATTTTGCTCTGTTCCATGCAGGATGGAACCACTGGCTCCTGGTGGCAGTGATGTTTCTTGCCGGTGCTCTGGGAGGCGGACTCTGGGGACTGATTCCGGCCTGGTTTAAAACGAAATATGATACCAATGAGACGCTGTTTACCCTGATGCTGAACTACATTGCACTCAATGTGATCGTATTTTTGCGGGAAGGTCCCTGGAGAGATCCGGGATCCCAGGGGTATGCAAAGATTGCCCGTTTCGATAAAAATGCGGCGCTGGATAAGGTCTTTGGCGTTCAATTTGGATGGATTGTGGCTTTGTTGCTGGTGGTGCTGGTATGGGTCTATATGGAACGGTCCAAACAGGGTTATGAGATCAGCGTGGTGGGCGAGAGTCAGGAGACAGCCCGCTATGCCGGCATGAATGTGAAAAAGGTCATTTTGCGGACCATGTTTCTTTCCGGTGCCGTCTGCGGAATCGGAGGGATGGTACAGGCAACAGGATCAGACGTGACACTGACTACAGCGGTGGCCGGCGGTGTTGGATTTACGGCGATTATTGTAGCATGGCTGGCACAGCTGAAACCAGGGGCCATCCTTCTGGTCACGGTTCTGTTCAGTATTCTGGAAAAGGGAAGCAGCGTGGTTCAGTCTACCTTTGGTCTTTCTTCGGACTGTGCCGATGTGCTGCAGGGAATTATTCTGTTTTTCATTTTAGGATGTGAGCTTTTCATCCGCTACCGGTTTGTGTTCCGGGGGAAAGGAGGCGCCGCTCATGAGCAGTGAGATTGTAATTAAGTTTCTGGTGGCCGCTGTACTGGCGGGCACGCCGTTTTTGTTCGGAACGGTGGGAGAGATTCTCAGTGAGAAGGTGGGACATCTGAATCTGGGCGTGGAGGGAATGATGTCCATCGGCGCCTGTGCCGGTTTTATGGCCGGTTATGTTACAGATAATTTTTTTATTGCGATCCTGGCGGCAGCGGCGGCCGGAATGGCGGCGGCGCTGATTTACGGAGTTCTGACGGTCACCTTTATGGCAGATCAGAACGTTACGGGACTTACCATGACGATTTTTGGTGTGGGTCTGTCCAACTTTGTCGGTGTCTTTATGCTGGAGCGCTCCGAGGGCGGTACGCTGAAGCTTCCGGAGAACATTACGGCACAGATGCGGAACATCAATATTCCGGGACTCAGTGATATTCCGGTTCTGGGAGAGCTGCTGTTTTCCTACAATCCCTTTGTCTATCTGGGGTTGGCTATTGCCATTCTGGCCGGAATTTACCTCTACAAGACCCAGATTGGACTGAATGTCCAGGCCATCGGTGAAAATCCGGCGGCGGCGGACGCAGCGGGAATCGAGGTAACCAAGTGGAGATATATCAATATCCTTCTGTCCGGTGCAATCTGCGGAATCGGCGGTGCCTACTGTTCCATGATTATTAACAGCGGCGTGTGGCTGAGGGACAGCGTGGGAGGTCTTGGCTGGATTTCCGTGGCGCTGGTTATCTTTGCGGCCTGGAAACCGGTCAATGTAATTTATGGCTCCTTTATTTTCGGTGCGCTCCGCGTCCTGAAGTATTATGTGCCCAAAAATACGTACGCAATTCCGACGGCGTTTTTTGATGCACTGCCCTTCCTGATTACCGCCCTGGTTCTGGTATTTGCATCCATGCGGAAGAATAAGAACAAGAGCGGTCATATCCCGGCACACCTGGGTGTCAATTATTTCCGGGAAGAGCGGTAAGAACCGTACAGAAGCCATATAAAAAAGGAAAATATTCGAGAGAGAACTGCAAAACAGCGAAAAGAGGATGCTTTGCAGCTCTCTCTTTTTTGGTTTGCGCGCCATGGGCGCGCTCTAACGGGTGCAAGTCCCGAACACGC
>CALAAS010000050.1 GCA_937885015.1 uncultured Clostridium sp.
AAGGTTCTCTCTGTTGTTGTTCTCAGCAGCAACTTTTATAGTCTATCATAAGTTTTCTGTTTTGTCAACAACTTTTTTATTTTCTTTTTTCAAGATATTCTGTCTTTCAGACAGCCAGAATAGTTTATCATAAAACCAAATCAATGTCAAGCACTTTTTTAATTTTATTTTTCTGTTTTTCTTTCAAAAAGAGCGGAGAAAGAGGGATTTGAACCCTCGCGCCGGTTGCCCGACCTACACCCTTAGCAGGGGCGCCTCTTCGGCCTCTTGAGTATTTCTCCATCGCACTGACAATCCTGCTGTCAGACGCGTACCTAATTATACTAAATGCCTTCCGGCTTGTCAAGCATATTTTTCTATATTTTCATAATTTATCTGTAATGGTCCCGGACAGCAGCTTTTCCCTTTATCCCAGACCGTTCTTTTTATATTTACTTCTCCTGCTGTGATGCTTTTAACACCTCTTCATAGAGATTTGTTCCCTGAGAATCAATGACAACGATAACCGGAAATCGCTCCACTGTCAGTTTCCGAATTGCCTCAGTACCAAGATCATCATAGGCAATAACCTCCGAAGCCACAATACACTTCGAAAGAAGAGCTCCTGCCCCTCCTACGGCTGCAAAGTAAACAGCTCCATTCCGAACAATTGCATCCAAAACAGCCTGGTTTCTCTTTCCCTTCCCAATCATAGCCCCCATTCCCAAATCCAGCAGACGCGGCGTATATTTATCCATACGGCTGGCTGTGGTAGGGCCGGCGGAACCGATGGGCCGTCCCTCTCTGGCCGGAGACGGTCCCATATAATAGAGAACATTTCCATTTATATCAAAAGGAAGCTCCTGCCCATTCTCCAGCGCTTCTGTCATTCGCTTATGAGCTGCATCCCGGGCTGTATAAATTGTTCCGTCTATATATACGTAATCTCCCGCACGCAGGCTTTTTAATGTTTCCCGAGCTATTGGGGCTTTAATTCGTTTTTCCATCCTGACCTCTCCTTCCATATATTTCTTAAATTACCCGATGAGCATGGCGGTTTACGTGACAGCAGATATTTACCGCCAAAGGAAGCCCCGCAATATGAGTGGGATACGTTTCGATATTCACCGCCAACGCCGTCGTGCTTCCTCCCAGACCGCCAGGACCGATCCCAAGGCCATTGATTTTTTCAAGCATCTCTTTTTCCAGATCCCGCACATAAGGAATCTGAGCTTCTTCCCGGAGATCACGGGTCAGCGCATGCTTCGCCATCAGAGCGCATTTCTCAAAGGTTCCACCGATTCCCACGCCAACCACCATCGGAGGACAGGCGTTGGGCCCGGCATCTCGCACTGCTGTGAGAATGGCTTCTTTTACACCATCTATTCCATCCGCCGGTTTCAACATGAAAACACGGCTCATATTTTCACTTCCAAATCCCTTTGGAGCCACAGTTATATCAACTTTATCACCCTCCGTGATTTCACAATGGATAATTGCCGGAGTATTATCTTTTGTATTGTCACGTTCAATGGGATCCCTTACTACGGATTTTCGCAGATAGCCATCCACATACCCCTGACGAACCCCCTCGTGAATCGCTTCATTCAGAGAACCTCCAGTAAAATGTACCTCCTGTCCCACTTTGATAAATATTACTGCCATACCAGTATCCTGGCAAATCGGAATCATATCTTCTCCGGCAATTTTCAAATTTTCCTTCAGCTGTCCCAGGATCTGACAGCCCAACGGGGATTTCTCCGAGTTGACTGCTTTCTCAAATACTTCTTTCATATCTTCAGAAAGGAAATGATTTGCCTCAATACACATCTCCCTGATATTTTTAGTAATTTCCTGTACATTTATCTCTCGCATTGTATCACTCCCAACTATATCTGTACTTATATTTCATAATTCAACTGTTCCGCCGATGTGAAATCTGGCGCAAAAAGCTGTCTGCAAGCAAGCTTGACACATCTTTTTGCGCCAGATTTCCCGCCGTCCTGAATAGTTACTAGTTAATCATAAAATATTTTTTTCCGTCTTGCAATCCCTTTTTCGACCGCCTCCCTGGACACCGCAGCCGCTACCGCATCAGCAACACTCTTATCCAACGGCGACGGAAGAATATGATCCCGTCGAAGCTCCTCATCCGGCACCAGACCGGCAATGGCATACGCTGCCTTCTGTTTCATTTCTTCCGTAATCTCTGCTGCCCCCACTGCCAGGGCTCCTTTGAAAATGCCCGGGAATACTAAAACATTATTGATCTGATTCGGATCGTCCGAACGGCCAGTCCCCACGACTTCCGCCCCAGCCGCAAGTGCCTCGTCCGGCGCAATCTCCGGAATCGGATTCGCCATGGCAAATACAATCCCATGATTCATGGAAGCCACCATCTCCCGGCTGACAAGCCCCCCGCGGGACACTCCAATAAACACATCCGCGCCTTTCATGGCATCGGTCAGGGTTCCGTGACGATGCTCCCGGTTTGTCATTCTGGCCAGTCGTTCCTGCCCGGCGTTCAGACCCTCATCACCTTCACAGATCATGCCGTGGATATCACAAAGCGTAACTTCTCCAAATCCCATCTGCAAAATCATAGAGGCAATGGCAATTCCGGCTGCACCTGCCCCATTGATAACAATCTGCATGTTCCCCATCTCTTTTCCCGTTACCCGCACAGCATTGAGAAGTGCAGCCGCAACTGCAATGGCTGTTCCGTGCTGATCATCATGAAATACGGGAATATCACACCGTTCCTTCAGGCGTTTTTCAATCTCAAAACAGCGGGGGGCAGAAATATCCTCCAAATTGATTCCTCCAAAGCTCTTGGAGATCCGGGCAATCGTATCCACAATTTCATCCGTATTTTTTGAACTTATACACAGCGGAAACGCATCTATCCCCGCAAATTCCTTAAAAAGAGCACATTTCCCTTCCATTACCGGCATGGCAGCCTCCGGCCCTATATCCCCCAGTCCCAAAACCGCTGTTCCATCCGTAATGACTGCCACCAGATTCGATCTCCGGGTCAGATGAAAGGACAGTTCCGGATCCTCTTCAATCTTGCGGCAGGCCTCTGCCACTCCCGGCGTATAGAGGAGCGATAAATCCTCCCGCGTTTCAATGGATTTTCTGGATATTACCTCTATTTTCCCCTTCAATTCATAATGAAGCTTCAGTGCTCTTTCCTGAAGGCTTTCTCCTGTCATGTCCCTCTCCTCCTATTTGCCCAAAATTCCCGGCTCTGTCATGGTATACGGGTTCAAAATCTTATCCAACTGTTCTTCGCTGAATAACCCCTTTTCCAAAATCAGCTTTCGAACCGGCTGATTCGTCTTCAATGCCTCTTTTGCAATTTCCGCTGCTGTTTCGTATCCCACATATGGGCAGATTACCGTAATAATTCCGATACTTCCGTCCACCATTTCCCGGCACCGTTTCTCATTGGCCGTAATTCCTACAATACAGTTATCAATAAATGTGCGCACTGCCGAAGTAAGGGTCTCAATCGACTGGAACAGATTATAGAAAATAATCGGTTCAAATGCATTCAGCTCCAACTGGCCTGCCTCGGCTGCCATGGTAATGGTCGTATCATTTCCAATGATGTTAAATGCCACCTGGTTTACCACCTCCGGAATAACCGGGTTAATCTTTCCGGGCATGATGGATGAACCGTTCTGTTTTGCCGGCAGATTGATTTCACCAAGACCTGTTTTCGGTCCGGACGACATCAGACGCAGGTCGTTGGCAATCTTCGACACATTGACAGCACAAGTCTTAACTACACCAGACACATAGGCATAGCTGTCCAGGTTCTGTGTCGCATCAATCAAATCATAGGACTGCACCAGATCCTGACCAGACAGAGTTGAAATATTTTTTACCACCCTCTGGAAATACTGAACATCCGCATTAAGTCCCGTTCCGATGGCGGTTCCGCCCAGATTCAGGCATTTAATTTCCTCCTTAGCGCTCTCAAAACGCCGGATATCCCGTTTGATTGCCGTGCTGTAAGCATGAAATTCCTGTCCCAGACGGATGGGCACCGCATCCTGCAGCTGAGTTCTTCCCATCTTAATAACATGATCAAACTCCTGAGATTTTTTCTCCAGCGCTTTTTCCAAACGAACCAGCTCTGCCTGCGCGTTGGAAAGCAGCTTCAAAGCCGCCATCTTTCCACAGGAAGGAAAAACGTCATTGGTAGACTGGCCAAAGTTCACATGGTCATTGGGATTTACAATAGAATAATCTCCCTTTTCTCCTCCCAAAATTTCAATTGCCCGGTTAGCAATAACCTCATTGGCATTCATATTCAGGGAAGTTCCGGCGCCTCCCTGAATGGGATCCACGATAAACTGGTCGTGAAGCTTTCCTTCCAAAATCTCATCACAGGCTTTTACGATGGCATCGGTACGTTTCTTATCCAGCTCACCAACCTCGAAATTCGTAATGGCCGCCGCCTTTTTAATCTGACTGACACTATTGATCAACTCAGGATGCATTTTCAGTCCTGTAATGTAAAAATTCTCATACGCACGCAGCGTCTGCACGCCGTAATAAGCATCTGCCGGAACTTCTTTCGTTCCAATGGAATCATGCTCCAATCTGAATTTTGTATTTTCCTTCATTTTCAACCTTCTCCTCTGATTTTTTTCGTTTCGTCCCTTTTTTTCTTTCTTTTGCTTGATTTCATTATAGAGTCGGCCTAAAATAGTTTCAAATACTTATAGCAGTATACTTACTATAGACGTTAGCCTATAATACAGGGAGGATTTTATGTTTCAATCCATGCATTATATCTATGAAGTGTATAAAGAAATGAATTTTTCAAAAGCTGCAAAAAATCTGTATATTTCTCAGCCCTCTCTCAGCGCCGCCGTAAAAAAAGAGGAACAGCGCCTGGGCTTTCCCATCTTTGACCGAAGCACAAACCCGATTCAGCTGACAGAATTTGGCCAGCAATATATTCGGGCCATTGAACAGGTCATGGACGTGGAACGGAGCTTCGAAAACTTTGTAAATGATATCAATGACCTGAAAATCGGCTCCGTCTCCATTGGGGCCACCAACCTGTTTGCCTCCCATATTCTTCCCCCCATACTGTCCCGCTTCACAGAAAAATATCCGGCAGTTCGTGTCAATCTGGTGGAAGCCAGCACCACAGAACTGACAGAAAAACTACTATCCGGATCTCTGGATCTGATCATTGAAAATACAGAGCTGGATCCCCTGATCTATGGGAAAACCTTTTTCTGCAAAGAGCATATGATTCTAACGGTGCCGAAAAAATTTGAATCCAATCAAAAAGCGGCCGCCTATGCACTGACAGCCGATGAAATAAAAAGCGGGCGGCATCTGGAGGATTCATTCCCCTCGGTTCCCCTTCAAACGTTTGCCCAGGATCCTTTTTTATTTTTAAAATCAGGAAATGACACCAGGACCAGAGCGGATCGAATCTGCCATAATCATCACTTTACACCCAATATCAAGCTCAAACTGGACCAGCAGATCACCGCCTACAACCTGACCTGTTACGGTCTTGGAATTTCCTTTAACGGCGATACTCTGATTTGCCATGTTCCTTCCGATGAAAATCTCCTGTTTTACAAACTGGACAGCAAAGAATCCGCCCGTTCTGTCAATTTTTACTACAAACAGAACCGGTATATGACCAGAGCAGTCCGGGAATTTTTACGCTGCATCTGATATTCCCTCCTGCCGCCCACCAATCCGGTCATTTTTCAGACCGGATTTATTACTTTTTTCACATCCAAATCCTTTCAAATACTCCTGGCATACTTGCAGGAATTCTCGATTTTTCTGTTCATAGAAACTATTTTTCATCCACACGAAATTAAAATGTGTATTACATAAATAGTTTCGAACATGGATCTCACATAAGGATCCCTCGTTCAGATTTTTCTGTACCACAAAGCGATATACAAAAGAAATCCCCACGTTTTCTTTTACCAGATTATGAATCGTTTTAATCGAACTAACCTCGATGTAAGAAGAGAAATTTTGAATATCCTGATTATAACGATGAAAAATATTAGACAGATTCTGAACGGAGTTTGACCTCTCCTCCCGGAAAATCAGGCGATATTGATTCAAATCTTTGAAATCCACGGTTTTTCCGGCTAACGGATGCTTCGGAGAGCAAATACAGATGGTCTCCGATTCAAAAAGCTCATGGCTCTCAAATTCATCTGGAGGGCAGTAGGTATCCACAATACAGGAATGAATCCTTCCGTTTTTCAGCTGCAGCAGCAGATGATCCGCCTCCCCCAGGTAAATACTGATCTTTTTATTGGGAAATTTCTCCAGATACTTTGCCACCATCTTGGGCACCAGTGTCTCCCCAGTTCCCGTCAAAGAACCAATCTTATATTCTTCCGGCTTTTCCGGTGGAACCGTCATCTGATTCTTCAAAATTTCCGAATCAGCCTGTACTCTCTGTGCATAAGCCCGGAGTATCTTCCCATGATCCGTCAGATGGATCCGTTTCTTCTCATCGTAATAGAAAAGCCGTGTCCCATAATACGTCTCCAGATACTTGATGTGCTGGGTTACGGCCGGCTGCGTCATATGAAGATTTTCCGCTGTTTTCGTGTAATTTCGTGTCTCGCAAAGTTCCAAAAATGTGCTCAGTTTGTAATTCAGCATAAAACTGTGCTCCTTTCTCCCCCTATGTCCCACAT
This sequence comes from uncultured Clostridium sp., assembly GCA_937885015.1. Classification (GTDB taxonomy): domain Bacteria; phylum Bacillota; class Clostridia; order Lachnospirales; family Lachnospiraceae; genus Otoolea. The sequence continues at coordinate 6,690 of CALAAS010000050.1, forward strand.
AATCCAAGTTTAATAAACTGTATAATACAGATTTATTATGCTATAAAATAACATAATTTCATTTTATCGGACAATTGTGTTAATATCAAGCACAAGAGAAATATTTTTCAAACATATCGAAGAAACAACTCCGGAGAAACGTTTTATTTTAATTGAAAGGATGGAAAAGTATATGGAATATCCCATTGGTATCGAAATGTCCCAGGACTATTTATCTTATGAAGTAAGCAAAGCTGCTTATAAGCTGGTTCATGATGTTATGCTGGTACAGCCCGGAGAAAATGTTGTTATTACCGGCGACACATCCACGGATCGTCGTGTTCTGGACGCCCTGATGAGCGCCGCTTACACGATCGGAGCCAACCCGCTTCTGGTATTTGCTCCCACTACCCTGAGCACTTACGCAGAACCGGCCGCTCCCCTTGGAAATGCGGTAGCTGTGTCTGATGTATGGATCGAACTTTCCTACGGCTCCATTTTCCTCAGTGACGCCTGGAAAAAGGCTATTGATTTCGGATGTCGCTACATCAACCTGACCGGCATGGATGCTACCATGATCGTGAACTGTGTCGGAAGAGTGGACGTAAACAAGGTTGTAGAACTGGGTGAAGCGCTGAAGGCGAAGCTGGAAGCCGGCAATGACATCATTATCAAAGATAACAACGGTACATACCTGACTGCCCGCAATGAGGGAAGAAAAGTCCGCCATTCCGGACAGCTGGCAAGCTTCAAGGGGTATCCCTTCATGATGGCCGGTCAGATCAGCTGGTGCCCCATCGAGGAAACCATCAATGGTACACTGGTATTTGACGCAGCGCTCTTCCCGCCGACAGATATGGGTGCTCTTACCGAAACGGTAAAACTGACACTTGAAAACGGACGTGTTACAAAAATCGAGGGCGGAAAAGAAGCCGAACGGTTCAGCGCATGGCTCCACTCCTTCAATGATCCCAATATGTTCCGTCTGGCTCACTACTCTCTGGGCTTCAACCCGGGCGTAACAAAAGCCACCGGCCGTATCGTGGAAGATGAGAGAATCTTTGGATGCATGGAATTCGGCATCGGCAGCCAGGGTAAAATGATCCGCGGAAGCTACTGGACAGCAGCCTCCCATACAGATGGCGTTGTATCCAAACCCACCATCATTGTAGATGGCGTAACCATTGAAGAAAATGGAAAATACGTAGATCCGGAACTGGATGAAATCTGCAGACAGATGGGTGTTGCCGGGTACTGATCAAATTCCCTTTGACTTACCGCATAAATGAAAGAAAGGAGTCGCTTTATGAATAAAAAACATCCATCCGCGTGGGATCCGGCCATTATGATACTGAATATCCTGGTTTCCGTGATTGGTTCCATCATCGGTCTGGAGCTGATTGCAAGACTCGGAATCAGTACGAACACCTCCATCATCGGAGCCCTGTTCGCCATCATCATCGCCCGTATCCCCCTCAAGATGTTTCAAAAGTACAAAGACATCAATACTCAGAACCTGGTTCAAACCGCCATGTCCGGCGCTACTTTCGCAGCTTCCAACGGAATCTTCCTTTCCATCGGTATTCCGTTCCTGCTGGGACGAAGCGACCTGGTCATGCCCATGTTGATCGGTTCTGCCTTGGCCGTTATTATTGATGCCACGATTCTTTATAAAGTATTTGATACCGAAATGTTCCCGGCAAAAGAGTCCTGGGCCCCCGGTATCGCAGCTGCTGAAGCCATGCTGGCAGTTGCCGAAAAGGGAAAGAACTCCATTATCCTGATGGTCGGTATGGCAGGCGGTGTGATTGGTAAAATTTTTGGAATACCCACTGATATTCTGGGTGTAGGCTGGATTGGAAACGTGTGGGCCCTAGGCGCATTCGGTGTCGGCCTTCTGATTTCCGAATACACGCCAAAATTCTTCCAGATTAACATCGGCGATTACTATATCCCCCACGGTGTTATGATTGGCGCCGGTTTCGTTGCCCTGATTCAGATGGTTCTGATCCTTCAGAAAAAGAGCAAAAAAGAAAAAGAAGCCGCAGCTGTTGCGGCAGCCACCGGAAAAGTCGAAAAGAAGGAATTTACCAGAACCTTATCCAGCATGAAAATCTCCCTGGTGCAGGGTTTTGGCGCTTACATCGTTGTTGCCATCATCATGGCTGTTATGTGTGGATTCTCTGCCGACATGAGCACGGGAATGTTTATCTGGTGGATTATCTTTGCTGCTATCTCCGCCATTGTTTCCGAGTTAATCGTAGGTATTTCCGCTATGCACTCCGGATGGTTCCCGGCATTTGCCACAGCCTTTATTTTCCTGATTCTTGGTATGCTGTTCGGTTTCCCGCCGGCACAGCTGGCTATTCTTGTAGGCTTTACGTCCGCCACCGGACCTGCCTTTGCTGATATGGCCTATGACCTGAAATCCGGTTACATCGTCCGTGGAAATGGCGAAGACGTTCCCTTCGAGATGGAAGGAAGAAGACAGCAGTACATTGCGAAAATGGTCAGCGCTGTGATCGCAATTCTGGTTGTTCTCTTTACTTACAAAGCATATTTCTCCGCAGGCATGCTGGCGCCCGTTGACGCTGTATACGTGGCAACCATCGATGCCGGAACGAATATGCAGGTAGCAAAGAATCTGTTGATCTGGGCCATCCCCGGTGCTCTCTTACAGGCCATCGGCGGTTCTGGAAAACAGCTGGGCGTTTTATTCGCCACCGGACTTTTAATCGGATCTCCTATGGCAGGTATTACCGTTATGGTTGGCCTTCTGATCCGCTATCTGGTAGTAAAGAAGTATGGCGATGCCGGTCAGAGCAAACTCTACATTCTGGGCGCCGGATTTATTACAGGCGCTGCCCTGTACAGCTTCTTCAGCTCTACTATGAATCTTGGAAAGAAAATAAAGTAATCAAAAAAAATAAATTATATATGCAGGAGGAAAATAATTATGGAATACCCGATTGGTATCGAAATGTCAGACAAGTACTTATCCTTTGAAGTTACAAACGCAGCTCTTAAGCTGGTTCGCGATTTCATGCTGGTAAAGGAAGGCGAAAATGTGGTTATTACCGCTGATACCTCCGCCGATTTCCGCGTGGTAGAAGCCGTAGCCGGCGCTGCCTACTCTGTAGGTGCAAACCCGGTTATCATCCACTATCCCACTTCCGGAAAGGCTTTTGAAGAGCCGATCCGCCCGGTTGCAGATGCCGTTGAGCACGCAGATGTATGGATTGAGTTGGCTTATTACTGCTCCATGCACACGCCCTGCTTCAAAAAAGCACTGGACAACGGCGCAAGATTTACCTGCTTAAACGGTATGGACGTTATCATGCTGGTAAATACCGTAGGCCGTGTAAACTATGATGTTCTCATCGAATTCGGCGAGTATCTGACTGATAAAGTTCACCGTTCCAACGAAATCATCGTTATGGATAATAACGGAACAAATCTGGTAGGTTACAATCAGGGCCGCGGCGTTAAGCACTCCGGCCAGAGGGCTACGAAAAAAGGATACCCCGTTATGTTGGGCGGGCAGGTAAGCTGGTGTCCGGTAGAAGAAACCATCAACGGAAAATTAGTGTTTGATGCAGCTCTGTTCCCACCGGATACACTGGGACTTCTCAGCAGCAATGTGGAACTGACCCTGGAAAACGGCGTTGTGAAAAAAATCGAAGGCGGTAAGGACGCCGAAATCTTCGAGAAATGGCTGGCAAAATTCGATGACCCGAATATGTACCGTCTGGCCCACTATTCCATCGGTTTCAACCCGGGCGTTACCAAACCGACCGGCCGTATCGTAGAGGACGAGAGACTGTTTGGATGTATCGAAATGGGCATCGGAAGCCAGGGAGCCAGCTTAATGGGTGCCTGCTGGGATGCAGCTTCTCATACAGACGGTATCGTTTCCAAACCTACCATCCTCCTGGACGGTTACAAACTGGAAGAAAACGGAATCTACATGGATCCGGAATCCAGAAAATTCTGCAAAGCCCTGGGGGTTGCAGGATACTAAATCTTACATACGCGCAAAAGAAGGGTTCGGGGCTGTCGTAATGATCATAGTTGCGGCAGTCCCTCCCGCATTTTCAGGGAAAAGGAGAATTATTGATATGGAAGTAAAACAGAACGAAACACTTTTACAGTTTTTTAAAGATATCTGCCTGATTCCGCGCCAGACGGGAGATGAAGAAGCCATTGTCCAGTACCTGGAAAATTTTGCCAGGGAAAGAGGCCTGGAATCCAGCCGCGACGCACAAGGAAATATCCGCATCCGCCGCCCCTCTACGATCCCCGGCTATCAGGGCCCCACTGTAATTGTGCAGGGCCATGTGGATATCGTCTATGAAAAAACGCCGGAAAGTACCCATCATTACGCCGACGGAATTCACGTAAAAATCGAAAACGGCTGTCTGACCTCAGCAGACGGGACATCTCTCGGCGCTGATAACGGACTGGCTGTGGCATATGCCATGGATCTTCTGGACCGGCAGGATCTCCAGCTCCCCGCCCTGGAAATTCTCCTGACCACCAGCGAAGAGGTTGGCCTGGAAGGCGTCAAAAACCTGGAACTGACCGATTTTAACGGTACCTACCTGATCAACCTGGATGCAGAAGAAGAAGGTGTTTTCTTTACCAGCTGCGCCGGAGGCGTCCGGACCGACCTGAAGCTCCCTCTGGAATATGAATCCAGAACAGAAGACCTTACTATAACGCTTACCTTAAATGGCCTTAGCGGAGGCCATTCCGGCCTGGATATCGCCCTGGGAAAAGCCAATGCCATTAAACTTCTGGGACGCATCCTCTATCATGCCGCCCCTCTGGCCCGGGTTTCATTCCTGGACAGTCCCGGAAAAGCCAATGCCATCGCCTCCAAGGGAACTCTGGTCTTCCACACCTCCCTTCAGGAAAAAGAAGCGCTCTTAAAAGAACTGGCCGCTCTGGAGACCAGCATGCAGAAAGAATTTGCAGAAACAGAAGTCCTTTCTTTCCTTTTAAAAGAAGAAAACTGTGCAAAGGAGGTTTCTGTCCTGAGTTCTAAAACTGTAGATTCCATTATTCGGGCAATCTCCTTCCTGCCAAACGGCGTGATCAGCCGCACCAGAGAAAATGTAAATATGGTTCAGACCTCCTCCAATATCGGTAATATGACAATTCAAGGTGATTCCCTGCTGTTTCTCTGCTCTGGACGAAGCTCTGTCAAACTGGAAAAGGAGGCCTTAAAAGAGCAGATGCAGATTATTGCAGATGCATTAGGCATGGAACTCCTGTTCCACGGCGATTATCCTCAGTGGGAATACCGTAAAGATTCTCCTCTTCGGGAAATCTGTAAAAAAGTCTATCGGGAATATTCCGGAAAAGAAGCTGTCTTTACCGGAATCCATGCCGGAATTGAGTGCGGTTATCTGGCCGAAAAACTGGGAAATCACATCGACATGATCTCCTGCGGCGCCAACCTCCACGATGTCCATACGCCACGCGAAACAGCGGATCTGGATTCCTTCTATCGTATGGAAGAAATTCTGATCGCGATCCTGGAAGAAATTTCTAAACTCGATCAATAAAAACCATAAAAAGAGGATGCGCAGAACCATGAAATTAACTTTCTCCCATAAACCTTCTGCGCATCCTTTTTTTATATCCGACTTCCGCCGGTAAACAGAATATCTCTGTTTATAGTTCTGTAAAACATATTTTCTATTTCTTTTGGATTCCGGGTCTGTCCTAAAATCCACATCAGCTTCGTTACCGTGGCTTCCAGCGTCATATCATAGGCCTCCAGCAGGTCAAACTCCTTTTTAATCGTTTTTCCCACTTCATAAACAGACATGTTACTCCCTTCATTGGTAACCTGTGTGGTCATAACCACCGTTTTTCCCGCCCGAACCAACTTTTCAATAGATTTATGAAAATCACCGGAATCGTAGGAAGGAATCCCTCCAACACCAAAGGACTCCAGAATAACGGCATCACATCGCTCTGCCATATAATCCAGAACGCCGGAATCCATGGCCGGTATTAGTTTCAACAGACCTACTTTTTCATTCAAAGCATGATAAAATCGAACTGGCTCCTTCATCTGTTCCTTATCATCCAGATAAAAAATGATATGTCCATCCTGAATCGCCGCGATATAAGGAAAATTGATACTGGAAAAGGCATTATAGCTTTTGGTTTTTTCCTTTTTCCCCCTGGTTCCCGCAATGACTTTTCCATCAAACACGATGGTAACACCAAAGGCCCGATCACAGCTGGCAAACCGCAGACTGTCCGAAAGGTTTGTCTTTGCGTCCGTAATCTCCAAATCTATGGGTTTCTGGGCGCCTGTCACTACGATGGGTTTTCTGGAATTTTGAACCAAATAGGAAAGTGCCGCCGCCGTATAAGCCATGGTATCTGTTCCATGACAGACCACAAAACCGTCATATTCCCCGTAATTCTGTTCAATGGCCTCTGCAATCATCAGCCAATAACGAGGCTGCATGTTCGTGCTGTCAATATTGATAACCTGCAGCGAATCTACCTGACAGAACTCTTTCGTATCCGGAACGTAACGCAGCAATTCTTCCGATGTCAGAAGCGGCTTCAAGCCGTCATCACTTCGCTTACAGGCGATTGTCCCTCCCGTTCCCAGCATTAAGATCCGTTTTAATGCATCCTTCTTTAATGAATGGCTCATGACTCCCTCATTTCTTCTGCAATCCGTTTTCCTGTCTCTGATTCTGCAATCCCGCCCAGTGCAGTCTCCCGAAGCTCTCTGGGCAGCTGCTTTCCCACTCGGTACATCGCTTCAATGGCTTCATCCGCCGGAACAGGGCACACCGTATCAGCCATCGCCAGATCTGCACTTACCATGGCATTAACCGCCTGGGATGCATTTCTCTGAGCGCAGGGAATCTGAACCAACCCTGCAATGGGATCACAGATCAGTCCCATCACATTGATTAGTGCAAGCGATACGGCAGCTGCCTGCTGTCTGCACGTTCCACCCGCCAGATATACCACTGCAGCCGCAGCCATGGCGGCCGCCACGCCGCACTCCGCCTGACAGCCGCCCTCCGCTCCCGCTACCGTGGCATTTTTTACCACCACAGCACCAATTCCAGAAGCAATCAGAAGTCCCTCCAGAACCTTTCTTTTTGGAAGATTCCACTCCTCTTCTACTGAAACCAGAACGGCCGGAAGAATACCGCAGGAGCCTGCCGTAGGTGCCGCGCAGATTTTTCCCATGGCCGCATTGGCCTCACTCAGAGAAATGGCCCGCGCCATCATTTTATTGATAAAACTGCCGCACAGGCTGTTTCCGCTTTCCGCATGACAGAACTGGCTTTCCGCCATACCGGTAATCAAGGTTTTTCTGAGCCGTTTTCCCGATTCCCCCAGAGCCGCAGCCGTTCCCTTTTTCATAATTTCGTACCGGATTTCCAGCTGGTTCCATATTTCATCCTCTGTTTTATCAGTACAGCGGATTTCATCCTCCAGGATTTCCACCCACATGGGCTGATTCTTTTCCTCTGCCGTCCGGCATAAATCCTCGATTGTATTATACATTTCTACGTTCCCCCGTCATCCTTTCCGGTGTCTGTCCACATATTTTCAAAACACCGCGTTCTTTTTCCACAAAAAACCATTATATCTGTACTGCCTGTACACTAAGCACATCAGGAATTTCACGAAGGCGCTCCAGGATCTTATTCTCCACCGGCTCATCTACCTCAATAATACTCAGAGCATGTTCTCCCTTCGTGTTTCTTGTGAGCTTCAGCGTTCCCACATTCATATTTTCCTCCAGAAGCACACTGGTAATCTGGTGAATCATCCCCTTCCGATCCATGTGACTGATTACAATGGCCGGCAGTTCCGCAGAAAGATCAATCCGGCATCCATTCAGGTCATTGATCCGGATCCGTCCTCCTCCGATGGATGAACCGATCATATTGAGAACCTGTTGCTCTCCCTGAAACAGACGAATCTCCACCGCATTTTCATGAACACCTTCCATCTGCTTTTCAAAAAATTTCCAGGAAACCCCCTGCTCCCTGGCGATCTGAAATGCCTCTGGGATCCGCTCATCCTCCGGACTCATTCCAATAATCCCGGCAAGAAGCGCCAGATCCGTTCCGTGTCCTCGGTAAGTCCGTGCAAAGGATCCATGCAGGCCAAATTCTGCTCTGTCAAATGGTTTTTCGCACAGCGCTCTGGCAGCCGCCCCAAGCCTGGCTGCTCCCGCCGTATGTGAACTGGACGGCCCGATCATAATTGGGCCGATCACATCCATAATACTGATATCCATCTCTACCTCCCCGATTATTCCCTGTTTTTATCGTATTTCCGCAGCCATCCGTTCCAGATGAAGAAGCGTACTCAGAGATGAAATTTCATTCAGCGATAAATCCTGCTCCATCTCCAGGTACTGTGTTGCCTTTTCAATCCTGTATTTTACGGAATTCACATGAATCCCCAAAAGCTGCGACACATCCTTAATACTGCGAAGCACCAGATACAGCCGAAACGTATTCAGAAAAACGGCTGCCTCCTCGGAATATTTAATTTTCAGCTGCTCCGCCGAATACAGAAGAATATCCTGTTCTCTGGGAACATTGGTCAACATATAAAGCATAGAAAGTTCATCTACACTATAACACCCCTTTAAAAACAGCAAAGAATTCAGAAGATTTTTAATGCGTACAATCTCCTGATGCAGTTCCTTATGCCTGTATTTTCTCTGGGAAAATACAAACATATCCGGTTTATTATCCTCTACAATCTTACAGTAAACCTCATAGGGCGATTCCATGCCATCTTCCTCTGGAATTAAAAGGATACAATACTTCTGATAATAATTATTTTCATACAGAATATGTTTCTTACTGAAATTCAGTTTAACCCGGTCATAATTTTCAAACCGAAGAATTGCCATATAAATTTTTGCATTTCCGTGATACGGAATATTGGCCTCTATCTTGCGGGTTTTGCTGCTCTGCGAAATGTTATCCAGCTCCCGGACCACAAAGGGCGCCATCTGATGGTACAGCTGCAGCACATTTTCCTGTACGGCACCGCGCTTTGGACAACAGGCCACCATGCTGTTTTCTCCAAAATAGATGATTGCCAGCCGGGAACTGTCAATCCGGATCATCATAGGAGATTGCAGAGCGCTTCCCTCATTCTGTCGGATCTTCTGAATCCGCGAAATCAGAAACGCAACGGTAATTCCCTCAGCCCCATGACTGTAAACCGTCAGGGCACTTAGTACAACGGGAAGATTCAGAATCTCGCTCATCTTCCTGCACAGCATTCCCGGATCCTTGCTCACATGAAAATCTACAAAGGTTCCCAAAGCCATATCTACCCAGCTCCGCTCCATTGCTTCCATGTTATTATTGGCTATGATACTGTATTCCGATACCAGATCTCCCCATCGAACCGATGCAGGAATGAAAAAAATCGGAAAATCATGATCATTTCCCAGTTTTAAAATCTCAGGATCTATCTCATTATTCAGGTAACTGCCAGGCATAATCCCGATTCCGGCACACCGATGTTCAATCATCGCCTCAATCAGATGAACCCGGCTCTCCTTATCCTCTGCCAGACTCCAGAAGCTCGTTACATAAAAAATCCCTTCATCCAGATAGCGTACAACCGTCGGATACGTCTCTTCCAGAATCTCAAATCGCCGTATCACATGGTAAGCCCCATTTCCTCCGGCTGCAATGTACCCCTCCCGCATAGAAGGAAGATTCAGTAAATCAATGGCTTTTATCATGTTGTCTGTACCTCCGAGTCATATTCAATATCCATTCTGTCATATCCCTTCCTTCGGACATGCCTGTCTTAAACGGAACGAAGTCATTATAGCATAGAAAGAGGATGCCGCAAAGCTGCAGCACCCTCTGATTTATCTTTCTTCTATTAGTGGCCTAACTGATGCGCCATCTCTACGATTTCCGGAGTAGGTCCAACTACTCTTCCCTCATCGAGAATCTGAACGCCATCTACCCATACGCTGCAGTTTAAGCAGATTCCATCAGAATGGGTTGCAGCCGGAATACCACCCGGGATATCCGAAACAAGCTGCGGGCCAACATTTCCAAATCCCCATTCAGTACAGCCCCATACACGCTCATCCTCTACAATATCGCCATTGAGCATTGCATTTGGACCGAAACCGAAGCTTCCATGAGCAACCAGATAAATCTGCTTGTCATTGAAGGATTTCATCCATTCTGCGTAGGCCTTTGCGTCTGTGCCTTCGCCCTCGATCTTGGTAACATAACCTTTTTCGATTGTGAATGTAATCGGATTCTTTACAGCTCCCAGAGGAGGTGTGATCGTACCATCCACAACGATAGTTCCGTTGATGCTGTCAAAGTTCGGAGACCAGCTGATCTGACCCGGGAACATCTTAATCTCGCCCTTGCGAACATGGCCGTCTGCCGTTACATAAGCTCTTCCCGGCTCATTGTCACACTCTAAGTGCATACCGTTGGGAGAGGTAATCACAAAGTGCTTTCCAGCCTCGCAGAAATCGGAAATAGCCATGATAAATTTAGTCAGAAGGTTATTGTCAACTTTACCGATATTGCGAACCATCAGCTCTGGATTTACACCACACAGGTTCATATATCTGGGACGATCTTCCGGATCTGCTACAATCTTGTCGTATGCGGTGGAGTAGAAAATCCATTTATTGTTATACTCTACCCAGGCATCGCATCCCTTGATGGCTGCTACTAACGGCTCGATCGGCATATCAATATCGCCGGCTTTGCCGCAGTCTCTCGGTGTGGACATTTTCAGAACCAGCGGTTTTGCTCCCAGAGCAAAAGCAGCCTTTGCCGTTGCGTTTACAACGTCCATATTCGATTCTGTATCACACGTAATAGCCAGAGATTCTCCGGGTTTCAAATCAAACATATCGTGAAGCAGCTTATAGCATGCATTCGTCAGCTCCAATTCGTACATGTGTGTACCTCCTATCATTTTACTGTCTTCCTGTCCTATTCTTCGTACCGGGCCAGCGCGGCCAAATAAATCTTTGTATCGCGAACCAGATTGTCAATTATCACGTATTCATTTGGTGTATGACACATATCATCCAGCGTAGACCAGATCACGGCAGGAATATGTTTCTCCCGGAGAATGGCGCCGCAGGTGCCGCCTCCGATACCTCCGCAGTAAGCCTTGGTGCCCGTTTCTGAGATCGCTGCCATCAGGCTCTGTACCACCTTGCTGTCCGGCGAGGTGGGCGGCGGCGCAACCACCCGGGTCAGGTATTCCACATCAATGCTGATTCCCGGATACTTTGCCTCGTACTGCTTCATAAGCCCGTGAATAAACTCCATTACCTCATCCACCGAATAATCCGGTAATACTCGCATGTCCATACAGAAGATGTCTTTTCCCGGCATTACGTTGGGGCTTTCCACGTTGGCAAATTTCTGTGTCACCTCAAAGGTTGACATGGGCGGGTTAAACATGGGATCTTCCCGGTCATATCTGGCCTTCAGAGAATCCTCCAGTTCAACACCGAATTTCATTCCTATGTAGCAAGCATTGATCCCCAGCTGGGGCATTGCTGCATGAGAAGTTTTTCCATTTACTGTAAATTTAAGCCATATCTGTGATTTTTCGGCAATTTCCACAAAGGAACCATCTGCGCTGCCGCCATCCGGAACAATTGCTTCATCACTTGGCTGAATCAACCCCTTGTCAAGAAGGGCCTTCATGCCAAAATCACTTCCTGTCTCTTCATCTGCTGCATAATAGAAGCGGATATTCCGGTCAATCTGGATTTTTTCGGCAAACAATGCCTCACAGGCATACATGGTAGTAATCACTGACTGGCTGTTATCTTCACATCCAAGGCCATAGATACGCCCATCCTTTACGGTTGGCGTAAAGGGATCCGTATCCCAGGCGCTTAAATCGCCGGGGCCTACGGTGTCCACGTGGCTGATAAACCACAGGGAACGATCCGTAAGCTTTGTTCCGGGGATTGTCACAACCACGTTGAGGCGCACGCCTTCTTTGACGTTTTCGTCCGGAACCTCGTATACCTCATAGGGGATCTGGCGCTTATCGAACCATCGCATGATCCACTGCATTCTTGCATATTCGCCGGTGCCTCCCATCTTCGGGTTGACAGAAGGTATCGAACTCATTTCTATCATATCTGCAATCATCTGCTCCCGCTTTCCGGAAATCAGATCCTGCAATTTCTGAACATCCATCGCACACCTCTCCGTGATTTTATTGTTTATTTATGTATTAGTGGCCGAGCTGTCTTGCCAGTTCTACATACTCTTCCGTCGGTCCTACTACCTTACCTTCGTCGAGAACCTGCACGCCGTCAATCCACAGGCTGCAGTTCAGGCAGATACCGTCGGAATGGGAAGCTGCGGCAATTCCGCCTTCCATATCCGATACCAGCTGCGGGCCAACGTTTCCGATACCCCACTCGGTACAACCCCATACACGCTCATCCTCTACGATATCACCGTTGAGCTGTGCCATCGGGCCAAATCCAAGGCCGCTGTGAGCCATCAGGAACATATTCGGGTCATCAAAGCTCTCCAGCCATGCCCGGAAGTTATCGGCATCTCTGCCGCCCTCGATTTTCTTGATATAACCTTTTTCGATGGTAAATTTAACCGGTCCCTGTAATGCACCGATTGGCGGGGACAGCGTTCCATCTACCACAAGCACGCCATTTACGCTCTCAAAGTTCGGAGACCAGCTGATCTGACCCGGGAACATCTTGATATCATTCTTGCGAACGAAACCGTCTGCCGTTACATATGCGCGGCCCGGCTCATTATCACACTCCAGATCCGTTCCGTTGGGAGTCGTAAAGCGCATGTGATGTCCAGCCTCACAGTAATCGGAGAATCCCTGGATAAACTTGTTCAGAAGAACGTTATCTACTTTACCGATGTTGCGAACCAGCAGTTCCGGATGAACACCGTTCTGGTTCATATATCTCGGACGGTTGTTGGGATCTTCCGTAATCTTATCATAAACGGTGGAGTAGAAAATCAGCTTGTAGTTGAACTCTACCCAGGCATCGCAGGCCTTAATACCATCAATCAGCGCTTTCATCGGCATGTCCTTATCGCCGGCTTTTGCGCCTTCCGGTGCAGCGATCTTAAAGATCAGAGGCTTTGCCCCCAGAATCACTGCTGCCTGTGCCGTTGCTTCTACAATTTCATCACTGGACATTGTGTCGGTCGTAATTGCGATCGTCTCTCCAGGTTTCAGCATGAACATATCACGAAGCAGTTTCAAACAGGCATCGAGAACTTCATATTCTAACATAATACCCTCCATTCTATTGTCCCGTTGGACAATGTTTCTTTTTTATTCTTAAGTCCTCTGACTCGTTACGTCCAGAGACCTCTGAATCATGATTTACATTTTCCGCATAAATGACAGCGGACAAAGTGTCCCGGCTCCACCTCCCGCATCTCGGGATCCACTTCCATACAAATTTTCTGCTTGAATGCACATCTGGTGTGGAAACTACATCCTGTGGGAACATTAACCGGAGAAGGAATCTCTCCCTCACTCTTTACTTTCTTTGGTTTCAGCGCCTCTTCCTCCGGCGTTACAACCGGAATGGCAGAAAGCAGCATCTGTGTATATGGATGCAGCGGAGCTTCATAGAATGTCCTAGTCGGAGCAATCTCACAGATTTTGCCAAGATACATAATGGCAATCTTTGTGGACACATTTCTCATTACACCCATATCGTGGGTAATAAACATATAGGTCAGCTTCTGCTCTTCCTTCAGTTTCATCAGCATATTCAGAATCTTAGCCTGAATAGAAACGTCCAGAGAGGAAGTCGGTTCATCCAGAATAATAAATTTCGGATTGCTGCAGAGCGCCCGGGCAATGGAAACCAGCTGACGCTCACCGCCTCCAATGGAGTTCGGCGTCTTGTACATGAAATCCGGCGGCAGCTCCACCATCTGAAGAATTTCACGAATCTTATCATCAATCCCATCTTTTGGCACTACGTTGTGCACCCGGAGAGGAAGACTTAAGATCTGTCGCACATCCTGATAGGGATTCAGGGATGATCCCGGATCCTGGAATACGATCTGTGCATCCCGGCGGAAATCCTTACTGCGCCCTTTTGTTTTATTGGTAATGCTCTGTCCGTTAAAAATAATCTCTCCGTCTGTCTGGGTGTACATACCCATTACCGTATAGGCAATCGTACTCTTTCCAGAGCCGGACTCGCCTACCAGTCCCATTACTTCGCCTTCATTGATGGAAAAATTTACCCCGTCAACGGCGCGGACAAAGCGATCCTTTCCAATTGGGAAATACTGCTTTAAATCCTTTGCAACTAATAACTCTTTTCCCATTACTCTGCTCCCTCCTTTTTCGGTTCTCCATCTGCATAACGGAAGCAGGCAACCTTGTGTTCCGGCTCAATCTCCACCATAGGCGGGCGTTTTCTCTTGCACATCTCCGTTGCATACGGACATCTGGGAGCAAAACGACATCCCTCAGGCGGATTTACGTAATCCGGCACATAGCCATAAATTCCAGCTGACAATCCACCGCCGGAAAGCCGCGGTACACAGGAAAGAAGTCCCTGGGTATACGGGTGAGACGGCGATTTGAACAGATCCTCTGTCCGACATGTCTCCACAATATTTCCGCCGTACATAATGTAGATTCGATCTACCAGTTCTCTTGCCACACCCAGGGAGTGGGTAATCATAATCAGAGAACGCTTTTTCTCTTCCACAAGAACCCGCAGAAGATGATGGATCTGATCCTGAATGGTAACATCCAGGGCCGTACATGGCTCATCTGCAATCAGCAGATCCTTCGGCGTTACCAGTGCGGAAGCGATGCAGACACGCTGCCTCATACCTCCTGAAAGCTGGTGCGGATAGCTGGCCATAATTCGTTCCGGGTCAGACAGCATAACGCTGGTAAGCGCCTGGTGTGCAGCCTCGGTAATGGCCTTTTTATCATTCTTTTTATAAAGTCCTGAATATTTGATAATATCCGTCAACTGCTGGCCGATGGTAAATACCGGGTTCAGCGCTGACATCGGGGACTGGGAAATCATGGAAGTTCCGGTTCTTCGAAGCTGAAGAAGTTCAGACTGCTTCATATCCAGAACATTTTTTCCATTAAATTCAATTTTACCGTTTGGAATATGGATTAAATCCTTTCCCAGAACACCCATCACTGTTTTCATTGTCGTCGTCTTGCCGCAGCCAGACTCGCCAACCAGACCAATTTTTTCTCCTTTTCCTACCTGAAGATTGATATGATCAACCACCTTGGAATAACCGCGATAGGTACGATACCAAATGGAGAGGTCTTCAATGTTTAAAATATTTTCTCTCATCCTTAGTGTCCTCCCTTATCAAACATGTCGCGGATACCATCCCCCAGGAAGTTAAAGCCTAAAATCATGAATGCAATACCAGCTGCCGGGAACACAGTCAGCCACCAGATATCCGGCATCAGAGATGCGCCATCGGAAATCATCTGTCCAAAAGCAGGCGTCGGAGGCTGCTCGCCCAGACCAACGAAGCTTAAGGATGCACCCATCAGGATAACCCAGCCCACATCCAGTGCCATTTTTGTAAAAATGGGAGAAAGACAGTTGGGCAGAATCTCTTTAAACAGGATATGTGCCTTAGAAGCACCAATCAGTTCTGCATTCTTTACAAAATACTCTTCCGAGATGGAGGATGCCTGACCATATACAAGTCTTGTATACCACGGCCACCACATAATGGTTACAGCCAGCATGGAGTTCATCATATTAGGCTCAAGAATGGAAGCCACGCACAGAGCCAGAATCAGAGACGGTACAGAAAGGAACACGTCGGAGATTCGCATGATGACTGCATCAATCTTCGTTCCATGATAGTAACCAGCCAGAAGTCCAAGAACCGATCCCACCGGAACAGAAATGGCAAGAACTACCACACTCATAATCAGAGCGCCGCGGAAACTGAAAATAACTCGTGAAAAGACATCTCGGCCCATCTGATCCGTTCCAAACCAGTATTCCTTACAGGGCGGAAGACTTGCATTTGCATAATCTACAAAGCTTCCGATACTTTCCGGATGTGGAACAATAACCTCTGCGAAAAGCGCAAAGAAAATGGAAAGTAATACCAGGATAAGTCCAAATACAGACAGCTTATTGCGACTGAATTTGTATTTGTAAATCCGAAGATTTTCTCTTGTGGATGGAGAAAGCAGCGGTTTGCGAGCCGCTTTTGTTTCGCTCTGCGTACTCATTACTTACTTCCCCCTTTCCGCATTCTCGGATCCAGGGCAGCCACAATCAGGTCTACCACCAGATTCACAACGAAGAACGTAATACCAATAATCAGAACGACCGCACAGATCGCATTCAAGTCTTTAAAAAGCATGGCGTTGATTCCGTATCTTGAAATACCGGGCCAGTTAAAAATCTGCTCTACCAGGAAAGCATTTCCCATCAGAGAGGCAAAGTCCATACCCATGGTAGTAATTGCAGAGGTTGCAGACGGTTTCAGAAGATACTTCCGAATCAGAAGATTCGGAGGAAGTCCGTGTCCTGTGGACACTGCCATGTATTCCTTGGCTGAATTATCAACCAGGGAAGAACGCAGGATTCTGGCATCCTGTACCAGCGGCGGTACCGCCAGAGCCAGAGCCGGAAGGAGCAGATGTAAAAATGCATCCCAGGCTACTTTAAAATCTCCTGCCAGCAGCGCGTCAATGGTAAAAAATCCAGTGACATGTGCCGGAGCCGCCAGCGATGTGCTTAAACGTCCCAGAACCGGAATTGCCTGGAGCTTATATCCAAACAGGAGAAGTAGCAGAATTCCGATTACAAAAGCCGGAAGTGCTACGCCGATGTAGGACAGAACACGAATCAGGCCATCTACCCATGTGTTTTTATACTTACCTGCTAAAAGTCCAAGAACAAATGTACCAATTACCATGAAGATACCGGCCATCACAATCAGCTCCAGCG
The DNA here is from genome assembly GCA_937885015.1 of uncultured Clostridium sp. Lineage (GTDB taxonomy): Bacteria > Bacillota > Clostridia > Lachnospirales > Lachnospiraceae > Otoolea. The sequence goes on from CALAAS010000050.1 coordinate 23,689, forward strand.
TTGCTGGAAGGAACTGAGCCACGTCCATGGCTACCGGTCTTTTCGTTACAAAGGAGTTTCCAAAATTTCCCACTATGGCACTGGAAAGCCATTTCACATACTGTACGGGAAGCGGATCATACAGGTTCATCTCCATACGGAGTGCTTCCTTTGCTGCTTCCGTAGCTCTGGCTCCCAGAGCGATAGTTGCCACATCACCGGGAACAACTCTGGCGATGGTAAAAATCAATACGGATGTCCCGAATAATACCAGGATTCCCATCAATAGCCGTTTTACTATGTATTTAATCACTCAACGTCACCTCTTACTGCTTGCAAAAAGGATGCTGCAAAATCAAACCATCTCCAACCATACGAACCAAATTGATTTTGCAGCAGAGCCTGTTTGTTTCTTACTTCAAGTCCAAATTATATTCAAATTCAGAGTAAACCTGGCTATAACCATTTACACACTGCGGAACTCCATCCTGCTCTACGAAAGGCCAGCTAACATAGGAGCTCTGATATGCACAACGCTCTGCAAGGTCGCAGATCCAGGCGCTGGGACATACTTCATCTACTACATAATTCTGGATATCCGCATATTTTTTCAGACGCTCATCCGTATCAGTCGTTCCAAGCGCATCCTCGATCATGTTGTTCACGGTCGGATCTGCCAGCCACTCACCATTCTCCCAGGTTCCCTGGGTTGCATTTCCGTAACGACTCTGTAAGTAGATACCTGCATCATCGAAAGGCGGTGCGGAGTTGATGATCGTAATCTGCGGAGAACTCTCTACAGAACCCATCTGATCAATCAGAGATACCCACGGTGCCTTGGCAATGGTAATTGTAACGCCAACTTCTTTCGCTGCGGACTGCATCATCAGAGCAATCTTTTCCAGATCCGGAACGTCAGAGTTTACAACGATCTCAATCGGATAATTTGCATAGTCATTTGCATATTTAGACTCTGCAATATATTTCTTAGCCTGCTCAATGTCATAATTAAAGGTAGCCGTATCTACATGCCCCATAACACCTGCCGGAACCGGACCAGTTGCTTTTACAGAATCCGGAAGAATGGAGCTGAGGATCGTATCGTAATCAATCAGACAGTTCATAGCGCGGCGGAAATTGATGTCATCCATGGGAGCTGCCTGTGTATTCATGTATACGTTATACTCCAGACCGTTGCTGTACTTGGCAATGGAGATTCCGTCAATCTTGCTGAGTGCAGCCAGCGTCTCCACACTCTGCCAGGTATCTGTGATATCCAGCTCTTTATTATTGATCATGGTACGAACGGTTGTTGCCTCCGTAATAGCCATCTGCTTGAAGGCCTTCGGAGCCTTTTCGTTTTCCCATCCCATGAACCAGTCTGGATTCTGCTCTGCATAGAAGTAATCCTGCTGTACCAGTTCTACTGCCTTATAAGCACCGGAACCTGCATCATGAGTCAGAAGATATCCTCTTCCGTAGTCACCGTTCTCGCCATAGTTTCCAGATGCCTCTGTATTGGCCTTTACTTCTTCTTCATTCAGGATGAAGAGACGAACCAGAGAGTTAATGAAGGGGCCATATGCCTGTTTTAAGTGGAATTCCACTGTATAATCATCTACTGCAACGGTTGTGCCTGGATCCACATAGCTTGTGAAGATATATGCGTAACCTTCGCCGATGGTAAGAAGACGATCCATAGAGTAAACAACATCCGAAGCCGTTAACTCGTCACCATTGTGGAATTTGATCCCTTTCTTTAAGTTGAAGGTGTAGGTAAGACCATCCTCACTGATCGTCCAGTCCTCTGCCACTCTTCCGACTACGCCTTCCTCTGCTTCCTCATCTGGGAACACCAGCGTATCATAGATATTGATGGCTGCAATTAAGCTGGAACCCGTACTGGCAATAGCCGGATCCAGATCCGGTGTACCGGATACACCAATCTTGATGCAGCTCTCTGCCTCTACAGCACTGCCGGAAGGAGCCGCCTGGCTTCCCTCTGCGCCGCTTGGTTTGTTGCCGCCGCATCCAGCTAACAGCATGGCAAGCATTGATGTTGCCAGAACAACACTCGTAATTCGTCTTCTCTTCATGTAATCCTCCTTTACTTCTCAAACCTCTTGGTTTACCCTTGTCAAAAAAACACATTTTTTTGACATTCCCCCACTTTTGTTTGTTTTCTTACAAAAACGATCACTAATATGGGAACATTATAACAATTCAATCATCCTATAATCAATTATGTTCAACCACAAATTTGTTACGAACTTTTTGTATGTAACATACAAATGTCTTTATAAAAAAACCATTTGTCTTTTGTATGCGGACAAAAATTAGGTTTGTTTGTTCGATAAACACATCATTCAGATATTTGAACACGATAAAAACTTTTTGGCATATATTTAAAAATACTGACAATATTAGTATATTAAAAGAAGACGCCACACATAATCTGCAGCGCCTTCCGCTTTATTCTTTGTTTTTGTTTCCATTATTTCAGATTTCTTTTATTCCGGGAATGTCACGCAGCTCCCAGGCGATACGGGCACTTTCTTCCAGCTCCTCCAATCCGTAAAATGCCTCCATCAGCGTTCTGGCCCCTACCACCGGGCCATGGTGTGCCAACAGATAACCATTTCCCGCCCCGCAGCTTGCCCGAAACGCGTCAAACAATGCGTCACTTCCCGGTTTTCCATAAGGAACCAGTCTGATTTTCCCCAATTTCATACCCAGATACGGGGTATATGAAGGAATTACGTCCATTTCTCTGCCTCTATGCAGCAGACAGGACCACAATGCGGCATAAAAACTATGTACATGGATCACAGCCCTTACCTCGCTGCCCGCTTTTTTATACATGGCCAAATGAAGCGGAAGCTCCTTGCTGGGCACTTTCCCATTGAGAACATTTCCCTCCAGATCCGTAATAGCAAACGAATCCTCCGTCAGGCATCCAAAACACTGGCCGCTGGCAGTAATATATACCCGTCCATCCCACAAAAAACTCAGATTGGCAGAAGAACCAGACGTTTTGTTCCGATCAAACAGGCTTTTTGCAATCCAACAAGCTTCTGCCATCTGTTCCTGATCGTTTTTCATCACGCCTCCTTTGGAGCCCGTGTCATGGACAGCGCTCTCTCAAAAAAGTCTTCCTGACCAAAATTTCCTGATTTCAGAGCAATCCGGATATCCGGATTGTGCAGCGGGATCAGAACTGGTACGCCAGGAGCTATACTTTCTCCAATAATAAATGCATCAAACCCCAATTCCAGAGCCACTGCTCCCGAGGTCTCCCCACCAGCCACAATAATACGGGTATAACCGGCATCAAAGGCTGACCGGCCCAGCTTTGCCATGGTCTCCTCCAACGCTCTGGACGCCAAAAGCGCCTCCTCCTCATTTTTATACTCTCTGCTGGAGGGATCGGTGGCTCCGGCACTGTAAATCAGATACTCCTGATCTGCAGCTTCCTGAACCGTTTTCCATATTTCTTCTGCATTCTGAGTCCCGGCAAGAATACGCCCCGGATATACAGAAATAGCCGGATATGATTTTTCATAAGCTCTGCACTGTCCACAGGTGGCCCTACTGCAGCTTCCAGACAGGGCAATTCCTTTTCCTGCTGTCCAGGTAGGAAGATCATCTCCTGTCCGGCAGTCATACTCCTCCTTATAAAGAGCAGCCATATGCTCCAGAATGCCGGATCCACCTGTTATCAGGCGATTGTTTCCAAAGACCTCTGCTATCTTTCTTCCCTGTTGGTCCGTTGTATAATCTGGAATAATATAAAAATGCTCTCTTCCCTTTCCAAATCGCTCTACCTCTTTTAAAATTTCTTCCCGGGACCGGGACAGAAGCTCTTCCCCGATTACCATACAGTCGTATTTTCCCTGAGGGCGCATCAGCTCTGCGATTCTGGAATCCCAGATAGGATTGAGCGGATGATGTGCCATATGCCCTTCCGCAATCGGTACCCCGTCCACCAGCAATACGCCGTCTTTTACCATGCGCCCATTGACAGGGAGCGCCGGGCAGAGCAGTGTGTAGGGAATCTCATACTGCTCCAGAGCCGCATCAATATCCGGGCCGATATTCCCTTTGGGCGTTGAGTCGAACGTAGAACAGTATTTTATATAAAACTGTCCCGCCCCATGGTTTTCCAGCCACCGAAGGGCTGCCAGCGTATCCCGCACTGCCTCATCGGCCGGAATACTTCTCGTTTTCAGGGCAATTACCACCGCAGCGCAGTCTTTTATCTCCTCTGTATCACGAGGTACTCCATTAAACAAAAGTGTTTTGATCCCCTGTTTCGCCAAAAATGAGGCAGCATCACTGGCACCGGTAAAATCATCGGCCACACATCCTAAAAGTACATGATCTAATTTTTCTTTCACCTGAAAACACCTCTCTCACCTTACAATATTTCCATCTTAGTATGCCCAGCTGGTAAAAGCCGGCACATACGTAACCAGCATCAGAACGCCCAGCATAATAGCGATAAACGGAAGCAGGGCCCGGCTGATTTTCGGTATCGGTACTCCCGACACATTGGAACCCACATACATGGCAGTTCCAACCGGAGGGGTCAGAAGGCCAATCGTCAGGTTAATAACCATAACGAGGCCAAACTGTACCAGATTTACGCCAAGCGACGTGGCGACCGGGCACAGAATCGGAGCCAGAAGCATAATAGCAGGGCCGCTGTCGATAAACATACCCGTAATCAGCAGTAACACATTGATTAAAAGGAGAAGAAGGAATTTATTGTCTGTCAGTCCGATCATCCAGTTGGTAATCTTGGCCGGAATCTGCTCGCTCGTCAGAAGCCAGCTGAACAGCGTCGTAGCAGCGATGATGGTTCCAATGGTGGCGCTGGAAATTGCCGCCTCCAGAAAAATCTTCGGCAGATCCTTCAAATGAATTTCCCGATAAATAAACATTCCCACAATAAGGCCATACACAGAAATTACCGCGCCGCCTTCCGTTGCCGTAAAAACGCCTCCGCGAATACCGAATACAATAATTAACGGCATCATCAAAGCCCAGATTGCGCTGGTAAAACGTTTCCAGATTTCACTTCCCTTTACTGCATCTTCTTTTGGATATCCTTTCACGCGGGCAATTATATAACAGAAAATCAAAAATCCAAGGCCAATACAGATACCGGGCGCATAGGCTGCCATGAACAGATCTCCGATAGAAACATTCGCCGTACATGCGTAAATGATAATGGCAATGGACGGCGGAATAATAAGACCAATGGATCCGCAGCAGGCACAGAGAGCTCCTGAAAAGGATTTGTCATATTTCCGCTTCGTCATTTCCGGAACCATGATGGCGCCGATCGCAGCCGCATCCGCCACGCCTGATCCGGAGATACCGCCCATAATAATACCGGTAATTGCTACAACCATGGCCAGACCGCCGCGAATGGGGCCCACAAAACAAAGTGCAAAGTCAATAATCCGTTTCGTAATACCTCCATGGCTCATGAGAGAACCTGCCAGCATAAACAGCGGGATCGCCATCAGAGGAAACGAGTCCACCGCCGTAAACATACGCTGTGCCATAACCGTAAGCGGATATTCCACGTGAATAATTGCAGTCAGAGAACTAACCCCCAGTGCAAACCCAACCGGAAGTCCAAGAAAAAGAAATATAAAAAAGAGGCCAAATAAAATTACTCCAATCATGCTGTTTTTTCCTCCCTTCTGCTATAAAGACGGTAAATTTTCAGAGCCAGGAAAAACAGGCTTAAAACTCCGCAAATCGGAATACAGGAGTAAATGTAATTCATGGGAATCCGCATGGTAGCGCTCTTCTGCCTTGCTCCCATCTCACAGAGCTTCAGGCCTGCCGACGTGAGCGCCACAAAAAATCCTGCACATAGCACGTAAATCACTGTTTTAAGGTACTTTGCCGTATTCCCTTTCAGCGCATTGGGGAGAAGGTCCAGAGCCACATGGGCATCGCCGGCCACACAGCGGGCCATACCGATAAAGACAATCCATACAAAGGTATAACGCCCCAATTCCTCTGAAAAATTCAAAGCCGTATGCAGCACATAGCGTACCACAACTGCCGCAAATATATCGGCCATCATGACAAACATCAACGCTGAAAGAAGCGTTCCTGTAATTTTCACGATGAAATTTTCTATTTTACCCATATCATGTTCCTCCTAATGAAAAAGGAATGCCGCCCTCCTTGAAATCAAGACTTGCCGGACGGCATCCCTTTTCATGAAAAGCTTTTTGATGTCTCTCTAATCGCTTATCTTCCTAAAGCTTCCTGAATCTTATTGTAAAGATCAAGCTGGCCAATGCTCTCCGCGTACTCCGGAGCAACCTGGTCGGCAATCTCAATGAATCCGCTGGTATCCGGATCTGTCACAGTCACACCATGGTTCTCTACCATATCTTTCAAATTTTCTTCCATTACCTTTTCCGTTTCCGCATTCTCGTATTCCGTTGCATCTTTAGCTGCCTGCATGATGATCTCCTGTTGCTCCGGCGTCAGTTTGGAATATGCAGCGTCTGACATTGCCATGGTAACGTACTCGTATTTATGATTGGTATTGGCAATATATTTATTTACTTCGTAAATGGAACCGGAATAGAAGAACGGGATTGGATTTTCCTGCGCCTCGATAACCCCCTGCTGAAGGCTCGGATATACCTCAGACCAGCTCATCGTAGTGGCAGCAGCTCCCCAGGCGCTGAATACCTGTTCCATGGCGTTGATTTCCGGGATGCGGATCTTCAGGCCTTTCATGTCTTCCACACTGTTGATAGGTTTGCTGGAAGTAATCAGGCGCGGTCCTCTTTCCCACCAGTTTAAAATCCGGATGCCGGAACTCTCCAGCACATTGTCTGCGATTTCTTTTCCAATATCCCCGTAAATAACTGTTTCAAATTCTTCTGGACTGCGGAACAGATACGGGATTTCCAGGATGGAAATGGAATCGTCAAAGTTACTCAGCACACCGGCAATCAGCGCGATATCAACCGTTCCCATCTGCATGCCTTCCGCCATATCCCGGTCGCCTCCCAGAGTAGAGTTCGGATAAATTTCCACCGTAATCTCTCCGTTTGAAAGCTCTTTTACCCGATCTGCAAACTTTTTGGCTCCAAGATGCCAGAGATCTGACTCTGACTGAATATGGCCAAGTTTCAGTACAACGGAACCTTCTCCACCCGTTTTTTCTTCTGAAACAGCCTCTGTCGCTTCACCTCCTGCCGGTTTTTCCTCCGGAGCTTTTTCACCGCCTCCACAAGCTGCCAGCAACCCGGCCATCATAAGCGCCATCGTCCCCGCCGCTGCCCTTTTATAGAAACCAACTCTCTTTTTCATAAAACATTTCCTCCCACACATTTTTAAGATATCTTAATCAATACCTTTACCACATCTTCTTTTTTCTGACTCAGAATATCGAGGCCCTCCTGGGTCTTCTCAATTCCATCCATCTCCTGCGTTACGTAGTCCTGCAAATCCAGATCCCCGTTGATTAAATCAATCGCTTCTTTAAAATCTTTCGGCTCATAACACATCGCGCCATACATCTTAAACTCATTGAAAACTACGGCATAGCAGTAGAAAGGAATTTCCTTGGTAATCATTGCCACGATTCCGATCTCGCCGCATTTATGCAGGCACTGGCAGGCCTGATCCAGAATGTTATCGGCTCCAGCCGCCACAATAACCAGATCTGCTCCCTTTCCTCCCGTTATCTCCTTTACCTTTGCAGGAATATCCTCCGCCAGCGGATCAAAGGCCGCGTCTGCTCCGTGCTGCAGGGCAAATTCCCGGTTAAAAGGAGCCGTATCCGTCACAATAATCGGACTGTATCCTCGCCTCTTGGCAACGGCCAGAATCAGCTGTCCAATGGTGCCGGCGCCGAGAATCACAAGAGAACCTGACTTCGTTTCCGCATGGTTGATGGTATGTACCGCCACGGCCAGAGGCTCAGCCAGAGTTCCCATCTCATAGCTGGTTTTATCTTCCAGCTTATAAACAATGCTTTCCTCTGCATTAAAATATTCCGAGAAGGCGCCAATCCACTTGGGAGTTCCTGGAACTTTCTTTCCTGTGCAGAGGCTTACATAACCCTTTTCGCACATCTCGCAGTGGCCGCATCCAACCTGCGGTTCCACCGTTACCCGGTCGCCCACCTTGAATTTTGTAACCTTACTTCCCACCTCAACGATTTCTCCGGCAATCTCATGGCCCAAAATGGCCGGCGCATGGCGGAACGGGTGCGTGCCGCGAAACAGGTGCAGGTCCGATCCGCATACGCCGACTGTCTTTGCCTGAATCAATACCTCTGTATCCGAAATAACCGGTTTCTCAATCTCTTTAATTTCTACCTTTTCAACATCCGTTACAAATGCTGCTTTCAAAAAAATCCCTCCCTAAAGTATTCTGATTTTTTTCGCAGCGCGCGCTTCGTTATCGATGTACCCATTATGACAAAAAATGACGCAAAAAGAAAGAGTAGTAAAAAGATTTTTTGTATCATTTTGATACAAGCTAATATTTTTTTGTAAAAAACCGCTACATTCTATTGACATTACCCACCCACCTTTCTATAATTGTATCAAAATAATACATTTAAATTTTATCATATCTTCCAATCATACAGGAGGGATTATGAACGATCTTCAAAGAAATGTGAAAATACTCGTGATTGCCCCCTATATCGGCCTCGTGAAACTTTTTGAACAGGCTGTATCCAAACGGGACAATATCGAACTGACTGCATATGAAAGCGATACCGACGAAGCCGCTGTTTTCATACGCTCTATTCCAGTAGAAAATTACGACATTATTATTTCCCGGGGATATACCTGCAAGCTAATCGAAAAAGCCTGCCGCCGCCACGTTCTGGATGTGGGGATTTCTATTTACGATGTTCTGCGCACCATCCGCCTGGCACAGAACTATGAAGGAAAATTTGCTGTCGTCGGTTTCCACAGCATCATTTATTATGCCATTGTCTTAAAAGATGTTCTTCGGTTTCAATTTGATATTTTTACCATCCAGTCCACCGATGAAATTGAAGGAGAGCTGACAACCCTCAAAAATATGGGATATTCCATGATTGTGGGAGATGTGGTTACCACAAAAATAGCCAAGCGGATTGGCCTCCAGACCATCCTCATTACCACAAGCCCGGAAAGTGTGGAGGCAGTTCTTGACAACAGCCTTTCACTCTATAAGGAGCAGATGGCTTTCAAACGGGAACGGGCCTTTTACCGGGATCTTCTTTCCAACGCCAATGAAAATATTACTGTTTTTGATGAATGCAGCCTTCCCGTCTTTACCAACCGGAACGACTGCGATTCGATTCAAAAAAGCTTGAAACGGTATGTTCCTTCCCTGTTGGAGCGGAGAGAGATGAATTTTGTCAAAACCATTGGAGATATCCGCTATCTGATTCGCGGCAAAGTCATTTATTTCAGCAACCGGCCTATGGCTGTCTTTTTTTTCCGTGGAATTGAAAAATGGAAAAAGGACAGCGGACTTTTAAGCTTTCTTGATACAGACGACGGACCCGCTGTCAGCCAACGGATTTTTTACACCCTGAGTCCAGCCCTGAAAAATGCCCTGTCCAAAATTGATTCCTTCCAGTTTTACTCAAAGCCAGTTCTCATTACCGGCCCAAAAGGAAGCGGAAAGGATTCCTTTGCCAGCTTCCTACACCAGAAAAGCCGGAATCAGAATAATCCAATGGCGATTATTGACTGCAAATTCGCAGACGACAAGGATTGGAACTATCTGCTGAAAAACGAAGATTCTCCCCTGTTTGAGACGGGATATACGCTGTTTTTTAAAGATACCCACCTTCTGAATCCGGAACAGCAGGAACAACTTTTATTGTTTTTAAATCACACTGCCCTCAATAAACGCAGCCAGCTGGTTTTCTCCTGTGTTCCTGGTGTTTCCGCCTCTTTTGACCAGGGGATTCTTAAAAACGAACTGGTAAATATCCTGAAGGCCCTCATTATCCGGATTCCGTCTCTCAATGAACGGCGGGAGGATATTCCAAACCTGGCCACCCTATACCTGAACGAATTTAACTCCCAAATGGCCAAACAGGCCATTGCCTTCGAACCAGAGGCTCTTGCTCTGCTGCAAAACTTCAACTGGACTGACAACCTGCATCAGCTTCGCTCCGTTATTCAGGAATTGATTCTCTGCTCAGAATCTTCCTTCATCACCGAAGAAGAGGTTCGCATGATTCTTGGAACGAATAAATCAGAAGCCTCTTCCTCTCAGGATTTTCTCCCTGTTTCTCTGGAAGGGACACTGGAGGATATTACCAGGCGCATCATAAAGCAGGTCTTAAAGGAAGAAAATATGAACCAGTCCAGCGCCGCCAAACGGCTGGGCATCGGAAGAAGTACGCTTCGCAGGCATCTGCAGTAAAAATCTGAATGATAAAAAAATGGTACTGTGAAATCAGAGATATTTTAATCTCTCTAAACAATGATTTCACAGTACCCTCATTTTTTCAAAACATCACATTCTTTTATTTCTGCCTATTCAAAAAACGTGATCTCTATTCCTCTTCCCGTCCGATTTCCTCGCTGTCTTCTTCTGTTCCATCCATCTCATCCTCTTCATTTTCGCTGCCGCGCACCTTGGCGATGCTGGCTACTGCGATACCTGAATCAGAATCAATGCTCATCATCTTGACGCCGGAAGTATTTCTGCCGATGATGGAAATATCACTGACCGCCATCTGAATAATAATTCCTTCATTGGTAATCAGCATAATCTGACGATCATTATCTACCAGCTTTGCCCCAACCAGATCCCCAGTCTTATCGATAATCTTATAGCAGCGAACCCCTTTTCCACCACGGTTCTGCGCCGTAAATTCTTCAATCGGCGTTCTCTTTCCATAGCCATTTTCCGATACTACCAGAAGGCATTCTCCCTGGCTTTCCATCTGCATGCCAATGACCTCGTCATCTTCATCAAATTTCATTCCAATTACGCCCATGGAAACACGGCCCGTTACCCGTACGTCAGTCTCATGGAAACGGATGCACATGCCTTTTTTCGTCACCAGGAAAATATCTTCCGTATCATCGGTGGCTTTTACTTCGATCAGTTCATCATTTTCCTTCAGAACAATAGCCTGCAGGCCGTTCTTTCTCACGTGGCCATATTCGCGGATCGGGGTTTTCTTAACCATACCGCTCCTGGTGGCCATAAACAGATATTTATCATCATCAAACTCTTTCATCGGCACAATGGAGGTAATTTTTTCGCCTGCCATCAGCGGAAGAAGATTTACAATTGCCGTTCCTCTGGCAGTTCTGCCAGCCTCCGGAATCTCATATCCCTTCAGACGGTAAACGCGCCCCATGTTGGTAAAGAACATCACATAGTGGTGGGTCGTCGTCATCAGAAGATCCTCTATGTAATCTTCCTCTATGGTCTGCATTCCCTTAATACCCTTACCGCCCCGGTTCTGAAGCTTGAAATTATCGCTGGACATCCGCTTGATGTAGCCGAAATTCGTCATAGTAACCACGATATCCTCATCCGGGATCAGATCCTCTGCCGACATATCGTATTCATCAAAACCGATGGCTGTCCGGCGGTCATCTCCATATTTGGCGGAAATCACAGAAATTTCTTCTTTAATCACACCGAGCAGTTTTTTCTCATCTGCCAGAATTGCCTTCAACTCTGCAATTTTTGCCTCCAGCTCTCTGTATTCGTTTTCCAGCTTTTCCCGCTCCAGACCGGTCAGAGCCCGCAGACGCATATCTACGATTGCCTGGGCCTGGGCATCGGAAAGGGCAAAGCGCTCCATCAGCTGTGCCTTTGCCTCTGCCACACTGGCAGAACCGCGGATAATGCGGATAACCTCGTCGATGTGATCCAGCGCCTTTAAAAGTCCCTCTAAAATATGGGCGCGCTCCTCTGCCTTATTTAAATCATACTTCGTACGGCGTGTTACCACATCTTCCTGATGCTTCAAGTAATACTCCAGCATCTGCTGAAGATTCAGAATCCGCGGCTCATTGTTGACCAGCGCCAGCATAATCACGCCAAAGGTATCCTGCAGCTGAGTATGTTTTAACAGGCGGTTCATCAAGACATTGGCGTTCACATCCCGCCGCAGCTCGATGCAGATGCGAAGGCCGTCCCGGTTGGACTCATCCCGCAGATCCGTAATACCGTCTACCTTTTTCTCCTTGACCAACTCTGCAATCTTTTCAATCAGACGTGCCTTATTAACCATATAAGGAAGCTCTGTTATCAGAATCCGGCTCTTTCCGTTGGCCATGGTTTCGATGTGGTACACAGCCCGGACACGGATTTTTCCGCGCCCTGTCCGGTACGCCTCTTCGATTCCGGCCCGTCCCAGGATTGTGGCTCCTGTAGGAAAATCCGGTCCTTTTACGAGTTCCATAATCTCTTCCAGCGAGGTCTCCCGATCTTCCTCCACCCGGTTATCAATAATCTTGACAACGGCCGCAATGACCTCCCGAAGGTTGTGGGGAGGAATATTCGTTGCCATACCTACCGCAATTCCCGTTCCTCCATTAACCAGAAGATTCGGGAAACGGGCCGGAAGCACCGTAGGCTCTTTCTCTGTCTCATCGAAGTTCGGCATGAAATCAACGGTATCTTTATTGATATCTGCCAGCATTTCCATGGAAATTTTGCTGAGTCTTGCTTCTGTATAACGCATGGCCGCCGCACCGTCTCCGTCTACGGATCCAAAGTTCCCATGGCCGTCTACCAACGGATAACGGGTTGCCCACTTCTGGGCCATATTAACCAAAGCTCCATAAATAGAGCTGTCTCCATGGGGATGATATTTACCCATGGTATCGCCGACGATACGAGCTGATTTTCGATGTGGCTTGTCGGGCCCATTATTTAACTCAATCATGGAGTAGAGAACTCTTCTCTGCACCGGTTTCAATCCATCCCGCACATCCGGAAGCGCTCTGGCCGCGATAACGCTCATGGCGTAATCAATGTAGGATGTTTCCATCGTCTTTTTCAGATCGATGTCATGAATTTTATCAAATACATTCGGTTCCATATGTTCTCCTTCTCACTAAATGTCCAGGTTTTTCACGTATTTCGCATTGGCTTCGATAAATTCCCGCCTCGGCTCTACCTGGTCGCCCATCAGAGTGGCAAAGGTCAGATCAACCTCGGAAGCCGTTTCATTGTCAATCATTACGCGAAGCAGAATCCTTCTCTCCGGATCCATGGTAGTCTCCCAGAGCTGCTCTGCATCCATCTCTCCCAGACCTTTATAGCGCTGGATCTTATTATTATTATCACGGCCGATTTCCGTAAGAATGGAATTCAGCTCCTCATCACTGTAGGCATACCAGACACGTTTATTTTTCTCTATCTTGTAAAGAGGCGGCTGTGCCAGATATACGTGTCCCTGGCGGATCAGCTCTGGCATGAACCGGTACAGGAATGTGAGCAGCAACGTGCTGATATGAGCGCCGTCCACATCGGCATCCGTCATGATAATGATTTTATTGTATCTGAGTTTGGAAATATCAAAATCTTCATGAATTCCCGTTCCAAAGGCTGTAATCATAGCACGGATCTCCGCATTTCCATAAATACGGTCCAGCCTTGCCTTTTCCACGTTTAAAATCTTACCGCGCAGAGGAAGAATTGCCTGGTTTGACTTATTTCTTGCCTCCTTGGCAGATCCGCCGGCGGAATCACCCTCTACGATATAGATTTCACAGTTTTCCGGATTCTTGTCTGAACAGTCTGCCAGTTTTCCAGGAAGCGCCATCCCGTCCAGCGCAGATTTACGGCGCGTCATCTCTCTGGCCTTTCTGGCCGCATCCCGGGCACGCTTGGCAAGGATAGACTTCTCACAGATAATCTTTGCCACCGCCGGATTCTGCTCCAGAAAATACGTCAGCTGCTCACTGACAACAGAATCCACCGCCGTCCTGGCCTCGCTGTTTCCCAGCTTTTGCTTGGTCTGCCCTTCAAACTGAGGTTCTTCGATTTTTACGCTGATGATTGCCGTGATGCCCTCCCGGATATCCTCGCCGCTTAAAGCCGGCTCATTCTCCTTCAGAAGCTTATTTTTCTTGGCATAATCATTGAAAGTCTTAGTAAGGGCGCTCTTAAATCCGGCCAGGTGAGTTCCTCCCTCTGGCGTATTTATATTATTGACAAAAGTATAAATATTTTCTGTATAGGAATCGTTGTGCTGCAGGGCAACCTCTACAAATACCTTATCCCGCATTCCCTCACAGTAAATAACCGGATCATAAAGCTTCTCACTGCTCTTATTGAGATAGGTCACAAATTCCTTAATACCACCCTCATAGTGGAAGGTTTTTTCTTTTTCTTCTTCGCGTTTATCCCGAAGAACAATTTTGAGATCCTTTGTCAAGAATGCCGTCTCTCTGAGCCTTACCTTCAGAATATCGAAATCGTAAATCGTTTCCTCAAAAATTTCTTTATCTGGCAGGAAGGTAACGCGGGTTCCATGCTGCTTTGGCGGGCATTCGCCCTCAATCCGAAGAGGATAAACGGATTTTCCCCGCTCATAACGCTGCTTGTAAATCTTTCCCTCTTTGTAAATCTCCACCTCTAGCCATTCAGACAGAGCATTTACGACGGAAGCTCCCACACCGTGAAGACCACCAGACACCTTATATCCCCCACCGCCGAATTTGCCGCCGGCATGAAGGATCGTAAATACTACCTCCACTGCCGGAAGACCAGCTTTTTTCTGAATATCCACTGGAATTCCACGACCATCGTCCTCGACTGTAATGGAGTTATCCTCATTTATCTGTACCAAAATCCGGTCACAGAAGCCGGCCAGCGCCTCGTCTACGGAGTTATCTACAATCTCATAAACCAGGTGATGGAGGCCTCTGGAAGAGGTGCTGCCTATATACATGCCGGGCCGTTTTCTGACTGCCTCTAACCCCTCCAAAATCTGTATCTGATCTGCACTGTATTCTGAACTCATAAGTTCCTCCTTCACTCCCTCTATTGTCATCGCATGACCTGCTTCTCGCAGTCCACGGTTCCATTTACTACTCTGAAAATTTTGTCAATCTGAAAACTGTGGGTAATAAAATCATCCAGTCCCGTACAGGTAATAATCGTCTGAATATGACGGATTCCCGAAAGCAGATGATCCTGCCGGCCCGAATCCAGTTCCGAAAGAACATCATCCAGAAGAAGAATGGGATCATCCTTCACCATTTTTTTGACCAGTTCAATCTCCGCAAGCTTCAAAGACAAGGCTGCCGTCCGCTGCTGGCCCTGAGAACCAAACCGGCGGATATCAATGCCATTTACATAAAAACTGATATCGTCCCTATGAGGACCGCATAGCGTTATCTTCTGTTTGCGATCTGAATCCCGGCTTTTTTTCAGATTCTTCTCAAATTCTTCATACTCTGAATTCGGCTCGTAACGAACCAGAAGCTCCTCTCGTCCACCGGAAAGATTCCTGTGAATTTCACCGATCATGCCATTTAACTCTTCCACAAACTGCCTTCTAAAGGAAATCAGTTCCCGTCCATAAGAAACCAGCTGCATATCCCATATATCCAGCATCTCCTCATATTCTGGACGAAAGGAGAGCTCCTTCAGAATCCGGTTTCTCGATAGAAGCGCCTTATTATACTGAACCAGGGAATGGACATACAGTCGATTCAGCTGACAAAGCTCCAGATCTACAAAGCGGCGGCGTTCTGCCGGCCCGTTTTTTATAAGATTCAGGTCCTCCGGAGAAAAAAACACCACATTCACCACGCCAAATAGTTCACTGGCCCGCCGTATGGGAATTCCGTTTACCGCCACACCTTTCGTTTTATTCTTTTTCAGGTGCATGTCAATCCGGTAAGGAACCCCGTCTTTTCGAAGCTGCATCTTAATATGAGATTCATCGGCTCCGAATTCTATAATCTCCTTGTCCTTGCTGCCTCTGTGTGATTTTGTCGTGGCACACACATAGACTGACTCCAGAATATTCGTCTTCCCCTGGGCATTATCCCCATACAGCACATTCGTCCCCGGATCAAAATCAATATGTAATTCCCGGTAATTGCGATAATTTTTCAGCTCTATTGATTCGATAACCATGGAACCCGTCCTTTTTATTTTTCAATTCGGATTATATTTCCCTCATAGGAAATTTCATCTCCATCGTAAAGCTTTTTACCACGCTGAAACTCCACTTTTCCATTTACTTTCACAAGGCCGTCCTGAACTGCAAATTTTGCGTCCACTCCACTTTCCACAAGTCCGGCTGCCTTTAAAGCCTGCCCCAACTTGATGTATTCTTCTCTCAGTTTAATCGTATCCATATGCTCTGCAACTCCTCATCAGATGGCTGCCGCATTAAAATTAACCGGCAAAATCAGATAAATATAGTTCTCCTCCTCATCTTTGATAAAACAGGGTGATTTGGGATTCATCATATAGAGGGTCACTTCCTCATCATCAATGATTCGTAACGCATCCATAAGAAATTTGGGGTTGAATCCAATCATCAGATCGTTTCCATATTTTGTAATGGGCAACTCTGCATCCATAGTACCAAAAGCAGAATGCATTTTCAGCTGCATTCCCTCATCGGTAATATTTATAATAATTGGTTTTTTGTCATTTTCGCGAATCAGAATACTGGCCCTGTCAATGGCTTCCAAAAAGGTTCTCCGGTTGACCACCACTTTAGTCTCATAATCATTGGAAAGCATCTGATTGATCCGGAAATATTCCCCCTCAATCAAACGGGAAATCACAATGGTGTCGTCAAATTCAAACATAATATGGTTTGTACCAAAGAAAATCAAAACCTCGGACTCATTGTCACCATTTAAAATTTTACTGATCTCGCCTAAAGTCTTGCCCGGAACGATTACTTTTATATCACTGTATTGCTCTTTTAATAAAATTTTCCGGATCGACATCCGATGACCGTCCAGAGAAACGACTTTCAGTTCATTTCCAGCAACCTCCATCAATTCACCGGTCATCATC
Organism: uncultured Clostridium sp.; assembly: GCA_937885015.1. Classification (GTDB taxonomy): domain Bacteria; phylum Bacillota; class Clostridia; order Lachnospirales; family Lachnospiraceae; genus Otoolea. The sequence goes on from CALAAS010000050.1 coordinate 40,699, forward strand.
TTGTTGCTGTCATTGGGAGAGATCGAAAAAATAGTCTGCCGGATTACTTCTTTTAAAGTAAACTGGGAAAGACATATATATTTATCACGTTCAATATGGGGAATATAGGAAAATTCATCTCCATCTCGTCCCTGAATCTGGAAAACTGCTTTATCACATGTAATGGTGGTGTTGAATTTTTCATCCGATTCAATGAGAATGGGCGCTTCTTCACCTGACAGTTTCCGGATAATATCAGAAAACAGTTTTGCATCCAGAGCGATTTTTCCGTGCTCCAGAATCGTTCCCTCTACTTTGGTTTCAATTCCAAGCTCCATATCATTTCCGGTCAGCTTAATTTCACCGGACAGAGCGTCGATGAGGATACATTCCAGGATTGGCATGGTCGTTTTGGATGGAACGGCCTTCAGAACGATATTGATACCGTTCATTAAGTGATCTTTTTCGAATGAAAGCTTCATAGTTGTTGATAACTCCTTTGCTTAGATGAATGATGCTTTTTAGAGATACAGATATATAAATTTCGTCGCAATCGTAGTAGGCGATGTGAATTTGTGGAATACAGGGACAACCCCTGTAACAGCAAGGAAAAATGCATGTATAAATGTATGTGTAAAACTCATGATTTTCAGGGGGATGATATGAGAATTATCCACAAGCTGAAAATGAGTCTGAGCTGTCCGTATTTTATCCACAAGTTACCAACGGGTTATCCACCATTTAATGTGGATTGATTTTCTTCATCAGGATTTCCACCGTATTGCGGAGCGATTCGTTTTTTTCCATGTCTGCGGCAATCTTATCGTGCCCGTGAATAATGGTAGTATGATCTCGACCGCCCAGGTATTTTCCGATATTTTGCAGAGAGGTTCCCAGCATAGCTCTGCACAGGTACATAACAATCTGCCGCGGAAAAACAATTTCCTTGTTCCGCTTTTGTGAAGAAATATCCAGAGGGGTAATACCGAAATGATCTGCTACGACCTGGATAATCAGTTCCGGAGTTACCTCTTTTTCAGAATTGGGAGAAATAAGGTCTTTTAAGGCCTCTTCTGCCAGTTCGGTGGTAATTTCTTTATTATTCAGTTTGGAAAGTGCTACGATTTTTGTCAGTGCGCCTTCCAACTCTCGAATATTGGATTTAATATTGGTGGCAATGTATTTGATTACTTCGTTGTCAATGTTGTAACCTTCCAGCTCCTCTTTTTTTCGGAGAATCGCCATTCGAGTTTCATAGTCCGGAGATTGAATATCAACGGTTAATCCCCATTCAAACCGGGAGCGAAGACGTTCTTCCAGTGTTTCTATTTCTTTCGGTGGTTTATCTGAGGAGATAATAATCTGTTTTTTTGCCTCGTAGAGCGAGTTGAAGGTATGGAAAAATTCTTCCTGCGTACTTTCCTTGCCGATGATGAACTGAATATCGTCAATTAAAAGAACATCATTATTGCGGTATTTTTCACGGAATTCCGTGGTGGAAATATTATTTTTGTTTCGAATTGCGTCAATCAGTTCATTGGTAAATTTTTCACTGGTTACATAAAGCACCTTTGCCTTCGGGTTATTTTTCAGGATAAAGTGACCGATGGAATGCATCAGGTGAGTTTTTCCCAGTCCCACGCCTCCGTAGATAAACAGAGGATTGTAAATTTCACCGGGCGATTCGGCTACAGCCAGGGAAGCGGCATGAGCCAGATTGTTATTGGCCCCGACTACGAAAGTGTCAAAGGTATAGCGGGGATTTAGGTTGGCATCCTGAATCAGCTGGCGGTTTACTTCAGATGGGCGGTTAATCAGCTGGCTTTTATCCGTTTCTTTTTCAGGTTCTTCTACCTGATCGATGGTAATAAAATCCACATCACACTCAATCCCTGTCAGTTCTTCGATGGTAATTTGGATCAGAAGGCCGTATTTTTTCTTGATATAGCCGAGAAACTGAATATCCGGAACTAGAATCTGAAGCGTATGCCCCTTCATTGAATAAGGCTGCGTCGGAAGCAGCCAGGTTTTAAACGAGACGTCCGTCAATTCGTGCTCTTCTTTAATATGAAGAAGAATTTCATCCCATTTTTCTTTGATTTTCTCTATCATAAGTGTATCTCCTAAATCTATAAAGCGGCAAAACTGCAAATTTGCCCAATCTAATAACTATTCTACCTTATTAGAACGCATTTTTCAATTAAAACTTGGATTGTGTATAAGTAAATTTAAGTTATCCACGGTGAAAAAGTGTTTAAAAATAAGGATATTTAGGACAAAAGTGTGCACAATAAATGAGTTATCCGCCAATTCTCCCACGCTTTATCCACAACTTATCCCCAAAGTGTGGATAAGTCGAGGATAAGCTGTGAATAAGGGCGGGAAAGCCAGATAAAATCAGTATATTTTTATCCACATAGAAAGAAAAAAAGGGTCCCTATTTATGAATAATAGGTTATCAAAATTTTTGTAAAATAATGATTGACGAACGGCACATTTTTCTATATAATTGAGAAGATGTTTAATTTAGAATAGTCTAACTATGTTGAGATGATTGCGGATTTATACCACTCGGTTATGCCGCAGTGATTTCTCTTACTATATTAGATAATGAGGAGGTGTTTGCGACTATGAAGATGACATTTCAGCCGAAGAAGAGACAGAGAGCAAAAGTTCACGGATTCCGTGCCAGAATGAGCAGTGCAGGCGGAAGAAAAGTTCTGGCTGCCAGAAGAGCAAAAGGAAGAGCAAAATTATCTGCTTGATGAACCAGGGCCGCAATCTTAGATATTGATTGTGGCCTTTTTTACTTTTAAAAATGTAAACCAGAAAATTGAAAACGGGAAATTGCAGATGAAGCATTTTAATTCGATTAAAAAAAACAGCGATTTTCAAAAGGTATATAAAACGGGGAAATCATATGCCAACAGACTTTTAGTGATGTACGTGAAGGAAAAGGACGGCGGGGATACAAGAATCGGGATTTCTGTCAGTAAAAAGGTTGGGAACAGCGTAGTCCGTCATCACGTCACAAGACTGGTTCGGGAAAGCTTCAGGCTTCATCAGGATATGGTTAAGACTGGATTAGACATCGTAGTGGTCGCCAGAGCAGCGGCCAGAGAAGCAGAATACAAAAAGATCGAGAGTGCATATCTGCACTTATGCGGACTTCATAACATTTTAGAGAATCGAAGTGAGAAGATTGATTAAAACGATATTGATCAAATTGATAAGGGGATATCAGCTTTTTATTTCCCCCATGACAGGACCTCACTGTAAGTACACGCCGACGTGCTCGGAGTACGCCATCCAGGCACTGAAAAAGTACGGCGCTGTAAAAGGTATGATTTTGGCCTGCAAGCGGATTTTAAGATGTCATCCCTTTGCAGAAGGCGGTTATGATCCAGTTCCGTGATGGATGAGGAGGTAGTTCATTGGACGTTTTAGTTGCCACAAAGGCGGGGTCAATTATGGGACCCATTGCCAGCCTGTTTGGATATATCATGGACTTTCTGTTCCGGATTACCAGTACGATGGGAATCTTTAACATTGGTCTCTGTATTATCCTGTTTACGATTATTACAAAAATTTTGCTGTTTCCACTGACAATTAAACAGCAGAAATCATCGAAGCTGATGTCTCTGATGAATCCGGAGATTGCAGCAATTCAGAAAAAGTATAAGGGAAAAACCGATCAGACTTCCATGGCCAAGCAGCAGATGGAAATGAAGGCAGTATATGAAAAGTATGGCTCCAACCCTATGGCTGGATGTCTGCCGACACTGATTCAGCTGCCGATTATCCTTGCACTGTACCGGGTAATTTATAATATTCCGGCATACGTTCCGTCTGTCCGTGTGTTTTTTGATAACGTGGCAGAGCCATTGAAACAGCAGCCTGATTTTATGAATAAGATTGCAGATCTGGCACAGGGTGTCGGAATGGCAATTGACAAGGTTGATTTTACAAATTCCGATAAAATTGTCGATATGTTGTACAAGTTCACACCGGCCAACTGGACGTCTCTGGGTGAGCTTTTTCCGCAGATTTCCAATGTAATTGCAGAAAATGCGGACAAGATCGAGCATATGAACTACTTCTTCGGAATCAACCTGGCAACGCCGCCCTTTACCGGATTTACGAATATTACAGTTGCCTGGATTATTCCTCTTCTGGCAGGTTTGACGCAGTGGATTTCCACGAAGATGATTTCTGATATGAATAAGGTGGATCAGGATGCTCCGGGTGCTCAGATGATGAACAGCATGATGGTTACCATGCCGTTAATGTCTGTTTTCTTCTGTTTTACACTTCCGTCCGCAATCGGTATTTACTGGGTTGTACAGGGTGTTATGCAGCTGATTCAGCAGCTGATTGTAAATGCGTACATGAATAAGGTTGACGTGGATGATCTGATCCAGAAGAATGTGGAAAAGATGAACAAAAAGCGGGCGAAAAAAGGACTGCCGCCGGCTAATGTCAGCAGTAAGGCTACAGTAAACTTAAAAGCTCTGCAGGCTCGTGAGGAGCGGGAAGAAAGAGAGAGAGAAGAAAAAATCTCCCGCAATAAAAAGCAGATGCAGGAGTCAACTGATTTTTATAACAATTCGGAGCCGAAGCCGGGAAGTTTGGCCTCGAAAGCCAGAATGGTTCAGAAATATAACGAAAAGCACGAAAAGCACCACAGTAAATAGGGGGAGGGAACGGTATGGATATGATTACAGTTAGTGCAAAAACCGTGGATGAAGCTGTAACAAAGGCGCTTATAGAGCTGGAAACGACCAGCGATAAGCTGGAATACGAAGTGGTTGAAAAAGGAAGCGCAGGCTTTCTTGGTATTGGCGCAAAGCCGGCGATTATCCGTGCAAAGAAAAAGAAAACCCTCGAAGACAGTGCGGTATCGTTTCTGAATCAGGTATTTGGAGCAATGAAGGTAGAAGTTGGAGTTTCTACGGAGTACAATGCGGAGGAAAAAGAGTTAAATGTGAATCTGACCGGAGAGGATATGGGAATTCTCATCGGAAAGAGAGGACAGACTCTGGATTCTCTTCAGTATCTGGTAAGTCTTGTTGTAAACAAAGAGTCGGAGGACTATATTCGTGTAAAGCTGGATACAGAGAATTACCGTGAAAGAAGAAAAGAAACGCTGGAAACGCTGGCTAAAAATATTGCTTATAAAGTAAAGAGGACGAAACGCTCTGTATCACTGGAGCCGATGAATCCCTATGAAAGACGTATCATTCATGCAGCTCTCCAGAATGATAAATATGTAGTGACGAGAAGTGATGGAGAAGAGCCGTTCCGTCACGTGATTATTTCCCTGAAAAGAGAAGGAAGAAGAGAGAGAACGGAGCGGTACGAGAAATAAAAATTGCCCGTAAAAGGATGTTCAGACAGCTGATTTTTAGAGAGTTCTTTCTCAGAAAGAGACAGAAAAATAAAAAGCGGCTGCCTGGACATTTTTGTTTAACAAAGTTTGTAACTGACCAGGCCTGGAAAGGAGTTTGAAATATGATGCGTTCGGATACGATTGCCGCTATTGCAACACCTCTTACCAGTTCCGGAATTGGAATTATAAGGATCAGTGGTGAGGATGCCATTTCTGTGGCAGAAAAGATTTTTGTTCCCGGACGGAAGGGAAAGCGGCTGGGCGACGAGGCAAGCTACACAGCTCATTATGGTTATATCTGGGATGATGAGGAGAGGATTGATGAGGTAATCCTCCTGATCATGCGCGGTCCCCACAGCTATACGGCGGAAGATACGGTGGAGATTGACTGTCATGGTGGAGTTCTGGTTATGAGGCGGATTCTGGAAACAGTTTTGAAGCACGGTGCAAGAATTGCAGAGCCTGGAGAATTTACAAAGCGGGCCTTTTTAAATGGAAGAATTGATTTATCCCAGGCAGAAGCGGTCATGGATGTGATTCATTCTAAAAATGAGTATGCATTGCAGGCATCCATACGTCAGTTGGATGGTGCCATGTCAGATCGGGTAAAGGCGTTGCGGGAAAAGTTAATTTACGAGATTGCCTTTATTGAGTCTGCTCTGGATGATCCGGAGCATATTTCTTTGGATGGTTATGCGGAACATCTAAAATGTATACTGTATACAATCAAAGGAGAGCTGCAAAAGGCTATTTCTTCGTTTGAAAACGGGAGAATTATGACAGAGGGAATCAAGACTGTCATTCTTGGAAAACCAAATGCGGGGAAATCTTCCCTGATGAATGTTCTTCTTGGGGAAGAACGGGCAATTGTAACGGATATTGCGGGGACAACGCGGGATACGTTGGAGGAAAATGTAAAGCTGCATGGCCTGAGTCTGAACTTGATTGATACAGCAGGAATCCGGGATACAGAGGATATCGTAGAGCGGATCGGTGTGGAACGGGCTAGAAAGATTGCGGACGAAGCGGATCTTCTGATTTATGTGGTAGATGGATCCAGGCCTCTGGATGACAACGATATGCAGATTATGGAGTTGATCCGAGAGAGAAAGGCCATAGTTTTATTGAATAAAACGGATCTGAGTCCCGGACTGGATGAGGCAAAGCTGGAGGAAATGACGGGGCGAGAGGTTATACCTGTATCGGCTAAAGAGCAAAAGGGAATTGACTGTTTGGAGCAGAAAATTCAGGAAATGTTTATTTCTGGAGAAATTGATTTTAATGATGAACTGATTATCACAAATATGCGCCATAAAAATGCGATGGAGAGTGCATTGAAGAGTTTGCAGCTGGTGGAAAAAAGTATTGAGGATCAGATGCCGGAGGATTTTTATTCCATTGATTTGATGGATGCCTATGAGCAGCTGGGAATGATCTTGGGAGAATCGCTGGAAGAGGATCTGGTAAATGAAATTTTCAGCCATTTCTGTATGGGTAAATAGATAGAAGAAGGGGATAGAATATGCCGTGTTTGACAGAATATTATGATGTGGCAGTGGTAGGAGCCGGCCATGCCGGATGTGAAGCGGCACTGGCAGCGGCCAGACTTGGATTGGAAACAATCGTTTTTACAGTCAGTGTAGACAGTATTGCTCTGATGCCGTGTAATCCAAATATTGGAGGAAGTTCAAAAGGCCATCTGGTTCGGGAGTTGGACGCTCTGGGCGGCGAAATGGGAAAAAATATAGATAAAACGTTTATTCAGTCGAAAATGCTGAATCAGTCCAAAGGCCCAGCTGTGCATTCCCTTCGGGCCCAGGCGGACAAACAGGCTTATACTCATGAAATGCGAAGTACCATGGAAAATACAGAGCATTTGACGATTCGTCAGGCAGAGGTGGCCGAGATTCTGGTGGAAGAAGGGTGTGTGAAGGGGGTAAAAACCTGTTCCGGAGCTACTTATTTCTGTAAAGCTGCAATTTTGGCCACGGGAACATATCTGAAGGCGCGGTGTATTTATGGAGATGTCAGCACGCCAACAGGACCCAATGGTCTTCAGGCAGCCAATTCTCTGACGGATTCTCTGAAGGCATTGGGAATTCGGATGTATCGGTTTAAGACGGGAACGCCGGCCCGGGTGGATAAGAGAAGCATTGATTTTTCAAAAATGGAAGAACAGTTTGGCGATGAGAGAGTGGTTCCATTTTCCTTTTCTACGGATCCGGAATCTGTGCAGAAAGAGCAGGTATCCTGCTGGTTGACGTATACCAATGAAAATACCCATTCTATTATTCGAAAAAATCTGGATCGTTCCCCATTGTTTTCCGGTGCCATAGAGGGAACCGGTCCAAGGTATTGTCCTTCTATTGAAGATAAGGTGGTAAAATTTCCCGATAAAAATCGCCATCAGGTGTTTGTAGAACCGGAGGGAATTTATACCAATGAAATGTATCTGGGCGGAATGTCCAGTTCTTTGCCGGAGGATGTGCAGTTCGCCATGTACCGGACGGTTCCGGGACTGGAACACGTAAAAATTGTCCGAAATGCCTACGCCATCGAATATGACTGCATTGACTCCAGGCAGCTGAAAGCATCATTGGAGTTCAAGACGATTTCTGGTTTATTCAGCGGTGGACAGTTTAATGGAAGTTCCGGATATGAGGAGGCAGCCGTCCAGGGATTTATGGCCGGTGTCAACGCCGCCAGAAAAATTCAGGGGAAAGAACCGGTGATTCTGGATCGTTCCCAGGCTTATATAGGTGTATTGATTGATGATCTGGTAACCAAAGAAAGCCATGAACCTTACAGGATGATGACTTCCAGGGCAGAATACAGACTTTTGCTTCGACAGGATAATGCGGATTTGAGGCTGACTTCCATTGGACATGAAATAGGTCTCGTCAGTGATGAAATGTATGAGAGAGTAGTATGGAAAGAAAAGGCGATTCGTGAGGAGACAGACAGATTAGAGAAAAAAGCCATAGGGGCTTCTGGAGAAGTTCAGGATTTTCTGGCTCGCCATGGGAGCACGCTTCTGAAGACTGGAACGAATCTGGCAGAACTGATACGTCGCCCGGAGTTGAATTATGAGACATTAAAGGAACTGGATCCGGATCGCCCAGATTTTCCGGAAGATGTGATCAATCAAATCAATATCAATATTAAGTATGATGGCTATATCCGCAGGCAAAAACAGCAGGTGGCCCAGTTTAAAAAAATGGAAAGTCGGAAACTGGAAGAAAACTTTGATTATTCCACCGTAAAGAGCTTGCGAAAAGAAGCGGTTCAGAAATTGAATCAGTATCAGCCGGCGAACATTGGACAGGCGTCCAGAATATCTGGAGTGTCTCCGGCAGATATCTCTGTTTTACTGGTACACATGGAGCAGGAACGGTACCAGAGGAAGAAAGAAGGGCAGGAAAAAGAAAAACAGGAAAAAGAAACGCAGTAAAAGAGAATGATTAAAAAAGGAAAACGAGCCAAAAAGAAAACGGATCAAACGAGAAAAGAGCAAAAGATGGATAGAAAGGAAACGTGTGGATGGGAGATTCTGTGAATCAAAATTGTGTTCCGGATGGGAAAGGTTTAGAATTAAGTGATCCAAAGCCTGAAAGGATTGGTAACTGGGAAGATTTTGTAGGGCAGATGGAAAAGGAAACGAAAGAAATTGATATAAAATTGACATCCGAACAGATGAGTCAGTTTTTTGAATATTATAAACTTCTTCTTCATTGGAACTCTATGATAAATCTTACTGCCATTACAGAGATGAGGGAAGTGGTTACAAAACATTTTGTAGACAGCCTTTCCATCGTAAAAGCAGTGCCAGATATAGGCGAAAAAAAATACAAAGTAATTGATGTGGGAACCGGAGCAGGATTTCCTGGAATTCCGCTGAAGATCGCATTTCCTGATTTGCACGTAACTCTTTTGGATTCTTTGAATAAGAGAATCCGGTTTTTAGACGAAGTGATCGAAACACTCGGATTAAGTCAGATTGAGACGCGCCATGGAAGAGCAGAAGATGCGGCCCGAGATAATGTTTCACGTGAAACATTTGATTTATGTGTATCCAGAGCGGTAGCGAATTTATCAACACTGTCTGAATATTGTCTTCCATTTGTAAGGGCAGGGGGATATTTTGTTTCATATAAGTCCGGAAAAATAGAAGAGGAATTAAAGAGCGGAAAAAATGCTGCGAAAAAACTGGGGGGAGAATTGGAGGAGATTGTGAGTTTTCAGCTCCCTAATTCTGATGAAAGAGATTTGGTGAAAATTAGAAAAATTTCAACAACTCCAAAAAAATATCCAAGAAAAGCGGGCACGCCATCCAGAGAGCCGTTAAAATAAGGGGATGAAACGAGAAAGAGCCATTTGTATTGTGGATAAAGAGATATCTGCAGTACAATGGCTCTTTTTTGAGCTATAATCACCCATGACAGAAGATCAGGAAATGAAAAGGCGTACCTGATCCAGAAATGAAGCGGGCTGTTCTAGTTGAGGAAGATGTTTTGTCTTTGGAATAATGGAGGATTCAATTGCGGAATTATATGCTTTATATTCCAGAATGGTTGAATCGATTCCTGGCTCCTCTGAGCCGCCAATGATAAAAATACTGTTATCAATTTTGCGGAGTGCATTGGTTAGGTTACAGTTGGTATATCGACATTCAATGCTGGAAAAGATAGCCTTTGGACACTCCCCAAGATGTGCCGCTTCATAATAGTGGTCAATACAGAAGGGTTTAACAGTATAGGGATTATAAAAGTAATATTTTTCAAAGGTTTCAGTGATCATAGTGCGGCTGCTGGCAATGTTGTAAAGAAGTGTGCCAGCCAGAGGGAGATCCAGAATTAGCTTATAAAGTTTTATATTTTTCCCTGGAATTAGACTACAGTCACTGATGCTGCGTGGATTTACGAGAAGAAGTGCATTAAAAAGCTCTGGCGAGTTACTGCAAGCCATAATTGCCAGAGATGCAGCTTCTCCGGTGGCCAATATATCGGTTCGGTGTCCAATTTCTGACTTGATGAAATCGGAGAGAAGTTGCACATAAAGATAATTGGTATAAGTCAGGTTTGGCTTTTCTGATTGACCGCATCCCAGAAGATCAATGGTATAAACGGTGTAGGACTGGCTTAATTTATCGCGAATTAAAGACCATTCGTAGCCACTGGCAGCAAAATTCAGATCGTGTACCAGAAGAAGAGGTTTTCCAGAACCAGTTTTTGTATAGTGGATATTTCCCAGCCGCCATTTATAGCAGAGGGAGTTTTCCTCTCCCATTAGTTTTTTTGATGTGGCGGAAAATTTGATATATTTATTTAACAGGGCGATGGCAGAAGCTCCGCCTGCTGATAAAGTCAGAATTGTCATGATTCTGCTTTTTGATTTCATAATAAATCACACTCCTTTTATGGATGGCATTGCAACTCTAATTCCCTGTTGGAATAGAATCATACCAAGTCTCCGACGGAATTAGGCGCCCGGTTTTTCGCAGTGAATGCGAAAAACGATGTGCGCAATGATATAATGCCTGCTTTGCAGTCATTATATCATACATGTTTTCTGCTTCCTATTAAATTATTCTTAAATCGGGGAGAAAGTAGGTTAAACAGAGCAGCAAAGATTTTTTGGTAATAAATTGATCTGATTTCATTATATTTTTAGGCAGGTTCATGAAAAAGCGAGATGTTTCACGTGAAACATTTTAATGGATTTTTTGCTAAATAAGTAGGAAATGAGTTTTAAGTGTGTTATACTATAAAACATCGGAGTGCTGAAATATGGATTTACGGAAAGGAAGCATCATGGGACGTATAATAGCAATTGCAAATCAAAAGGGAGGGGTCGGAAAAACGACAACAGCAATCAACCTGTCTTCCTGTCTGGCGGAGGCTGGTCAGAGGGTTCTGACGATTGATTTTGATCCGCAAGGAAATGCAACCAGTGGATTGGGATTGGAAAAGGGTCAAATTGCAGATACGGTATATGAGATGATGCTGGGAGATTGTTCTTTTGAGGACTGTTTGCAGAGAAATGTTCAGAGGGATCTGGATGTTCTTCCGTCTGATTCAAATCTGTCAGGTGCTGAAATTGAACTCCTGGATGTGGATCATAAAGAATATGTACTGAAGGGACATCTGGAACAGGTCAGAGATGACTATGATTTTATTATTATAGATTGTCCTCCTTCCCTGAGTCTTTTGACAATCAATGCACTGGTGGCTGCGGATACAGTTCTTGTTCCGATTCAATGTGAATATTATGCATTGGAGGGGTTGAGCCAGGTACTTCGAACCATACATCTGGTAAAGAAAAAAATGAATCCTGCTTTGGAATTGGAGGGAGTTGTATTTACCATGTACGACGCCCGGACCAATCTTTCTTTAGAAGTAGTAGAAAATGTAAAAAGAAATTTAAACGAGAGAATTTATAAGACAATTATTCCGAGAAATGTGCGTTTGGCGGAAGCGCCGAGCCATGGAATGCCGATCAATCTATATGACAGCCGTTCAAGCGGAGCGGAAAGTTACCGTTTGCTGGCGGCGGAGGTAATCGGACGAGGAGAAGAGTTATAGAGAAAATGACCTGCAGGGCAGAAGGAAAATAAAGATAACTCTGCAGAGGTGGGAGAATGTGTTTTAGGAGGAAGGAATGTCAAAAAGAACAGGGCTTGGCCGAGGGCTGGGAGCATTTTTTGGGAGTGATTATGATGGACTGCAGACTGCGGAAAACGGAGCGAAGGAAGGAAATCCGGAAAGCGGAAGGGGTTCAGAACCTATAGAAAATGAAACAGAAAAGGTAAGCCTGGAAGAATTGGATATGGTACTTCCGGGGTCCAAGCGGACACAGAAACGGGAGTCTGACAAGGGAAAGAGTGGGAAAACTCAAACCAAAAGCCAGGTAAAAGCAGAGCATTCATCCTCTGTGTCGTCTAAAAAGAGTTCGGAAAAAACGGAACCTGTGGTTAAGATTGTAGAAATAGAAAAAGAAAAATTTGTAAATATTTCTCTGGTGGAGCCGCGTATAGATCAGCCCAGAAAGGTCTTTGATGAAGAACAGCTTCATGAACTGGCAGAGTCTATTGCCAATTATGGAGTTCTCCAGCCCTTGATCGTAAAAGAAAAAGGCGATATGTTTGAAATTATTGCCGGCGAGCGGCGGTGGAGAGCCGCAAAGTTGGCTGGAATCCGGGAGGTTCCGGTCATTGTCCGGGATTATACAAAGCAGCAGACCATGGAAATTGCGCTGATTGAGAATGTACAGCGGGAAGATCTGAATCCTATTGAGGAGGCAAAAGCGTATCAGATGCTGATTCAGGAATTTGGGCTGAAACAGGAAGAGGTGGCAGAGCGGGTATCCAAAAACCGTGCTACTATTACCAATAGTATGCGCCTTTTGAAGTTGGATGAACGGGTTCAGGAAATGCTGATTCAAAATCGGATTACCGGGGGGCATGCCAGAGCCCTTCTCCCTCTGGAGGAAGGAGAAGTACAGTACCAGATCGCTCTGAAGATTGAAAAGGGAAAACTAAGTGTCCGGGAGACGGAACGGCTTGTGAAAGCATTAACAAAACCGCCGAAAAAGAAAGAAGAGACGCCGGAAGAAAACAGCATGGAAATTTTTTACCGGGATCTGGAGGAGAGACTGAAGGAGCGGATGGGCACGAAGGTTATTATCAATAAGAAAGACAAAAATAAAGGCCGGATTGAAATTGAGTATTATTCATCCGCCGAGTTGGAAAGACTCGTAGAGATGCTTCAGTCAATCGGAGATTAGGATGAAAAAAAGCAAACCGGAAAGGACATAAGATGGAAAATAGTATTTTAAATGGATTGGGAATTGATCCGGGTATTATTATAATCGGGTTGTTAATTCTCACACTGATTTCGCTGGTTACGACGATCATTTGTTTTTTGCAGTATAAGAAACTGTATCGCAGATATGATATGTTTATGAGAGGAAAAGATGCAGAGACTCTGGAGGATACAATCCTGGATCTGATGGATGAGGCTGCTTTTCTTCGGGCGGAGGATCGTGACAATAAGGATCAGATTCAGTCTATGGCTTTTCAGGTAAAAGCGGGATATCAGAAAACAGGAATCGTCAAATATAATGCGTTTAAAGGAATGGGAGGCAATTTGAGCTTTGTGATTGCTATCCTGGATGACAATAATACAGGATTTATACTCAATTCGGTCCATAGCCGGGAAGGCTGTTATCTGTATATGAAGGATGTAATTGAGGGAAAGACAGAAGTTTTGCTGGGCAGCGAGGAAAAGGAAGCGCTGGAGCAGGCTCTGGGATATCGTTAGAAAGGAGAGTATGATGCATCGTTTTTTGAGGGCTGTCGGTTTCAGCATGTACCAGAAGAAGAATGACATTAAAGCACTTCTGCGGTGCCTTTCAAAAGAAGCAGGGCAGTCAAAATGCATTCAGATTGACAGAGAGACGAGTCTCTATGAGATAAAGACGGAGGTTGCTCCCGGGTTGGGAATTGCCATGTACGGAGAACTGGATGAAAATGAGGAGCTGGAGGTAGAATATTATTACCCATATATTACTAGTGATATTGTAACCTCCCGGGCGGACTGTTCGATACAGCGGCATACAGAAAAAGAAACGTTTGCTGGCCTTCTGGATGAATATAAGGTCGGAATTTCTCTCATTTTTTATCTGTTAAATCCCATGGAATATCGGGAAAAATATATGAAGCTGCGAGATCGCCTTGGAGTACGGGCAGTTAATCTGGCAGGTCTGGCAGTGTCTGGAAAGGTCCTCCTTCCAATTCGCAAAACAGCCATGCAGATAGAAAAAGCCAAGGTAGCGGCAAAAAATCGTGATAATCTTCTGGAGGCAGCGAAGAATGGCGATGAGGATGCCATGGAATCTTTGACGATTGAAGATTTGGATCTGTATTCACAGGCATCCAGAAGAGTGGTGAAGGAAGATATATATTCCATTGTGGAAACCACCTTTATGCCAAGTGGCATTGAGTGTGATCAGTATTCTGTATTAGGTGAAATTCTGGAGGTGGACCAGAAGAAAAACAGGATTACTGGTGAAGAGATTTATGACCTGAAGCTGAACTGCAATGACCTGATTTTCCGTGTTGGTATCAATAAACAGGACCTTTTAGGAGAACCTCTTCCAGGGCGTCGATTTAAGGGAAAGATATGGATGATGGGAACAGCCAGCTTTGAGGCTGTTGAATAGTAAAATCTGGAAATCGTGTCATACAAAATGTGAAAACCGGAGGCTCTTTGTCTACAGCAGGCAAGGAGCCTTCGGTTTTATGCAGGCAAATAGATAAGCAATCTATATAATCTGATACTGAACAGAAATGGAACTGGCAAACGATAAAAAAGCGGACATCGCACAACTTACATAGCGCTCTTTACTGTGGGTAATGTAAATAGGGCGTCTGGCCAGAGCATCACCTAATTTGTAGTATATAAGGCCTGGCTGTTCCTGAAGCAGGGAGAGAAGAGAGCTGCGAATGAAGGCTGCACCGCCTCCTGCTGCGGCCATAAAATAGGTAGTCATAATTTGTGACAGATGCTGTGTAATCATTGGTTTAAACCCTGCATTTCGACAGATATGAAGGGTTCGCTGGTACAGATCACTGCCTTCTTTTGTCAGAGATATAAAAGGACAATCTTTAAATTCCCATAAAGGGACTGGGGGCACAGAAGAACTTACAAAAGATGCATTTCTGATGTTTTCGATCGGAATTTGATAAGGCCTTAATCGATTATTGACTGAAAAAGATTCAGGGACGGCGAGAATCAAATATTCGTAGGAAAACAGGATATTTTGCATTTTAGAATCACCACCGGCCTGAGATAAGGCACCAAACATAAAATCTATGGAGCCATCGGTTATATAATTTTGCAGGTCTGTCCCGTCAGCCTCCCGTATATTTACCTGAATACCAGGATACTTCTTTTGAAAAGCATTGATCATGGGGGCAAGAAAATAAGCGCTGTAGAAGGAGGAACTTCCAATTCTAAGGACGCCTGTTTTCATGTTTTTCCGATCATCAAAATACAGTTTAATATCATTTTCCAGGGCCATTATCTTTTTAATATGTTCAATATAAAATTGTCCCTCTGTTGTCAGAGTGAATGGAATGGTGCTGCGATCAAATATCTGACATCCAAGCTCTTTTTCTGCTTTGCGTACCATGGAACTGATAGCTGACTGACTGATAAAAAGCTTTTCTGCGGCTTTGGAAAAACTGTTTTCCTGGTAAACCGCATATACGTATTTCATTTCTAAATCCAAGCGAATCCCCCCTTTTTTTTCATCATAATGTATTTTTTTCGAAAACTCAAGATTTAGAAGAAAAAGAAAATAGATATAAGTTATAAATTATGATAGTGATAATTTTATTTATGTTAATAGATATAATCAGGAGATTTCGCTATATTTTAATTGTAAATCATAATAAATTCTTACTAAATTTACGGATTAAGGTGATTGGAAATTTAATTTGGAAAGGACGGAGGAACAGTGATCAAATATGATGCAGTTCTGAAAGGCGGACGGGTTTTCGATCCCAAAAACAGTGTGGATAAGGTAGTAGATATTGGGATTAAGTATGGAAAAATTTCTGCTTTTGGGAATAACCTGCAGGGGGAAAAAATATGGGATATTTCAGGGAAAACAGTATTTCCGGGAATTATTGATATGCATGTGCATGTGACAGAACGTCTCGGAAGTCTGTTGGGATATCAGATGGCGGCTGCCAGTGGTGTTTCCACCATCATTGATTATGCTGGACCTATGGAGGACGTATTGGAGCATGCGCCTTCTATGGGATGCGGAATGAATGTTGGCTGCCTTCCAGCAGCTTTACCGGATGTGATTGGGAAAAATCCATCCAGAGAACAGGTAAAAGGCTTTCTGAATCAGGCACTTGAAAATGGAGCGCTGGGACTCAAGATTCTAGGAGGACATTTTCCATTGACGCCAGAAGCATCTAGCCTCTGTGTAGAGGAATGTAACAGACGGAAGGTTTTTGTGGCATGGCATGCGGGAAGTACGGAAAACAGAAGCAATATTTATGGAATGAAGGAGGCGGTGGAATGTACAGGGGATAATCGGCTTTTGATGGCTCATATCAATGCTTATTGCCGGGGAAATTGCTATGACTATCAGGAGGAACTGCGGGATGCGTTCCAGATGTTGAGAGAAAGACCCAACATTATTTCGGATTCCCATATGGCTGTCAATAATGGAACCAGTGGAAGCTGCGCGGGTATGGAGATTCTGGATCAAATTACCCAAAATTGTTTACGGTTTTTTGGATATCCGGTCAGTACAGATGGGCTTGAGCAGGCCATCCGGGATGGTGTTGCCAGGGCAATCGTTCCGGTAAACGGAGCGAATGAGCTTTTGGGAAAGGAAGAGGCGCTTGCCTATTGGAAAAGGGGAACCACCTCTGTTTGTGTCAGTTTCCCTGCCAATCTTCCAGCTGTGGCGGCAGCCTGCCTTTTGGAAAGAAAACCAAAATCCCGCCAGTTTCTGATCGATTTGGCTGCTACGGATGGGGGAGGATTTCCTAGAAATGGGTTGCTTTACCGGCTTCTTTGCTATTGGAAGCTGGGGTACCTGACGCTGGAAGAGGTCATATATAAGTGTTCGATTGCTCCGGCGGAGGTATTTGCCATGTCGTCTAAGGGGCATCTGGATGTTGGGGCAGATGCCGATCTGGCAGTGGTGGATTTGGAAACAGCGAAGACAGTTCTGACTTTCGGAATGGGAAAACCGATTTTTGCAGATGGAAAGGTGGTAGGAAAAGGGGCTACTCTTCTGGTAACGCCATCGGGAGAAAAAAAGTGTCGGGAACGTCAGGTTTCCTGTCAGCTGATTTGGCCGGAGAAGGGAAGATTTTACGGTCCGGTATCGTAAACGTGTTTGTGCAGTTTTGTGCCGTGCAGGTAATCAAAAGGGGAACAAGAGGGACTTATAGAAAAATGTAAAACAATTGCAGAAGGGGGTTACACTGTATGATTTTTAATTTACCGCCGATTTTGGGGTTAACGCCGCTGATCGTTTATATTATTCTGGCATTTCGGCCAAAGATTCATCCGCTGGTAAACGTTTCAATTTGTCTTGCCATCGGAGCCGTTTTGACAAAAACAAATTTGCTGCAGTTTGGTTCCATTCTTACGGCGTCTTTGGGATCTTTTCTGGGGCAGGTGGGATTCATTATTATGATTGGTTCTGGGCTCGGCCTGATTTTAAAGGAGTCAGGAGTAGCGGAAAATCTGGTGCATCTGATGGTTCGAAAAATAGGAATTAACTCCATTGAAAGAGCGATTATTGCATCTATGTTGGCATCTATGTTTATGGTTTTGGTTTTGAGTACGCTGACGGGCGGAAATGCGGTGATCGCGCCGATTTTGATCCCCCTGGTAGCATCTGTGGGAATGACACCCAGTACACTGGCGATTATCATGCAGACAGCTGGTGTAACAGGACTCTTTATCAGTCCGTTTTCTCCGCCCATGGTAACGATTATGGAATTAACGGGACTGGCGTATCAGGAAGTACTTCTTTATGCAAGCCTTCCGGTATGTATCCCCATGTGGCTCATTACATATTTTAACGCGAAACGTGTACAGAAAGCCACAGCTGGTGTGATGGATTATCCGCCGGGAACGGCTCTCTCTGCCGATTCGTATAAAGCATCGCCTGAGGCGAAGCGGGCCACGGCCTTTTTCGGGGTAACGATGGTAATCGTAGTCGGATACGGAATTATGTTTAAACTGGGTGTAGCCCATGCGATCACGGTTATAACGGCGGCTGTGCTGGCAACCGGTTTTGGAGCCCGCTTTAAAATTGATAAGACAATTGACTTGTTTATGAAAGGCTGCGCACAGTATTTCTGGATTTTCATGCTGTTTATCCTGATGGATCCGTTCCTGAATTTTATTTCGCTGAGCGGCGCTTTTGATGCACTGGTTGAGATTGGAAAGCCATTGGTAGATGGCGGCGGAAAAGTAGGACTTTCCATGCTGGCTGCTTTAATCGGTACATTTGGAATACAGGGAGCAGCGGTAGCGCAGGCAGTTATGCTTGACACCGTATTCCGCCCGCTGGTAGATGCTACAGGACTCAGTATGATAGCCTGGGCAATTGTAATTTTGATTGGTTCTCAAATGACATCGTTCGCATATCCAGGTCTGGATATGGTGGCAGCAACTGGAACGGCCCGTTCCAGTGATATGAAATCACAGGTAAAACACGGTTGGATGGTTACAACAGCGACTCTTGCAGTTTGTTTTGTAATGACACTTTTATTTGGTTAAAAGTGGGAAGGAGAAAAAGCAGATATGTGTTTCATGATTATCGGTGGAAAAAATGCATTTGAAAGAGGGACGATGCTTGGGGGACATAATGATGATCTAAATGGATATGAAGCGGCGTCTCTGGAAATTTATCCGCATAAAAGGAATGAAAACGGAGAGAGCGTAAAGCTGCCGACGGGGCCAGTTATTCCACAGACTGGTGAAACGGCAAGATGTATTTTATTGAAAACATTTCGCGGCAATCTGGCAGGGGATACGATTGCAATCAATGAGCATAATGTTTGTCTCATGGGTGGAGAAAATTTGTTGATGGATCGAAATGACAGAGCGGCCCAGGCAGATCCGCTGGTGGAGAATGGGGTGGCAGGAGGAATCCGGTTTATTGCGCTGACGCAGAGCAGAACAGCCAGAGAATGTGTGGAACGGATTGGCCGTTATTATACAGAATACGGAAATAAGTTTCCCTGTGCAGTAGGAGTATTTGATACAGAAGAAGCATGGTATATTGAAGGGGGAGGCGGTTCCACCTGGTTGGCCGTCCGTGTGCCGGATGACTGCTATCTTGTACAATCCAATGGATATCGCATTAACGAGGTGGACTGGGACGACACGGAGAATATGATGTGTTCTCCTGGACTAAAGGAGTTTGTTATTGAAAAGGGGCTTTGGAATCCGGAAGAAGGACCTTTTCACTGGGCGCGAGCATATGGAAGAAAATTTCTGGAGGAACCGGGAACGTATTACTATAATTCCAGAAGAATCTGGAGTGCCATTCATCTTCTTTCGCCTTCCGCTGGACTAAATACAGATCTGGTTGAGTATCCGACATTTATGAAGGCAGATGAACCGATTACAAGGGAGAAAATTATGGAGCTTTTGCGAGACTATAATCGGAATAATCATTTTTCTGCCTTTGTGGAATCGGGTGTGGAAAATGAGGTTCGCCCGATTGGTGTTCCCCATTGCATTCATTCTGCTGTAGCAGAACTTCATAAGGATATTCCAGTGGAGCTGGGAGGCGTTCTGTGGAGCTGTCTGGGTTCACCGCTGACTGGACCGTATTTGCCGCACCATTATGGAATCACAGAGATTGTTCCGGCCTTTGAGGAAGGCAGCGATGAATACAGCGAGCGGTCCGCATTCTGGCAGTTCCGCATGCTGACGAACCTGGTAATGAACGATTTCTGTCAGTATGCACCTATTGTGAATGAGGCATGGAAAAAGCTGGAGAAAAAAGCCTTTGCCATGCAGGAAATTGTAGAACAGAAGGCAGCGGCCTGCTTTGAAGAGGATCCGCAGCATTCCGCGGAACTTTTAACGGCCTTTGCCGGGACGATGGATTATGAGGCATTAAAGACGGCAGAAGAATTAGGAGGAGTACTTCATCGGAAAATGGCTGGAAATTTATATAAATATTTTGCAAAGGGAAATCTGGAGTGGTAAATTAAATAGTTGGTTTTCCTGCGTGAAAGGGGGGATGTGTTTGTCTTTTCTGTTTTGAAACAGAAAGGGAAATATGTTCCCCTTTTTTTTTGCATAGGAAATTGCTTCCTATGCAATAAAAAACGCTCCGCGAGGATCGCCATGCGGTGGAAATGCGGGGGAAATTTTTCGTTTTCCACAGAGAAAAGAACTGTATAAAGGCCGCATGTGGATAAATTTGTGATATACTGAAATAATGGTGTAAAAGTAAATGAGATGATATTGGAGAAAAAGAATGCGGTATCAGATTACAGATGGAACTGTATCCTTGGGTGGACAGGTTATTCTGTCACATATTGATTTTGAAATAAAGGGAAATGAAAGGGCTGCGGTGGTCGGCCCAAATGGTTCAGGCAAGACAACGTTTCTTCGCCTGATTGAAGGTAAAATTTCTCTGGATCGGGATGATAAACGAAAAGGAAAGGGGATTACATCTTCCAGAAGCCTGCGGATTGAAGCGTTGCACCAGCAGGCTTTTTCCGATGGAGAGCGGACGGTGGAGGAGGAGCTTTTGGAGGCCTGCCCGTGCCGTGATACATTTGACAGGGAGAGGTTCGTTTATGAACAGGAGTATGACCGGCTTTTTACAGGCTTCGGATTTGAAAAAAGGGATAAGAGAAGAAAGATATCTTCTTTTTCAGGAGGAGAACAGACAAAAATTGCGCTGATTCGTCTTCTTCTTCAGAAACCGGATATTCTTCTGCTGGATGAGCCGACCAACCATTTGGATGTGGCATCCTGCGAATGGTTGGAGGAATATCTGCAAAATTATGAGAATGCGGTTATTATGGTGTCCCATGACCGCTTTTTTCTGGACCGCTGTGCCCAGTGTGTGTGGGAAATTTCGGAAAAACATATGGTCCGTTATGTGGGAAATTATACGGAGTACAGAAAGGAAAAGCAAAAACGCCTGCAGCAACAGAAAAAGGCCTATGAGAGGCAGAGACAGGAGAAAGAGCGTCTGAATCAGGTGGTGGAGCGGTTTAAACATAAGGCGTCTAAGGCTTCTTTTGCCAGGGCAAAGAAAAAGCAGATGGAGCGCATGGAGTCTGTGGAACGGCCGACGGAAGAGGAGGCGCGTATTTTTACTGGGGAACTGACGCCGTCTGTTCCCGGAAGCAAACGCGTTATGGAGGCGGAGCATCTGAGGCTGGGATATGAGAAGGAACTTTTGGAGCTTTCTTTTTCGATCCGAAGGGGGCAGAAAATCGGACTGATTGGGCCAAATGGTGCAGGAAAAACGACATTTTTAAAGACGATTGCCGGATTCTTGCCGCCCCTTGGCGGAGATTTTTCCATGGGGTCACAGATAACCATCGGTTATTTTGATCAGCACTCAGCAAAAGTGGAGTCGGAAAAAACAGTTCTGGAGCATTTTCATGATCTTTTTCCGGGGATGACGGAAAAAGAAGTTAGGAGTACGCTTGGTGCATATCTGTTTGGAGGCCGGAAAGCGGCTGAGAAAGTCAGTGACCTTTCCGGTGGGGAAAAGGCGAGGCTGGTGCTGGCAGAGCTTTTGACCAGCCGTCCTAATTTTCTGATTCTGGATGAACCTACAAACCATATGGATATTGCTGCAAAAGAGACGTTGGAATCGGCATTTCAGGCTTATACAGGGACAATACTTTTTGTGTCTCACG
The DNA here is from genome assembly GCA_937885015.1 of uncultured Clostridium sp. GTDB lineage: Bacteria > Bacillota > Clostridia > Lachnospirales > Lachnospiraceae > Otoolea. The sequence continues at coordinate 62,511 of CALAAS010000050.1, forward strand.
ACCGATATTTTATTCGTCAGGTTGCACAGTCAATTCTGATTTTTGAAGATCACAGTGCTTCTTATTATCCGTTTGGTTATGAACACTATCTGGAGCGGGTAAACAGAGAGAAAGCAGGCAGCACCATAGCCGCGCAGGTTACAGCAGAGGATCAGGCTCTGATTGCCGGTCTGAAAGCCGTTCCCAAAGCAGAGCGGCATCGGCTTCGGGAAATATCGACGGAAGATGCCTATCTGGACTGGAAATACCGTCTTTTTATGGAGCAGCTTATACCAGCGGAGGAACGGTATGCAGCTCGGGAGAAAGAGTGCCAGGAGTATCTGAAAGAGTGGCGCCAGTCGGAAGCGTATTGGAGAGGGCAGTGTGAAGGTGTCCTTGAAAGGCAGGAAGAATATGAAAAGCTCTGCAGTCTTCGGGAAGATGCCTGGAGAGAATGGAATGAAATGTGTCTGGAATGGGGGGATGAGTGGATGGAGGAGTTTGTGGAATAGGAGAAAATAAGAAGGATAAGGAATCATAGAAATCAATACAGGTTGATTTTTCGCTTTTTTTCCCATATAATGGTTTGGAATAATAAAGGAGAAGAGATCAGATAAAATGGAAGAGTTCAATAATTCTAAGCTGAAAATTGAAGAATATGTGAGCTATTCTCTGGTAGATGTAGTAACGGATAAAATTCGAAGCAATATATTCAGTGGTAAGTATCTTCCGGGAAAGAAACTGGTGGTCAGAGAGATATCGGAAGAACTTGGAGTCAGTCATACTCCAGTAAAGGATGCATTAAATCGACTGGTTTCGGAAGGATGCGTGGTGGCTTCTCCGAGGCGCAGCATGATGGTAAAGGAATATTCCAATATCGAATTTATAGAAAATTATGAAATTCGTCTGATGATCGAATTATATCATGCAGATGAGATTATTGCTTATGTTGAAACGGCACCGGAAATTGTTTCAAATATGGAAAAATACTGGTCAGTAATGGAAGATATGCTGAAAACAGGAGGAAATCTGTTAAATGCATCATGGTCTAATATTGAAACCAGATTTCATAGGGAGTATATGAAGGGATGCGGTAATAAACGGGTATATGATACATACTGCCATTTGGATTCCAATAACCAGAGTTATCTTTTATATTTAAGTAATAATGGTCAGCCTCTCAGCCATGATTTTCTGACAATCAATAATGAAGAGCATAAGGCAATGATTGAGGCACTTCAGCACCAAAATTTATCACAGTTTTGTGAGACCGTATATTCGCATCTGATACGCTCCTGTGAATCTTATGTGATTGATGAGAAATCAGAGAGACGGTTTGAGATGATGAAGAAAAACGCGGAGATTTTTTTTAAATAAAAAAGGACAATAAAATCAAAAGTTCTGCAAACGAAGAATTCGATGCAGGACTTTTTTATTGTGCAAAAAGACTATATAGTGTGGAAATTAAGTTGATGATTATGTTTAATATTTTAAATTTACCTAAAAATTTTTAAGATAAATATTGACATGCAGAAGAAAAAGTGCTAATTTTGAAGAACCAGTAAAGGCGCAGCAAAAGAACTGACAAGGCCTCTGTTTTTGGGGCGGCAGTTTATATGCTGCAGAACGTGAAAAGGAGAGAAAAGGTATGAAGAAAAAAATGTTATCAATCACAATGGCAGCTGTTTTGGCAGTCAGCCTGACTGCATGTGGAGGAAACAGTTCAGAATCAGAGGCGAAGGCACCGGCAGAGTCTGCGGTTGAAAAGGGTGCGGAAGGAGAAGAAACCGAAGCGGCCAAGGCACCGGCGAAAGGAACATATACATTAAATATTGGTTCTGCATTAAGTGCGACGCATCCGACTTCCATTGCATTCCAGAGCTTCAAGGAGGCTGTGGAAGAAAAAACAAACGGTGAATTGGTTGTAAATATTTATACAGATTCTGCACTGGGAAGCGAGTCGGATCTTTTGGAGCAGGTTACTTCCGGTACCGTGGAAGGAATGCTGCAGGGAGGCGCCGCAAACTGGGAGCCATATAACGCAGAAGTAAATGTAGCATTGTTACCATTCCTGTTTACTTCTCTGGATAATGCCCGCGCTGCATGGGGCGGTCAGTTTGGACAGGAATTCTGTGAAAAACTTCTGGAGCCGACAGGCGTAACGATTCTTTCTGTCTGGGAACAGGGATATCGTCATATGACAAATAATACGAAACCCATTGTTGAGCCGTCGGATGTATCCGGAATCAAATTCAGAACCAATGAAAACAGCATGAAAGTTGCCATGTATGAAGCGGCAGGCGGTTCTGCAGTAATTATGTCCTTCTCGGATGTCTATACGGGATTGCAGAATAAGACGATTGATGGCCAGGAAAATCCCCTTGCAACTATTTACACCTCTTCATTACAGGATGTTCAGAAATATCTTTCTTTGACAGGCCATATGTATGATGCGGCTCCTTTGGCAGTCAATACGGCATGGTTTGAGTCTCTTCCGGAAGAGTATCAGACAATTTTGAAGGAAGAAGCGGTAAATGCCAGAGAGATCGTTCTCGAAGAAAACGATGAGAATAAATATCTGGAGCTGTTAAAAGAAGCAGGAATGGAAGTTAATGATGTGAATAAAGAAGCATTCCAGGAAGCAATGAAACCGGTATGGGATAAATATGCGGCAGACTTTGAGAACGGCCAGTACTGGATTGACCTTGCTACGTCTTTTAACAAATAAAAATAAGGTTTGCAGCTGATTTAGGAGGAACGACATGATTATTAAGGCGACCAATAAAATTAAATTTGCGCTGCGTTGTCTCAGCTGTGTGACAATATGTACATTGGTTATTATAACAGCGATTCAAGTTGTAATGAGATATGCATTTCATCAGTCTCTGACCTGGGTTGAGGAACTGGGCGGAATTGCCATGATTTATATTACTTACTGTGGAGCAGCAATGGCTACTATCAATAATAGCAATACAAGAATTGACTTTTTTATTAAGAAACTTCCGAGACCGGTTTATCAGGGATTTGAGGTTCTGGATGACTGTATCTGTATTGGATTTTTAATGGTATTAAGCCGCCTGTCCTGGAAACTGATCGGTAGTAATATCCGTACTCTGTCAACGGCAATGAAGCTTCCGCTGGCTGTGAATTATGCAGGTGTGTTGATTGGTTGCCTGCTGATGATTGCGTTTTATCTGATTCATCTGTATATGGATATTCAAAAATGCAGAGGTGTTGATATGTCTGAGATAGAGGAGGCGCTGAATCAATAATGAATACTTCGCTTGTTATTTTGTTTGCAACACTGGCTGTATGCCTGGTTATTGGAATTCCGGTAGCGTATTCGATCGGGATCAGCTGTATGGCACTTCTGCTTTTTGAGGGATATCCGCCGCTGGACATTATTGTTCAGCGGGCAACGAGCGGTGCCAAGTCTTTTAGCATGATGGCAATGCCCATGTTTATATTTGCCGGATCGCTGATGGTTTATGGCAGTACGCCGAGGCTTATGCGTTTTGCTAATATGATGCTGCGGAGACTTCCGGGCGGCCTTGGAACGACGGCTCTGGCTGCCTGCGGTTTCTTTGGCGCGGTATCTGGATCCGGTGTTGCCAGTGCGGCAACCATTGGAAAGATTATTGGACCGGAAATGCTGAAACAAGGCTACCCAAGAGGACTTACAGTGGGACTGATTGCTGCCGGAGGAACAATGGCCTGCATTATTCCGCCCAGCATCGTCATGGTGGTATATTCCTCCTGTTCTGGAGCTTCGGTGGGAGATATGTTTTTGGCCGGTTTTGTTCCTGGACTTTTATGTATTCTTTTTCTGATTTTTTTGAATACATTTTTCGCAGCACGCCGAGGGCGTGAGGAAGTCGATCAGAAAGAGTATACCGCGCAGGAAAGACTGAAAATTACCTTTGATGCGATTCTCCCGCTGTTAATGCCGGTGTTTATTCTGGGAAGCGTATTTGGAGGTATCTGTACGGCAACGGAAGCATCTGTTGTGGCAACGATTTATGCTTTTATTCTTGCAGTCTTTGTTTATAAAGAACTGACGTTAAAAGATTTTTATAAGGTGGCCGCAGAGAGTGTTGTAACGACAGGATGCATTATGCTGATTATGTCTCTGGCAACTCCCTTTGGCTGGATTATGTCGATTCAGAATGTACCGACACTGTTTGCTAACTGGCTGCTCTCGATTACTTCAAGTAAGTTCCTGATTTTGGCTTTGATGTTTTTACTGTTGATGTTTTTGGGAACCTTCATGGAGACGGTATGTATCATTATTCTGGTAACGCCGATTCTTCTTCCAATTGCTTCGGCTCTGGGAATTGGAACTGTACATTTTGGTGTGGCGATGCTGATGGCGTTAATGGTCGGCTCTCTGACACCGCCGCTTTCCGTAAATCTGTTTACATCCTGTCGCGTGTTGAATGTGCGATATGATGAGGCATTTCCGGATACCTTATGGGTTATTCTGGTTATGGCGCTTTGTGCGGGGCTGACATTTGCATTTCCGCAGATTACAGAAACAATTCCTGCATTTTTTAAGTAAAAGGAGACGGATATGGAAATCATGAATACCGGTTTGGAAGACCTGGTGCGCATCGCGCACCAGGCATACGAGAGGCGGTTTACCAGTGGGAGCGGCGGTAATCTGAGTATTCGATGTGGAGATGGGTTTTACATTTCCGGAACGGGGACATATCTCGGAAGCCTTGGGGAAGAAGACTTTACATATATGGATTTTGAAGGCAATGTACTAAAAGGGAAAAAACCATCCAAAGAAGCTATCATGCATCTGGAATGTTATCGGAGGAGAGCAGATATCAAGAGTGTTATTCATCTGCATCCGGTTCATTCGATTGCAGTTACGTGCCGGAAAAATCTGAATTATTCCTGTGGAATACCGGTTTATACTCCGGGATATGCGTTAAGAGTAAATCAGATTCCCGTAATTCCGTATCTGAAGCCAGGGAGTGTGGAATTGGCCATGGCGGTGGCAGATGGCATTCAGAACAGGAACAGTCTTCTTTTACAGAATCACGGTATTCTGGTTGTGGGGCAAAGTCCTCAGGAGGCATTTGGAATCGCAGAGGAGATCGAGGAAAATGCACAGATTGCCCTGCTTCTCAAGGAAGAGGGTGTTCCAATGAGCAGGGAGCAGATCGATAATATGTTTGAATCCGGAGGAAAGGCATGAGAGAAAAGGACTTAATCTTGGGTATTGACGTCGGTACGACGGGAACAAAATGTACCCTGTATGATTTCTCCGGGAGGAAGGTGGCCACCACTTACCGGGAGTATACGATGCTGCATCCGCAGAACAATTGGACCGAACAGGATCCGGAACGGTGGTGGTCCGCAGTTTGCGGCAACCTGAGGGAAATGATTGACAACCAGGGAATTGACAGCAGTCGGATTGCGGTAATTGGTCCAAGCAGTACCAATGCAATTGTATTGGTGGATGAGCAGGGAAATCCTGTTTATAATGCGATTGGTCTTCATGATCAGAGAAGTGGAAAACAGGTGCAATGGCTGAAGGAAAAGGTTGGGGAAGAGCGGATTCGGCGGTCGGCCGGGAACCGGATTGCCAATGGTTCCTTCAGTCTTCCTAATATCCGCTGGTTGGTGGAGGAACGGCCGGAACTTGTGGAAAAAGCGTATAAACTTCTGGTTCCATGTGGATACATTGTTCAGAAGCTGACGGGAGAATTTTCCATGAATCGTTCTCGTATGAGTCTGACATTGATGTCTAATATTCATACGGGCAAATGGGAAACAGAAATTGCGGAAAAAGTTGGGCTGCCGCTTCGCCTGTTGCCGAGACCTTATGATTCTACTGAAATTGTTGGTACGATTACACCGCAGGCAGCAGAGCTTACAGGACTTATGCCTGGAACACCTGTAACGGCTGGAGTTATTGATACGGTAGCGGCCACGATTGGGGCTGGAGCAGTGGAAAATGGTGATTTTGCACTGACAATCGGGAGCAGCGGACGTCTGTGCTGTATTTCTGATCAGCCATTTGGGGATTTGCGCCTTCTTAATATTTATGGAGCATTTGAGCGGCAGTACATTATTGTACAGTCTACAAATAACGCCGGAGTTTCTTTGCGATGGTTCCGTGATACCTTTGGGAAGGCCGTGGCAGAAGAAGCGGCTCTGGCTGGAGAGGGCATTTATTCGTATTTTAGCAGCTTGGCAGAAAAAGCTCCGGTTGGCGCCAACGGCCTGATCTGGCTTCCTTATCTGGCAGGCGAGCAAAGTCCGATCTGGAATCCGAATGCAAGAGGGACATTTTTTGGAGCAGGTTTGGAGTCTGATTATGGTACATTTGTCCGCGCAATCATGGAAGGGGTTGCCTTTTCACAGAGGGATTGCATGGATGTTGTACTTTCAGAGTCTGCAAAACCGGAAATTATTCCTCTGGGAGGCGGAGCGGCCAACAGTCCGGTTTGGTGCCAGATTTTTGCAGACGTTCTGAATGTTCCGATCAGCAGTCTGGTTTCCAATGAAACGGAAACGTTGGGAGATATGATTATTGCGGCACAGGCTGTGGGAATCAAAGAGGTTTCTATTGATTTTGGAAAGAAAATGGCAAAATCAGGCCATGTGTTTTATCCGAAGAAAGAAAATGTGGAGATTTATAACCACCAGTTTGAAAAATACAAAAATTTGTATCAGGCTGTAAAGCCATTATTTGAGATGCAGTGATTGGGAGTCGGACCATAAAGTTGTCAAAATTTTATGGATTGTGTGGAAAAAGCTAAATAGGCTTGCGCTTATGTGGAAAATGAATTATAATCATTATCGAGTTTGTGATTCAGGTCTCTGTAGCTCAGTAGGATAGAGCGTTCGCCTCCTAAGCGAAAGGCCGCTGGTTCGACTCCAGTCAGGGACACCAGATTATTATCGCGGAAGATTTCAATGGAATCTTCCGCGTTTTTTGTGTACGGAAAACGGAGCCGTACTGGATCGTACAAAAACCCCTGTTTCATATCGTCCCAGATATGGATTTCTTCCGAACCGCTGGAAATATGCGGCAGATGTACGGGAAGCAGATAGCAATTACAGCTCCGATCACGTCCACCAGCATAATGGGGGCAATGGAAAAAGCAGACATTATTCCGGCTGCCAGGGCAGGCCCTACATGGTGGAAATGGAACCGGATCCTTCCAGAGGAAAAAAATAAGGCCCAGCAGGGGGCTGGAGATGGCTCCTAGGCCGTCGGCGGCGAACATGACGGCTTTTCTGCCGTTTCGGTTGGAATCTTTTTTTCGGAATGGTAAAATAGGGATAATAAGGGAGATTCAGGGAGGGGACTTAATGGAGCATATACGCTGCGTGGTAGAACGAATTACATATCACAATCCGGAAAATGGCTATACGGTGCTCCGGTGTGCGGTTAAAAATGCTGGGGATCTGGTAACGGTGGTTGGAACCATGGCGGCCCCCCATGTCGGTTCGGTGCTTTCAGCAGCTGGTTTCTGGAAGATAGATTCCAGGTATGGACGCCAGTTTTCGGCAGAAAAGGTAGAGGAGGCACTTCCGGCGACGGCATATGGGATTGAGAAATACCTGGGTTCCGGCCTGGTAAAAGGGATTGGTCCCCGATTTGCAAAACGTATTGTGGAAACATTCGGAACCGATACGCTGGATGTGATTGAGAATACGCCGGACGAACTTCTGAAAGTGCCGGGAATCGGACGAGTGAGGGTAAACCGGATCCGGACGGGGTGGCAGGAACAAAAAGAAATCCGCAATATTATGCTGTTTCTCCAGAGCCATGAGGTAAGTACATCCCATGCAGTGAAGATATTTAAAACCTACGGCAGTGAGAGTGTTGAGATCGTAAAGGAAAATCCCTATCGCCTGGCAGATGATATCTGGGGGATCGGGTTTAAAACGGCAGATTCCATTGCAGAAAAAATGGGCATTGATAAAGAGACGTATGTCCGGCTTAGAAGCGGTATTTTCTATACTTTGAATAAGTTGGCAGAAAACGGGCATTGTTATGCAAAGCGGGGACAGCTGCTTGAGAGGGCCATGGAACTTCTGGAGGTGGGAGAACAGAAGCTGCAGGAAGCTCTGGATGAAATGCTGCGAGCCGGGGATGTGATTTTGGACACAGAGCTGGAAAATGAGCCGGAGGCGATTTATCTCTCTCCTTATTATATTGCGGAAACCGGGTGTGCGAGACATTTGCTCCGCCTTATGGAGGCGGGAAGTCCGGCTGAAACGGACGGAGAGGCCATTTTACAGGCGGTAATTGCTGAATCCGGGATTTCCTATGATGAGATCCAGCTGGAAGCCATAAAGACGGCAATTTCCTCCAGGGTAATGGTGCTGACTGGCGGCCCGGGAACGGGAAAAACCACGACAACGCTGGGGATTATTTTCGCCTGTAGGAAGGCGGGCCGTCAGGTCCTTTTGGCCGCACCTACGGGAAGAGCGGCCAAAAGGATGTCGGAGGCAACCGGGATGGAGGCGAAGACCATCCACCGCCTGCTGGAGTATAAGCCGGTAGATGGATATCAGCGGAATGAAGAGAAAACGCTGGATGGAGATGTGCTGATTCTGGATGAATGCTCCATGGTGGATATCATGCTGATGTATCATCTTCTGAAGGCGGTTCCGCCGCATATGGCGCTGATTCTGGTGGGGGATATTGATCAGCTGCCCAGTGTAGGAGCCGGAAATGTGCTGCGGGATATCATGGACTCCGGAAGGATTCCGGTGGTTCGCCTCACGCAGATTTTCCGTCAGGCACAGGGCAGCAGGATTATTATGAACGCCCATCGGATCAATCAGGGGAAAGGCATTGACATGCGTGGTGGAAAGGCTGCGGATTTCTTTTTTGCGGAAAAGGAGACGAATCAGGAGGTGGTGGATACCATTGTCCAGTATTGCAGGATCAATTTACCCCGGTATTACCATGTGGATCCCCTGCAGGATATCCAGGTGCTGACACCCATGCAGAGAGGGGAGTGCGGAGCGGTAAATTTGAACCGGGTGCTGCAGGAGGCCATGAATCCGTCTTCCGTTGCTCTGCGCCGGGGAGGAATTGAGTATCGCCTGCGTGACAAGGTCATGCAGATCCGGAATAATTACGAGAAAGAAGTATTTAATGGCGATATCGGAACGATTGTAAACGTGAATCCGGAAGATCGGGAGCTGGCAGTGGATTTTGATGGCCGCCAGGTGGTATATGATGTGACGGAGCTGGATGAATTGTCTCTGGCCTATGCGGTAACCATCCATAAGGCTCAGGGAAGCGAATATCCGATTGTGGTTATGCCCTTTACCATGAGCCATTTTGTGATGCTGCAGCGAAACCTTCTGTATACGGGGGTAACCAGGGCAAAAAAGATTCTGGTTCTTGTGGGAGAAAAGCGGGCGGTATATTATGCCATTAAAAATGAAACGACAACGGGACGCAATACCGGACTTATGCAGCGTCTGCGCCATGACAGCAGGGGCGAGCAGGAGGAAAATCTGTGGAAGCGGTTGTCACGTTCCCCCTTTCGCAGCCGTTTTTCCCTGAAGGCCAGCGATCGGGCGTATGTGGAAGAAAAGGGAATGGAGACCATAAAAGACCATGCCCGGGAATTTGTGAGAAAACGCCTTGGACCGGCAGAACCGAAAAATGACGGAAAACAGACCCCCATGCAGGGACATCCGGTTTTCCTGGCGCAGCACGCCACGGCTACTTGTTGCCGTGGCTGCCTGGAAAAATGGCATCATATCCCCAGGGGAAGAGAATTAACAAAAGAGGAGCAGGAATATGTGGTTGGAGTAATCGTAGAATGGATCCAGAGGCAGATGCGCCTGATTCGGCTTTCCAAATGAAGAGCAGAAAAATTTCTGATTGACAAAATTACATGGCGGGAGTATTATCTCTTTTAATAAAGACAAAGGCGTCTTTGAGATTGTGATCTCAGAGACGCTTTTTCGCTTTTCAGGGCATAAATTTTATGAAATTTTTAAAGGGATATTATTTTAGGGCAAGGGCGCCTGCATGCGGTTTCGCATCCGGGTTGCTCTGCTTTTTTTATTTCACAGGACAATATATGCTGTGAAATAAAAAGGCAGAGTGGGGTTCGCTATACGGCGGATTTAGAAAGTATGCCCTGGAAAATGCCATAGAGTAGCGGACGCTTTGCGCAAAACAGAGAGGAGAGTGAAACTATGTGTTCAATTATGGGATACTGCAGTCCGGATGCAGATCTGGATGTGTTTATGGAAGGGTTTCAGAGAACGGTTTCGAGAGGGCCGGATGACAGCCGGGTAGTCAATACCGGAAAGGGATTTCTGGGTTTTCACCGTCTGGCCATCATGGGAATGACGCCAGAGGGTATGCAGCCCTTTCAGCTGGGAAACAGCTATGTGGTCTGTAATGGAGAGCTGTATGGTTTTGAGAAGCTAAAGCATGAACTTTCTCCTAAATATACATTTAAGAGTGAATCGGACTGTGAGCTTCTGCTCCCTTTGTATAAGGAGTACGGAACCGATATGTTTATCCGTCTGGATGCGGAATTTGTCTGCATTATTTATGACGGTGAGAAAGGAACCTATATTGCAGCCAGAGATCCCATCGGGATCCGTCCGCTCTATTACGGATACGATCAAAAGGGAGCGATCCTGTTTGCCAGTGAGCCGAAAAACCTGGTGGGTCTGGTGGAAACGATTATGCCGTTTCCTCCGGGACATTACTATAAAGATGGGCAGTTTATCTGCTACTGCGACATCACAAAACAGGAAAAACCGGAGACGGCAGCAGGCGATGACTTGGAGACGGTCTGCCGCAATATTCATGATAAGTTGATCGCGGGAGTGGAAAAGCGCCTGGTTTCAGATGCGAAAGTCGGTTTCCTTCTCTCTGGCGGTCTGGATTCTTCTCTGGTATGTGCGATCGCGGCCAGAAAAAGCCAGACTCCCATAAAAACATTTGCCATCGGCATGAGCAAGGATGCCATTGACCTGAAATATGCCAGGCAGGTGGCGGATTATATCGGAAGTGACCATACGGAAGTATATATGACGAAAGAGGACGTTCTTTCTAATTTGGAGACGGTTATCCGGGCGCTGGGAACGTATGATATCACAACCATCCGTGCGTCTATGGGTATGTATCTGGTATGCAAGGCCATTCATGAAACAACGGATATTCGTGTACTGCTGACCGGGGAGATATCGGATGAACTGTTCGGATATAAATACACGGATTTTGCTCCCTCTGCAGAGGCGTTTCAGAAAGAGTCTGAAAAACGGATGCGGGAGCTGCACATGTATGACGTGCTCCGGGCAGACCGGTGTATTGCCGTCAACTCTCTGGAGGCCCGCGTTCCCTTTGGGGATCTGGATTTTGTTAGATACGTGATGGCCATCGATCCGGAAATGAAACGGAATCATTACGGAAAAGGGAAATATCTCCTTCGTCAGGCTTTCGAGAAGGATGGGATCCTGCCGGAGGGGATTCTGTGGAGAGAAAAAGCAGCTTTTTCTGATGCAGTAGGTCATTCTATGGTGGACGATCTGAAGGAGTATGCGGATTCTATGTATACGGAAGAAGAATTCAGGAAGAAATGCAGCAGGTATACGTATGCCCGGCCGTTTACAAAAGAGTCGCTTTTATACCGGGAACTGTTTGAAAAATATTATCCGGGGCAGGCCAGGATGGTGGCAGGTTTTTGGATGCCAAATCGGGAATGGAATGGTTGTCAGGTGGATGATCCGTCTGCCAGAGTCCTTTCCAACTATGGAGACAGTGGAAAATAAGAGGGAGAATACCATGGCAAAGTATATTTTTGTAACTGGCGGAGTAGTATCGGGACTGGGGAAAGGAATTACAGCAGCGTCCCTGGGACGACTGCTGAAAGCGAGAGGGTTGAAGGTAGCGGCTCAGAAGCTGGATCCCTATATCAATGTGGATCCGGGAACCATGAGTCCATATCAGCATGGAGAGGTGTACGTAACGGAGGACGGCGCGGAAACAGATTTGGATCTGGGCCATTATGAGCGGTTTATTGATGAAGATCTGAACCGGTATTCGAACCTTACGACAGGAAAGGTATACTGGAATGTGCTGAATAAAGAGCGCCGCGGAGAGTACCTGGGTTCTACCGTACAGGTTATCCCCCATATTACCGATGAAATCAAAGAATTTGTATACCGGGTAGGGAAACAGACGGATGCGGATGTGGTTATCACGGAGATTGGCGGCACCATCGGGGATATAGAATCTCAGCCTTTCCTGGAGGCGGTCCGGCAGGTTGTGCTGGAAGTGGGACGGGAAAACAGCTTTTTTATCCACGTTACACTGGTACCCTATCTGTGCGCTTCCGGGGAGCATAAATCCAAGCCAACCCAGCATTCGGTTAAGGAGCTCCGGGGAATGGGGATCAATCCCAACATGATTGTACTCCGCTCGGACCGGCCGCTGGAAAAGGAGATATTCCAGAAAATTTCTCTGTTTTGTAACGTGAAGCCGGACTGTGTGATAGAAAACAGAACCCTGTCCAACTTGTATGAAGCACCTCTCATGCTGGAACAGCAGAGTTTTTCCGCAGTTGTCTGCCGGGAACTGGGCCTTCCGGCTGGGGAGGCAGATCTGACAGACTGGAAGCAGCTGGTAGAGCGGATTCAAAAACGTTCCGGCCAGGTGCAGATCGGACTGGTCGGAAAATATGTGAAGCTTCCGGATGCATATTTGTCCGTTGCGGAGGCGATGAACCATGCCGGCTATGAGCTGAATACCCATGTTACCATTCACTGGATCGATTCCGAAACCATCCGGCGGGATAATGTGGACGAGGTTCTGTCAGGGTTGCAGGGGATCCTTGTTCCAGGCGGTTTCGGGAGCCGGGGGATTGAGGGCATGATCCTGGCTGCCGGTTACGCCAGAGAACATAAAATCCCCTTTCTTGGCCTCTGCCTCGGGATGCAGATTGCAGTCATTGAATTTGCAAGGGATGTGGCCGGACTTTCGGATGCCCACTCCGGGGAGTTTGATGAGCAGTGCAGCCACAAAGTCATTGATTTCATGCCGGGGCAGAGCAATGACATTGATAAGGGCGGTACCCTTCGTCTGGGCAGTTATCCCTGTCGGATTCAGCCAGGGACGAAGATGGAGCAGTGTTATGGGAAAGAAATGATCCGGGAACGTCATCGCCACCGCTATGAATTTAACAATGACTATCGGGAAACACTGAAGCAGTCCGGACTGATTATCAGCGGAACGTCACCGGATGGCCGCTTGGTGGAGACGGTAGAACTTTCGGATCATCCATTTTTTGTAGGTGTACAGTTTCATCCTGAGTTCAAAAGCCGTCCAAACCGCCCTCATCCGCTGTTTAAAGGATTTATTGCGGCTGCGAAAGATATGGAAAAGGTATGAATAAGAGGGAAGAAAATGAGAGAATTTGACAGAAAGCTGATATTGGAGGATGGAAGCGAGTATTACGGATATGGGTTTGGCTGTCAGGAGGATCGGATTACGGAGCTGGTATTCAATACATCTTTAGTGGGGTATCAGGAGATTCTTTCGGATCCCTCCTACACGTATCAGACCGTTGTGATGGCATATCCCCTGATTGGAAATTATGGAATGGCGGCCGATGATTTTGAGACAGAGCGGCCATCCATTGGAGGCTTGGCGGTGCGGGAATATAACGATGTGCCGTCGAATTTCCGCAGTATTGCTACACTGGGGGAAATTATGGAGCGGTTTCATATCCCTGGAATTTCTGGAATCGACACCAGAAAATTGGTCAGGCATATCCGAAATGGGGGTAGCTGTCTGGCGTTGATGACGGGAGCTCATACTTCCCTTGCGGAGGGCCTGGGGCGTTTGAAAAGGTATGAGGCGCCGCGGGACGCAGTGGCAGCAGTGAGCCGAAAGAAAGCGGCGGTCTACCCGGCCGCCCATTTGGCCAGGGACCGGGAACTTCATGTGGTGGCCATTGACTGCGGCATGAAAGAAAATATTTTGCGCTGTCTTACGGCTCTTGGATGTCGGGTAACCGTGCTCCCGTGGGATACCAGTGCAGAAGAGGCGGCGGCCTGGAACCCGGATGGCATTTTCATATCCAATGGTCCGGGCGACCCACAGGATGCGGGGGCGGTAATCCGTCTGGTGCAGGAGCTTCGCGGGAGATATCCCATATTCGGGATCTGCCTGGGACATCAGATCATTTCCCTGGCCTATGGGGCCAGAACCTACAAGCTGAAATTTGGTCATCGGGGTGGAAATCATCCGGTCAAAAATGTAAAGACAGGAAAGATAGAAATCACCTCCCAGAATCATTCATTTGCGGTGGATCCGGACAGTCTGGCAGGAACCGGACTGGAAATGACCCATGTAAACCTTCTGGATCACACAGTGGAAGGAGTTGAGTGCCGGGAAGACCGGGTGTTCAGTGTCCAGTATCATCCGGAGAGCGCGCCGGGGCCTCAGGACAGCCGGTATTTGTTTGACCAGTTTATAGAGAACATGGAGGAAGTAAAGCATGGCAAAGAGAACGGATATTAAAAAAATACTGGTCATTGGATCTGGACCGATCGTGATCGGGCAGGCAGCAGAATTCGACTATGCGGGAACCCAGGCCTGCCTTGCCCTGAAAGAAGAGGGATATGAGGTGATCCTGTGCAATTCCAATCCGGCTACGATCATGACGGATCCGGCGATAGCGGATAAGGTCTATATGGAGCCGCTGACGCTGGAATATATGGCCAAGATAATCCGTCATGAGAGGCCGGATGCGATCGTTCCTGGAATCGGCGGCCAGACCGGACTGAACCTGGCCATACAGCTGGAGAAAAAGGGTGTCCTCCGGGAATGCCAGACAGAACTTCTGGGTACCGGAAGCGAGAGCATTGCCAGAGCAGAAGACCGGGAACTGTTTAAGGAACTTTGTGAGGAATTGGGAGAGCCGGTTCTCCCCTCCAGGGTTGCTGGAACGGTGGGAGAGGCAGTAATGGCGGCCAGAGAGATTGGTTATCCGGTTGTCATCCGTCCTGCTTTTACGCTTGGCGGAACCGGAGGTGGTTTTGCGGACTCGGAGGCAGAATTTATGGAACTGATCCGTAACGCCCTGGCGGTTTCGCCGGTTCATCAGGCACTCATTGAAAAAAGCGTCCGGGGTTTTAAGGAGATAGAATATGAGGTAATCCGGGATGCCAACGACACAGCTATTACTGTCTGCAACATGGAAAACTTGGATCCGGTGGGGATCCATACGGGCGACTCCATTGTAGTGTGCCCTTCTCAGACGCTGACGAACAAAGAATACCAGATGCTGCGGGACAGTGCCCTGAAAATGATCCGGGCCCTGAAGATCGAGGGCGGATGCAATGTACAATTTGCTCTGGATCCCAGGTCGTTCCAGTACTATCTGATCGAGGTAAATCCCAGAGTATCGCGTTCTTCAGCGTTGGCTTCCAAGGCCAGCGGGTATCCCATCGCCAGAGTTTCCGCAAAGATCAGTGTGGGAATGACACTGGATGAGATCATGCTGGTCAATACGCCGGCATCCTTCGAGCCGGCTCTGGATTATGTGGTAACGAAGATGCCCCGGTTTCCTTTTGATAAGTTTACGGATGCCAATCAGAAGCTTGGAACCCAGATGAAGGCCACCGGGGAAGTGATGGGAGTGGGGAGAACCTTTGAGGAGAGTTTCCTGAAAGCGATCCGTTCCCTGGAAACTGGCGTCTTCCATCTCCATAAGAAGAAGTTTGACGAAGAAAGACCAGAGGCGCTTCTGGAATATGTGAAGATCGGGACGGACGACAGGGTGTATGCCATCGGCCAGCTGCTGCGTCTGGGGAGGCCTGTTTCGGAGATTGCCGAGGCGACGGGGATCGACCGGTTTTTTCTGGATAAAATGCAAAAGATCATTGAGATGGAGGAGAGGCTTAGAAACCATCCGGGAGACCTGGACGTGCTTTATGAAGCCAAGCGTATGGGCGTTTCAGACCAGGCGGTGGCCGGATTCTGGAATATGAACGAAACGAACGTTTTTGCTCTTCGGAAAAAGCATGGAATGTTTCCGGTTTACAAAATGATCGATACCTGCGCTTCAGAATTTGAGAGCTACGTGCCCTATTTCTATTCCACCTACGAGGAGGAAAATGAAGCGATTTTGGAAAATAAAAAGAAAATCCTCGTGCTGGGATCCGGCCCCATCCGGATCGGTCAGGGAGTGGAATTTGATTATTCTACTGTACATGCCGTAAAGACGATCCGGGAGGCTGGTTACGAGGCGATCATCATCAACAATAACCCGGAGACGGTATCCACAGACTATACCACCTCAGATAAGCTGTATTTTGAGCCGCTCTGTGTGGAGGATGTGATGAATGTCATTGAGCTGGAAAAGCCGGATGGGATTGTGGTTTCTCTGGGCGGCCAGACGGCGGTCAACCTGGCGGAACCTCTGAGAGAAAGGGGAGTTTCCATTATCGGAACCGGCTGTGAGGCCATCGAGAGGGCAGAAAACCGGGATACTTTTGAGCACCTGCTGCGTTCTCTTGCCATTCCGCAGCCGAAGGGACGGGCGGTTACCAATATGGAAGATGGAGTGAGGGCGGCCAGAGAGATTGGCTATCCGGTGCTGGTCCGTCCCAGTTTTGTCCTGGGAGGCAGAGCTATGCAGATCGTGGCGAAGGAAGAGCAGCTGCGCCAGTATTTGAAAACAGCGGTGGAAATCGATGTGGATAAGCCGGTTCTGGTGGATCACTACATCTGCGGGAAAGAGGTGGAGGTGGATGCGATCTGTGATGGACAGGAGGTATTTGTTCCGGGGATCATGGAACTGGTGGAGCGGACGGGGGTACATTCCGGCGATTCTATCAGTGTGTATCCCAGCTTCAGCATTTCGAAAGGCGTAAAGGAGCGGATCCTGGATTATACGAGACGGCTGGGATTAGGGATTGGCATTGTTGGTCTTTTCAATATTCAGTTTATTGTGGATAAAGACGAGAATGTATATATTATTGAAGTAAATCCGCGCTCTTCCAGAACGGTGCCGTTTCTGTCAAAGGCAACCGGTTATTCCCTGGCGGACATTGCCACCCGTGTGATGCTGGGAGCGTCATTGCGAGAGCAGGGATATTCCATGGTGTATCCGGAAGAGAAGAAAAAATGGTACGTCAAGGTTCCGGCATTTTCCTTTGAAAAGCTCAGTGGGATGGATGCCTATCTGTCTCCGGAAATGAAGTCCACAGGAGAAGCCATCGGGTATGATGAAAAAATGCATCGGGCCATGTACAAGGCGCTGATCGCATCCGGGATTCGGATGCCAAATTACGGGACGGTGCTGGTTACCCTGGCAGATGAAGACAAGGAAGAGGCGCTGACGCTGATCCGGCGCTTTTATGATATGGGTTTCAATATCGAAGCTACGGTGGGGACGGGTGAATTTCTGAAGGCCCACGGGATCCGGACCAGGATCCGCAGGAAACTCAGCGAAAACAGCACGGAAATTCTGGAGGCGATTCGGGCCGGCTACGTCAGCTATGTGATCTGTACCCGGGCTATATTGTCCGGTGTTCATTATGAGGACGGCCTGGCTATCCGGAGGACAGCCATTGAAAACCATGTGACCATGTTTACCTCCCTGGATACGGTTCGAGTGCTGCTGGATGTACTGGAAGAAATAACCATCGGAGTTTCTGCGATTGACGCATAAAGGAGAGAGAGTATGGTACCCAATACTAATTATAAAAATCTGAAGGATTCTTACCTGTTCTATCATATTTCACAGAAAGTAAACGCCTGGCTGGAAGACCATCCCGGAAGCCATCTGTATCGCATGGGGATTGGGGATGTATCTCTTCCGCTCTGTTCTACGGTTATAGAGGCGCTTCACCGGGCCGTGGATGAGCAGGCGACGGCTGCCACATTCCATGGCTATATGCCGGAGTGCGGTGACCTGTCGCTGCGAAAAAAGATTGCGGGGTATTATGGGAAACGAGGGGTGGAACTGTCTGAGGAAGAGGTGTTTGTCTCCAGCGGAGCCAGTGATGAACTGGGAGATATTCTGGATCTGTTCGGACGGGATAAGACGGTGCTGATCATGGAACCGGCCTACCCTGCCTATGTGGATGCCAATCAGATGGCAGGAAACCGGATCATTCATCTTCCTGCCGGAAAGGAGAATGGATTTCTGCCGGCTCCAGACGAGGGGATCCTGACAGATGTGGTCTATATCTGCTCACCGAACAATCCCACTGGCGCTGTGTTTGACGCCGCGGGACTCAGGGCATGGATAGAGTATGCAAAACGGAAGGATGCCATTCTTCTCTTTGACGCTGCCTATGAGGCATTTATTGAGGATCCGGCTCTTCCACACAGCATTTTTGAGATCGAGGGTGCCAGGGACTGCGCCATTGAAATCTGTTCCCTCTCCAAGACGGCCGGTTTCACGGGAACCCGCTGCGGTTATACCATTATCCCGCGCGAGCTGACCCGGGGAGAAATGAACCTCCATGCTATGTGGGTCAGAAACCGGACCACTAAAACAAACGGTGTTTCGTATATCATCCAGAAAGGGGCGGAGGCTGTATTTACCCAGGAGGGGCAGCGTCAGATCTATGATAACATCCATATTTATAAGAAAAATGCAGCCTGCCTGATGGAGGCTCTGGACAGACTCGGAATCTGGTACTGCGGAGGAAAAAATGCGCCATATATCTGGATGAGATGTCCAGGGGATATGGGAAGCTGGAAGTTTTTTGATGAACTGCTTACAAATATCCAGGTAATCGGGACGCCTGGTGCCGGATTTGGAAGCTGCGGTGAAGGGTATTTTCGCTTTTCTACCTTCGGATCGCCCGAGGACACACGGGAAGCAGCCAGACGCCTGGAACAATTTCTGCCGGAACTTCTGTGAGCTTCCGTTGTATCTGTTCTTCCCGTTTGCCACTTGTTTGTATAAAAATGAGTGACAAGGCCAGCGAAATATGGTAAAGTTAAGAGTGGGGTTGAGTCCCATTGTTAAAGAACAAAGGAAATATGGAGGAATACGGCGATGGACAGACTGATTGGTACGGTTTCCCGCGGTGTGCGGGCGCCGATTATTAGACAGGGAGACGATCTGGTTCAGATTGTCACAGATTCAGTGTTAAATGCGGCGAAGAGCGAAGGCTTTGAACTGCGGGATCGCGATGTGGTTGCGGTTACAGAGGCGGTTGTGGCCAGAGCGCAGGGAAATTATGCGACCGTGGATCAGATTGCCAAAGATGTACAGGCAAAATTCGGTGACGATACAGTGGGAGTGATTTTCCCGATTCTTAGCCGGAACCGGTTTGCCATTTGCCTGAAGGGAATTGCTAAGGGATGCAAAAAAATGATCCTGATGCTCAGCTATCCGTCAGATGAGGTGGGCAACCATCTGATTTCGGAGGATGAGCTGGATGACAGCGGTGTAAATCCCTGGAGTGATGTTCTGACAGAGGCGGAGTACCGTCGTCTGTTCGGATATAAAAAGCATCAGTTTACAGGGGTCGATTACGTTGAATATTATAAGAAGCTGATTGAGGACTGCGGAACGGAAGTGACAGTCCTGTTTGCCAACAATGCAAAAGCAATTCTCAAATATACAGGAAGTGTTCTCAACTGTGATATTCACACCCGGGCACGGACCAAACGCCATCTGCTGAAGGCTGGAGCGAAAAAAGTCTATTCTCTGGATGAGATTCTGACAGAGAGCGTGGATGGAAGCGGTTATAATGACCGTTACGGCCTGCTGGGCTCCAATAAAGCCACGGAGGATTCGGTAAAGCTGTTCCCGATTCACTGTGATGAATTTGTAACTGGTGTTCAGAAGAAACTGATGGAGGCCACCGGCCGCCATGTGGAGGTTATGGTTTACGGAGACGGGGCATTTAAGGATCCGGCTGGAAAGATCTGGGAGCTGGCGGATCCCATTGTTTCTCCTGCCTATACGGCTGGTCTGGAGGGAACGCCCAATGAAATCAAGTTAAAATATCTGGCGGATAATGATTTTGCAGATCTGTCCGGCCAGGCTTTGAAGGATGCCATCTCCGACTATATCCGGGAGAAGGATAAAAAAGCGGAGAGCCTGACCGGAAACATGGTTTCTCAGGGAACGACACCGAGACGCCTTACGGATTTGATCGGGTCTCTCTGTGACCTGACGTCCGGAAGCGGTGACAAGGGAACCCCCATTGTACTGGTACAGGGATATTTTGATAATTATACAAAATAGGAGCAGCGGCCCGGGAGGGAGTTATGGCACAGACGATAACGGATTTTCAGTCATTTCTGGAGGATGCAAAGCAGGCGGTTTCGGAGCTTTCGGAGTTTTCCCGGGAAGAGGAACGGCTTCGTCAGGAAGAGGAGCGGCTTTTGCGTGCGCTGGAGGCAGAAAAGAAGGCAGTCAGTGATGCAGTGAACGCTACGGTGCGCAAGCGGCGTGAGGAGATTGAGGGCAGCTACGACGAAGAGATTGACAAGCTTCAGGACAAGCTGAAGCGCACCCGTGGGCGAAGGGAAAAAGCGAAAAATCAGGGGATCAAAGACAGGATTCATGAGGAAACGCAGGAACTGCGGGATTATAATCGGGAGCTGCGCGTCCGGATGCGGACGCTGTTCCAGTCGGACCGAGTGCCGTTTTATTGCAGCAGCGGTTTTTACTATGCCCTGTATTTCCCCCGGGGATTTAAAGAAGTGCTGATTCTGCTTGCTACCTTCTGTGTGTGCTTTCTTCTGATTCCCTACGGCATTTATCTGGCGGTGCCGCAGAAAAAAACGTTGTATCTGGCGCTTCTTTACGGTGCGGCCGTTCTGATTTTCGGTGGGATTTACGTTTTTGTCGGAAATAAAACGAGAGACCGCCATCTGGCTACACTGCGGGAAGGACGGAGTATCCGCAGCCAGATTGCTTCCAATAATCGGAAGATCCGCGTGATTACCACATCCATTCGAAAGGATCGCAACGAAGCGGTTTACGATCTGGAAAAGTATGACGACGAGATTGCCCAGATGACGCAGGACATGGAGCAGGTTACCAGGAAAAAGAAAGAGGCGCTTGGCACTTTTGAAAATGTAACGAAGACGATTATTACGGATGAGATTACCGGAAACAGCCAGCAGAAGCTTCAGGAACTGATGGATTCCTACCAGGAGACGGCCAGTCAGCTGCATTATACGGAAACGATAGTTAAGGAAAAAAGGCTGTTCATTACGGATACTTATGAGACGTACCTGGGGCGTGAATTTCTTGCTCCGGAGAAGCTGGAGGAGCTGAGACAGATTCTGGCAGAGGGCAGAGCCTCCAACCTGAGTGAGGCTATGGAGTGCAGCCGCAGCCGGGGACGCGTACAGAAGCAGTAGTCTGCTTTCGCAAAAAGAGATGGCGCGGTGCCGCATATTTTCTGCCGCCTTTGTTTATAATAGAATATAGCAGATGAAGAGGGTGTTATAAAACGGATGTTTGACATCCTCTTTTTTGTACCATGGAGGTGAAGTGCTGTGGTACGGCTTGTTCGGCGGATATTAAGAAACAGGAATGACAGGCGGTAGCGTATGAGGATGTGGGAATGGAAACTTCTGAAAAATAACCGGGAGGTTTATTATTATAATTCATTTCGTGGCGCTGTTTCCGAGGAGGTGGCGCTGCGCCTGGGGCAGCTGATCCGGGAAGAGGGAATGCGCAAGGGAAAGAAGCGTATTGTTTTTCTGTGTATTGGAACAGACCGGTCAACGGGCGATAGTCTTGGGCCTCTGATTGGCTATAAACTGCAGCAGAAAAATCTGGCGGGGGCGTTGGTATTTGGAACGCTGAATCAGCCGGTTCATGCCATGAATCTGGAGCACTATCAGGAGCTTCTCAGAACGAGATACCGGGATGCGCTGGTGGTGGCTGTGGATGCCTCGGTGGGGAGCCGGGAGCATGTGGGGTATGTGACGCTGGGAAAAGGGGCACTGAAGCCGGGACTTGGCGTCAGCAAGGAGCTGAAAGCGGTAGGGGACATTTTTATTACAGGAATTGTAGGAGGCTGTGGGAATTACGATCCTCTGATGCTTCAGAGCGTTCGTCTGTCGATTGTGATGCAGATGGCGGACTGTATTAGCCGGAGTATCTGCCTTGTCGAAAATTTATGGGAAGAGACGGCCCTTGTTTGACAAGTTTTTCATGGAACCTGTGCTATGCTTGATCCGATTTTATTAAACGATAGCGGGGTGAGTCCATGGGAGAATTGTACAATCCGTTTCCCAGGCTGCCGAAAAACATCCGGCAGATTGGCGATCGGGATGAGGTGGTAAAGCTGTACATGGAGGATTACGTGAGCACGTATCTGAAGCGGCTTTCCCCGGCGGGAGGACAGGATCTGCGGGTTGGCCTTCTGCTGGGAACAGCAGAGACATACGAAGGAGTTCCATATCTGTTTGTGGACGGAGCCATGGAGATGGAAGACGTGGCCATTTCGGGAGAAACGGTTATTTTTTCCGAGGCGGCATGGAAAAAGGCATATCAGAAGATGGAGGAGACCTTTCCAAAAAGAACGGTACAGGGTTGGTTTATCTGCGGAGCACCGGGATGCATGCTGAGTCCTCTGAATTACTGGAAGCAGCATAGCCAGTATTTTGGCAGCAAAAATCAGGTTATGTATTTAAATAGCGGAGCGGACGGCGAGGAGGCTCTTTATATTACGTCGGAGGACGGCTTTTATCGTCTCAAGGGCTACAGTATTTATTATGAGCGAAATCAGATGATGCAGGATTACATGATTTTGCGAAAGGATGCCCGACGTGTGGAAACTGGGGCCGGAGACAGGGTTATCCGCGATTTTCGCAGCCGCATGGAGGGACGGCGTCAGGAGGCAGCAGCCCGGAACAGTACAGTCCGAATGCTGGGGACACTCTGTGGGATTTTATCGGTTGCAGTTTTGGCCGGTGGTGTTGTGATGGTGGGAAATTACCAGAAGATGAAGGAAATGGAATCGGTGTTGGTTTCCGTGCTGCCCAGTGGTGTCAAGGCCATTGCCGGAGAACGGGAGACCGCCTCCGAGGTAATGGTGGAGGAGATAAGGGGGCAGGTAAAGCCGCTTCCGGAGAGCCAGGAGAACAGCTGGCAGGAGGACGAAGTGGAAGTTGAGCCTGAAATGCCGGACAGTGAAACGGCGGTCTCGGATGCCGAAGCGACGGTTCTGGACGAGGAAAAGGAGGGGCAGGATACAGAGACAGCGTCTCCGGGTATCGAAGAGGAGCCTTCAAAGGCGGAAACTACGGTTCCGGTTACGAACATGAAGCCTGGGGATACATATACCATCGGCGAGGGAGAAACTTTATATGGAATTTGCTTTCAGCTGTATGGAAGTCTGGATTATCTGGAAGATATTCTGGCGCTGAATTCCATGGATAACGCAGACCGGATCATCGCGGGACAGAGCCTGGTACTTCCGGATATTTCCGGGGCGGAAAAAAGATAATGCGGAACCTGAAAAAATAGTGTATAATCGTTCTGTCAGGCGAGGCTTACCGGTGTGGTGCCAAAAGGCTCGCAGCTACAGGAGATAAATGAATGAGCAGTATGAATTCCATTGAGCGGGAACGGAAAAAGAGGCAGCTGAAAGGGCGGATCATTGAGAGCGGTACTCCTGCAGGAGGAGCTCCGAGGCGGATCAGCCATGGCGAGAATGAAGAAGAGATTGTCAAAAAAGCTGAGCGGCGGACCAGAAGGAAACGCCTTCGGCTCATTCTTGCTGTTCTGGCAGTTCTGATTTGCGTGGCTCTTTTGATTACTCATTATAAGAGCCGTCATGTGTATACAGAATACCAGATGGTCTGGGAGCAGGAGATTCCGGCCAGCGAGAGCGGCTTTACAGAGTATGTTTCCTTTGGAGACAATGTTCTGAAATACAGCAAGGACGGGGCGTCCTATCTGGATCGGAGCGGAAAGGCTGTCTGGTCCATCAGCTACGAGCTGAAATCTCCGGTCTGTTATGTCAATGGTGAGTATGCAGTGATTGGCGAGCAGCAGGGAAATACTATTTATATCTGTGATCGGAGCGGCTGCCAGGGACAGGCTACGACACTGCTTCCGATTCTTCGGGTCAGCGTATCTGCTTATGGTGTGACGGCGGCTCTGGTGGAGGACAGCACGGCGTCCTATGTTACCTTTTTTAAGAAGGATGGAAGTGAGCTGGACTGGGGAATCAAGACCGCCATGTCGGGAAATGGATACCTGATGGACGTATCTCTGTCGCCGGAGGGAACGCAGGTTATGCTGTCAGTGCTGTATCTGCAGGACGGCATGCTGAAGAATCGGATTGCCTTTTACAATTTTTCCGAGTTTGGAAAAAGCTATCCAGATCGCCTGGTGGGGGGATTTGATGAGCTGCAGGATGCCATCTGTCCGCGGGTAAGATTCCTGGATGAGAGTCATGCCTGCGCTTTTGCGGACAATCAGATCGCTTTTTTCTCCCTGGAGAATGTCACGAGCCCGGCTCTGATAAAGCAGGTACCCTTTGAGGGCGAGATTCGCGGAATTGCCTGGTCAGATCAGTATGTGGCAGTGATTTCAGACAGTCCGGAGGGAGAATACGACAGCCGTCTGAGCCTGTTTGGGGCCGATGGAACCAGTCTGTTTACCACCGATTTTACGTATGCCTGGCAGAAGCTTGATATAGAAAAGGATATGGTACTGCTTTATAATGACAATTCCTGTCGGATTTACGGTACATCCGGAAAAGAGCGTTTTGCAGGCGAATTTGAATTTCCTGTTTCCAAGATTACCCGGGGCAAGCGTTTTAATTCGCTGATTGTGTCCGGCGGAGACCGGATGCGGGAACTGCGCCTGAAATAGACGCGGAAAATGGGACATGCAAGTACAGAGCAGATATTTATATACAATATAGAATATACTTTTCAGGAGGAGTATGTAATGAACCAGATCGATACGTTATCTATCAACGCAATCCGGATCCTGTCAGCAGATGCGATCCAGAAGGCCAATTCCGGCCATCCGGGCCTTCCTCTGGGCTGTGCGCCGATTGGATATGAGCTGTGGGCACACCAGATGAACCACAATCCGGCAAATCCGGACTGGGCAAATCGTGACCGCTTTATCCTGTCCGGCGGCCATGGGTCTATGCTGCTGTATTCGCTGCTGCATCTGTTTGGCTACGGCGATTTGAAGAAAGAGGATCTGATGAATTTCCGTCAGATGGATTCCAGGACACCGGGTCATCCGGAGTATGGTCATACAGTAGGCGTAGAGGCGACAACAGGCCCTCTGGGAGCCGGAATGGGTATGGCAGTTGGCATGGCGATGGCAGAGGCCCATCTGGCATCGGTTTTCAACCGGGAGAACTATCCGGTAGTAGATCACTATACGTACGTGCTGGGAGGAGACGGCTGCATGATGGAGGGAATCTCTTCCGAGGCCTTCTCTCTGGCCGGAACATTGGGTCTTTCCAAGTTAATTGTTCTGTATGATTCCAACCGGATTTCTATTGAGGGAAGTACAGACATCGCTTTTCGGGAGAATGTGGAAGAGCGGATGAAGGCCTTCGGTTTCCAGACGATTACCGTGGAGAATGGGAATGATATTACGGCCATCGGAATGGCCATTGAGGCAGCGCGCCGGGATACGGAGCGTCCGTCCTTCATTACCATTAAGACGGAAATCGGATACGGCTGTCCGGCCAAGCAGGGCAAGGCCAGCGCCCATGGCGAACCTCTGGGCGTGGAGAATGTGGCAGAACTTCGCAAAACTCTGGGTTGGGAGAATGAAGAGCCGTTTTTTGTACCGGAAGAGGTGTATCGTCATTTTTCAGAGATTGCCCGCGAAAAGGCTGAGACAGAAGCAGCCTGGAATGTTATGTTTGCCGCTTATTGTGAGGAGTATCCGGAACTGGAAGAGCTCTGGAAACGCTACCATGACCCGGCGGCCATGGAGTGCCTGTGGGAGGATGAAGGATTCTGGGCAAAACAGGAAAAGCCGGAGGCAACCCGTGCTATTTCCGGCCGTGTAATCAATTACCTGAAGGATGTAATGCCGAACCTGATCGGAGGATCGGCAGATCTTGCACCCTCCAATAAGACCAATATGAGCGGGGTCGGCGATTTTTCCAAAGAGGACAGGACGGGCCGGAACCTGCATTTTGGCGTCCGCGAGCAGGCTATGACAGCCATTGGAAATGGTCTCATGCTGCACGGTGGTCTTCACGCATATGTGGCAACCTTCTTTGTATTCAGCGATTACTGCAAGCCGCTGGCGCGGCTTTCTGCCCTGATGGGAGTTCCGCTGACCTTTGTATTTACCCATGACAGCATCGGCGTCGGCGAGGATGGACCGACTCATGAGCCGGTGGAACAGCTGGCGGCATTCCGGGCCATGCCTAATTTCCATGTATTCCGTCCTTGTGATGCCACGGAGACAGAGGCCGCCTGGTACAGTGCAGTGACATCCAGGAAGACGCCTACTGCGCTGGTGCTTACAAGACAGAACCTGGAACCCATGAGCGGCAGCAGCCGTGAGGCACTGAAGGGCGGTTATGTGATTGACGATTGCGAGGGAACGCCGGATGTAATCCTTCTGGCATCCGGTTCGGAGGTGGCTGTGGCGGTAAAGGCCAAGGCACTTCTGGAGGCGGAAGGAAAGCATATCCGTGTGGTATCCATGCCATGTATGGAGTTGTTTGAAGCACAGCCGAAGGAATACCGGGAGGCCGTGCTTCCAGGAGCAGTGCGCCGCAGAGTTGCCGTGGAGGCTGGAAGTACCTTCGGTTGGGAGCGCTACACTGGCCTGGACGGAGTTGTGGCAGGTATGAAGAGCTTCGGAGCCAGCGCACCGGCGGCTCAGCTCTTTGAGAAATTTGGTTTTACGCCAGAGCGGGTGGCTGAGGAAGTTCGAGCTCTGTTTTAGAGGATACGCGGTCGGATAAAAGGAGACCATAGGATGGATAAAAAATGTATTGGAATCGATGTGGGTGGAACGACGGTAAAGCTGGGGATTTTTGAGACGGACGGAACTCTGGTCTGCAAATGGGAGATTCCCAGCCGGAAAGAAGAAAATGGATCCGGAATTCTCCCGGATGTGGCGGCGTCGATCCGGAAGGTATTAAAAGAGAGACAGATTGCACTTGCGGATGTGATCGGGGCGGGGCTTGGATTCCCCGGCCCGGTGCTTCCGGACGGCTACGTGGAAGTTTGCGTAAACCTGGGCTGGAGAGATATGAATCCGCAGGAGATTTTGAGCAGACTTCTGGATGGACTTCCGGTGCGCTCCGGTAATGATGCCAACGTGGCAGCTCTGGGCGAGATGTGGCAGGGAGGCGGCCGTGGCTACCATGACATTGTTATGGTCACACTGGGAACCGGTGTGGGCGGCGGCGTGGTACACGATCAGAAAATTGTAGCCGGACGCCATGGCCTGGGCGGAGAAATCGGTCACATTCATATCCGGGAGGGCGAGAAGGAGCAGTGCAACTGCGGCGGATATGGATGTGTTGAGCAGGTGGCGTCGGCTACTGGCATTGCGCGGGAGGCTCGCCGGGCGATGGAAGCCAGTGATCGGGAATCCGTGCTGCGCCGCTGCGGCAACGGAGTTACAGCCAAGGATGTGCTGGATGCGGCCAAGGCCGGCGATGGTCTGGCACTTGAGGTAATGGATACAGTCTGCTATTATCTGGGATGGGCCCTGGCCGCTGTATCCATGACTGTGGATCCGGAGGTGTTTGTCATTGGCGGAGGAGTGTCGAAGGCAGGGACATTCCTGACGGATTACATTGATCGATATTACAGAAAATTGACGCCGATTTCCGAGAATAAGGCGGCCATTGTGTTGGCAACTCTTGGAAATGATGCCGGAATCTATGGGGCAGCACGCCTGATTCTGGATACGGAAAAGGAAGAATAAAAAGAGGAGGCCCCGGTATGCAGTATGCATCCGGGGCAATTATGAAAAATCTATGTGCAAAATTACTGGAAAATAAAAAAATAAACAAAAAATCTTATATAAATACTATAAAAAATAGATGTGAATAAAATATGAATACGTTGTAAATAGATTATGAAGGTTCACATACAAGGAGGAAGCGATGGCAGCAAAAAAAGCCAAGAAAACAATTGTAATTGGTCATAAGAATCCGGATACGGATTCAATCTGTTCTGCGATCTGCTATGCAAATTTGAAACAGCTTCTGACGGGGCAGCAGTATATCCCCGGCCGGGCGGGACACGTCAATTCAGAGACGGAGTTCGTGCTCCGCTATTTTGATGTTCCGGCACCGAAGCTGATTGAGACAGTAAAAACACAGGTCAAGGATATCGAGATTCGTGAAACTGCAGGCGTGGAAAAAAATATTTCTTTGAAAAAGGCCTGGAATCTTATGCAGGATAATAATGTCGTAACGATTCCGGCAGTGACGGAGGATAATATTCTGGAGGGGTTGATTACAGTCGGCGATATCACCCGGTCCTACATGAATGTTTATGACAGCAGTATTCTTTCCAAGGCCTGCACCCAGTATTCCAATATTATCGAGACGCTGGAAGGGGCCATGCTGATTGGCGATCCGGAGGCGTATTTTAAGAACGGGAAGGTTCTGATTGCTGCGGCCAATCCGGATATGATGGAGTACTATATTGAGAAGGATGATCTGGTAATTCTGGGCAATCGCTACGAGTCCCAGCTGTGCGCCATTGAGATGGAGGCTGGCTGTATCATCGTATGTGAGGGAGCCGGTGTGTCTATGACCATCAAAAAACTGGCTCAGGAGCGCGGGTGCACCGTTATCACCACGCCTTATGACACTTATACAGCGGCCCGCCTGATCAACCAGAGTATGCCCATCAGCTATTTTATGAAAACCGAGAACCTGATTACCTTTGATACGGAGGATTATATCGACGATATCAAAGAAGTTATGGCCAGCAAACGCCACCGGGACTTCCCTATCTTAGACAAGGACGGAAAATACAAGGGGATGATTTCCCGACGGAATCTGTTGGGGGCCAGGGGGAAGAATGTGATTCTGGTGGACCACAATGAGCGCAGTCAGGCAGTGGATGGAATTGAAAATGCCAATATTCTGGAAATCATTGACCATCACCGTCTGGGTACGGTAGAGACCATGGGACCGGTGTTTTTCCGGAATCAGCCGCTGGGTTGTACGGCAACGATCGTATATCAGATGTACTGTGAATCCGGCACGGAGATTGACCGAAAAACGGCTGGTCTGCTTTGCAGCGCCATTATTTCGGATACTCTGCTGTTCCGTTCGCCTACCTGCACCCCGGTGGATCGGACTGCTGCGGAGGCTGTGGCAAAGATTGCACAGATCAATCTGGAAGAGCTGGCCAGCCAGATGTTTGCAGCGGGAAGTAAGCTGAAGGGAAAGAGCGATGCGGAGATTTTCTACCAGGATTTCAAGCGGTTTTCCGCAGGAAAGATTTCCTTTGGAGTGGGGCAGATTACCTCGCTCAATGCGGATGAGCTGGAGAAGCTGAAAAAGAGAATGCTTTCCTATATGGAAAAGGCCAGAGCGGAAGAACAGGTGGATGTGATGTTTTTCATGCTTACCAATATTCTGACAGAGTCCACAGACCTTCTCTGTGTGGGGCAGGGCGCGGTACAGATGGTTAGTGAGGCCTTTCATGTGGAGGCAGCGGATGAGAAGACACCGGTTATTGCTCTGCCCGGGGTGGTATCCCGGAAGAAACAGCTGGTGCCTGGGTTGATGGTGGCTTTGGAACAGTAAAACAGGAGAAAAAAACATGACATTTGTATATCCGGCGATTTTTACGCCGAAAGAGGATGGAACGGGTTATGTGGCAGAATTTCCGGATTTGGAATGCTGCCGGGCCGAGGGACCGGATCTGGAGGATGCAGTGGAAAATGCCAGGGATGCGGCCTACAACTGGATTATGCTGGAGCTGGAGGAAGAAGGAGATCTGCCGGCGCAGACTCACCTGGATGATATGGAACTTCCTCCGGGCGCCATGGTAAAGCAGATTATGGTTCGCGTTAAACTGCTTCCAGATAATGATTAAAAGGCACATAGCCAGGAAGGACACAGGGATACATAGGATATGAAACCAGAGAGGGAAAAGCAGAAAAAGAAAACCAGATGGAAACCGGGAAATATGGTGTATCCGGTACCGGCGGTGCTGGTAAGCGTGGCGGGTTCAGCCGGAAACACCAACCTTTTTACTGTGGCCTGGACTGGAACGGTCTGCACCAATCCGCCGATGGCCTATATTTCTGTCCGTCCGGAGCGCTATTCCTACCAGCTGCTCCGGGAAACCGGGGAATTCGTGATCAACCTGACCACAGAGACTCTTGCTCGCGCCACCGATTACTGCGGCGTGCGCTCGGGGCGGGATACAGATAAATGGAAGGACACAGGCCTCACTCCCATGGAGGCATTTGAGGTAAAGGCGCCGCTGGTTGCAGAGAGTCCGGTTAGCATTGAGTGTCGGGTCAGGGAGGTCAGGGAGCTGGGCTCTCACCACATGTTTTTGGCGGATGTGGTATCTGTGGATGTGGATGAACAGTGGCTGAATCCCGGTGGTGCGCTGGAGCTTTCCAGGGCCAGACCCATTGTGTATTCCCATGGCGGGTATTACGGACTGTCGGATCTTATGGGGACCTTTGGCTGGAGTGTTAAAAAGAAAAACAGAAATACAAGGCGGGACAGAAAATGAAAAACAATATAACGCTGATCGGAATGCCATCGGCTGGAAAAAGTACGGTGGGGGTGCTCCTTGCCAAGCGACTTGGATACTCCTTTGTGGATTCTGATCTTCTGATTCAGGAACAGGAAGGAAAACGTTTAAAAGAGATTATCGAGGAGCAGGGAATGGATGGCTTCCTGGAGGTGGAAAATCAGGTCAATGCTTCTATACAGGCCAGCAGGTCCGTTATTGCCCCCGGAGGCAGTGTCATATACGGGGAAGAAGCGATGGAACATCTGAAATCGCTGGGGATCATTGTATACTTGAAAATCAGCTATGAAGAGCTGGAAAAGCGGGTGGGAGATGTGGTGGATCGCGGTGTGGCTCTGAAAGAGGGGATGACGCTTCGGGATCTCTATGAAGAGCGCTGCCGGTATTTTGAAGAGTATGCCGACCTGACGGTGGACGAAGAGGGGAAGACGCTGGGAGACGTGGTGGATGAACTGCGGGAACAGATGGAGGACAGAGGCTATGTGCTGAGACAACGGTCAGAAGCTCAGGAGGACGCATAGGTGTTGTTAAGAGTGTGATAAGATTGACATAAATCCATTGAACGATTGTTTTCTTTCCTGTAAGATAAAGCAATATAGCGGCTATGCGAGGTGCGGAAGGCTTTTGCAGCGGCTGTAAGAAAAAGGAGAGAAAGAGAAACATGGACGACGGCCCTGCGGATGCGGACTCGGATACAGATACAAATAAAAGAGAAATGAGAAAAAGGCGTGATCGGTCAGAAATGACGGATCATGCCTTTTTGTGCATCGCGAATCCGAATCGGCGGCTGCTGCTATATTCGGGAATACCGGAAGTTCATGGAAAGAGAAAGGAACAGATATGGGAGAATTACCAGGGCAACTATTGATTCAGGCAGTATTGATTTTCGTAAATGCGTTTTTTGCGGCAACGGAGATTGCTGTTTTGTCGCTGAATACGGCAAAGCTGAAGAAGCAGCGGGAAGAAGGAGACAGGATGGCTGGAAAGCTTCTTAGGATGGCGGAAGAACCATCGGATTTTCTGTCCACGATTCAGGTGGGAATCACGCTGGCAGGATTTCTGGGGAGTGCTTTTGCGGCAGAAAATTTTTCGGCCGGCCTGACCCGGCTATTATATGATGATCTGGGGGTTACAGCGGTTCCAAGGCCGGTTATTTCAACCTTGTCCCTGGTGTTGATTACGATTGCATTGTCATATTTTACCCTGATTTTTGGAGAGCTGGTGCCCAAACGGATTGCCATGCAGAAGCCTGACCAGGTAGCGCGGATCGCCTGCGGACCCGTGAGTTTGATCGCCCGGATCATGCGGCCGGTTATCAATTTTCTGGCTTTTTCAACCAACCTGACACTGCGGATGCTGCATCTGAAAACGGAAGCAGAGGAAGAGGCAGTAACAGAGGATGAGATCCGGCTGATGATCGATCTGGGAAAGGAAAACGGAGCCATCGGGGAAGAGGAGAAAGAATGGCTTCAGAATGTATTTGACTTTGGCGATACCACGGCGGAAGAGGTCATGACCCGGGAGTTTGAGATAGAATCATTGAGGATCACGGACGGGGAGGAAGAGATTTTTCGGAAGATCCGGGAGACCGGTCTTTCCAGATTTCCGGTATACGATGAGAAAAATCAGGATATTTTAGGAATTCTCTATGCCAGAGAGTACCTGCTGAACCGGGGAGACGGAGGAAAGAAAAGTCTTCGGGAATTATTGCATCCGGCCTGGTTTGTGCCGGAATCCATTCACACGGATCTTCTGTTCCAGGAGTTGCAGAAACGAAAACTTCACATGGCGATCGTAGTAGGAGAATATGGAAATATCAACGGAATTGTTACCATGGAGGACCTTCTGGAAGAGATCGTGGGCAATATCTACGACGAATTTGACCCGGAGGAAGATCCGGAGCCGGAACGGATCGAGAATGGCCAATGGCGTTTTCCGGGCAGTACTCCGGTGGAGGAGGCGGCGAAATGTATGGGGGTTCGTCTTCCGGAATCCGAGGATTATGATACTCTGGGCGGACTGATGCTGGATCGTCTGGGAACGGTTCCCGGGGATGGGACAACGGTGGAAGTGGAATTGGACGGAATCTGCCTGCAGGCGGAAAAGATTCGCAACCGGAGGATCGAGTCGGTCCTGATCCGCCTGGCGGAGAAATCGTCTGCATCGGCAGAGAAGAAAAACGAAAATTCAGACAATTATGTAGAAAAATAATAGTTGCAAATTTCTGAAAAAACCAATAAAATAATAGACGGGAACTTTTTAACAAAAAAATAACAGCTGATCGGAAGTGCTGCAAAATGATAAAATACGATTTTGCAGCATTTCTTTTTTAACACAATGTGAGGTGCGCAGAATATGCTGAAAAAGAAATCGCTGACCAGAGATGAACGCTTTGTTTGCCTGGCGATGATTCCGTTTTATTTTATTGCGGTGGGACTGCTGGTGCAGCCGATCGATTCGATTGTGGAAGGGATCTACCACATGATCTGGGAGCCGGATTTCCTTATTACCGATTATATGGCCATCGGAGGAATGGGCGCTGCCTTTGTCAATGCGGGGGCATTGGCGCTTTTGAGTATTGCATTTGTCTATTATATGGGCATGGAGATGGATGGCCATACCATTACCTCCTGCTGTCTGATGTTTGGTTTTTCTCTGTTCGGAAAGAATCTGATGAATATCTGGGCCATTATCCTGGGCGTATTTCTTTATGCAAAATACCATAAAACATCTCTGTCACGATATATTTATATTGCCATGTACGGCACCAGCCTGTCGCCGATTATCACACAGATCATGCATATTGTGGAGATGCCGGTTTCGCAGCGCATCTTGCTGTCGCTGCTTCTTGGGATCTGCATTGGCTTTGTCCTGCCGCCGCTGTCCACACATGTTCACTATTCTCACCAGGGTTATTCCCTCTACAATGTGGGATTTTCAGCGGGGATCATTGCGACAGTGGTGGTATCTGGCCTTAAATCCGTGGGGATCCAGACGGAGGAGCGTCTGATCTGGTCAACGGGAAATAACAGTATGCTGCTGGTAACGTTGATGATCCTGTTTATGGGCATGATCATGGTGGCGTTGCTCATGAGAGGAGAAGATGCGATCCGAGGCTATGGACGGATTCTGAAGACACCCGGAATCAGCGGAACGGATTATCTGCAGTCAGAGGGCGGCGCAGCGGTAATGCTGAATATGGCCTTCAATGGGCTTTTTGCCACTTTTTTTGTGTTGGCGGTGGGAGGAGATCTCAACGGTCCGACCCTGGGCGGTATCTTTACCATTGTCGGATTCAGTTCCACAGGAAAGCATCTGCGGAATATTTTCCCCATCATGATGGGGGTTTGTATGGCCAGCATGATGGGGGTCTGGGAAGTCAATGCGCCATCGCCTATTTTGGCCCTTCTGTTTTCCACGACGCTGGCGCCCATCGCTGGTGAATTTGGTCTTGTGTGCGGCACGCTGGCCGGTTTTCTGCACGCGGCAGTGGCACTGAATATCGGTATCGTGTACGGCGGCATGAATCTGTACAATAATGGATTTGCCGGCGGTATTGTGGCGATATTTCTGGTACCGGTATTCCAGTCTGTGAGAGACCGGAAGGCACGGGCCCAGGGAGATATTTCGCTGTAGGCCGGTCAGATCGTTTCTGACAGCAGCTGCAGTGCCGTCAGGAATTCATCCAGCTGTCTGGCGGGGAGCTGTCCCGGGGCGGAGGCGGTTCTGGCGGCCCCGAAGGTAATGCAGGAGCCGAAGATGCCGCCGGTTATACGGCTGATGCCGCCCAGCTTTCCCATGGACATGGTCACAACGGGAATGTCCGGGTATTTTTCCTTCATAGTCAAAGTGGCGTCCAGGAGCGTCAGAACATCTCGAGGAGTTTGCGGCATGACGGCGTATTTGGAGATATCAGCTCCAAGGGCGTTCATCTGGCACAGGCTTTCGATGATCTCTGCCCCGGACGGTGTTTTATGAAAATCGTGGCGGGAGCCGATGAGAGCTGCGCCGCAGCCATGGGCGATTTCCGCCATTGCCTGCATGATTGTATTGCCTTTGGTAAGTTCTGCGTCTGCCATGGCGGGGATGCCGCTTTCCAGCGCCTGCTGGTTGCAGCGCAGATAAGCGGCAGGGGAAAGATCGATCTCTCCACCTTCTGGACGGGTGCGGATAGTAAAAAGAAGAGGAATCTGCCCCAGCGCTTCCTGAATGGTCGGCAGGGCGGATGCCAGAGCATCCGGATCTTCCAGGCCGTCAAAATAATCGGCTCGCCATTCTGCCAGGTCGCAGGGGATTTCTTTCAGAAGAGCTGCTTCTTTGAGCAAATCTTTCAGGCTGCGGCTTACCAGCGGAATGCAGATCTTGGGTTTTCCTTTTCCAATTTCAAGTTTTCTTATAATGTCAGAAGTTTTTTTCATGGCGTTATCCTCATAGGCATACGTATATATAGTTGACAGGAAACAGTCCGCAGAAAATCTGGGCGGATATGCTTTCAGTATAAATGTCCAGACTGGCCCTGTCAAACGGTATCCGCAGGGAGAACTGCGCCTGGAAGAGCGCGGGCAGATGTTTTAACAGGATCTGAACTCCCACCGGCTTTCCACCTGAAAGCGGTTTATGCTATAATGACTGTGAAACAGGCATTATAGCATTGCGCATACCGTTTTTCGCATGCATTGCCGGGATATGAAGGAAAAGGAGCTGATACGAATTTCTACGTTTTATCTAATGCTGCTGGTGGCAGCTGTTATCTTTGTCTGCATTGCAGGCAGCCGTCTGTCGGGAAAGATAGGAGTCCCAACGCTGTTTATTTTTATTGCGTTGGGAATGATTTTCGGCTCGGACGGTATTTTTAAAATTCAATTTGACAATTTTCATTTTGCGGAGCAGATCTGCTCTGTCGCACTGGTATTTATCATGTTTTACGGCGGTTTCGGCACCAGATGGAGTGAAGCGCGACCGGTGGCCGGAAAATCTCTGCTGCTGTCATCGGCGGGCGTTGTTCTGACTGCCATATTGACCGGGACTTTCTGCCATCTGGTGCTGAAGATGGAGGTGCTGGAGGGCCTGCTTCTGGGGGCAGTCCTGGGTTCTACCGATGCGGCCTCCGTATTCTCGATCCTGCGATCCAGAAAACTGAATTTAAAATATGGTTCAGCATCTATGCTGGAGCTGGAGAGCGGAAGCAACGACCCGTTTGCCTATATGATGACACTGATTATTCTGTCTGCCATGTCGGGAGAAACGGACGGGGCAGCTATCCTCCATATGTTGTTTTTACAGCTGTTTGTTGGAATTCTGGTGGGGGCAGCGATAGCCTGGCTGTCTGCCTGGGTGCTGAACCGGGTGGAGTTTTCCGGCGAGGGATTTGACACGATTTTTGTGTTTGCGACGGCGCTGATCTCCTATGGTCTTTCCGGAGTGCTGGGCGGGAATGGTTATCTGAGTACCTATCTGACCGGGATTATCATGGGAAATCGGGAATTGAAGAATCAGAAATCGCTGGTGGGGTTTTTTGATGCCTTTACAGGAATGATGCAGATGCTATTGTTTTTCTTGTTGGGTCTTCTGGCATTCCCCTCCCAGATGCCGGCGATCCTGCTCCCGGCTCTGTTTATTGCGCTGTTTTTGACGTTTGTGGCCAGACCGGCGGCGGTGGGAATTTTACTGGCGCCGTTTCGTCCGCACCTGGGGCAGTACCTGGTGGTATCCTGGGCGGGACTGAGAGGAGCCGCTTC
The DNA here is from genome assembly GCA_937885015.1 of uncultured Clostridium sp. GTDB lineage: Bacteria > Bacillota > Clostridia > Lachnospirales > Lachnospiraceae > Otoolea. The sequence goes on from CALAAS010000050.1 coordinate 98,931, forward strand.
CATTGTATTTGCCATTACAGCGACGGTCAGTGAGAGCTATATGAAAAACGATATTTTTCACATCGTGTTCTGTGTGGTGCTGTTTTCTATTATATTTCAGGGTTCGCTTTTGCCGGTTATTGCCAGAAAGTGTCGGATGATCGATGATAAGACAGACGTTATGAAGACGTTTTCGGATTACACAGAAAATATGCAGATCCAGTTTATTCAGATCCCCATTGGAGGCGCCCACGCCTGGGCAAATAAGAAGATCTGCGATATTCCGCTGATGGGCGGGATGCGGATCGTGGTAATCCGCCGGGACGGCCTGACGATTGTCCCCAGGGGCCAGACGGTTATTCTGGAAGGGGATACGGTGGTTCTGGGGGCGGAAGGATTTGTGGACAGCCGGGATATCCAGCTGAAGGAGATTGTTATCACGCCGGAGCATCGGTGGTGCGGAAAACAGATCTGCGAAGCAAAATTTTATAAAAATACGATTATCGTCATGATTAAGCGTGGAAGTCAGACGCTGATCCCCGATGGAAATACGGAAATTCGGGAGGGCGATCATGTGGTCGTCTATTCTCAGAAATTTCTGCAGGAAGCGCCGATTGGGACGTGACGAAACCGCCGTCAGGCGGCAGTGGTTTTACCGCTGCCGCCTGATCTATGCCCGAAGGTTTCACTGCCGGATGCCTGGCAGGCCTGCTCGTAGGCCTTCAATTTTTCCGCGGCATCGCGGCTCAGAGAACGGGGAACATCAATCTGAACGGTCACGTACTGGTCGCCATGGACGGAAGCGTTTTTCAGGGAAATAATCCCTTTTCCGCGCAGCTTGATCCTGGTGCCGGACTGAGTTCCCGGCTGGATTTTGCAGAGAACATTGCCGTAGAGGGTGGAGACGAGTGCCTCGCCGCCGAATACAGCGGTGGTAAAGGGGATCCGGATGGAAGTATAAATGTCCATGCCGTTTCTTTCATAACCGGGTTTTGCCAGTACGGTTACGGAAAGCAGAAGATCCCCCGCTGCTCTGCCGCTGGTTCTGGGCATCCCTTTGCCCCGCAGACGGATGGACATTCCGCTTTCAATTCCTGCGGGAATGTGAACCTGCAAAGACTCCTCCTGCCCGGTCTGCGGATTTTTCAGACGGATTATTTTATCGCAGCCAAGAGCGGCCTCTTCCAGGGAGACGGAAATATCTGCTGTAAGATCGGAACCCTTTTCGGAATCAGAATGAGGCGAAAATCCGTCAAAGAAACTGTGGAGGAAGTCATCCATACCGTCGCTCTCGAAATGGTATTCTGTATAGCTGTCTGGGCCGCTGCTGTAGCTTCTGCTAAAACCGCTGCCAAAACCGCCGTGAAAACCGTTGTCAAAACCGTTGCCAAAACTGCCGTGAAAGCCTTCTTTAGGCGCGCCGTCCTGGGAAAAGGCGGCATGGCCAAATTGGTCGTACAGCTTTTTCTTTTCCGGGTCGCTGAGAACGGAATAGGCCTCTGAGATTTCTTTAAATTTTTGTTCTGCTTGGGCGTTTCCGGCATTGGAATCGGGATGGTATCGTTTGGCCAGGTTTCGATAGGCCTTTTTTATTTCGTCGGCTTTTGCGCCCTTTTTCAGTCCGAGAATATCATAGTAATCCTGTGTCATTGCCATGCTGTGTCACCTCCTTATTTTGCCTGCAGAGGTTATCCTTCAATGGCCACGAAGTGTTTTTCCGGAACCTTTTCTTTTTCTGGCTTTTTAGGGATAGTAAGGCTTAGGGTTCCGTTTTCAAATTTCCCATGGATTTCCTGCTCTGTGATACCTTCACCGATATAAAAGCTGCGCTGCAGGCTGCCGCTATAGCGTTCCTGACGGATATAGGTTCCGGGTTTCCCGCCATCCGGTGTATCGTGATTCACCTGGCGTTCTGCGCGGATGGTCAGATAACCGTTCTTCAGCTCGGCGCTGATCTCATCCTTTTTAAATCCCGGGAGATCCATGGAAACTTCAAAGCCGTCTTCCGTTTCCTTCACATCCGTCTTCATGGACGGTTGGCTGCTGGAACCGTAAAGTCTCTGATTCAGATCCGGAAATGAAATATTCATCCAATCATCAAATAAGCGATTCGTAAAAATACTTGGCATTAACATATATCATCTCTCCTTTTTCCTAAATAGTGAAAGCTGTTTTATTTGTTATATTTGTAATATAACACATATAATTACGGGAGTCAAGAGGTGGGAAGAAAAATTCCTTTGGTTTACTTTTCCATCCATTCACGATAAAATGGAAATTGTGCAGGAACTGCATATGAAAAAAGGAAAGGATTTTCTGGACAGGGTGGTAAAAAATGGCAGGAAAGAGGCGGACCAGTGAGTTTGAAATATTGAAGGCGATGGGGGAAGCGCAGACACCCATGGGGGCGCTTCAGCTCAGTGACAGATTAGAAATCCCTCCCGCCAGCATCGGACGGGCACTCCTGAAATTGGAGAAAAAAGGGTTGGTAGAAAAAGTTCAGAATAAAGGGCGGGTCATTACCGATGCAGGCGAGGCTTTTTTGGAGGAGCAGAAGCAGCACCTGCAGAAAATAGAGGTGGCCCATGAATTGATCGAGGCAGCATCATCTGCGACAGAGGCCAATCTGAATGATATTCTGCTGGTGCGGCAGTTATTGGAGCGGTATACAGCCAGAGCCTGTACGGAGCGGATCACGCCGAAAGGATTGGAAAACCTGGAGGATATCCAGTTTGACTATATATATGAAGTGAAGCATGGACGAAACGGGAGTGAGGAAGATTTAAGCTTTCATCTGAAGATTGCAGAAATTGCAGGAAGTCCGACGATCACACGGCTTTTGAAGCTGCTTTTGACGGATCAGGACACCTATGCGGCATTCACACAGGCGGCAGTACAGACGGAGCGGCTGAAGTACAATGAGCACGAGGCAATCCTTGACGCGATCCGGGCAGGAGACGGAGTCAGAGCTGGAGAGGAGATGGAAAAACACCTGGGACGGGTAAAAGACAATGTCCATACGTATTTGAAATAGGAAAGCGGCGGCAAAGAAAGATCTTTTGGATAGGATTTTTCTGCCGCCGTTTTATTGTATAAAACATGCTGCGAGGCCGCCATGGGCGGAAAATGAAAAGATTATACTACAAAGCGAAAAAAAGATTGATAATTTCATAAAAATGAAAAACAAAAGAAAAAATCAAATGAAAAAGTCAGGAAAACAGAGAGGGTTTCTGGAAAAAGGCAACCGATATATCTTCAAAAGATAAACGCTTTTGCCTGAACAAAGTGAGCGTTATATCTTTAAAAGACAAACGAATTGTACCAAATTGTGAAACGATTAAACGAAAAAATTGATTGTTTCAATCTAATGAAAACGTATTGACATTTTTAACAAAACATTGTACCATGAGGTTGATGCATTTCATAGATTGATGCAAGAAAGAACCTGGGAAACGTTCGATTTATGTTGAAGCAGCGAAAAAATATACGTTTGTGAAATTTTTTTCGATGGGGATGAAACTATGGAGAGCGATATTTTACGATTGAATCAGATGCTTTTGTCGGGAAAGTGCTGTGCCCAGGCATTGATTTCTCTGGGGTTGGAACTTCGGGGCGAATCAAATCGGCAGCTGGAGACAGCGGCGGCGGCTCTCTGCCTGGGAATCAGAAGTGGATTAACCTGTGGGGCTCTGTCTGGTGCGGCCATGATGATGGCGCTTTTTGAGCCGGAGGCTGCTATGCAGGAATTGATCCCGGAGCTGACAGAGTGGTTTCAGGAGACATATGGCGAAGCCTACGGGTCAACGGACTGCAGTGGGATTCTGGAGGGAAACATGGCCAATAAGGCAGAGCGCTGTCCGGCCATTGTGGAAAATACATATCGAAAGGCCAGAGAACTGCTGGAGGATTATGGTATTGACCTGGAGGAACTGGGGGAGACGAGTATTAATGGCTGATGCAGCCTTTTAATATGAAAATAATTATTAGTTTAATGAGAAAAACATAAAGGAGGAAGTTGCAGCATGAAACTTAGAAAAATGGTTCTGAACATCAATGGTGTGGACCGTGTGTTCATGTGCGATCCGGAGCACGACAAACTGTCTGATGTTCTGCGCCGCATTGGCTTAACCGGCGTAAAAGTGGGATGCGGTACGGGTGTCTGCGGCTCCTGTTCCGTTATTTTAAACGGCCAGGTGATCCGTTCCTGTACGAAGAAAATCACACAGGTTGAGGAGTATTCCAAGATTACAACGATTGAGGGAATCGGTACGCCTCAGCACTTACATCCGCTGCAGGTTGCCTGGATGAACATGGGCGCTGTACAGTGTGGTTTCTGTGTACCTGGTTTTATCGTATCTGCCTACGCACTGCTGGAGGCAAACCCGGATCCGACCCGTGAGGAGGTTCGTGAGTGGTTCCAGAAGACGAGAAACGTATGCCGCTGTACCGGTTACAAGCAGATCGTAGATGCTGTTATGGCAGCAGCAAAGGTTCTGCGTGGAGAGTGTGATATTGAGGACATCAAGTTCCACAATCCGGAAGACGGTGAGTACTATGGTAAACCGGTTGTCCGTCAGGATGCGCTTGCAAAGGTCTGCGGTCTTGCCGATTACGGTGATGATCAGGCTCTGAAGATGCCGCAGGGTACTCTGTATGCCGCAGTTGTACAGCCGAAGGTGGCACATCATGCCAAGATTCTTGCAATCCACACAGAGGAAGCCGAGAAGATGCCTGGCGTTGTTAAGGTTATCACAGCAAAAGACCTGATCGCTGCAGGCGGAACTAACATCATGGCTGAGGGTCAGTTCCATGAGAGAAGTACCGTTATGACACCTTCCCGTAAGGTTCTGCAGGATGAGAAGATCTTCCGTTACGGCGATGTTATCGCTATGGTAGTTGCTCATACTCACCTTCAGGCCCGTGAGGCGGCTGCAAAGGTAACCATGGAATACGAGCAGCTTCCGGAGTACTTGACTTATCTGGATGCCGTTATGCCTGATGCAATCCGCATCCATGAGGATACGCCGAATATCTTCTGCGAACAGCCTGTATTAAAGGGTGTTGGTCTTGAGGACGCAGAGGAAGTAAAAGATCTGATCGACAAAGCGCCTCACGTAGTAGAAGGAAGCTTTTCTTCTTCCCGTGAACCCCATCTGTCCATCGAGGGTTGTGTGCTGCAGTCTTACTGGGGCGATGACGGCCTGCTGACGATTCAGTGTAAATCTCAGTGTGTATATTCCTCCATCGGACGTCTTGGTAACTGCCTGGGCATTCCGAAGGATAAATACCGTATTATTATGAACCCGACGGGCGCAAGCTTTGGCTGGTCTACCAACGCAGGCGATATCGCTCTGTGTGCGGCATGTACCGTTGTAACCGGCGAGCCTGTATCCCTGTCCATGTCCTATGAAGAGCATCAGCACTTCAGCGGAAAACGCTGCCCGTCCTACTCCAACGGACGTCTGGCATGTGACAATGACGGAAAGATCATCGCAGCTGAGTTTGATGTAGGTATGGACCACGGTGCATACTCCTGGGGCGGCGACGATGTTATGACGAAGCCGGCACGTTTCAGCTTCTTCCCGTACAACGTTCCCAACGTGGCAGGTCTGGTACGTGTTGCCAATGTAAACCATGCATTTGGTACGGCTTACAGAAGCTACGGATCTCCGCAGGCTTACACCATGAGCGAGCCGCTGATGGATATGATGGCCGAAGAGCTGGGTATGGATCCGTTCGAGTTCCGTTATAAGAATATCTGCCGTGAAGGCGATAAGAATATCAACAGCTACGTATATCCGCAGTATCCGATGGAGAAGATCATGGATACCATGCGTCCGATCTATGAGAAGGCAGTGGCAGATGCAAAAGCAGCTGATACGCCGGAGAAGAGAAGAGGCGTTGGTATCGCATGGGGCGGCTTTAACGTAACCGAGGGCGGCGGCGACAGCGCTGAGGTGGCTCTGGAGCTCCTGCCGGGCAACAAGATCCGCAAGTTCGATACCTGGCATGCAATGGGCCAGGGCGCTACGACCGGTTCTCTCGTTGTAACCCTTGAGGCTCTGAAAGAGATGAAACTGACACCGGAAGATATTCAGCTGGTTCAGAATGATACAAAGATCTGCCCGGATACGGGTATGGCAGGCGCAAGCCGTTCTCTGTACATGGATGGTAATGCAACCATCATCGCAGCCAACAAGCTGTTGGATGCCATGAGAAAAGAGGATGGAACACTCCGCACCTACGAAGAGATGAAGGCAGAGGGCATTGAGACCAAGTATCTTGGCCGTTATGAGACCAACACGACACCGGGTCTGTGCCGTCTTGATCCGAACACGGGTATCGGCGATCCGACTCCGGCATTTACATACTGCCTGAACCTGGCTGAGGTTGAGGTTGACACCAAGACAGGCAAGACTACGGTTCTGAAGTTTACGTGTGTGGACTTCGTAGGCCGCATTGGAAATATTGATGCTGTAAACGGCCAGGCATACAGCGGTATCATGCATGGTATCGGTTTCGCACTGAAAGAGGATTACTCTGATGTGAAGAAGCATGCTAATATGTTCGGTGCTGGTACCTCCTATATCAAGGATGTTCCGGATGATATCGATCTGATCCACATTGACGGCGCAATTTCGGATGGCCCGTTCGGTTCCTCCGGTGCTTCTGAGGCATTCCAGGCATCCGGTCACTGTGCAGTTCTCAATGGTATCTACAATGCCTGCGGCGTTCGTATCCATGAGATTCCGGCACTTCCAGAGAAGGTTAAGGCTGGCCTTGATGCAATTGCGAAGGGTGAGAAACCGTACGCACCGAAGAAATACTTCCTTGGTTCCGATATGTATGAGGAACTGGAGAATATCAAAGAGAATCCGGTACAGGTTGGAGCACAGAGCTTCTATGTATCTCTGGATGATCCGACGGCAGAGCGTCCGTTCTAATTGTAAAAAAGGATCAGTGCCTGTGTGCGCTGTGACATAAAGTGAGAGGGCGGGATGTTGTGTAAGGCAGCATCCCGCTTTTCTGTCAGACTTTCCGGGAGGAGACAATCAATGAGTTTTCTGGAGGATTTTGAGAAAACACTGGCGGAAAAATGCCGCCAGAATGAGCCGCCCTTCTGCCAGGCAGTGTGCCCGTTCCGGCTGGATATCAAGGGCCTGGAAGAAAAATGGAAGAAGGGACGTTTTAATGCCGCATACCGGACATACCAGAATACGGTGGGGTTTCCGGGAATTGTGGCAAAACTCTGCGACCGACCCTGTGAAAAAGCCTGCCTTCGTGCGCGGCTGGATGGCGCAGTGCAGCTGGGACTTCTGGAGCAGGCGACGATTGCCTATGCCAGGAGAAAAACACCAAATGCCTATAACCTGCCTTCCAAGGGGAAAAAGATTGCGATCATAGGCGGGGGGCTCAGCGGCCTGGGCTGCGCCTTGCGCCTCTGTAATAAAAAATATGAAGTAACGGTGTTTGAGAAGGCTGATTTTCTGGGCGGCCATGCCCGGTCTCTGATGGACAGCAGCGAATTCGATGGGGAAATTGAAAACCAGTTTCAGTTTGAGGATTTTGAGCGTCAGATGGGGACAGAGATTACCGATCTGGGGGAGATCGTGAATCGGTTTGACGCGGTGTATGTGGCAACTGGAAAGGACGGAAACCAGTTTGGCCTGGAACCGGATCCAGAAGGCGCTTTTGCCACCACTGCGCCGGGGGTGTTTCTGGGAGGTTCCCTGACGGGATCCAGTACGATGAAGGCGCTGGCGGATGGACTTTTCGCTTCCCTGGCCATAGAAAGATATCTGAAAACCGGAGGGATGAATGAACCTGTACTCCGGGAGGGAACCCTTCTGGAGCTGGGAACGGATGGAATTGAACCGGCGGCGCCTGTGATACCGGCGGAAGGACAGGCATTTTCTGAGGAAGAGGCAGAAGCGGAGATCAGCCGCTGCGTGAAATGTTCCTGTGACGCCTGTATGCGGGCCTGTGACCTGATGCGTCTTCACAATAAAACGCCGCGCCGTCTGTACGAAGAGGTGTATATTACCATCCATCCGGGAACCCTGTCCCGGGATGGAACCTGGGCGACTCGTCTGATCAGTACCTGTGATCACTGCGGCCTCTGCAAATCGGTATGCCCGCAGCACATTGATTTTGGAACGTTTCTGTTGGAGAGTATGCGGGCGATGCATAAGAAAGGCGCCATGCCATGGCCATTCCATGATTTCTGGCTGCGGGATATGGAATTTTCTTCCGGAAAGGCAGAGGTGTGCCGGAAACCGGAGGGGGTGGAAAAGAGTCCATACGCTTTTTTCCCGGGTTGTCAGCTGGCGGCCTCCGATGCGGCCTATGTGACGAAAACCTACGGGTGGCTTCTGGAAAAGCAGCCGGACACGGCAATCTGGATGACCTGCTGCGGGGCACCGGCAGAATGGGCCGGAGATGAGAGCCTGTACCAGTCGTATCTGGAAAAGCTGCAGGCAGAGTGGGAGGAACTGGGCCGCCCCACGATTATTTTTGCCTGCCCCAACTGTCGGAAACTGTTTCAGCAGTACCTTCCGGAAATGCCGGGGGTATTCCTTTCGGAGGTTATGGAGCAGTGGGGCCTTCCGGAAATGAAAACGGAAGCGGCTGGCGGCAATACGGTCTATGGACTTTTTGATCCCTGTGCTGGCCGGGACTTCCCGGAGCTCCGGGAAAGTGTGCGGAGGCTTGGAAAAAAGGCGGGCATCTGCTTTGAGGAACTTCCCTATGAGGGAGAAAAGGCGCGGTGCTGCGGCTATGGCGGCCATATTCATATTGCAGCGCCCAGCCATACCATGTATATGACAAAGTCCAGAAGCGAGGAGAAGGAGCTTCCGTATCTGACCTACTGTGTCAATTGCCGGGAGTCTTTTGCCGGGCAGCATAAGGAGGCGGTTCATTTTCTGGATCTCCTGTTTGGCCTTAACAGCGTGGAGCGCCCTTCTGCAACGGTAACAGAGCGGCGGGAAAACCGCCTGAAGGCCAGAAAAGAACTTCTGGAAACCTGGTGGCATGAGACGGTTGAGGAGGAATCCCATATGGATTTAAAGGTGGAAAAGGAACTGGAGCGCAAGCTGTCTGACAGTCAGATTCTGATTTCTGACATGGAAGAGGTGATTACGTTTTGTGAGCGGGAGAACCGGGGAGCGACGGATCCGGAGACGGGCCATGTGATTGGCCACTTAAAGATACAGAATATGACATATTGGGCCGAATACGAAGTATTGCCGGAGGGCGGATACAGGCTTTGGAACGGCTACGCCCATCGTATGAATCTGGAAGGAGAGTGACAGGATGCCTACGATTGACGGAGGAGGACGCGATCAGAAGATAAAGGCGGCTCTGGAAAAAAAGGTTATTTGCCGCAGGTGTCAGGTGGAGATGGAACCCAAGGCGACATTTTTTGACTATCTGGGTCATAATTTTCACACAGACATTCTCTGCTGCCCAAAGTGCGGAGAGGTATACCTGCCGGAGAAGCTGGTAAAGGGACGTATGGCGGATGTGGAGCGGGAACTGGAAGATAAATAGTGACCGGAAGCTGCAGCAGGAATTTTTAAGCATGAAAGGCAGACAGGAGAAAAAATGACACAGGAGCTTTCAGAGCAGGCCAGACACACCTACAGTGTTTGCCCGGTTTGTCTAAAGAGAATCCCGGCAGAACGGGAGTTGAGAGACGGAGAGATTTATTTGACGAAAACGTGCCCGGAGCACGGGACATTTTCCAGTGTGATCTGGAGAAACCGGATGGATTTTGAGGATTGGAGAGGCGACCGCCCGCCAGTGGGAAAGGATGAAAACGTAAACTGCCCCACCGGCTGCGGCCTTTGCCCGGATCATCAAAGAGGGACGTGCTGTACCCTTCTGGAAATTACAGACCGGTGCAATATGAACTGTACCTTCTGTTTTGCAGAGCCGGATGGAAAGAAGGATCCGGCTCTGGAAACAGTAAAGCGGTGGATTGATGATCTGACGGATCCGGGAAAGACGCTTTTACAGCTTTCGGGAGGAGAGCCGACGGTTCGGGATGACCTTCCGGAGATTGTTGCATATGCGAAACACGTGGGCTGTAAATACGTGCAGCTGAACAGCAACGGCCTTCGCCTGGCAGAAGAAGAGGACTTTGTCCGCAGGCTGGCAGAGGCCGGACTCTCGTTCGTGTTTATGCAGTTTGACGGAGTTGAAGATACGGTATATGAGAAGCTGCGCCGCCGCCCGATGCTGGAGGTTAAGAAAAAGGCTATTGCGAACTGCGGAAAATACGGGATTGGGGTAACGCTGGTTCCGGTGATTGTTCCCGGTGTCAATACGGATCAGATCGGTGATATTATCCGGTTTGCGGTAGAGCGGTCGCCGTATGTGCGGGGGGTCCATTTTCAGCCGGTCAGCTATTTTGGCCGGATCCCGGAGATCCCGCGGGATGAGGATCGCTTTACGCTGGATGAACTGATGGATGAGGTTGTCCGGCAGAGCGGAGGCCTGGTAAAGGCAGACAACCTGGCGCCTTCCTGCTGTGATCATCCCATGTGCGGTTTCCATGGAGATTTTATCGTCATGCCGGATCACGCCCTGATGGCGTTGACTCATAATGAGGGAAGAAGCGGGCAGGAGTCTTGCTGCTGCGGTGTGGATCCGGCGGAAAAAAACAGAGAATTTGTAGGAAGGCGCTGGGAGCGGCGCGATCTTCAGGAAGAGCCGTGCTGCTGTGGAGAGCCGGGGGTTCAGGAAGAGCCATGCTGCTGCTGTGGAGAGGCAGAGGTTCAGGAAGAGCCATGCTGCTGCTGTGGAGAGCCAGAGGTTCAGGAAGAGCCGTGCTGCTGCTGTGGAGAGCCAGAGGTTCAGGAAGAGCCGTGCTGCTGCGGAGAAGATGCACAGGTAAGGATGATTCCTCAGGACTGCTGTTTCGGTGAGGAGCTGGATATGACCAGTATGGAAGGATTCCTGAAACGGGCGAGGAGTCATGGCTTTACGATTACGTCCATGGCATTTCAGGATGCGGGCAATCTGGATATCGAACGGCTTCGCCAGTGCAGCCTTCATGTTTACCGGGATGGGAAATATATTCCGTTTTGTGCCTGCTACCTGTCTCCTATGGGGCAGAGTTAAAAGGGGGAGAGCAGAGATTTGGAGTGTAAAGGGAGAGAACTTTGCCGCCCCGGCGGCTTTCGGGTGACAGATATTCTTTTGAGGCTGGCGGGGTTTTTGCGCCAGCCTTTTGGGAATGGTGTATCGTCCGGGATGTCGGAACGCAGTGATTTTCGTGTTTTGGATGTGGGGTGCGGGAAAGGCGCTACGGTAGAATATTTGCGGGATAAATTCCCGTCCTGGGAGGTCTGTGGGATCGATAAAAACCCGGAACTCTGTACGGATGGCCTGGTAAAAACGGCCTGCGCAGAAGGACTGCCGTTTTCGGATGCCAGTCTGGATGTGATTTTTATGGAATGCAGTCTTTCTAAGACGGAAAACCCCGAAAAAGCTCTTCAGGAGGCATTTCGGGTGCTGAAACCGGACGGCTGGCTTTTAATCAGCGACATGTATGCCAGAAAAAAAGAGCTGCTGGCAGACGGGATGCTGGGACGCCTGGAGCTGGCGGATCGGATCTGGCGCCGTCTGATGAAGGCGGGTTTTTCGGTTCTGGAGATGCAGGATGTATCAGGAGAGCTGGCCCAGTGGGTAGGGCAGCAGATTATGGACGGAAACGGTGAGGTTTTGGAGGGGGTTTTGGGAGCAGACAGAAAGGCCCTCCGGGAGGCTGGAAGCGGCTATTATTACTGTGCGGCCAGGCCATCAACCCTGTGGGAGACCGTTCGGTACGCCTGGGAGAAAAGTCCTTTTTATCAGGAAAAATTCCGGGAATCCGGTTTGGATGAAGCGGTAAAGCCGGGAGACTGGGAATCGTTTCGCCAGCTTCCTTTTACGACTCCTGAGGATATCAGAGAGAACCCGGAGCGGTTTTTATGTGTTCCGGCAAAGGAGATCGCCAGGATTATCACGCTGCGGACATCGGGAAGCAGCGGAAAGCCGAAACGCCTGTTTTTTACGGAGGATGACCTGATGCGAACCGCGGATTTTTATGAGGTCGGAATGCAGTATCTGGTAAAGCCTGGCGATACAGTAACGGTCTATATGGAAGGCCCCGGGTTGTTTTCCGTGGGGGGACTTTTGAAGGAAGGACTTTCCAGGATCCAGGTGGAGGTGCGGGTTCATGGCCTGATTCGGGATATGGAGGCGGCAGCAAGGGATGGGGAAGGAAGGGACTGTTTTGTGGGAGTTCCGGGTCAGATGTACAGTCTGGCGGTTAACGCCCCCTGGCTGCGGCCGAAAACGGTACTTTTAAGCGCAGATTATGTACCGGAAAGCGTCCTTCAATTTCTGGAAGAAACCTGGAAATGCCGCGTGTTTACCCACTGGGCCATGACGGAGACTGGTTATGGGGGAGGCGTGCAGTGTACTGCCAGAGGAGGCTATCACATGCGCGATGGAGATCTTTTGCTGGAGGTCATTGATCCGGATACGGGTCTTCCAGTGCCGGAGGGGGAGTATGGCGAGCTGGTTCTGACAACCTTTCATCGGCGCGGCATGCCGCTGATTCGATACCGAACCGGCGATGTGGGGCGTTATCTTCTGGAACCCTGTGGTTGCGGCTGCCTGAAACCGCGCCTGGCCAAGGTGGAAGGGAGGCTGGACGATGTGATCTGTCTTCCGGGGGGAAAACTGCTTTCCATGCACATTCTGGATGAGCTGCTTCTTTCTTCTGGGGAGATCCAGGACTTTGAGGCGGCTTATGACGAAAAGAAAGGGCATTTAATTCTTTGGACGATGGTGGGAAGAGCGGAGACCAGGCTGGAAAAAATCAGGGAGATTTTGGAAACGTATTTTGATGGTGCGTTGACGGTGCTGGTGTTGGAAAAAGAAGTATCGCCTTATATCGGATCAGGTAAACGAAAAATTCAGCTAATATAGCAGGCCTGAAGAAGGTGGGCGGGATAAAGGATGCAGCAAAGAGGAAAAGATTCCATGCATTTGCTGCATCCTTTTTTTCTGCATTCTATATCAATTTTACAATAATTAGTTTGCAAATATGAATTTATAAATCAATAAAAATGAATGATAAAATTTAAAAAAACGATCAATACAATATATACTAATTATAAAGACAATTCCGGGAGACACAATCGAAAAGTAAATATATTTTACGGGGGATTTGATGTAGTTTGAAAGGGATTTGTAAGAGGGAGATATGTAAGGTAAATTCGGAGAGCTAATTTAGGGGAGGTGTCACAGTGAGAATTACGAAACATCCGGTACTTGAATTTGATCGTGGCAAAACGGTTCAGTTCACGTTTGAGGGACAGACGCTGGAAGGACTTGAGGGGGAACCGATTGCAGCGGCTTTGCATGCCAATGGAGTTCGTGAACTTCGCAACCACAAGGGTCGTCCGAGAGGACTCTTCTGCGCAATCGGAAACTGTTCTTCCTGTCTGATGGAAGTAAATGGTGTTCCCAATGTGCGTGTCTGTACGGAGCCTCTGAAGGAGGGTATGGTCGTAAAGAAACAGAAGGGATACGGATCTCTGATGGGAGGTGGCGAAGGATGAAATACTCGGACGTTGTGATTATCGGCGGCGGCCCGGCGGGCATGAGCGCAGCTCTTGAAGCGGCGAAAGCCGGTATGCGTGTAACTCTGATGGATCGCTTTTCGGAACCGGGCGGACAGCTGGTAAAACAGACCCATCGTTTCTTCGGTTCAGAGCGGGAGCGGGCAGGGACAAGAGGAATTGAGATTGTGGAAATCCTCCGCAAAGAAATAGAGGAAAATCCGCTGATCGAAGTAAAACGGAATACGGACGTTCTCGGCATTTATTCCGACCGTGTCATTTCCTATGAGGAAGACCATGTGTACGGACGCATGACAGGGGGGAAGATTATTATTTCCACCGGCGCGTCGGAGAAGATGCTCCAGTTCGAGAATAATGACCTTCCGGGCGTATACGGTGCCGGAGCAGTGCAGACTCTGATGAACGTATACGGAATCCAGCCAGGAAACAGAGTGCTGATGATCGGCGCAGGAAATATTGGCCTGATCGTAAGTTATCAGCTCCTGCAGGCAGGCGTAAAGGTGGCGGCCATTGTGGAGGCGGCCCCGAGAATCGGAGGCTACAAGGTTCATGCATCCAAGGTACGGCGCTTTGGCGTTCCGATTTATACGAAAACGACTATTAAGGCGGCTCTCGGCGAGAACCACGTAACGGGGGCGGTGCTGGCGGATATGGATGATAAATTCCAGATTATACCGGGAACAGAGCGGGAGATCGAAGTAGACACGATCTGCATCGCGGTGGGGCTTTCGCCTTTAAGCGAGCTGCTGGTTCACTGTGGGGCAAAGATGCACTACGTGCCGCAGCTGGGCGGATTTGTTCCGGAGCGGGATGATTTTCTGGAGACGACGGCTCTCGGCGTTTATGTGGCCGGAGACGTTTCCTGTATCGAAGAGGCAACGGCAGCCATGTTGGAGGGATGTATTGCAGGCGTGTCGGCAGCCATTGCATCCGGCATGAACCGTCCGGAACTGGTGGCAAAGCGCGATGAGTTTGTGGAGCAGCTGGCGATCCTCCGTTCCGGAACGACCGGAAAGAAGATACGGGATGGCCTGGAGCTGATTGGAAGGAGGGAGCAGAATTGACAGGAACATTAGAGAGTACTGGAATTGCCAGCCGCGAGATGTTTGAGAGACTTCTCCCGTCCCCTGAGAGAAGAACCCGCGGGCCTTATATTGTGATGGAATGCTACGAGGAGATTCCCTGCAACCCCTGCAGCACCAGCTGTCCGGCGCATGCAGTACATATGGAAAATATCAATAATCTCCCGGAATGTGATATTGAAAAGTGTACCGGCTGCGGAAACTGCGTAGGGCGGTGTCCGGGTCTGGCATGTTTTGTGATAGATGAGACGCCGGGCAGCGGAAAGATCAAGATTACCTTCCCCTATGAGATGATTCCGCTTCCTGCGGTGGGTGATGTGGTGGACGCCCTGGGACGTGACGGTTCGGTAGTTGGAAAAGCGGAGATCGTCCGGGTGCTGAATACGGCAAGGCTGGATCATACCAGCATTATTACCATGCTGGTGGACGAGGAACTGCTCTATGATGCGCGGAATATTCGCTGCGAGTAAGGGAGGGACGATTATGGCAACAAACATGGATGAAAGTAAAATTATTCTCTGCCGCTGTGAGAACGTAACGCTGGCGGATCTTCATAGAATGCTGGATGAGGGCATGACTTCCATGCAGGAGATCAAGAAAACATGCCGCTGCACCATGGGTCCCTGCCAGGGCAGAACCTGCAAGGAGCTGATTGCGAAGGAAATCGCAAACTACCTCCATATTTCCGTTGATGAGCTGGATGTTCCAATCAGCCGTGCTCCCATTAAGCCGATTACCATCGGCCAGATTGCTGCAGGAGGTGAAGGCAAGTGAGAAAAACTGCTGACGTTGTAATTATCGGCGGAGGTGCCGCAGGCACTTCGACGGCTTATTATCTGTCGAAAATGGGCGTGAAAAACGTCGTTTTAGTGGAACAGAATTATACGCCCTTTGGCGGAACCGGACGATGTGCCGCCATGTTCCGTCTCCAGTTTGGAAGCGTCTCCAACTGTAAGCTGGGCCTTCTGAGCGTTTCTCAGTTTGACGTTCTGGGCGAGGAGTCGGGTTTTGGCGATCTGGAGATTTCCAAGCACGGATATCTGCTTCCGGCCTACAACGAAGAGGAACTGGAGGGTTTAAAGAAAAATGTGGATCTGCAGCACACCATGGATATTCCGTCCATGATCCTGGATCAGAAGGGGTGTAAAGAGGTTGCGCCGTATCTGGATGTGAGCGAGATGATCGGCGGTTCCTATTGTACCGGAGAGGGAACCATCAATCCGCAGAAGATGGCGCTGGCATTTAAGAAGGGAGCCCAGTCAAGAGGAGTCGAATTTTATAATTATACGACGGTAACCGGCATCCGGGTAGAGGCTGGAAAGGTTAAGGGCGTTATTACTGATAAAGGCGAGATCGCCACGGAATGCGTAGTAAATGCCACTGGCGAATGGGGAAAGTTTATCGGCCGTATGGCAGGGGTTACGATTCCCGTTGAACCGGAGAAGCACCAGATCTGTATCACAGAGCCTCTGGAATACCTGGGTGGCCCGATGATTTATTCCTTTAAATACGGAACCTATATTTCTCAGGTTAAGCATGGCGGATTCCTCATGGGCTGGTCGGATCCCAACGTAGAGGCCGGAATCATTGATTTTAATACGGAGTGGAGAGTTCTGGAGGAACTGTGCCGCAGAGTTGTAAAGCAGGTTCCAGCGCTGGCAAATGTACGCATCGTGCGCCACTGGGCAGGTCAGTACGGAAACGGACCGGATCATTCCATTATCGTAGGGCCGGTTCCGGAAGTAGAGGGATTTATCTGTGCGCTGGGTATGACGAAGGCGACCATGTTTGCGCCGGCGATTGGTATTCTGGCGGCAGAGTCGGTTGTAAAAGCAAAACCATCACTTCCGATGGAGCCGTATACCATCGATCGGTTTGCAAAGGGCAATCTGGTTATCGATCCGGCCCTTCTGTAAAGGCAAGTTGAGAAAATGCGAGTTTAAGATATAATTTGGCTGGTCGAATTTGACCGGTCAGCTGGCTGGGGTTTAGCATGCTGGGGGAAGCGGCAAAAACCCTGGCCTTTTCCGGAATATAAACCGGGAGTTGGTGTAGATGGAGGTATCTGTATCGGGAAAGCTGCATAATCTGTATGTTTGAGAGGGTATGCTTATGGAAGAAAAGAAAAAAGAATTGAAATAGAAAAAGGTATTTTTATACCGGCGGCCGTTATTTTGCTGGCTGTTGTGGTAATTGGCTTTACAATGCCGCCATTTTTCCATGCGGCGATGAATTTTCTTTTTGATGTGACGACCAAGGGTTTCGGCTGGTTCTACCTGCTGATGTCGGCATTTCTGGTATTCCTGTGTATCGGAATTGCCATCAGTCCTTTTGGGAATAAAATTCTGGGCGGACCGGATGCAAAGCCGGAGCATAAGGCCTTTTCCTGGTGTGCCATGACCATTTGCAGCGGTATTGCGACGGCGGTGGTATTTTATGCAGTGGGCGAACCGCTGACCTACTATCACATTCCGCCGGCAGCCACTGGCCTGACGCCGGAAACGCCGCAGGCAGCAGTGCGGGGCGTACAGATTGCCTCGTTCCACTGGGGTTTCGTTTATTACGGCATTTTTACATTCTGGGGACTGGTAACGGGTTACATGTCCATGAATTACAACCTGCCGGCCCGCCCAAGCTCTGCTCTCTATCCCTTTTTAAAGGATAAAATTTATGGGACACCTGGAAAAATTGTGGATATTGTATCCCTGCTGGCTCTGGTGGGAGGCATCGTGACCTCTCTGGGATTCGGAACGACACAGTTTGCGTCGGGCCTTCAGTTCGTGTTTGGAATCACGCCCAGCAACCTGATGTATGTGGTTACCATTGTGGTTGTGACGCTGTCCTATACGGTATCCAGCGGCCGGGGCATTAAAAAGGGAATGAAGATTATCAGTGATACCAATGCGTATGTATACATTGCGCTTCTTCTCTTCCTGTTCCTGTTTGGGCCGACGGTTTACCTGCTGAACCTGTTGACGGATGTAGTAAGCTCGACGATTATGAATTATATTCCTACGGCGCTGAATGCGGACGCCTTTGATGTGGGCGAAGGCTGGAGCCGGATGAATACGGTATTTTTCATGGCCTGGATTATGGCCTATGCACCGCTGATCGGCCTGTTTTTGGCGAAAATCTCCAGAGGCCGCACGGTGCGTCAGTTCCTGTTGGTCAATATTCTGGCGCCCGGTATCTTCGTACTTCTCTGGTTCGTTGGATTTGGCGGAAATGCGATCTATGTGGATCACTATTTGGGAGGAACTATTTTCAATACCGTACAGGAACTGGGATTCCCGGTGGCGAACTTTGCCCTTTTAAATGAGATGCCCCTCCGTTCTTTTACGAATCCGCTGGTTATTGTGGCGCTGTTCCTGTCCTTCATTACGCTGGCAGATGCCATGACGGGGACGATCGCTTCGATGACGGTAAAGAATACACTGGAGGATGAGGCACCGGTATCCATTAAGTTTTTCTGGGGTATCCTGATTGGAGCCACCACCGTGCTCTGCCTGTTTGCGCTGGGAGAAATCGGAACTACGGCGCTTCAAAATATGAGTATCGTGTATGCTCTGCCGATTTTTATCATTACGATCCCGGCAGTGGGAACGGCTTTTAAGATGGCCAGCGGTTCTCTGGACCGGGAGATGGAGGCAGAGATGGCGGCAAAAATGGCCATTGGAACAGAACAGAAATCGGATACGGCGGCTGCTGGGAAAGAAGCGGCTGCAGATGCGGCGAAATAAACATACATGAAACTGCGCAGAACATACCGGGGGCGCGCCAGACTGCGGGTTGGCGTGTCCCCGGAGTTGTTATGAAAAAGAAATGGGGATGAGAGATGGAATACAGAAACCTGGTTACATTTTTGCGGGTGGCAGAACTGCAGAATTTTACGCAGGCTGCCAGTGCGCTGGGATATGCGCAGTCGACGGTGACATTTCACATTCAGTCTTTGGAGGAAGAACTGGGGGTTGTTCTATTTGACCGCATCGGAAAGAAAGTTTCACTGACCATGGCGGGGGAATATCTGATCGCCTATGCCAATGAGATGATGCATCTGGAGGCGGATATCCGTGGTTTGAATCAAAATATGGAAAAACTGCCGGGAACGCTTCGTGTGGGAGTGGTGGAGTCAATCCTGTATACCCATGCAGCGCGGGTTATCTCGGAGTACTACAAGCGGTATCCACAGATTTCTCTGGAGATTCACTCCAATTCTTCGCTGGAACTGATGGACATGCTGAAGGGGAACAATGTGGATATTATTCTGTTCATGGGACGGAGGATCGTGGACCCCAGCTATGTGCGGGATCTGATTAAACCGGCTGAGGTGTCCTTTGTGACATCAGCCCGAAATCCGCTGGCGAAGCGAAAAAAGCTGAGTATTGAAGAAATCATGGAACAGCCATTGATTCTTCCAGAAAAAAGCAGTCTGTACCGGAAGATGGCAGAGGAGGTGGCGGCGCATTTTGACCGGGTACTGGAACCGGCGGTACAGATCAATAATACGTCGATGATCATGGAACTGATGAAACAGGGACTGGGTGTCTCCTTCCTGCCCAGGTACCTGACGGAGAAGGAAGTAAAGGCAGGGAATCTGGCCATTCTGAATGTGGGAAGCGGAATCCGGCAGGATTATTATATTCAGATGCTTCATCACAAAAATAAGTGGGTAACACCGCAGATGAAGGGATTTGTTGCACTTATGGAGGAGGTTCTGGAGGCGTAAAACAATCGCTGTTTTCGATTATCACAATATAAACCATCTATTTCACAAAACACTTCCGAAGGGTTATACTTAAATCAGAAAGAAGAGCGGACTATATAAAAACAGAAAAATAAAACAGGGAGGATTTTAGGATGGGTAAGATGGATTATTTGAAAGACATGCCAATTGCCGTTCTGGGCGGCGGTGCAGTTGGAAAGACGTGTGCGGCAGATATGAAGCTGGCTGGCAGAGAAGTGCGTCTGTTTGATATGATGCCCTTTGCGGAGAAAACGCTGGCTAATCTGGAAAAGACGGGGATTCTTCTGGATGGTGTTCAGAGAAACCTGTACTGCTTTGAGCGTTCCGGACGTGCCTTTTTTGATGTGATAAGCAGTAATATGGAAGAGGTGGTAAAGGGCGCCGGCCTGATCGTGGTGGCAGCACCGGCCTTCGCTCACGAGCCTTTCTTCCGGGAATTGGTTCCGCTTCTGGAGGACGGCCAGGTAATTCATATCTTTACCGACAACTACGCGTCTCTGATTCTAAGAAAGCTGATGCGGGAGATGGGATGTACAAAGAAGGTTATCATAGGCGGATGGTCTTCGGCTCCCTATGGAACGCGCATTGAGTCTGTTGGTAAGTTCCAGTTCCCGCATGTGGGAATCAAATACCGTGCCATTACGCTTCGCGGTGCATCTTTGCCAATGTCGGATATTGATGATTTTATGGAGTCTTCCAAATATCTGCCGTGTATCGATGCCGTTACCTACGGAGATGGACCGGTGGCAGGAAATACGGTTCTTGATATCGGCTTTTCCAATATTAACCCGGTTATTCATGTTCCGGCTACGATTCTTGGCGTTTCCACCATGGAAAACTGGGGACTCATTTTCGGCGGTCACGACAGGACCAATTATTCCATGTACAGCCATGGCCTCTGCCCGTCTATCTGCGAGGTGCAGTATCAGTTCTTTGAGGAAGAAAAGGCGCTGGCAAAAGCCATCGGCGTTGGCACGCCGACGTACTCCTATGAATCTTTCTTCTCCCGCCGAAGCGTGCTGACCCAGGAGTATATGGGACTGGATAAGGATGGTAAGGACAATGTGGTATTCCCGCTGGATCAGCCGTCCACAGAAGGAAATACGGGCCCCAACAATATCAATCATCGCTACCTGACAGAGGATGTTCCGGTGGGATGTAAGATTTATCACGATCTGGGCGTGCAGTACGGCGTACCGACCCCAATTATTGATTCTATGATCGTTTTGGCAGGCGCTATGCATAAGAAGAGCTTCTTTGAGACCAGCAAATACAATCTGGCATATCTCGGTATTGACAATATGAGTAAAGAAGAGCTTCTGGCATATCTGAATGAGGGCGTTTATAACCGTTAAACGGCAGCGCTTGAGGGAAAGGAACAGGCCCCGGGTAGTTTTTTTGTTAAACCGCCCGGGGCATGATATTTGTTATTGCAGAGGATCGCCATAAGTCAGAGGGGAAAGGAGAGGAGGACATGAAATTCGAGACAACGTATCAGCTGGAAGATTATATTTTGAACACCAGGTGGGAGGAACTGCCGGAGGAGGTGCAGAGACGGGCTGTCGACTGCGGTATTGATTTGATGGTTGCCCTGATTCTGGGAAGCAGAGGCGAACAGTTCCAAAACGGAAAGAGGCTGGCAGAATATGTGAAGCCGGGAAATCTGGAAATTCCGGGGTGTCAGGACCGGTTCAGCTTTCTGGGAGCTGTGTTTGCCATGGGGCATGCCTCGAATTCATTTGATATTGATGATGGCCACAATATGATTAAGGGCCATCCGGGAACTTCCTTTATTGCGGGCATCATGGCTGCAGGTCTGGAAAAGGATGTAACCTACCGGGAGTATCTGACTACGCTGGTGGTGGCCTATGACACGGCGGTACGCATGGGGGTGGCGCTCCAGGATTTTTATGGATTCCTCCACAGTACAGGGACCTATGGCGCGGTGGGGACGGCTGCCGGGATTGGGCGGCTGTTTGGCTTTACGAGAGAGCAGATGAATACGGCGAAAACCTGCAGGCGGAGGAGATTGAGCATGTGACGGTTCATACCTTTGATTCGGCGGCCCAGCTCAGCAAGATTGTTCCCCATGAAACGGATGAGGCTCAATATAATATCGCTTATCCGGTAGCTGCGGCTATTATCCACGGGGATGTGGGTTACCGGCAGATCAATAACCGGGCCATCGGAAATCCCAGGGTGCTGGATATGATGAAACGGTTAAGCTTTGTGGTGGATGAGGAGATGGACCGGCAATTTCCGGAGAAACGGCTGGCTTGGGTAGAGATCATGATGAAGGATGGCATGGCGTATAAGACGCGGGTGTATTCGGCCAGCGGTGAGGCTTCGGATCATATTGATCATGACTGGATCGTGCGGAAATTCAACCGCATTATGGATCCCTTCCTGAGTGAGAGCGGAAAGCTGCAGGTTTTGGCGCTGCTGACAGAGGAGCCGGAGCGGAAGCTGCGGGAGGTAATTGCAGGAATCAATCAGGCGCTGGAGAACTGTGGAAAAATTAACGAGTAAATTCATGCTTGTGAAATTATGAAAGGGAAAATCCCTGCGGGTTTTTATCATTTCGGCCCGCGGGGATTTTGCGTTTCGAATGGTTTTAAAATACTTGACGCTCGGTTGTATGTGAGGTATCATTGTAAGCAGGAAAATTGTTAAAAAATAGAAAAAATCGTTGAAAATAATGGAATTGCAGACGAAATGAAATGGAGGACATAACGATGAAAATAGCGATTGCATCTGAGACAGAAGAGATCGACGGATTGGTTCCGGCCACCTTTAAAGACAGTCCGTTCCTGATGATTATCGATGCGGACAAGAATGAGATTTTTCATATATATGGAAAACAGGATCCGGAAAACCTGGTATTTGCTGAAAAAATCATTGAGCATGACTGTGAGGCGGTAATCTGTGGACCGCTGGAAAAAGAACCCTTTGAACGCCTGGTGGAGGTAGGGGTAACGCGGTATTTGGGCAGCGGCCATACAGTGCAGAAGGCCTACAGCTATATGAATCGTTATAAGCTGGAACTGATCCGGGATTATATCGGCGGCCCGGGCGCTTTTGGACACAGCCATGATTACAGCTGCGACTGTGGGGAAGAAGAGCACGAGCATCCCCATGAGTATGAGTCATGACGGGCATGAATCGCGATGGACATAAGGAATGGGAAAAGGATAGACATGGAAGGGATCATAATTTTCGGGGCGGGACAGGCTGGGATGACGCTGTTTCGTCTTTTGCAGAAGGAAGAAAAGCGGGTCATTGCTTT
Organism: uncultured Clostridium sp.; assembly: GCA_937885015.1. Taxonomy (GTDB): domain Bacteria; phylum Bacillota; class Clostridia; order Lachnospirales; family Lachnospiraceae; genus Otoolea. The sequence goes on from CALAAS010000050.1 coordinate 121,662, forward strand.
TGGCGACAATAACCCGGCGATGCAGGGAAGCCGCCTGGAGGGAATACCGGTGTTTTCCATGGAAGAAGTTCTGGAGGCGGGACCGGAGGAGATATATCTGGCTGTTGTCAATGAGGCGGCCCAGGCTGAGCTTCGGGAAACGCTGGAAAAGTCTGGATACAGAGGGCGGATTACATCGCTTTCGGAACTCCGGGAGCGGTTTCATATCCGCCTGGCTACCTGTCGTCTGCTAGCGAAGGAAATAGAGCGCCGACGAGTGCCGGGGGCGGTTGCTGAGCTGGGCGTGTATCAGGGAGCATTTGCGGCGGAACTGAATCGGTTGTTCCCGGAACGGACGCTGTACCTGTTTGATACCTTTACAGGGTTTGACAGCCGGGATATCGGGCAGTGGGATGGCAGCCGGGCCAGGGCCGGGCAGTTTTCCGATACTTCTGTGGAGGCGGTGATGGGCCGCATGGAGCATCCGGAGCGCATCGTCGTAAAGAAAGGATATTTTCCGGAAAGTCTGGGGGAAATGGCATCCGGAGAATTCCCGGAACGGTTCGCTATGGTCAGCCTGGATACAGATCTTTACCAGCCGACGCTGGAAGGCCTTTCCTATTTTTATCCGAGGCTTTCGCCAGGAGGCTATATGATTCTGGATGATTACAACAGTCCTCAGTTTCCAGGGGTAGGACGGGCAGTACAGGAATTTTGTGACCGGGAGGGTGTTAGCGTAATTCCGCTCTGTGATCTGCATGGGACGGCGGTGCTGGCGAAATATGGAGGTGTGCGGTGAGGACATTATATTTGGTGCGGCACGGGAGGCCGGAATTTTCTGGCGGAGAAAAGCAGTGTATTGGACGAACGGATCTTCCGCTTTCGGCAGAAGGAAGGGACGAGATAGAAACGCTGCGTGCATCCTTCGCAGAAAAAGGGATTGAACGGATTTACACGAGTCCCCTGACCCGATGCCTTCAGTCAGCGGAAATTTTAAGCGGCGGCGTGATTCCGATTGAGATTGTGGATGGTCTGCAGGAAATTGATATGGGACAGTGGGATGGACTGACCTTTCGGGAAATCCGGGAGCAGTACCCGGAGGAATATGCGGCCAGAGGGATGGATCTGGCGAATTTCCGTCCTCCGAAGGGGGAGAGTTTTTCCGACTGTGCCAAACGTGCTGTGCAGGCCTTCCGGGAGATACAGGCGCGGTGCCGTGGGAATGTGATTCTTGTGGGACACGCCGGGTTTTTTCGGACTCTGATTGCGGCCCGGGAAAATGTGGCGCTTAAAAATCTTCTGGATATTCCATTGCCGTATGGAGCTGTCTATCCGTGGCCGGAGCGGATTTTTGACGCTATGATCGTGGCGGCGGGATTGTCCTCCCGCATGGGTGCGTTTAAGCCTCTTATGGAGTTGGGGGGGCGGACGGTCATTGAGCGTGAAATTGAAACCCTGAAAAAAGGCGGGGCCAGAGAGGTTGTTGTTGTGACGGGATACCGGGAAGAGGAGATCCGGGCGGCGGCAGCCGGTCCGGGGGTTCGCTTTTTACATAACGCAGCATATGCGTCTACAAAAATGTTTGACTCCGTGTGTATGGGACTTTCCTATTATAATGAAAAACGGAATACGCCGGAGGGGGCGAGTCTGGATGGAATCTTTTTTCTTCCGGTGGATGTTCCTCTCACGACGGAATTTACCATGGAATATGAAAAGTATCGATTTGAGGATGAAACCGGCGACGTGTACTGCCCTTATCACGGTGGTGCACCGGGACATCCCCTGCTGATCCGTGCATCGGTGCTTCCAGCTTTACTGGCCCACGATGGGGAGCGAGGTCTGAAGGGGGCATATGAGCGGCTGGGAGATCGGGTTATTCATCTGGATGTGACAGATCGGGGCTGTGTGATGGATGCGGATACAACAGAGGAATTTGAGCGTCTCATCCGGTATCTGGAGACAAGAAAAATACCGGATGAGGCAGTCTGCGAGGCATTGCTGGCCTGGTTCAAGACGCCGGAGGAAACGGTTCGCCACTGCCGGGCAGTGGCTGGATTGGCGGTGGAAATCGGCGAGGCCTGCAATCGGCAGGCCGGCCAGCAGCCGCTTTCGGCAGATGGCCAGCAGCCGTATCTGGATATTTCCCGCATTCGTGCCGGAGCTTTGCTCCATGATATTGCCAAAGCCTGGCCGGATCATGCCGCTGCCGGCGCCAGGTGGCTGTCGATGCTGGGACATGAAGGTGTAGCAGAGATTGTGGCGGATCATATGGATATTCCAGAGGAAAGATTAGAGGAAATCAATGAAAGCCTGGTGGTTTATCTGGCAGATAAGATGGTACAGGGAGAATGCCGTGTGACGCTGGAAGAGCGGTTTGCGGCCAAGAGAGAGCGCTTTCGGGACGATCCGGCGGCGCTGGCAGGAGTAGAGCGCCGGTATGCTCTGGCAAAAAGGGCAAAGGAGCTGGCAGAACGAAAGGGGTATGCAGAATGAAACTGATGAAAACAACGGAAGCGGTAGGGCAGGTGCTCTGCCATGATATGACACAGATTATTCCGGGGGTGGTAAAGGACGCTGTATTTCGGAAAGGCCATGTGGTGCGGGAGGAGGATATCCCAGTGCTGTTATCCATTGGAAAGGATCATATTTATGTGTGGGAAAAGGATGACACGCGCTACCACGAGGATGAGGCGGCTGATATTTTGCGTCAGCTGTGTCAGAATGAATATATGCGGGCTACGGAAGCGAAAGAGGGGAAGGTGGAACTGTTTGCAGAGTGCGACGGACTTTTTCAGGTAGATGAGGAGCGGTTGATTCGCCTTAACAGCCTGGGGGAGATGATGATTTCCACCCGCCACGGCAATTTTCCGGTAAAAAAAGGGGACAAGCTGGCCGGAACCCGGATTATTCCGCTGGTAATTGAGAAAGAAAAGATGGAGGCGGCCAGACAGGCAGTAGGTGAGACACCATTGCTTTCACTGCATCCGTATAAAAATAAAAAGGCAGGGATTGTGACCACGGGCAATGAAGTGTTTTACGGGCGGATCCAGGATAAGTTCGGACCGGTAATCCGCCAGAAGGTGGAAGAGTTCGGTGTAGAAGTGCTGGGGCAGACGATCATGAACGATGATCCGGATAAAATTTCAGCTGCCATCCAGGAATGGATGGATAAAGGGGCAGATTTTGTAGTCTGCACCGGCGGTATGAGTGTGGATCCCGATGATACCACGCCGACGGCCATCAAGCAGACGGGAGCAGAGATTGTATCCTATGGCGCCCCGGTTCTGCCGGGAGCGATGTTCCTGCTGGCATACACCAGAGAGGGAAAACCAATATTGGGACTGCCGGGGTGTGTTATGTATGCAAAGCGGACGATTTTTGACCTGGTTTTGCCGCGGATTATGGCCGATGTGCCAGTTACAAAGAAGGACCTGGCAAAGCTGGGAATGGGCGGTCTGTGCCTGAACTGCCCAACCTGTATTTTCCCCAACTGCGGCTTTGGAAAATAGGTTCGCATGAAAATGCGTTTGTTTTCTTGTAAAATATTGACAAAAAAGCACGTAAGTTATATGATGTGATGTAAAATACAGCGTTATTTTTTGGATAAAATAATGCAGAATCAAACAACGGGAGGAAGATTATTATGAAAAAAGCATTAAGTGTTATTCTGGCATCTGCCATGGCCCTGTCTCTGACGGCCTGCGGTTCTAAACCGGCTGAGACGGCAGCGGAAACGCCAACAGCGGAGAGCGTTGTGGAGAGCGTTTCAGAGGAGACCAAGGCGGAAGAGAAAGAGGCATCCGGCGAGCAGCAGGAGCTTTTGATTGCGGCAGCAGCCAGCCTGCAGTACGTGATGGAAGATGAGATTCAGCCGGCATTTGAGGAGGCGAATCCGGATATTAAGCTTTCGTTTACCTTTGACAGTTCCGGAAAACTGCAGACCCAGATTGAAGAGGGTGCGGATGCAGACGTATTCTTTTCGGCTGCCATGAAGCAGATGAACGCTCTGAAAGAGGAAAATCTCGTAGATGCAGATTCTATCGTTGAGCTTCTGGAAAATAAAATTGCTCTGATTGTACCGAAGGGATCGGAGCTTGGTATTACTGGTTTTGAAGATATTACAAAGGCAGAAAAAATCGCGATCGGCGATCCGGAGAGCGTTCCGGTAGGGCAGTATTCCAAAGAGGCATTTGAGAGCCTTGGCATGTGGGAGGATGTGGAAGCCAAAGCCAGCTTCGGAACAAACGTAACAGAAGTGTTGAGCTGGGTGGCAGCCGGCAGTGCGGATGCCGGGATTGTATATCTGACGGATGCAACCACCAGCGATCAGTTTGAGAACGTAGAGGTTGTAGGCTTTGCTCCGGAAGGCAGTGTTTCCAAGGTAATTTACCCCGTTGGTATTGTAAGCGCCAGCACGAAGAAGGAAGCGGCACAGACGTTTGTTGATTTTCTGTCAGGCGAAGATGCTATGGCGGCATTTGCAGAATATGGCTTTTCTGCCAACGAGAGTAAATAAGGATGGACTGGTCTCCGATATTCATTTCACTGAAAACGGCATCCTTATCGATTCTTGTGACCTTTTTCCTCGGGGTATGGGCGGCGCGGCTGGTGGTAACGGCCAGATCGGAGAAAATAAAAATGGCAGTGGACGGAATACTGACACTTCCCATGGTGCTTCCGCCCACGGTGGCCGGTTTTTTTCTTCTCATGATTTTTGGAGTAAAACGTCCTCTGGGGCAGCTGTTTTTACAGGCGTTTGGCGTGAAAATTGTTTTTTCCTGGGCGGCAACGGTCATTGCGGCGGTGGCAATCTCTTTTCCGCTGATGTACCGGGCTGCCAGAGGGGCCTTTGAGCAGGTGGATGAAACATTGATTCATGCGGCCAGAACGCTGGGATTTTCCGAATGCAAAATTTTCTGGCGCGTTATTATGCCCTCTGCCATGCCTGGGGTTTTAAGCGGAGCGATTCTGGCTTTTGCGCGTGGTCTGGGCGAGTTTGGCGCTACTGCGATGCTGGCCGGCAATATTGCCGGAAAGACACAGACGCTGCCGCTGGCAATTTATTCGGAGGTGGCGGCGGGAAAGATGTCCAAGGCATACCAGTATGTGTGGGTAATCGTAGGGATTTCCTTTGTTGTGGTGGTTCTCATGAATGTGCTTTCCCGGAGAGAACGGAAGAGTGAAGGAAAAAACAGAGGGAATGGCCGACCGCTTCAGAAAAAACAAAAAGGGGGGCGTCATGAGTCTTCAGGCGGATATTAAAAAGAGTTTTTCCGATTTCTCTCTGGAGGTGTCTCTGCATACGGAGAATGGTGTTTTGGGGATTCTGGGGGCGTCGGGAAGCGGCAAGAGCATGACGCTGAAATGCATTGCGGGGATTGAGACGCCGGATGAGGGGCGTATTGTTTTAAACGGACGTGTGCTCTATGATTCTGCGGCAAAGATCAATCTGCCGCCTCAGAAACGGAATGTGGGTTACCTGTTTCAGAATTATGCCCTATTTCCCCATATGACGGTGGAGGCGAACATTGCAGCTGGTCTTGGGAAGAAATCCCGGGAAACGATGGAGGCAGTGGCTCGGATGATTCGCCTGTTTAAGCTGGAGGGATTAGAGAAACGCTATCCGTCCCAGCTATCCGGCGGGCAGCAGCAGCGGGTGGCTCTGGCAAGAATCCTGATTTATGAGCCTGATGTGATTATGCTGGACGAACCCTTTTCTGCTCTGGATTTTTATTTGAAGGAGCAGCTGCAGTTTCAGGTCCGGGATGTGCTTCGACATTATCGGGGAGATGCACTTCTTGTCACTCACAGCCGTGATGAGGTGTATCGGTTCTGCGAAAAAAGCCTGATTTTAAACCAGGGGCGTGTAGCCATGGCAGGGAATACCCGTGACATGTTTGACCGGCCCTCCAATGTAACAGCTGCCCGCCTGACGGGGTGTAAAAATATCAGCCGGGCCAGGCGGCTGGGGCCTCATCTTGCGGAGGCGCTGGACTGGGGAATCTGCTTTAAGACAGCGGAGGAGATGACAGAAGAGATCCGTTATATCGGCATCCGTGCCCATCAGTTTTATCTGCAGCAAAAAGGAGATAACACATTTTCCTGCCGGTGGACAGACACGTTAAAACAACCCTTTGAGTGGGATTTGCTGCTTAGGCCGGATACGGCACCTGAACCGGAAGATTCCGGGACTCTTATCTGGTGGAAGGTGGATTACAGCCAGAGCGGAGGATTGGAAGGACTGCAGGAAGGCGATGTGATTTCGCTGGGACTTTCTCCAGAAGATGTGCTTCTTTTAAAAGAGGGATAAATAAGTCAGCAGAGTTGAGGAATCTCTCGATTCTGTTGATTTTTTTTTGTGTGGCTGGTAAACTAGTGATAGCATCAGACAGGGAGGAGAAGGCGTGACAGAGAGGCGAACAGGGGCCATTATCCTGGCGGCGGGACGATCGGCTCATATGGAAGAATTAAAGCCCATGCTCCGGGTGGGGCAGACGACAATGATTCAAAAGGAAATCGATACACTTCGGCAGGCGGGGATTACGCCGATTGTGGTGGTAACCGGCTATCAGGCAGAGACACTGGAGCGTCATATTGCGCATCGGGGGGCGGTCTGTATTCGTAACAAGCGCTATGAGACGTCGCAGATGTATGGATCGATCTGTATGGGACTGCGTTATATTCAGAAAAAGGTGGATCGGGTGCTTTTGTTTCCATCGGATCTTCCCCTGGTGTCGGTGGAGACCATAACCAGCATGAGTGAAGCTTCCGGCAGCATTGCTGTTCCCGTTTTTGAAGGAAAAAAGGGGCATCCGGTTATGCTGAGCCGGGAGGTATTTCTGCATATTTTGTCTTACCGGGGAGTCGGCGGCCTGCGCGGGGCTATGGATGCGTGGGAAGATGGGGTAACGGAGGTTGCACTTTCGGATCCGGGAATCCTTCTGGACACCAATACCCGGAAAGATTATGAATCTTTGCTCCAGTATGAGAAGGACAGTCGTCAGCGGGTTGGCCTTACATCCAGAACGTACGTGGCGCTGGGACGGCCGGAGGACTGTTTTGATGAAAATACGGCGGCTTTTCTGGAGGCGGTAGAACAGAGCGGTTCCATGCTGGGAGCCTGTCAGTTGATGGGCATATCTTACAGTAAGGGCTGGAAGATGGTAAAGCAGGCGGAGGATCAGCTGGCCATTGTGTTTCTGTCGCGTCAGCCTGGCGGCAGTAAGGGAGGATTTTCGACCCTGACAGAGGAGGGGCGAGAGTTTCTGGAGCGATATCGCCGCCTGGAAGCGGCAATCAGAGAGGCGGCCAGCTGCGCATTTGGGGAGATTTTTCCGGAATGGCGGGACTGAGAGATAGCATATTGATGTAAAAAGGAAGGGGAGTACCATGAAACTGGGCTTTATAGGAACTGGGATTATTACGACGGCGGTGGTAACCGGTTTTTGCGAGAGCGGCATAGAGGATTTGCATATCGTAGTATCGCCGCGCAACAAGGAGCGGGCACAGGCGCTGCATGAAGCGTATCCGAAGGTTGTTTCCGTGGCAGAGGACAATCAGGAAGTGGTAGACAGGTCGGATTGGGTATTTGCTGCATTGCTTCCGGCTGCTGCAGAGGATGTGATTCGGCCGCTCAAGTTTGCGCCGGAGAAACATTTTATCAATTTGGTGGCGACACTGAGCCTGAAACGTGCAGAAGAGCTGATCGGACCGCGGAAGATTATTGCGGATGTGGTTCCGTTGACCTTTGCGGCAAACCGGATTGGGCCGGTTGTCATTTATCCGCCGATTCCGGAAGTGGAGGAGCTGATGAGCCACGTAGGCGTTCCGGTGGTAGTGGATACGCCGAAGCAGATCGCGATCCTGCGCTCCACCACCGGCCTGATGAGCGCGTACTACATGCTTTTGGCGGTTCTGGTTGACTGGTGTACGAAGAACGGTCTGGATGAGAAGACGGCCAGAAAGTATGTAACCTCCTTTACTGAGGCTATGTCCGGGAAAGCAGCGACATGGCCGGGACCATTGGAGGAGTTGGCCAGAGAGATGACGCCGGGCGGGTTAAACTGGATGGCGCTGACGCATTTGGAGGGCAAGGATGCCTACACGCCGTGGACAGAAATTCTTGACCCGATCCTGAAAAAAGTAATAAAAGAATAGGCGGCGCTGCCGTCCGGATACGGAAGAAATACGTTTCAGGGCGGAACAGGCCAACGAGGTGCTCCTGGTGCGAAATAGAGGAAAATTCTGTCTGCACCGGGGGCGTCTTCTTTTTTGAGAGTTTTTTGCGGAACGGGGCGGAAACCAGGCAGAGAGACAGAAGAAGGAGGAAAACGGAACATGAACAGAGGAAAACGAAAGGAATGCCGGAATGCGCCGGAACGAAGCCGAAAGATGGCGGCCTCGGGATTTCTGGTCGCCGGAGCGGCGTTTATGCTTCTTGGAGTACAGCGGGGCGAGGTGGGAGCCGTTTTGACAAAGGCGATACGAATTTGTATGGAGTGTATTGGAATTGGATAAGAATAAAAAGAGAAACGGAAATGAAACGAGAAATAGAAACAGGATGCGCCTGGCTGTACAGGCGTTGTGGACGGCGCTGACCAATGGGTATGCTTATGGATTTGTCAGCGGGAAAATTTATACGGGGCGAACCAAAGCGTTTTGCGTCCCGGGACTTAACTGCTATTCCTGTCCGGGAGCTCTGGGGTCCTGCCCCATCGGCGCGCTGCAGGCAGTCATTTCAGGCAGAGGTTTTTCCTTTTCCTGCTATGTATTTGGGATTCTGATGGTGTTTGGGTCGGTGTTTGGCCGTTTTATTTGCGGCTGGCTGTGCCCCTTTGGGATGGTGCAGGATCTTTTGTACCGAATTCCCATGGGAAAGAAAATCCGGGCATTACCGGGGGACAGATGGCTGCGGTATGTGAAGTACATGATACTGGCTGTATTTGTACTCCTTCTTCCGGCGGCGGTTACCAATGTGGCAGGGATGGGAAAACCCTGGTTCTGCCAGTATATTTGTCCCAGTGGAACACTTCTGGGCGGCGTGCCGCTTCTTTTGGTTAATGAGCCGCTGCGGGCGGCGGCTGGCTGGCTGTTTTCCTGGAAAATGGCGTTGCTTTTGCTGATCCTGTATGGGTCTGTCCGCATGGCGCGTCCATTCTGTCGCTACCTTTGTCCGTTGGGGGCGTTTTATGGCTTTTTTAATCCGGTAACATTTTACAGGCTGAGGGTGGATGAAGAGGCCTGCGTCAGCTGCGGCGCCTGCCAGAAGGCATGTCCCATGGATATCCGAGTCTGGGAGAAGCCGGACAGCGCAGAGTGCATCCGGTGTGGGGCCTGCCGTGCCAGCTGTCCCACAAAGGCAATTCAGATGGGATTTTCGTGTCGTGGGAAAGGAATGTAATGATGATGGAAAACAGCCGGAAGGAGGAGGAACTGTGGAAAGGCAGAATCAAATGCTGGATGGACAGCCGGGGGCGGTGCTGATCCGGTTTGCACTGCCGATGATTCTGGGAAACCTGTTTCAGCAGTGCTACAACATTGTGGATTCAGCGGTGGTGGGCCGTTTTGTGGGTGAGCAGGCGCTGGCGGCGGTTGGGGCATCCTATGCCATTACCAATGTGTTTATTGCGGTGGCCATCGGCGGTGGTGTGGGTTGTGCGGTTTTGATTTCTCAGTTCCTGGGGGCGGGGCGTTTGAAAAGAATGAAAACAGCAGTCTCTACGACGTTGATTCAGTTTCTGGCGGTTAGTCTGGTGTTTGGACTTTTGGGTACAGCCGGAAGCAGTGGGATTCTCCATGCACTGCGGGTTCCTGCGGATGTATTGCCGGAGGCAGCTGCCTATCTGCGGATTTATTTTATCGGCCTTCCGTTTTTGTTTATGTACAACGTGCAGGCAGCGGTATTTAATGCGTTGGGGGATTCCAGAACACCATTTGGCCTTTTGATTTTTTCTTCTCTCTTAAATATCGTGCTGGATCTCTATCTGGTAATTCGGGCCGGCCTGGGAGTGCCTGGGGTGGCGTACGCGACATTGGCGGCTCAGGGTATTTCGGCCATCGCTTCTTTTGGACTGCTGGTGAGGAGGCTTAGAGGCGATGGAGAGGAAAGTGGGACCGCTACAGGCGGTGCAGCCGGAAAAACAGTTACAGAGGAGGAAATATTCCGTTTTTATGACGGGCAGATACTGGTTTCCATGATCCGGGTGGAGATTCCTTCCATTCTTCAGCAGTCCATTGTACACATGGGAATGCTTCTGGTGCAATCGGTTATCAATACCTTCGGTTCTGCGGTGCTGGCCGGCTATTCTGCCGGGATGCGTATTGAATCTCTGTCGATTGTGCCGATGCAGGCCATGGGAAATGCCATGTCCACCTTTACAGCGCAGAATATGGGAGCCGGAAACCCGGAGCGTGTAAAGGCTGGTTACAAAGCCTGTGTGGCCTGGGTTTTTGTTTTTGCCGTGTGTATTTTCGGATTTTTACGGAGCTTTGGGGGGACATGTCTTTCCTTATTTCTGGATGCAGATGCAAGCCGGGAGGCAGCAGCGACAGCCTTTTCTTATGTGAATTTTATTTCATTTTTCTTTGTCCTGATCGGGCTGAAAATGGTATCTGATGGAGCTCTGCGAGGTGCAGGTGATGTGACAGTGTTTACCATTGCCAATCTGGCAAACTTAAGCGTCCGGGTGTTTGTGGCAAATTATTTCGCTCCCAGATTGGGGGCGGAATTTGTCTGGTATGCGATTCCAATTGGATGGCTGGTCAATTTTATTATTTCATTTATGTGGTATCGGACGGGACACTGGGAACAGATTCGCCTGACAGGTTCCAAAATTGAAAAAAATAGTTGAAATTTTGGAAAAGGAGTGGTAATATAAGGAAAACGCTTTAGCGTGCTACCATAATAATGTGATAGCGAAAGGAAGTAATAGGGCGTGAGCCGGGAAACGGTAAAAAGGAGCGGACAGGATGATTTCAGAGATTCAGGGACTTAAAAGAGCGGAAGCGGCTACTCTTCGCTTAAGAAGTTTGTATGAGAGTTACGGATACCGGAAATACAGGATGGGTCGATTTGAGGAATACAGCCTATATGCAGCCAATAAGAGTTTTCTGTTAAGTGAGAATGTTTTAACATTTACGGATCTGGATGGCCGCCTGATGGCCCTGAAACCAGATGTGACACTGGGGATTGCCAAAAATACCAAGGCAGATCGGGAAAGCTGCGAGAAAGTTTATTATATAGAGAGTGTATACCGGGAAAGTAAAGAGAGCCATACCTATAAAGAAATCAGTCAGATGGGACTGGAGTGTATGGGGGGTGTGGATGACTGTGTGATTGCGGAAGTGCTGGCACTGGCGGCCAGAACACTGGCAGATTTTGAGACAGATTATATTTTGAAGATTTCCAATATGGATTTTGTCGTGGGTATTCTGGAAGAGCTTCCGGAGGATGGGGCCTGCCGGGAACAGGTTCTGGCTTTGCTTCGCAGGAAGAATCGTGGTGGTTTGGAGCGGTACGGACGGTCGGCGGGATTTTCGGAGGAAACGCTGCAGAAGCTTTTAAGGGTGTCCACCCTGTACGGAGATTTTAAAAACGTTCTTTCCGAGGCGCTGGACCTGGCAGATACACCGTCCCTGAAGGGAGCTCTGGAGCGTCTTTCCGGACTTTGTGGTGTGCTGGAAATCATGGGAGTTTCCGACAGAGTCCGGCTGGATTTTTCCATGATCAATGACACCCAGTATTATAATGGTATTATTTTTCAGGGTTTCCTGGATGGCCTGGCCCGTCCGGTCCTGTCTGGCGGCCAGTATGACGGCATGATGGCGAAGCTGGGAAAGGCTGCTGATGCCATTGGATTTGCCCTTTATCTGAAAGAACTGGAAAGGCTGCCGGAGCGAGAGCAGCGTTATGATGTGGATGCACTGGTGCTTTATGAGATGGACGCAGATCTTCTGAAACTCTGTCAGGCAGTGGAGAGTCTGCGCAGGCAGGGACTGCGGGTAAGGATGGAAAAAACGATTCCTGCAGATCTGCGTTACTGTTATCTGTATCGGTTTGACGGGCGGCTTTCTCTGGAGGAGGATCTGGAAGCTGCCAGGTGCAGGGAAAAGAAGGAGGGCGGACTATGCTGAACATAGCGCTTCCAAAAGGAAGGCTGGGGGATCAGGTGTATGAGCTTCTGGCTTCCGTGGGATATGACTGCAGGAGTATTTACGATGAAAACCGGAAGCTGGTCTTTGAAAATCCGGAAACCGGTGTCCGCTATCTGCTGGTAAAGCCCAGTGATGTGGCGATTTATGTGGAGCACCATGCGGCAGATGTGGGGATTGTGGGAAAGGATATTCTCATGGAGAGCAGTCCGGATGTGTATGAGCTTTTGGATCTGGGACTGGGACGCTGCAGGATGTGCGTGGCAGCCAGAGAGGATTACGTGGAAGATCGGGATCGGCCGATACGGGTTGCTACAAAGTTCACAAATATTGCTAAAGCACATTATGCTGGCCTCAGCCGGGATATTGATATTATTAAGCTGAATGGCAGTATTGAACTGGCGCCGATTCTGGGACTTTCCGATGTGATCGTGGATATCGTGGAGTCCGGCAGCACCATCCGGGAAAACCATTTGAAGATCCTGGAGGAATTCCTTCCTATCAGCGCGCGGTTTATTGCCAATAAAAGCAGCTTTGAATTTAAAAATAAAGAGATATGCGCCATGGCAGGGAAACTGGAAGAAGCCGTAAGGGAGCGGGAAGAGCAGCGGAAGGAGAAGACGTCGGAAAAGGGGGAAGGAGAATGAGCCGTTTTTTAAGCCGGGAGGCAGAGAGGGTATCGCCTTACACACCGGGAGAGCAGCCTCAGGGACGAAAATTCATCAAGTTGAACACCAATGAATGTCCATATCCGCCCAGTCCGGGGGTGGCTAAGGCAATTCTGGCCGGAAGTCCTGGAACTTTCGAAAGCGGACGGCAGGAAATGCCGCCGGAGCTGGCGGCACTCCGCCTTTACTCTGACCCGGAGGAACGGGAGCTGACCCGGGCCATAGCAGAGTTTTACGGTGTGGAGCCGGAACAGGTTATGGCGGGAAATGGTTCCGATGAGGTTTTGGGATTTGCTTTTCGGGCTTTTTGCGGAGCAGAGACACCGCTTCAGTTTGCGGATTTGACGTATGGGTTTTATCCGGCCCTCTGCGGCCTTTTTGGAATTCCCACAAAGATTATTCCCCTGGCAGAGGATTTTACCCTTCAGATTGAGCCTTATATAAACTGTGGAAATAATATTGTGATTGCCAACCCCAATGCCCCGACGGGCATCTGCCTTCCGCTGTCGGCCATCGAGAGGGTGGTGTCCTCCAACCCGAACCGGGTTGTGATGGTGGATGAGGCTTACGTGGATTTTGGCGGGGAAAGCGCAGTGCCTCTGATTCAGAAATATGAAAATTTGTTGGTGATCCAGACCTTTTCCAAGTCCCGCAGCCTGGCGGGAGGCCGGGTGGGTTTTGCCATTGGAAGCCGGGAGCTGATTGCAGATCTGAATCGGATCAAATATAGCTTTAACCCCTATAATGTAAACCGTCTTTCCATTCTGGCTGCGGCAGCGGCCATGAGAGACCGGGCGTATCTGGAGGAGAGTACCGGCCGCATCTGCCGCACCCGGGAAAAGACGGCGACAGCTCTCCGGAATATGGGCTTTCAGGTGTTGGAATCGAGAGCAAACTTTCTGTTTGCCAGAAGTGATGTTCTGGGCGGCCGGGAGTATTTTGACGGCCTTAGAGAGGCTGGAATCCTGGTTCGCCGCTGGGACAGCGAGCGGATTCGGGATTATGTAAGAATTTCCATTGGATCGGAAGAAGATATGGAGATTTTTGTGGAGACAACGAGAATGCTGGTGGAGAAAAAGAGAGGAAAAAAAGGATGAAGCGGGAGGTTTCTCTGGAACGAAAGACGGCGGAGACGGCAATCTGCCTGACGCTTAACCTGGACGGAAGCGGTGTCTACGATGTGGAGACGGGGTGCGGTTTTTTGAACCACATGCTGGAGCTGTTTACAAGGCACAGCCGTTTTGATTTGACGCTGCGCTGTACGGGTGATACCCAGGTGGATTACCATCATACTGCAGAAGACGTGGGGATTGCGTTGGGAGAGGCGCTTTTGCGGGCCCTGGGCGACAAGAGGGGAATCCGGCGCTACGGAAGCTTTCTGCTTCCCATGGACGAGGCTCTGGTAATGACAGCGCTGGATCTGAGCGGGAGATCCTTTCTGGTTATGGATGCAGAAATACCGGCTCAGAAGGTGGGGGATTTTGATACAGAGCTTGTAAAAGAGTTCATGACGGCATTTTCCTCAAATGGCAGGCTGACATTACATATAAAAGAGTTCCATGGAGAAAACAGTCATCATATCATAGAGGCCATGTTTAAGGGCCTGGGGCGGGCTCTTAAGGAGGCTGTGTCCATAGACGAGGAGTGGCGGGACGAGATTCCGTCTACCAAGGGGATGCTGTAAATAAGAGAAGCTTGAAGAACCGCGGAGAGAAAAGCGGAGGAGACTGACGATGATAACGATTATTGATTATGGGGTGGGGAATCTTTTTTCCCTCAGCAGTTCCCTGAATTACCTGGGACTGGAAAACCGGATCAGCCGGGATCCGGAGGATTTGAAACGGGCAGACCGCATTATTCTTCCTGGTGTTGGAGCCTACGGAGACGCCATCGGGAAGCTGCGGGCGTCGGGACTGGATCAGCCGCTGATCGAAGAGGCTGGAAAGGGAAAGCCGGTCATGGGGATCTGTCTGGGAATGCAGCTTTTGTTTGAGAAAAGCTATGAGTATGGCGAATACGAGGGGCTGGGGCTGATTCCGGGCATTATGGCTCCTCTGAAGGATGAAATCCGCCCGGAACTTAAGGTTCCCCATATGGGTTGGAACAGCCTGAACCTGACGGAAAAGGGGAAACGCCATCCTCTGATGAAATACACCAGAGAGGGAGATTATGTGTATTTTGTCCACAGCTATTATGGAAAAAACTGTGACGAAAGCCTTCTGGCTGTGTCGGAGTATGATATCCCGGTTACGGCGGCAGCGGCCAGCGGGAATGTCATGGGAACTCAGTTCCACCCAGAGAAGAGCGGGGAAACCGGCCTTCGGATTCTGAAGGCGTTTTCAGAGATTTAAGAGGCCTGCGGCAGGGCGCTGAGGCAGTGAGGAGAGAAAAATGGAGTTATTTCCGGCGATTGATTTAAGAGATGGAAAGGCGGTTCGCCTGGTGCAGGGCGACTATAGCCAGATGACGGTATTCAGCGACGCCCCGGAGGCTGTGGCTATGTCTTTCAGGGAGCAGGGGGCGGCAAATCTGCATGTGGTGGATCTGGACGGAGCCAGGGATAACTCACTGGCAAATTTTTCTACCATCCGCAGCCTGATCCGGGAGACCGGGTTGTTTGTGGAGGTAGGGGGCGGAATCCGCAGTGAGGAAGCCATCGATGCCTACCTGTCCCAGGGGGCTGGCCGTGTGATTCTCGGGACGGTGGCCATCACGGACTATCCGTTTCTGGAGCGGATGGTGGCGCGGTATGGGGAGAAGATTGCCGTTGGCGTGGATATGAAGGACGGCTTTGTCGCAACCCATGGCTGGCTGGAGACCAGCGCAGTAAAAGGGATTGATTTTTGCCGGAGGCTGCAGGAGAGCGGCGTCAGAACGGTAATCTGCACGGATATATCAAAGGATGGCCGGATGCAGGGGACAAACCTGGAGCTTTACAGGGAGCTGGGGCAGATGAAGGAGCTGCAGATCATTGCCTCCGGCGGCATCAGCAGCCTGGAGGAGATCCGGAAACTTCGGGGAACCGTATATGGAGCGATTCTGGGAAAGGCACTTTATCTGGGAGCCATTGACCTGGCGGAGGCTCTTTTTGCCGCCGGACAGGAGTGATACAGGGGAGGAAGTATGATTACAAAACGGATTATTCCCTGCCTGGATGTAAAAAACGGGCGGGTCGTAAAGGGTGTTAATTTTGAGGGAATCCAGGATGTGGCGGATCCTGTGGAGATGGCGGAGTTTTACAATAAAAGCGGTGCGGATGAGCTGGTATTTTATGATATTACGGCCAGCATAGAGGGGCGTCGGATTTTTACGGATATCCTGACGGAGGCGGCAAGGCGGGTGTTTATCCCTCTGACGGTCGGAGGCGGAATCAGCAGCCTGGAGGATTTTGACCGGGTGCTGAAGTGCGGTGCGGATAAGGTCAGCGTCAACAGCGGCGCAATTCGCAATCCGGAGCTGATCGGACAGGCGGCCCGGAAATACGGAAATCAGTGCGTGGTTTTGTCGATGGATGTGAAGCGGGTGGACGGCCAGTTCCACGTCTTCAGGAACGGAGGCCAGACGGATACGGGGATCGACGCGATCCAGTGGGCGGAAGACGGCGTACGCCGCGGGGCCGGAGAGCTGGTCATCAACAGCATTGACACAGACGGCGTGAAAAAGGGCTTTGACATTGAAATGCTGCTGGCCATTGCAGACCGGGTGGATGTGCCGATTATTGCCTCTGGCGGCGCCGGAAAAAAGGAAGATTTTCTGGAATTGTTCGCCTATCCGCAGATTGACGCCGGGTTGGCTGCCAGTATTTTCCACCGGAAAGAGGTCAATATCGCGGAGCTGAAAGAATATCTGAGTAAAAACGGCGTGGAAATGCGCCGCTGAGAAAGAGCTGGAAGAGGGCGGTTGATAGAGACGGGAAAGACAGATAAAACAGGAAAACCGCCTGACTGAATGCAGAAAGGAACCAGAGAATGGAGAATGCAGAGACAGCCAGAGATGGCATGCTTGAGCTTGAGAAACTGAAATT
Organism: uncultured Clostridium sp.; assembly: GCA_937885015.1. GTDB lineage: Bacteria > Bacillota > Clostridia > Lachnospirales > Lachnospiraceae > Otoolea. Next base: position 138,483 of record CALAAS010000050.1, read on the forward strand.
TAATGAAAAGGGCCTGATTCCGGCCATTGTGCAGGATCATTTCAGCAAAAAGGTTCTGATGATGGCGTGGATGAACCGGGAGAGCCTGGAAATCAGCATGCGGGAAAAGAGAACGTGTTTTTACAGCCGCAGCCGCCAGGAGCTGTGGAGAAAAGGGGAGACCAGCGGAAACTGCCAGCACATTGCCAGCATTTATGCAGATTGTGACTGTGATACCCTGATCGTGGAGGTCATCAAAGACGGCCCGGCCTGCCACACCGGCGCCGAGAGCTGTTTTTTTCAGCCGATATATGAAAATCCCGAGATTACGCCTTTTTCTTATGAGGGCCTTTATGAAATGATAGAAGGGCGCAAAACGTCCCCCAAGGAGGGCAGCTACACCACCTACCTGTTTGAAAAGGGACTGGATAAGATCCTGAAAAAGGTGGGAGAGGAATGTACGGAAGTAATCATTGCTGCCGCGAAGAAGGATAAGGCAGAGACTGTTTATGAGACGGCAGACCTCTGTTACCATATGATGGTTATGATGGCGGAGGCCGGGATTTCCGTGGAAGATGTGACGAGAGAGCTGGCGAAGCGCCACGTGGTGGATCACAAGGTTAAGCAGGAATATATGAAATAGGGGTTGGGGAGACGGAACGGCGTTTCCCCCTTCGGCCGCCCTCTGTATCAGAGGGCGGCCGAAGACTGTAGACAAAGTACAAAGTCCCGGCAAATGCTGGGTGCCCATAATACAGGAAGTAACATATTTTTTATGATTACGGCATCTGGCAGTTGAGGTTAGTAAAAAAGAGAATGAGGCTGTCCTGAAAACGTAATTCAGCGATAACCTATAAACAAGCATGCTAACTAAGCTCGCCTTTTGGCGGGACATTGGTTTCCTTTTTAAAGACAATGGAAAAGAACCTTGGTTTCCGTTATACAAGCGTGACTTACTTTTACCTGTATGAATCTGAAAAAAACTGGCCAGAATTCCGGGAACTATTAGAAATTAATAAGCAGGCAGGAGGCCCATCCACAAGGTCGTCAAGTATCGAAGGTACTTTGCCATCATCTGCCCCATGGGAATAATTGTGGATATTGTGTACACAATTGATTTTAAAGAGTTGAACGATATGGCGAAGATAACCAAATTCGTTGCCAAACAAATTGGGGCAGGTGGCGCAGGTGTAGCAACAGCGGCACTTATAGCCCAGATTATTTTTTCTGCATTCCAAGCAGGCGGCGTCAATTATGCCAGAGTCACAGTATCGTATACATATGGCTATACTAATGATGGTGTATTGGGTTGGACACCCGGCTATACAAAATATGAATATTGGTAATTTAGTTGACTTATACAGGATTACTCAAGTAAAATATATTGACGTGTTCATCCAGTCATTTATGGAGTATGTTCTTTAAATATTTTTTGGCCCCGCAATAAGAGAAGCCGGAAAGGGAAAAAATGACTCAAAGAAAAAATATACCCGATGAAATCCGACGTGGAAGAGAAGCTGCAGTTGGTCTTTTGGTAGCTGAAATATGCCTTTGCGGAGGACGAGTGGCGTCGCTTTTTGGAATACGGGAATGGTTCGAGAGCATAGCAATTCCCCGAATAATTATCAGCGTATTAATTTTCCTTTATTATTACGATTAGGGTGTCAAAAGGGTAATTTTAGTAAAAACACGCTTTCCCACAATAAAGTGCATGGGCATGTAGGGTGAAAATAGATATTTTTTTGCTGTATTTCTCCCACTTGCTATTCTAATAAGCACAGTTTTTTGGGATTCATATTTTTCTCATGCGTCATTCCTTCTTAAAATGACCTTTTGACACCCGAATCTTATTACGTAATTAAGAAGCCAAGACTTGTAGATACGCCACAGTGGTATGTGCTTTTAAGTAAGGACAAAGTAATATGGATATTGTCAACGCTGGCTATGATTATTCTTATTACTAGCCTCGGGACATAAATCAAAAAGGGACTCCGAAGAGTCCGCAATCCATGGTATAATAAGATATGACTAGTAAATTAAAATACCATAAAAATTATACCGAATTCGGCGAGCGAGAGTATGAGAAAAAGGATCTTATCCTGGGACAGCCGCTATGAGGCAGTTGAAACAGTTCAGCAATCCACTGTAAAATATATGGAAGAACTGGAAGCAGAGCTTTCATCCATGCCTGGATATAAAGAACCGGAACATGTAAAAAGAGAGAAAGAGTCTTTAAAAAGTCGGATCCCAGATACAGACATATATCGTTGCATTAAACAGCGCATAGCGCAGATAGCGGGAACCACGTTTTTCCATTCGAGCATAGGATGAGATTAGTTGTCCTGATTGATATGTGGATGGTGAAAGACCAGCATAGGCCAAGATCTGATCGGAGAATTTAGCGTAGCCATAATCGCATTGATGGCAGCTTCAATCTCATCAATCTCAGCAGACAGGACTTCGATGAGGTGGATCGTGTGCTTCAGTTCCAGAGATTTGGCTGGCAGGACAGATCCTATTGAAGAAGCAGCCGCTTTGCGGATAGAGACTGCCATATCTTTTCCGTAGTGGCCTTTATCTTTGGCTACATCAATGCCAACATAGATCATAAAGTGATCCTCCTTAAATGTATTGATGCTGTTGCTGATCCACAGAGCTCTCTGCCGGATGTAACCTCGTTCAACATAAACCGTCATGCGGTATCTAACTGATTAACATTGAGACAAAGAGGCTGTGGTTGGAGCCTACTCGAAACCGTCTGAGCGGTAGGAGGTATGTAACCAATCCACAGCACCTTTAACAGCATAGCCCAACCTGTAGAAAAGGTAAAGAAAAGGCTATGACACTATAATACGAGGAGTGGATATGAATCAGAAGTAACCGTTTATGAATGCGAAGATTGTACCGGCTGTCCCTACAAAGAAAAATGCACCAAAGCAAAAGGGAATAAACGGTTATATATCTCAAAAAGTTTTCTGGAGAAGCGTCAGGAATCTTATAAAAACATCCTGAGTGAAACAGGAATCAAATACCGCATGAATCGTTCCATTCAAGTGGAAGGGGCATTTGGGGTTTTGAAAAATGATTATGAATTTTAAAGATTTTTACTTCGAGGAAGAACCAAGGTAAAACTGGAGATTCTTTTGCTTTGTATGGGTTATAACATCAATAAACTGCATGCAAAAATCCAAAAAGAACGTACAGGAAGTTATCTTTTCCCGGTAAAAAAATAGCCTAAATAGCAAAAAAAATAGAGGCTTATTTAAAGTACGCCAAAAATCCGGAAGAATCTCCAAAAGAATTCTCTCCGGATTTTTCTATGTATAGAGCGAGGGCATCGCTCAATCATCTAAATTGATGATTTTGCGACGCCCTCTTTGTCTAACAGTCTGAGCCGCTCTCTACATCAGAGGGCGGCATCAGTTTTGCCAGATCCTCTGCCAACCGTCCCAGGTCACGTTCTACAACCTCATAAACCAGAATGTCCGGCGGATTGTCTTTCAGGAATTGGAAATCAAAGGCCTGCCAGTGGTAGAAGTCGGTATGGCGGAAGTAGTTCGGGAGGCCGGCCAGAAGAGCGGCTCCGAAGGAGTCGCGGTATATGGCGATCCGGCGGCTGTCGGGGGATCCCTGGTTGGTAATATGAACGATATTTCCGTCGCCGGCGGCATCTTCAAACTGTACCTTAGGATCCCCGCCCGGACGGTGCACCACCGCCGCCGTTTCCTGGGCCAGAGCGTCCGGAAGGTGAAACTGGTTGGCCAGATCCCCGGCCTCCCGAGGGACGTATTCAATGGTGACCTCTGTGATGGGGGTGGGCGTTCCGCCAGCTGTTTCAATCAGAAGCTGGGAAACGGCAAACCCGGCGGCATCGTTCCAGTGAGTATCGGTTTTGAAGTACCACTGGTAATCCCGGTTTTCCTTTAAAAATGGATAGGGGTCTGCAATGGAAACGGTGGTATGTTCCCGGAGCCAGTCCAGGAGCTCCTGCCGCCTGGTGGGGCCTTCCGGGGCCTTAAAGCCGTAGGGCAGATATTCGCTGTAGACGCCCTCTTTGTTGGGGGCAGCAAGGAAAATCAGCTGTGTTCCCTGCCTTGCCCAATAGTCACTGACGGCCTGGAACTGCTGTCCCAGCTGTGTAAGCTCTTCTTTGGAAAAGCGGTTTATTCCCAGAAAGTCTTCTACGGAATTTCCGGCAGAATAGAAATACCAGCCATCTTTTCCGGTAATGACGTCGGATGAATCGGCATGGCCGAACAGTTGGAGATTCAGGGTGGCATTCAGGGTCAGAAAGCGGTTTCGAAACGCTGCGTGATCGTTGATCCAGCTTTCTACCGAGGCGGGGAAAGCGTCCGCTGTATCCAGGGAGAACTTCGGAAATGAGGCCAACGTGCGGTTTTCCGCCGTTTTAAGGTCTGCCTCTGTCCGGAAAAATGGAAAGAGCAGATTGGGGCCAAGGATGCCCAGGAAAAAGACTGCAATCATCAAATGTGTTCGTTTCATACTTCATGGGGACAGGATTCGTCCCGGATCCTTTCATTCATTTTGACACGGTTTCCCTATGTGGCGTCGGCTCCTGTCTTTGCCTCTGCGGCCGTTTCCGGTGCTGCCTGCCCCTCCTTTTCCGGCGCTGCAATTTCAGCTGGATCCACTGCCGGCTCCGTTTCCGGAGACGCCTTCTTTTGCTGAATCTGGAAGGTCAGCTGCACTTTGAAGAGATCGCCGTCAATGTAGAGGTTAAAATCCCCGTGCTGCAGGGTGGTGAGATCCTTGGCGATGGCAAGGCCAAGGCCGCTGCCTTCGGTGGTGCGGGCCACATCACCGCGGACAAAACGCTCGGTCAGATCTTCGCCCCGGATGTTCAGCGGATTGGCGGAGATGTTTTTAATTGTAAACTGGACTTGATCTGGTTTGGCGCCTTCCTCTGCAAATGGGGAACGGATTTTTTCGATGTCAACATAAATCCGGCTGCCCTCCAGTGCGTACTTACAGGCGTTATTATACAGGTTTTCCAGCACGCGCCACAGCCTGCGGCCGTCGGCCCGTATGATGACAGGCTCATCGGGAGCTGTCATGATCAGGTTCAGGCGGCGGTTTTCGAATTTTTCTTCAAATTCTCCATTAGTCTGGTATGCCATTTCGATCAGGTCAATATCGCTAAACTCCAGCTTCATGTTGCCGGAACTGGCTTTGGAGGCTTCCACCAGATCTTCAATCAGTGTTTTCAGACGCATGGATTTCTGGTCAAGCACATCCAGATACATGAGGATCTTCGGATCCTGAATATTTTCCCGCTTAATCAGGTTGACGTAATTGATAATAGAAGTCAGGGGCGTCTTGATGTCATGGGATACATTGGTAATCAGATCCGTTTTGAGACGCTCGCTTTTCATTTTTTCCTGCAGAGCCATTTCAAGGCCGGCACTGATGTTGTTGATGCCTTCTGCAAGAGCCAGTTCCGGTCCGTCAAAGTCCTGAAGAGCCAGTTGATAGCTGGTTTCGCCGGCGCTGAGCCGATCCAGAGCGTCCCGGATCAATTCCTGCTCCGAGGCTCTGCGGAAGAGCAGGTAAAAAATCCAGAGATTAAACAAAAGGCAGGTCAGGACATCCAGAGCTGTCAGTACATAAATAGCCATAAGACTGGTGTATAAATGATCCCAGATGAACCAGGCCAGGCTAATCAGAATGGAATTTACCAGAAGATAGCCGATGAAGCAAGCAATGAGGCGTCTGGTAAAATTCTGATGAGTAAACAGGTGGGCCAGCCGTGTTTTCCAGCGGTATAGGAAGCTGCCAGTCCAGATTGTTCCGGCGCGGTAACGGCGGAGCAGGCTGAAAAACAGGAGAAGAGAGCACAGGTACAGGACAGCTGCATAGAGACAGCGCTCGGCAAAATCCCAGATATCTTCTGGAAGAATCAGGTGGGCCAGCCGGACCAGAACCAGGCGGCAGAGCCACAGAGAGAATACGGTCAGCAGGGAAAACAGAAAAATGCCGGTTTCCGTACTGGTGGTATCAAAGCCACACAGATGAACCGCGGAATCTGTGTGAGAGTGCCGGCCGGATATGGTCAGCAGGAATAACAGTGTAGCGAGAGACACAATGCCGCCGAATGCCAGAAGGCCAAATCCGATCATATAGCTGTGCTGCATCCGCAGGTAGGCGCTGTGATTCTGGGCATACAGATCATTAACCGGGTAAGTGGTGTCCACGCCGGCCAGCAGGTAATAGCTGTTTTCGCCGTAAGGGTTGCCGGAGGCCAGGGCGGAGATGGTACTCAGCGGGATGGTCTTCAGATTGGTGTCATAAAAGATGGAGTTGCCGGGTAAATAGGCATATTTACCGTAGGTCCGCACGGATTCTGGAGTAAGGCTGTCCAGGTTGGTGAAGACAGTGGTTTCCACATCTTCCATATCTTCTGCGTTTTCCGTATTCTCCATATCGGCATCTGAGTAGAAGATTTTGAAATGGAGATTGGAGGGATTTGCCACAAACCGGTTATAGGCGGTGTAGTAGTGGTGCAGGATGTCCATGATTTCCAGCGCTACATCCTCCAGGGAGCTTCGTCGCGTCCCGGGGGTAATATAGGTGCTGATTTTTTTCGGCTCGCTGGCAGACCAGTCCACGTATCCCTCCCGGGAACGAAAACCAGGCTCTGGTTCTGAGATTTTTGTGCATGAAAAATCTTCATCCAGTCGGTATCCCATGGACTGCAGGTAGGAAATAAGTTCTGCCAGGGAAAAGTCCTCGGTTTCATTCGGGCCGAATGTCATGCGAAGGACACGCCTGGACACGTCAATCGACTCGCCGCTGGAAAATACGCCGTCATACTCCATATAAAGGAAGAGATCGCTCAGATCGGAGTTGAACTGCTCCGTAAATTCATCCGTATCTTCATAGGGAACGGTTCCGATCCGTGAAAGGCCTACGCCAAAATTGTCGTTGACGTACATCAGGCAGATGCCACACAGCGTCAAAGCCAGAAAAAACAGGTGCAGGGCACAGGCAATGTATTTCTGTACCCGCAGGGAAATATGGGATAATTTCATGGAAAACCTCACTTAAAAGTGTATGGCAGCAGAGATTGGAAAGAAATCCTACTGCTTTTCAATTTTGTAGCCGACACCCCAGACGACCTTCAGGTAACGGGGTTCTCTGGGATTGATTTCGATTTTTTCCCGGATGTGGCGAATGTGGACAGCCACAGTGTTGTCGGCGCCGATCGCCTCTTCGTTCCAGATTTCTTCATAAATCTGGTCAATGGAGAAAACCTTCCCGGCATTTTTTACCAGAAGAAGGAGGATGTTGTATTCAATGGGCGTCAGTTTAATCAGCTCACCGTCCACCGTTACTTCCTTATTTTCATCATTGATCTGAAGTCCGCCGCACTTGAAAACATGACTGCCGGACTGGGTGTTCATATTGCCAAGCTGAGTATAACGGCGAAGCTGGGATTTAACCCGGGCCACAAGCTCCAGTGGGTTAAAGGGTTTTGTGATATAGTCATCTGCACCGATGTTCAGTCCAAGAATTTTATCGGTGTCTTCGGATTTTGCAGACAGGATGATAATCGGAATGCTGCTGGTTTCCCGTACTTTCAGCGTTGTACGGATTCCATCCAGGCCGGGCATCATGACATCCAAAATCATCAGATTGACCTGGTGGGTTTGGAGAAGCTCCAGAGCTTCCGAGCCGTCATAGGCCTTGATTACGTCGAAACCTTCGCCGGTCAGGTAAATATCTATCGCTTCCACGATCTGACGATCATCGTCGCAGACAAGAATGCTTTGCATGTGAAACCTCCTTTGTTTCGCTGCGGCGGTTCGGGAGCGTGGCGCCCGGAACTGCTGCGTTTTTGTGATATCGCTATTATACAACGAAACGGAAGAAATTTGGTATTACATTTTTTTATTCTTGACAAATAGAGGAAGATTCGTTATGCTGGAAAAGGTTTGAGTTTCAAAACATTTGATATTAAAACTATTTCGACGGGGTTCGACAAAATGGGACTGCGCCGAGGGAGTAATGAAAAGCGGATTTAAAGAAAAAGAAAGAAGCGGAGACAAAGCAAAACATGACAGCAAGAATAATTGGGATTGGTGCATACGCGCCGGAGCGCGTGGTAACCAACCGGGATTTGATGGAATTTCTTGATACGGATGATGCCTGGATTCAGGAGCGAACAGGAATTCGGGAACGCCGCCTATCAACGGAGGAGGGAACCTCGGCACTGGCGGCTGAAGCAGCAAAGCGGGCGCTTGAGGATGCAAAGATTGCTCCGGAGGAGATTGAAATCCTGATCGTGGCCACATCTTCAGCCGATCGGAGCTTTCCCAGTGCAGCGACGGATGTGCAGGCGGCTGTCGGAGCAGTCAATGCAGTGGCTTTCGATATTACGGCGGCCTGCTCCGGCTTTATCTATGCCCTTCATATTGTTCAGGGTTTTATAAAGGCGGGGATTTATAAAACAGCTCTGATTATCGGGGCAGAAACGCTGGGAAAGGTGTTGGACTGGAAGGATCGCAGTTCCTGTATCCTGTTTGGAGACGGAGCTGGAGCAGCTGTGGTTCGGGCGGATGAAACGGGAGTCATTAAGACGCTGGCGGGCAGTGACGGGCGCAAGGGGGATGTGCTCTGGTGTCAGGCCCGTAGTCTTAAGAATTGTCTGACTGGCGGAACGCCGGAACTGGGTTTTATGCAGATGGATGGCCAGGAGGTTTTCAAGTTTGCTGTGAAGAAGGTGCCTGAGATTGTAAATGAGATCCTGGCGGAAACGGGGACAGATCGGGAAGCAGTGGATCACTACGTGCTCCATCAGGCGAATATCCGGATTTTGGAATCAGCTTCCAGGCGGCTTAAAATCCCCATGGAAAAAATACCGGTCAATATTGACCGCTATGGAAATACATCGGCGGCTTCCATTCCGATTCTGCTGGATGAGATGGCGAAGGACGGGTGCTTAAAACGTGGCGATACCATCGTTATGGCTGGATTTGGCGCAGGCCTTACCTGGGGAGCAGCTCTGATGACCTGGTAAAAATCAGAGGGGTAGCGGATTGGAAAACAATATGATAGAATGACAGGGTAGACAGCGCCGGCGGGGCGAGGGCAACCGTCCGGAAGCTTGATATACAGTACATATAGTAAGTGTAAAAAACGAAAAAGGAGAATGAAACCATGTTAGAGAAAATGAGAGAGATTATTGCAGAGCAGCTGAGCGTAGAGGCAGACACCATCACAGAAGCATCTTCCTTTAAGGATGATTTAGGTGCAGATTCCCTGGATCTGTTTGAGCTGGTTATGGCTCTGGAGGACGAGTATTCCGTAGAGATCCCGGCAGAGGATTTACAGAACATGGCTACCGTAGGTGATGTTATGAACTACTTAAAAGAAAAAGGTGTAGAGGCATAATGAAAACGAGAATAACGGAAGCCCTGGGAATTGAATATCCGATTATTCAGGGCGGTATGGCCTGGGTAGCGGAGCACCATCTGGCGGCAGCCGTATCGGAGGCAGGAGGCCTGGGACTGATCGGCGGAGCCAATGCACCTGGTGAAGTGGTTCGCGAGGAGATTCGCAAGGCCAGAGAGCTGACGAAGAAACCTTTTGGTGTCAATGTCATGTTGATGAGTCCCCATGCTGACGACGTAGCAAAGGTAGTTGTGGAGGAAGGCGTTAAGGTGGTAACCACTGGAGCCGGAATTCCCGGCAAATACATGGGGATGTGGAAAGAAGCCGGAATTAAGGTGATTCCGGTAGTGGCTTCGGTGGCTCAGGCCCGCCTGATGGAAAAAGGCGGTGCAGATGCTGTGGTAGCGGAGGGAATGGAGTCCGGCGGCCATATCGGCGATGAGACTACCATGACGCTGGTTCCTCAGGTGGTGGATGCTGTATCCATCCCGGTTATTGCCGCCGGCGGAATTGCCGATGGAAGAGGAATTGCAGCTGCCTTCATGCTGGGGGCAGAGGCAGTTCAGATGGGAACCCGTTTCGTTGTTTCCAAAGAGTCCATTGTACATCAGAATTACAAAGACAGGGTAATCAAGGCCAAAGATATTGATTCAACGGTAACAGGGCTGAGCCATGGACATCCCATCCGCTGTCTCAGAAATAAGATGACACGGGAATATCTGAAGCTGGAGAAGGAAGGCAAGTCCTTTGAGGAGCTGGAGTATTTAACACTGGGAACCCTGAGAAAAGCCGTTATGGAAGGCGATGTGGATGCCGGAACCGTGATGGCGGGACAGATTGCGGGTATGGTCAGGAAGGAGCAGACCTGCAAAGAGATGATTGAAGAGATGATGGCCCAGGCGGAGACGCTTTTGGGCAGAAAGTAGAGAGTGATATAACGCTATGAGCAAAATTGCATTTATTTTCCCGGGACAGGGAGCGCAGACAACTGGCATGGGCCAGGACTTCTATGAGGAGACAGAGACCGGAAAAAAGATATTCGACAGAGCATCCGAGATTCTGGGATTTTCCATGCCGGAACTTTGTTTTGAGCCGAATGATCGGCTGAACATTACCGAGTATACGCAGCCGGCCATGGTAACGGCCAGCATTGCGATGATGCGGGTGTTTATGGAGCGCACCGGAGTACGTCCCTTCGTGGCGGCAGGACTCAGCCTGGGAGAATATCCTGCAATGGCAGCAGCCGGTGTTATGTCGGATGAAGACGCAATCCGGACTGTACGGCAGAGGGGAATCCTGATGCAGGAGGAGGTTCCGGCAGGACTGGGAGCCATGTCTGCTGTACTGGCCATGGATGCGGCTGAGATTGAGAAGGCAATTGCCCCCATTGCAGGGGTTCAGATTGCCAATTATAACTGCCCCGGGCAGATTGTTATTTCCGGAAAGAAGGAGGCGGTGGAGGAAGCCGGCGAAAAGCTGAAAGAGGCTGGCGCCAAACGGGTGCTGCCATTAAAGGTAAGCGGCCCCTTCCACTCCGATATGTTGACCGGAGCCGGTGAGAAATTGGGAAAAGTGTTGGAAAGCGTGGCAATTCAGACTCCGGCTATTCCCTATGTGGCTAATGTGACGGCGGATTATGTGACAGAGGCAGAAAAGGTAAAACCGCTTCTGATGCGTCAGGTCTCTTCTTCCGTTCGCTGGGAGCAGAGTATCCGGCGCATGCTGGAGGATGGCGTGGATACGTTTATTGAAATCGGGCCGGGCAAGACGCTGACCGGTTTTATGAAAAAAATTGACAGAAACGCAAATGCGATGAATATAGAAAAACTGGAAGATATTGACAAGGTAAAGGAGGCGCTGGGATGTTAAAAGGTAAAGTTGCGGTTGTGACGGGCGCCAGCCGGGGAATTGGCCGCCAGATTGCTATTTCCATGGCAAAAGAAGGAGCAACGGTTATTGTAAATTACAACGGTTCCGCTGCAAAGGCAGAGGAGGTTGTGGCTGAAATCCGGGAAGCCGGCGGCCAGGCCGAGGCTGTGCAGTGCAACGTATCGGAGTACGGCGCAGCAGAGGAACTGATCAAATACGTCATCAGCACGTATAAACGGATTGATATTCTGGTAAATAATGCGGGAATTACCCGGGATAATCTGCTGATGAAGATGAGTGAGGAAGAATTTGATGCGGTTATAAATACCAACTTAAAGGGGGCTTTTAACTGCACGAAGCACGTTTCACGCCAGATGCTAAAGCAGAGAGCCGGACGTATTATCAATATTTCTTCCGTATCCGGAGTGATGGGCAACGCCGGGCAGGCCAATTACTGTGCTTCCAAGGCCGGAGTGATCGGCCTTACAAAATCCGTTGCCAGAGAACTTGGAAGCCGCGGAATTACGGTAAATGCCATTGCTCCGGGATTTATTGATACGGAGATGACGGCCGTGCTTCCAGAGGATGTGAAGAAGGCCATGGGAGACCAGATTCCCTTAAAGCGTTTTGGAAAAACGGAGGATGTGGCGGATGCAGCCGTATTTTTGGCTTCTGACAGAGCTGCCTATATTACGGGGCAGGTGCTCTGCGTAGACGGCGGCATGGCGATGTAAAAGGATCGACACAGGCACATTGGGGAACGGAACAGACAGCTGCGCCGGATGAGGAACGGCGTTGGGGAAGAAAGGCGGAAAAGAAATGGAAAACAGAGTGAGAGTAGTCGTAACTGGTATGGGAGCCGTTACTCCCATCGGAAATGATGTGGAGAGCTTCTGGCAGGGACTGAAAGAGAAAAAAGTCGGGATTGGCCCGATTACATATTTTGATACAGCAGATTATAAGGTAAAAGTAGCAGCTCAGGTAAAAGAGTTCGATGCAAAGAATTATATGGATCCCAAGGCAGCGCGCCGGATGGAGCCGTTTTCCCAGTATGCCGTGGCCGCGGCTGCCCAGGCTCTTTCCCAGGCAGGGATCGACATGGAGAAAGAAGACCCCTTCCGGGTTGGCACCAGCATTGGCTCCGGTATCGGAAGCCTTGGCGCCATGGAGCGGGAGCATAAGAAAATGCTGGAAAAGGGACCGGGCCGCGTCAATCCGCTTCTGGTTCCGCTGATGATCAGCAACATGGCAGTGGGCAACGTGGCGCTTCAGTTTGGTCTGAAAGGAAAATCGATCAACGTGGTAACGGCCTGTGCAACGGGAACAAACTCCATTGGAGAGGCATTTCGTGCCATCCAGTACGGCGATGCAGATGTGATGGTAGCAGGCGGCGCAGAGGCGTCCATTACGCCGCTGGGACTGGCTGGGTTTTCTGTTCTTACAGCGCTTTCCACCAACGAAGATCCTATGACAGCATCCCGTCCCTTTGATAAAGACCGCGATGGTTTTGTAATGGGAGAGGGAGCTGGCGTTGTGGTGCTGGAATCCCTGGAGCATGCGAAAAAACGCGGGGCGAAGATCCTGGCGGAGATAGTGGGATACGGCGGAAGCAATGATGCCTTCCACATTACTTCCCCGGCTGAGGATGGAAGTGGTGCGGCTTATGCGATGGAAGCAGCCATGGCTGATGCCGGAATCCGTCCGGAGGAAATTGATTATATCAATGCTCATGGAACCAGCACCCATCATAATGATTTGTTTGAGACGCTGGCGATCAAAAAGGCACTGGGCGATCATGCATATCAGATTAAAATCAATTCCACCAAATCCATGGTAGGCCACCTGTTGGGAGCTGCCGGAGGTGTGGAGTTTATTGCCTGTGTGAAGTCTGTGGAAGAGGGGTTTGTGCATGCCACAGCCGGTCTTGCAGAGCCGGGCGAGGGTTGTGATCTGGACTACACTATGGGTCAGGGCGTTCCCATGGACATCCATTATGCAATGAGTAATTCCCTGGGTTTTGGCGGTGTGAATGCCAGTCTGGTAATCAAAAAATACGAAGCGTGAGCGCTGGAGGTATATGCGTTATGATGGGTATCAAAGAAATTCAGGAGATTATTCCCCATCGTCATCCGTTCCTTCTCATTGACTGTATTGAGGAGGTTATGCCGGGCGAGGGGGCAATTGGATATAAAAATGTGACATATAATGAACCGTGGTTTGCCGGCCATTTTCCCCAGGAACCGGTCATGCCGGGCGTTCTGATTGTAGAGGCTCTGGCTCAGGTTGGCGCTGTGGCGATTCTCAGCGAAGAGGAAAATAAAGGAAAAGTGGCGTATTTTGGCGCGATTAACAACGCGAAATTTAAAAAGAAAGTCGTTCCCGGAGATAAGCTTCGGTTAGAGTGCCATATTATCAAAAGAAAAGGACCGGTCGGAATCGGAAGCGCTACGGCAACCGTGGACGGCAAGGTGGCTGTTTCGGCGGAACTGACGTTTATGATTGGATAGTGAGGACAGGGTAACTATGTTTAAAAATATGTTTAAGAAAACGTATACCATGATCGGAAAGAATGAGCGCGGAGAGAAGGCACCTGTGGAGAAGAAAAAAGAGAGTTCGGAGGCGGCCGGACGCGATGGAGTGGCGGAGGAGGAAAAAACGGAGCGTATTCCCAGCCGCCCCACAGCACTTACACCAGAGAATATGCGGGATCTGTGGAGACGCTGCAACAAGTGCGAAAAGCCGATTCTGGTGCAGGATGTGCGGGACAATTTCTACGTGTGTCCCCGGTGCGGCGGATATTTCCGGGTACATGCCTACCGTCGATTTGAGATGCTCATGGATGAGGGTACTTTTGAAGAGTGGGATAAAGAGATGGAAGTGGTCAACCCGCTTCAGTTTCCAGGATATGAGGGAAAGGTAGAGGCTGCCAGAGAAAAGACGAAGCTCAACGAGGCAGTTGTGTCCGGCCGCGGTAAGATTCAGGGTTACGATACCGTGATGGTTGTCTGCGATTCCCGTTTCCTGATGAGCAGTATGGGCCACAATATGGGTGAAAAAGTGGCGAGGGCGGTGGAGCGCGCCACAGCGGAGCGCCTTCCGATTATTATTTTCTCTGCATCCGGCGGAGCGAGAATGCAGGAGGGGATGATTTCCCTGATGCAGATGGCAAAAACTTCAGCAGCTCTGAAACGCCATTCGGAGGCTGGTCTTCTCTATGTCAGTGTTCTGACAGATCCTACAACTGGCGGTGTATCGGCCAGCTTTGCTATGCTGGGAGATATTATTCTGGCAGAGCCGGGGGCGCTGATCGGATTTGCCGGTCCCCGGGTGATTGAGCAGACCATAAACCAGAAGCTTCCGGAAGGTTTCCAGAGAGCGGAGTTCCAGCTGGAGCATGGATTTGTGGACCGCATTGTGGAGAGAAAGGACCAGAGAAAGCTGCTGGGGCAGATATTGAAGCTGCACAGCGATGAGCACAGCTGGCAGAAATGGTCTGCGGAAAAGGCTGTGAGGCCGACTGCTTCAGAGTTTGTTTCTGAAGCAGTATCTCGAATTTCAGCAGATACGGGAAGCGGCAAGACTCCAAGGAGCCGTCGTGCTCCGTTTTCCGGAATGATGCGCCAGAAGACGCTGGATAAGATTGCAGGCCGTCAGCGCGACGCCTGGGATGCGGTGCGTCAGTCCAGAAGTGCCGGACGTCTCATTGCCAGCGACTATATCCGGATTTTGTTTGATGACTTCAAGGAACTTCACGGCGATCGTTATTTTGGTGATGACGGCGCGGTAATCGGCGGAATTGCCTCTTTCTACGGTATGCCGGTAACGGTAATTGGTCAGGAGCGCGGAAAGACGCCGAAAGAGAGCATGAAGCATAACTTTGGTATGCCGTCTCCGGAGGGATATCGGAAGGCGCTGCGCCTGATGAAACAGGCGGAGAAATTCAATCGTCCAATTATCTGCTTTGTGGATACACCGGGTGCATTCCCGGGTATGGAAGCTGAGGAGCGCGGTCAGGGGGAGGCCATTGCAAGAAACCTGTTTGAGATGTCGGATATGAAGGTGCCGATCCTGACGATCATTACCGGGCAGGGCGGAAGCGGCGGCGCTTTGGCTCTGGCAGTGTCCAATGAGGTCTGGATGATGGAAAATGCGACCTATTCCATTCTTTCGCCGGAAGGATTTGCTTCGATCCTGTGGAAGGATGCCAAAAAAGCCGATGAAGCGGCTAAGGTTATGAAGATGACGGCAGAGGATCTCTATGATTTGGGAATGATTGAGCGGATTATCTGCGAGGATCAGCCGGCTACGGCGGATAATCTGGAGCAGATCGGTCAGATTATCGATAAACATATGCGGGAGTTCTTTAAATCCTGTGCGTCGATAACGCCGGAGCAGCTGGCTGAGCAGCGCTATGAGCGTTTCCGGAAGATTTAAGCAGTGATGGGGTAAGGAGAAGAAATCATGTGCAGACTTAAACCACTGAAAATAGGAAATCTGACGGCGAAGCTGCCTGTTATCCAGGGCGGAATGGGGGTGGGAATCAGCCTGTCCTCTCTGGCGGGGGCGGTAGCCAACGCCGGCGGGGTTGGAATTATTTCCACGGCGCAGATCGGATTTCGGGAGCCGGATTTTGCGGAGGATTCCCAGGTAGCCAACTTGCGGGCCATCGGAAAGGAATTCAGGAAGGCGCGGGAAATTGCACCAGAGGGAATCATCGGCTTCAATATCATGGTGGCAACCAGAAATTATGCAGAGTATGTCCGCGCTGCAGTTCGGGCGGGGGCGGATCTGATTATTTCCGGTGCCGGACTTCCGGTTTCCCTTCCGGAATATGTGAAAGGAACGGCCACAAAGATCGCACCGATTGTATCATCTGTTAAAGCAGCGATGATTATCTGTAAAATGTGGGATCGGAAGTATCAGACGGCACCGGATCTGGTGGTGGTAGAAGGACCTCTGGCGGGCGGCCACCTGGGTTTTGACCGGGAAAAGCTGACGGAGCTGGAGGCTGATACGGATCATGCAAGCGCCACCTTCCACCGGGAGGAATACGAAGAAGAAATCCGCGGCGTCATTGCACTGGTTAAGAAATACGGGGAGAAGTACGGGAAGAAAATCCCGGTGGTAACGGCAGGCGGCATTTATAGCCATGAGGATGTATGCCGGCAGCTGGAACTGGGAGCAGACGGCGTCCAGGTGGCTACCCGGTTTGTGACCACAGAGGAATGTGATGCTCCCATGGCTTATAAGCAGGCTTATCTGGATGCGAAGGAAGAAGATATTGTAATTGTGAAGAGTCCGGTAGGAATGCCGGGGCGGGCGATCCGCAATGCTTTTCTCCGGGAAGTGGAAAAAGGAAAGCAGGCCATTACCCACTGCTATCATTGTCTGGAACACTGCGACCAGGCAAAGATTCCTTACTGCATCACGCGGGCTCTGGTCAACGCGGCAGAAGGCGATGAAGAGCAGGCTCTGATTTTCTGCGGCGGAAATGCCTGGCGGGCAACGAAGATTGAAACCGTGGAGAGCGTTCTAAGGGATCTCTGCGGCCAGCCGGTATAGGGATTAAGGATCAGCTGTTCTGCTAAGAATAGAATAATGACTTATTTTAAGAGGATACTGCAAAACGGGAAGGTCTGCAGTATCCTTTTTTAAATTTATTATAAGAAGGCAAAAATGCTCCGGTGTTTTCATCCCCGGAACCGGCTCAGGCAGGCGTAGATTTCCTGGATCCGGGGGAGTGCCAGCCCCATGGCGCAGTAGGAGGCGTCGCTGAAGGCGGAGAGACCGCGGGCATCATATTCCCGCATCAGAGTTTCCACACACTGATGAACCGTCAGACGCTCTAGCAGTCCCTTTTCCAGGCAAAACCGTACCATCTGAGCCAGTGCAGCCGTCTGCTCGCTGTCTGCCAGCTGTTCCACGAAACGCAGATCCACCGGTTCCTTTGCCACCTGAAAGGCATCTTTTCCGTGAACTTTTACCTTGATTCGGTCGTTTCGGTCACTGTGATTGCTGCGGTCGCCTCTGTCATTGCGCCTGTTGTGATCCTTTGGCTCACTGTGGCCGCTTTTGGTATTTAATCTTCGTTCCTGGGACGGGAGGATGAATCCCGGTGCAGAGATTTCCGGCCTGGATGGTGTGTTCTGGCAGGCCTCCCGTACCAGTTCTGTGATATCAGATGGACGATAAGAATCCATCTGAATCACCGTGTCAGCGATGAAAAAATAGGCGCCGGAACTTCCTGCTACCAGTATGGTAGAAATGCCGGCTTTTTCATAGAGATCTCTGGCCCGCTCGATGAAAGGGGTAATCGGTTCTTTGTCCCGGCTGACAATCCGCTGCATCAGGTCATCCCGAAGCATAAAATTGGTGGCGGAGGTGTCCTCGTCAATGAGGAACGCTCTGGCTCCGGCTTCGATACCTTCTATGACTGCAGCGGCCTGGGAAGTGCTTCCGCTGGCATCGGCAGTGGAAAAACAGGTGGTGTCTTTTTTGTTGGGAAGATCCCGGATAAAAAGAGAAATATCAACCTGATTGATGCTGCGGCCATCCTCAGCGCGCAGTTTGACAGCAGTATTATCAGTAATAACGAATTCGCGTCCGTCACCGGCGATATGATTGTACACGCCGGCCTCCAGGGCTTTTAAGAGGGTGGATTTGCCATGGTAGCCGCCGCCTACGATCAACGTGATTCCGCGGCGGATTGCCATTCCTGTCAACGGGCCGCGGTGGGGAAGGTTCAGGGTAATCCGCAGGGAGGCAGGTGAAGAAAAGGGAACGCTATTTTTCATGGGGCGGTCGGAGATGCCAGTTTCCCTGGGTAAAATAGAGCCGTCTGCGGCAAAGGAAACGAGGCCAAGGCGGTCTAACTCTTCGCGGATGAACTGCTGATCTTCGGCAAGTTCGATCTGGGAAAGCACTTCTCTGGGATTGAGGTTTTTCAGGAAGAAAACATTCCGGACACAGCCGGGGAGAAAGTCAAAGAGGATGCGGATCAGTTCGCTGGAATTGATCGTTCTTCCAAAGGCTGGGAATCCTACCTCAAACCGTGCGGTAATGCCATCCTTTCCAATCTCACAGGCTGTGCGGGGGAGAATTTCCTGGCCCGGTCGGCTGGTGGCGATCAGACCGCTTTTTCCGGACCCTTTTGCCTTAAAATTGAAGCGGGCGATTTCGCTGGAAAAGCAGCGGAGAAGATAATCTTCCAGAGCCGTTTTTTTCCAGGGTTTGTCAAAATAGGGCGCTGGAAATCCGGCGGCGGAATGACGGATCAGGACGCTGACTTTGGAAGGAGATGCAAATGGATCGCCCTGGACATGGTCGATGGACAGCGTATAATCTTTAAAATCATAGACGCCTCGGGCATCCTTATAGGCCGGATAGCTTTTGTGGTCAATGGATTCCAGAAGGCGTTTCAGATCCTGTGCCTGTTTCATAATGGTAGTTCCTCCTTATATCTGTTTCTATAGATAAATGTAAATTGTTTCTCGTGGCCCCGGTGCGGGATGCCTATATTTTAGTAGGTTCCGGAGAGAAAATCAAGTAGGGCGTTTCGGCCGTGGAAGGGAAAAGGCGGTCCCTGGCATACCGGGGAAAGCACCTTCATAGGATAGAAAAAAAGTCGGGAGAAGTGGAGTATGCTCAATGGTCTGTGGGTATTTATGATGGCGGTCGGAATTATGTGGGCGGCCGTTCAAGGGAATCTGGGCGCGGTAACGAGCGGGGCGCTGGATGCAGCCGGCGAGGCAGTCAGCCTGTGTATAACCATGCTGGGAGTTATGGCGTTCTGGAGCGGGATTCTGGAGGTGGGACGCCGGGCCGGTCTGACTACACAGCTTTCCGGTAAAATGCGGCCGATTCTTGGGGCCCTGTTTCCGGGAATCCCAAAAGATCATCCGGCTCTGGAACTGATATCCGTCAATATGATTGCCAACATGTTGGGACTTGGGTGGGCGGCGACACCGGCGGGCCTTCAGGCGATGGAAGAACTGGAGAGGCTGGAAGAAGAGAGGAGAGAAAAAAAGATTGGGGGCGCATTTCGACGGGGGACTGCCAGCGACGAGATGTGTACCTTTCTGGTAATCAACATTTCGTCGTTGCAGCTGATCCCCATCAATATGATCGCATACCGCACCCAGTATGGATCTGCGGATCCGATGGCCGTGATCGGGCCAGCATTGGCAGCCACAGCGGTCAGCACGGCAGTTGGCGTCATAGCCTGTCGGGTACTGGGAAGGAAAAAGAGGTAGGACTTTTTTGCAGAAGGAGAGTGCGGTCTACAGAAGGGCCTCCTCCCACTGGGTTTCCCGGAATCCCACGAGAACGCCGTTTTCGTGAACCAGAATGGGGCGTTTTACCAGCATGCCGTCACTGGCCAGCAGGGCAAACTGCTCGTCGTCACTCATGGATGCCAGTTTATCCTTTAGCTGCAGTGTTTTGTAAAGCTGCCCGCTGGTATTGAAGAACCGTTTTAAAGGAAGGCCGCTGCTGGCGTGCCACTGGCGAAGTTCCGCCTCGGAGGGGCGGTTTTCCCGGATGTGGCGGGCTTCAAAGGAGATGGCATGGTCGTCCAGCCATTTTTTTGCTTTTTTACAGGTACCGCAGGGCGGATATTCCAGAAATAAAGGCTTCATAGATATGTCCTCCGTGTTTTTGTTTTTTGTTGTTTTCAGCTTATATCAGAGAAAAAAATTTGTCAATGGGAGAGGCGGATTCACAGAATAAACAAATTTATCCGCTATACTAAAATCGTTTTCCGGGGAATATTCTTATATAAAGGAAGGTTTAACGGAGAATAGGTGTGAAGGTAATTGCATATCTGTCCGAGTATTTGATTCCGCTGGTGCTTTTTTACATAGTGGGCCTGGCGGCGCTGCAGCGTCGGCCGGTTTTTGATGATTTTTTGGAAGGCGCAAGGCTGGGCATGCGGACGGTGGCGGGGATTCTGCCGACTCTGATCGGCCTTATGACAGCGGTGGGCGTCCTTCGGGCGTCGGGTTTTCTTGATTTTTTGGCGAAGGTGCTGCAGGGGCCAGCCGAGTTTTTGAGAGTTCCGGCGCAGGCTGTTCCGTTGATTTTGGTTCGCCTGGTGTCCAGTTCTGCGGCAATGGGGCTGCTTCTGGATATTTTTAAGACTTGTGGACCGGATTCTTCCATCGGCATGATGGTTTCGATTCTGGAAAGCTGCACAGAAACAGTTTTTTATACCATGAGTGTATATTTTATGGCGGTGCATGTCACAAAAACCAGATGGACACTGACCGGAGCCCTGACGGCCACAGCAGCAGGTGTGGCAGCCAGTATTTTTCTGGCCGCTTTGTATTAAAGGAGAGCGCGTTTCCCGTCTCAGAACTGGGGCACGTTGCCGGATTTCTCTTCGGGAATCAGATGATTTGTAAGAAATTTGACGGTTGTTTTGCCTGTAAGAATATTGTATAATCAGTGAGGTAAAATGCCGTCTGGCTGCCAGAAGCCGGTTTGTGGCTTTGACAGGTTGCGAGATGCGGATGAAAGGGAACGATGTGGGAAATTACGAAACGCTGAATGAGCTGCTGGTCCGGCTGTTTCGCGATGTGATGGATATTGAACAAAAATCAATTATCACGCCGGAATTTAAAGATATCACAAATAATGATATGCACGTCATTGAGGCAATCGGAATAGGAGAACCCAAAAATATGTCTGCGATTGCCAGGGAGCTTTCTGTTACAGTGGGGACTTTGACGATCGCCATGAACAGCCTGGTAAAAAAGGGTTATGTAGAGCGGACAAGAGGGCTGGAAGATCGCCGGGTTGTGTATATCTCTCTTTCAGAGCGAGGCAGGCGGGCCTATGAAAACCATGCCAGATTTCATCGCGAGATGATACAGAGTGTGACCGGCGAACTGACAGCAGAGGAAACGGAAATTTTGGTAAAATCGCTGTCGAAGCTGAATCAGTGGTTTAGAAGCCGGCAGGATTAGGATAATGAGGAGGAATGAATAATTATGAAGAAATTTATGGCAATCGTTGCAGCGGCTGTGACAGCGGCGGCTCTGGCTGCCTGTACGCCCACCGTACGAGAGAGCGGAGCGGACGCAGACCATCAGCATCAGACGCCGCCGGCAGGCGCTATGGAACAGTCGACCATTGACGGTGCTCTGGAAAAAGAGCAGATGGTGGTAGATGCGGATCCTACGGTAACAGTTTGCGTATATTCTGTGAAGGAGGATGGAACTGGTCTGA
This sequence comes from uncultured Clostridium sp., assembly GCA_937885015.1. GTDB lineage: Bacteria > Bacillota > Clostridia > Lachnospirales > Lachnospiraceae > Otoolea. The sequence continues at coordinate 159,969 of CALAAS010000050.1, forward strand.
AGCAGAATATGGATGCAGTAGACGGTGAGAAGTTGGATGCCCAGGCTCTGATGGACAAGATGGCGGAGCTGGGAGTTGTGGAAAGCGGCATCACAGTGACTGCTTTTGAAAATCAGGATGGCGCCCTGACTCTGGAGCTGTCTTCGTTGGAGAAGTCTTCAGATGAGCTGGTAGTAACGGCCATTGCCAATACGTTTATCCAGAATTATGAGGCAAAAGAGATCAATATCAGTGTTGCTGGTGAGAAGCTGGGCGACGGCCCAATGACCTTCTTAAAAGAATATAAGAAAATGAAATAGATATTCAGGACAGCGAAGCGGTATATCTAAAATGGAACGTACCTGAAGTCAAGGGGGCGCATGAAAAAACGAAAGTTTTTTCATGCGCCCCCTTTTCCTGCTACATCCCACTGTTTCCGTAGGTCAAAAGCCAGGTCTGGAAGTAGGGTTTGATAATTCGGAAAGGAGCTCCGTCCATATCCAGAATAAACTGGTGGAATCGGCGGGGCGAATATTGATTCCCCAGAGTTTCAATAGCCGTTTCCCGCATATCGGTAATTTCCAGATAGCCGGTATAGTATTTCAGATAATTGGCTGGGTTATCGATGAGCGAGAGGTAGATTTCCCGGATCACTTCTGGATCTTCAATGCCATACAAGTCGGAAAGGAAGGAAGAAACCTGCTCTTCGCTCCAGCCATCATAGTTGACATGGATATCCAGGAGCGCATATAACCCGTAGGTGGAGGCGCTGTTTTTTTCCATGAGCTTCTGAACCGGATCTGACAATCCGTTGTCAAAGGAGTAGGAATAGAGTTCACAATAAAGTCCCCAGCCTTCGCTGTAGCCTTCACAGGTCAGGAGACGGTGAAGAGGACAGCGGGTATTCCGGTTAAAGTAAACGGATTGATACAGATGGCCTGGATAGCCTTCATGGGCCAGCATGGTATAGAGATTCTGCTCTCGGCTGGCTTCGTCGTTGATATAGATCACATTGGCTCCTTCATAGTCCAGCGGCGGAACCAGAAAAAAAGCCGGGGAAAGAGACGCCTCCAGAGCTTTTGGCACATGCTTGATTTCAAAGGAAGTGTCAGAAAGCGGAGGAAAATCGCGGGTAATCTGCTGCTGCAGGTGTGTCAGGATTTCCGCAGGATCAGAGAGGGTAATGGCAGAATCTGTCATCTGTCGTTCCAGTTCCGGCTGTTTTTCCAGCATGGCACCCATTTCTGCGATATCGCGTCCCAGCCGTTTTTCGATGCGCTGGCGCAGCTCTGGGACGGAGGAATCCGTTCCGGTGGCAGAGGCAACCAGGTACGAATAGTATTCCTTCCCTTTTTCGTAGGAACACAGTCCACCGTCCGGGCCGCCGGTACCTTTCAGTTCCTCCAGAGCAGCCGAAAGGCTGGTATAGGCCGGGATAAAATGCTCCTTTAAAATTTCCAGATGCTGAGCCTGGTATGCCTCTTTTTCCTCCGGGGTAAGTCCGGGAACGTCCTCCAGACGGGCTGCGAAAGTTTCCGTCAGAAGACTGTTTTCCGGGCGGATCAAATAATCCTTACAGGACTGCAAAATCCGATCCAGAGTGGCATCGGAGGGAGTCAGTCCGGCAGCGGACCGTTCTTTTTCATAATCTGCCAGCTGGGCGTAATAGACGTCAATCTGTGAAAGGAGCTCCAGATAGTGATCCACATCACTCCGGTCGTAAAAAGCGTATTCCGCAAGAAGCGTAGGGAGCTGCGCCTGCGTTCCGATCAGTGGACTCAGAGGCTGGTAATAGAGCTCCAGGCCCCGGGCCAACTCTTCCGTCTCCAGCGCGTCTGTGAGAAGTTTACAGGTAAACAGCTGGTCAGAGGTCAGGTGTGCCGGGTCAAAGGAAGCCAGTTCTTTTTTCAGCGTTTCGTCCTCTGCTGCCTGTTCCAGCAGGATTTTTCCAGAGATTTCGGGGAATTTCATATCCTCGCAGGTCAGTCCATACGTTTCTGGGTGCTGCAGGATGAAATGGATGGAGAGGGAATCTCCTTCCAGAAGCTGCTGGAAGGTTCGCTCGGTAAATTCATCAAATCGAGTCTGTGTGACTGCAGGATCGTCATTTTCCTGCAGAGCAGCAGTGTTTTCCTGAGAGCTGTCCGGAGCCTGTATAGACTCAGGCGGCAGCGGAGAGCGGGCGCAGCCGGCGACGGACAGGGCGATCCATGTCAGGACGGCCGGAAGAATACCGAAAAGCCGTCTGCTGCGATGATTTTTTTTCATATTCCAAATACCTCCAGTTGCTGATGGATTCTATAGTATATGGTTAATTGTCCCCAGTATAGCACAGAAGACAGGCGTCTGCATAGCATTTTAAAAAGGACAGCTTGACAAACCTTTCTGAAACAGATAGACTAGCCTATATAATGAAAAGGCTGGGAAGCAAAGACGTGTCTCGCCTTTAATCATGGGGAAAGCCGTGATTAAGGGCGTTTTTTGTCTGGGATTCTCTGTAGGACAGAGAATGATGAAGGAGGAATAGAAGGATATGTGTCAGAATTGTAAAAAACCCTATTATATAACGACTGCGATTGCCTATACTTCTGGCAAACCGCATATTGGAAATACGTATGAGATTGTGCTGGCGGACAGTATTGCCCGTTACAAGAGAGAGCAGGGTTACGACGTACGGTTTCAGACGGGAACCGATGAACACGGCCAGAAGATTGAGCTGAAGGCGGCAGAGGCTGGTATTACACCCAAAGAATTTGTGGACAATGTGGCAGGCGAGATTAAGACGATCTGGGATCTGATGAATACATCCTACGATAAGTTTATCCGCACCACGGATGCGGATCATGAAGCTCAGGTACAGAAGATTTTTAAAAAGCTTTACGATCAGGGCGATATTTATAAGGACTGTTATGAGGGCCTTTACTGTACACCCTGCGAGTCCTTCTGGACCCAGTCTCAGGTGGTGGACGGCAAGTGTCCGGACTGCGGACGCCCGGTTCAGCCAGCCAAGGAAGAGGCATATTTCTTCCGTATGAGTAAATATGCGAAACGTCTTATTGACCATATTAACACGCATCCGGAATTTATCCAGCCGGTCTCCAGAAAGAATGAGATGATGAACAATTTCCTTCTGCCGGGCCTGCAGGATCTCTGTGTATCCCGTACCTCCTTTAAGTGGGGAATTCCGGTGGATTTTGACCCCAAGCACGTTGTGTACGTATGGCTGGACGCGCTGACAAACTATATTACCGGACTGGGATACGACTGTGATGGAAATCACGGTGAGCTGTATCAGAAGTACTGGCCGGCGGACCTTCACCTGATCGGAAAGGATATCATCCGTTTCCACACGATTTACTGGCCCATTTTCCTGATGGCGCTGGATCTTCCGCTTCCGAAGCAGGTATTTGGCCATCCGTGGCTGCTGCAGGGCGACGGAAAGATGAGCAAATCCAAGGGAAATGTTCTTTATGCTGATACGCTGGTGGATTTTTTCGGCGTGGATGCAGTGCGGTATTTTGTGCTTCATGAGATGCCCTTTGAAAATGACGGCGTGATTACCTGGGAGCTGATGGTAGAGCGCCTGAATTCCGATCTGGCCAATATTCTGGGAAATCTGGTCAAGAGAACAGTATCCATGACGAATCAGTATTTTGGAGGTGTGGTAACCAGCACAGGCGTGACCGATGAGGTGGACGATGATCTGAAGGCATCCGTTCTGGAGGCAGTAAAACGGGTGGATGAGAAGATGGACAAACTGCGGGTAGCAGATGCCATCACAGAGATTTTCGGTATTTTCCGCAGAAGCAATAAATATATTGACGAGACGACACCCTGGGTTCTGGCTAAAGACGAGGCTCAGAAGGACCGTCTGGCAGAGGTGCTTTATAATCTGGCAGAATCCCTGACGATTGGTGCATCGCTTTTGTACTCCTTCATGCCGGAGACAGCGGAAAAGATTCTGGCGCAGCTTGGAACAGAAAAGCGGCCGCTGGATCAGATGGATCAGTTTGGCCTGTACCCGTCCGGCAATCGCGTGACAGAAGCTTCGGAGGTTCTGTTTGCCCGTCTGAAACTGGAAGATGTGATGAAAAAGGTAGAGGCAATGCAGGCTGAGGCAAAACAGGCATCGGAAAACAGCGCAGCAGCCGGAGAGGAGGCCAAAAAGGCTGAGGGCATTGATCTGGAGGCAAAGCCGGAGATTACCTATGATGATTTCGCAAAACTTCAGTTCCAGGTTGGCGAGATTATTGCCTGCGAGGCGGTAAAGAAATCGAAAAAACTGCTCTGCTCCCAGGTAAAAGTCGGCAGCCAGGTGCGCCAGATTGTAAGTGGCATCAAAGCCGCCTATTCGCCGGAGGAGATGGTGGGCAAGAAGGTTATGGTAGTGACCAACTTAAAGCCTGCCAAGCTGGCCGGAGTGCTGTCAGAGGGAATGCTGCTCTGCGCGGAAGATGCGGAGGGAAATCTGGCATTGATGAAGCCGGAAAAAGATATGCCGTCTGGTGCTGAGATCTGCTGATTCGGGAGAGCCGGAGATGTTTGATAAAAAAACGGCGTTTCAAAAAGAATGGAACCGCTTCCTGCGCCGGGAAGAACGCCTGCTTGGGCGGTATAGTCGGTCAGCAGGGCCGTTTTGGGAGAGGAAACTGGAACAGGCGGTTCCGGCGGGCCTTCAGGAAAAACTGGAGGCCGCCTTTTATCGGGCGTTTCGTCTGATTCTGGAAAAAGGGACGGGTATCATTGAAAAAACGTATTCCCGGGAGCGGTTGGAGGCAGAGTACCGCACCCGGGAATTTGCTGCTTTTCTTTACCCGGAAAAGAAGAATGTGACTGCCGGGAGGAAAGCTGCAGGAAAGGGGAAATACGCCGGAGTGGCGGCATCATATCTGGAAGGGGCGGCGTTGGGGGTTCTGGGAATCGGTTTACCGGATATTCCGTTGTTTCTGAGCGCGATTCTTCGCGGCCTCTATACGCAGGCACTCCATTTTGGCATTGATTACAGGAAGCCAGAGGAGCAGAAATTTATTTTGGAGCTTTTGATTCTATCGCTGGAGCGAGGCGATCAGTTGCGAGAGAAAGACGCAGCCATGAACCGCCGTATTTTCCAAATGGAAAAAAACCAGGAACAGGGTGGTGGACGGTTGGACCCGGACGAGCTGATTCGTCGTGCAGCCGGAGTTCTGTCTGACGAGCTTCTCTATATGAAATTTTTGCAGGGAATTCCTCTGGCCGGTGTAATCGGCGGCATGTATGATGGTGTCTGCATGAAACGGATTATGGATTATGCCGGCATAAAAATGGAGCGGCGCTGGCTGCTGCGTCAGGAACTGCGGCATTTAGAGAAGAAAGCCATCGGAGGAGAACAGACATGATTTTTGATACACATGCACATTACGATGACGAGGCATTTGACCAGGATCGGGAATCGGTGCTGGGGGGACTTGCGGCGGCGGGAATCGGAACTGTGGTCAACATAGCGTCTGACATGGCCAGCGTGGGGACGACCCTGGCGCTGACGCGGCAGTATCCCTTTCTGTACGGGGCTGTGGGGGTTCATCCCAGCAGTACGGAGGAACTGGAACGGAACGGGGAAGCGTTTGAAACGCTGCGGCAGGCGGCCTGCCAGCCCCGCATTGTGGCAATCGGAGAAATTGGTCTGGATTATTACTGGGATGAGCCGGATCGGAAGGTACAGACGGTCTGGTTTCGGCGACAGCTGAATCTGGCGAGGGAGCTGAAGAAGCCGGTGGTAATTCACAGCCGGGATGCCGCTAAAGATACACTGATTATTATGAGGGAGGAACGGGCTGCGGAAATTGGCGGTGTAATTCACTGCTTTTCCTATGGAAAGGAAATGGCGGAGGCATATTTGAATATGGGATTCTATCTGGGAATCGGGGGGGTTCTGACCTTTAAAAATGCCAGAAAACTTTTGGAGGTGGTGGAATATGCCCCACTGGACCGGCTGGTTTTGGAGACGGACTGCCCCTATCTGTCGCCTGTTCCTTACCGGGGGAAACGGAATACATCAGCCAATCTGTCGCTGGTGGCAGAGGCGATAGCAGGGATCAAGGGCAGAGCTGCGGAGGAAATTATTGCTGTGACGGAGAAGAATGCCCGAACTCTGTATCATATGGAGCCTGTCCAGTTATAGACCGCAAAGAATGGAAGCAGGAAAGAAAATCGAGAATATCAGGAGAAGACAGGAGGGAATTCCATGCACATGGATCTCGGAAATCCAAAGCAGACCATAGAAATTATACAGAAATACAATTTTGCGTTTCAGAAAAAATTTGGCCAGAACTTTCTGATTGACACTCATGTGCTGGATAAAATTATCGCGGCAGCCAATGTGACAAAAGAAGATACAGTTTTGGAAATTGGGCCAGGAATCGGTACTATGACGCAGCGGTTGGCAGAAGCGGCGGGCCGTGTATTTGCAGTGGAAATTGACACCAATCTAATACCGATTCTGAATGAGACTTTGGGTGACTGCGAAAATGTGACCGTTATCAACGAGGATATTCTGAAAGTTGACATAAAGAAACTGACAGAGGAAGGCGGACAGGGGCGGCCGGTTAAGGTAGTGGCCAATTTACCTTATTATATTACCACACCGATTATTATGGGACTGTTTGAGAGCGGAGCACCCATTGCCAACATTACTGTGATGGTTCAGAAAGAGGTGGCAGAGCGGATGCAGGTGGGACCGGGATCTAAGGATTATGGCGCCCTGTCGCTGGCGGTGCAGTATTATGCGGAGCCGTATATTGTGGCAAATGTGCCGCCCAACTGCTTTATTCCGCGCCCTAACGTGGGATCGGCAGTAATCCGCCTGACACGCTATGAAAAGCCGCCGGTTCAGGTGGCAGATAAACGTTTGATGTTTGCACTGATCCGGGCCTCCTTTAATCAGCGGAGAAAAACTCTTTTAAATGGCCTTTCCAATTCCCAGGAGCTTTCGTTTTCCAAGGAGGCCATTGCAGCTGCTATTGCGGATCTTGGACTTGCTCCTGCTGTGCGGGGGGAAACACTTTCTCTGGAGCAGTTTGCCCGTCTCTCTGACCGTTTGGGAGAAGCCGACTGTACAAAAAGAGACTGAAAAAAGCGGAAAAAAGGGAAATAAAAATAAAATAAAAAAATACAAAAAATTGCTTGACATTTGGACACTTATCTTGTAAAATAACATACGTCGCTGGAAAACAGCACACTTGAGAAAAGGATTTCTCGGATGCCCAGATAGCTCAGTTGGTAGAGCAGAGGACTGAAAATCCTCGTGTCACTG
>CALAAS010000051.1 GCA_937885015.1 uncultured Clostridium sp.
GGTTATGAACCTGATGATCGGCTTAAGCACACCACCCTTTGGATTGTGTATTTATGCGGTTGCTCGGGTGGCGAATGTTCCATCGGAAAAAGTTATTAAGTCAGTAGTTCCGATGTATGTGCCATTGGGAATTACTTTGATACTGGTATCTTTATTCCCAGTAATATCAACTTTTGTACCTAATGCAATTATGGGATTTTTGACTGGATCATGATAGTGCAGAAAGTATTTAAAACGAAAACTATTTTTAAGAAAGAAGGAAAAGAGTTATGACTAGAGAAGAATTATTTGAACTTGCAAAAACAACCGACCCAGCACAGATTGGGCATCATGTGCAGGGAGGATATATGACGGGAATTTATCCGGTTAGCGATGATCTGAAGGTGATTGGACCGGCCTTTACTATCCGTCTGCCTGGCACGGATAATGCAATGCTGTATTATGCAATGAAAAAAGCCCCAAAAGGATCTGTAATCGTTATTGATCGTATGGGTGATAAAAAAATTTCGTGTTTAGGAGAGATGGTGGCTTTATCTGCCAAAACACTTGGGATGGCAGGAATCGTAGTAGATGGACCTAATACAGATACCAAAGCAATTCGCGCAACAGGTTTTCCAGTATTTTCTACAGGACGTGCCTGTGTTACAAATACAATAAAGGGTTTGGATGGAGAATATGGTATTCCGGTTAATTGTGGAGGATGTGTAGTCAATCCAGGGGATATCATTTATGGAGATTTAGATGGAGTGATTTGTGCGCCTGCGGATAAATTCGAAGAACTTGTTATGGCAGCTAAAAAAATGGATGCAAATGAAGTTAAGTGGAGAGAAAATTTTGCAGCTGGTGGATACGTTGATAAATTTGTGAATCTTGAAAAACTTGTAAATGTAGGTTTAAAGGGAGCTATTGGTGAGCTTAGTAAAGTAGAGGACTGATATTGATAGGAGAGAGGAGGAATAGGGCATGATTCATGTGGCGCTTTGCCAGATGGGGAGTGTTGGAACACGAGAAGAAAACCAGGCTGAAATGGAACGTTTGTTTTTAGAAGCAGTAAATCATTCCAGAGCTCCGTTGGATTTAATTGTTTTTCCAGAATATTGTTATTATTCGCCAACAGATAAAGAGGATGCTAAAAAGCATGCAATTGATTTAACAAAACCCAGTACGTTTATTGAACGGATGAAGGAATTGGCAAAAGAATATCATGTGAACTTTATTCCTGGAAGTTTTGCGGCATGGGCAGAAAATGAGAAGATTTGTAATCATTCGATTATGCTTAATCGTAATGGTGAAGAAATAGGAGCTTATAATAAAATACATTTATTTGATGCGGCCGGTTATAAAGAGTCGGATTATGTAGAAGCAGGAAATGAATTGTGTTTGGTTGACTTCGATTTTGGAAAAGTAGGATTTGAAGTATGCTATGATCTGCGTTTTCCAGAGCAGGCTAGAACCATGGTTTTAAAAGGAGCTGATCTGATTGTTGTGTCGTCAGAATTTCCAGCAGGTCAGCCGCTTCCGCCTCGAACAAATGATTGGGATTTATTGGTTCGTAGCTGCGCTTTGACAAACTTGACATATGTAGCAGTTTGTAATCAATTTGGAGCTGTACATGCAGATCATCCGTTTGGTATGTCAATGGTAGTAGATCCAAGAGGAATTGCTGTTAGTTCTGCTCAAGGTCGAAATTGTGTTGTATATGGGGACATTGATTTGGACTACGCAAAACAAACCAAGAAAAATCTGGCAGTTTGGGAGAATCGTCGCCCGGATGTATATGAACTTTAAAAGATAGAAAGTTAAACGGAAGGTCGGTTTTTCAGCAAAACGGGATGGGGAATGTTGCAGATTTTAATTTTGTAACATTCCCCTATTATAAAAAGGAAAGAAAATTATGAGTAAAGAATTTATGTTGGTAATTATTTCAGCAATGCTGTTTGGACTAATGCCATTACCATCAATGCATTTTTATGCATTAGGTGGAAATGCAATTACTCTTTGCTTTTATCGGTTTTTCCTGGGAATTCCGTTTTTGTTTTTACAGATAATAAAAAAGGGTAATACAAAAATATTGGTAAACAAAAAAGAATTATGGCAGCTGTTTTTATGTTCATTGGGATTTTCTATGACTCCATTGCTACTATTCGAATCGTATCAATATATTTCGTCGGGAATGACAACAACAATACATTTTGTATATCCTGTACTGGTCCTTCTAGGTAACATACTACTGTTCCATGAAAAAATAAATTTAATACGCCTGGTATGTGCTGTTTTATGCACCTTGGGAATAAGTTCTTTTTACTTACCGGGAGAACAGATTTCACTGTATGGTGTTTTACTGGCGCTTTGTTCTTCCTTTACATATGCATTTTATGTTCTGTGTTATTCAAAAAGTAGCTTGATAAATTTAGAACCGTGTACAGTGAGTTTTTATTTGTCCCTCTTTTCTTCAGTGGAAGTTGGCTTATTAGCAATTGCGTCTGGAAAATTACAGTTTTCATTTCCTATGACAGGATGGTTATTAGCTTTTATAAATGCAGTGATGATCGGAGTGGCGGCTACCATGTTTTTTCAAATTGGAACGAGAAAAATTGGGGCGGAAAAAGCCTCTCTTTTAAGCACCTTTGAACCGGTGACGAGTGTGATTGCTGGAGTTGTATTTTTAGGAGAAGGGTTGACGATTCGATCCGTTACGGGAATAGCAATGATTTTACTATCGGTTATTCTACTGGCATTGTACGATAAAGAAAGGAATGGTAGCAACTATGAATCGAGTGCAAGTTCTTAGTGCGGGAATTGATATAGGCACATCAACTATGCAATTGATTTTTAGTCTTTTATCTGTAGAAAATAGGGCAGGATATTTTTCAGTTCCATCTGTGGAGATTGTCGGAAAGAAGGTTTTATATCAAAGTGAGATTTATTCAACGCCATTGTTGAATGAATTTATGATTGATGCCCCTGCCCTGGTCAGGATTTTGGAGCATGAGTATCAGCTTGCGGGTATTCGGCCATCTGAAGTGGAGACCGGGGCAGTGATTATTACCGGGGAGTCTGCCCGGAAAGAGAATGCCAAAGTGGTGCTGGAGCGTCTGAGTGGATTTGCAGGTGATTTTGTGGTATCTACGGCTGGCCCGGATCTGGAAGCGTTGATTGCCGGGCAGGGGAGCGGAGCACAGAAATTTTCTGAGAATTTAGGGAAACGCGTCATAAATTTGGATATTGGAGGCGGAACTTCCAATGCGGTCCTGTTTGACAGAGGAAAGCTTGTAAAATGCGGGTGCCTCGATATTGGAGGACGTCAGGTGCGTCTGGATCAGGATGGATGTGTGGAATACATAAGCGAGAGTGCTGCCATAATTGCAGAAGATGCCGGGGTCAGTTTGAGGCTGGGCAAGAAGACATCGCAGGAAGAGATTCGCCGCTTATGCCAGGTTATGGCGGTTCTGCTGGAACAGATGGTTGGTCTGGCACCAAGAACGCCGCTTTATGAGCGGATTAAAACCAGAGGGGCCGGGGAGTTTATGATGGAAGAAGGCCCGCCGGCATGTATCTGCTTTTCAGGTGGTGTGGGAGAATGTATCCGCACTGCGAAAAAAGAGCCGTTCTGTTTTGGGGATATTGGTATAATTTTGGCAGAAGCCATACGGGAAAGCCGCTTGTGCGCAGAACTTTCAGTGCTTAAGGCAGAGCAGACCATTCGGGCAACGGTAATCGGGGCCGGTAGTTATACCACGTCCATTTCGGGAAGTACGGTGGATTACGCAAAAGAGATCCTTCCGCTCAAAAATATTCCTGTTTTGAAGCTTTCAGCGGAAGAGGAAAACGCCTGCTGGAATGGGGAAGCAGATGTGCTGCTGGAACGGGCCCGATGGTTTCTGCAGCAGAGTGATTCAGAATGGATGGCAGTTTCTCTTGTTGGAAAGGGAAATCCGGCATATGAGGAAATAAAACGACTTTGTGGAGCGCTTTGTTCAGGACTGGATCAGGCACTTCTGCCGGAGATTCCGATTCTGCTGATCCTTCAGGAAGATATGGCAAAAGCACTGGGGCAACTGATGCGGAGAACCATGAGAGGAAAAAGGCAGATTATTTCGCTGGATGGAATCCGTGCAGAGGCAAATAATTTTATAGATCTTGGGAAACCGTTGATGAACGGACTGGTGGTTCCAGTCGTAGTAAAAACATTGGTGTTCCATTGAGAAGAGGAGGCAGATATGGGGTATCGGACGATACTTTCCGGGCAGACCTTTACATTTGACTCGGTCAAGGAAGTGCTGGCAAAAGCCAGCGAACATAAGTCTGGGGATGTTCTGGCAGGGATTGGAGCGGATACGGAACTGGAACGGATTGCGGCAAAAGAGGTTTTGGCCGGAATGACGCTGGAAGAGCTTTATGAAAATCCGGTGGCACCATATGAGGAGGATGAAGTAACCCGGATAAATATTGATGAGCTGAGTAAGCCGATTTATATGGGAATTCGCGGTTGGACAGTCAGCCAGCTTCGGGAGTGGATTTTATCATATGAAGCAGATGAAAATAAAATACGAAATCTTTCCAGAGGCTTGACGGCAGAAATGGTAGCAGCGGTTTGCAAGCTGATGGGAAATCTGGATCTGATTTACGGAGCACAGAAAATCAGGGTTACGGCGCACTGCAATACCACCGTGGGAGAGCGCGGGATTATGGGAACGCGTTTACAGCCAAATCATACGACGGATGACGTGGAAGGAATTACTGCTTCATTGTTTGAAGGACTGTCTTATGGCTGTGGGGATGTTCTGATTGGCCTAAATCCGGTAAATGATACCGTGTCCAGTCTGGCGGAGGTATTGAAACGGTTTGATGAAGTAAAACACCGGTGGGAAATTCCGACGCAGATTTGCGTGCTGGGGCATATTACCACCCAGATTGAGGCGGTAAAAAAGGGAGCTCCCTGTGATATGATTTTTCAGTCCATTGCAGGAAGTGAAAAGGGAAACCGGGCCTTTGGATTTTCCAGAGAGACGGTAGAGGAAGCAGCTCAGCTGCTTTTGGGAAGCGGAACGTCTGCAGGCCCCAATGTGCTCTATTTTGAGACCGGGCAGGGCAGCGAACTTTCTTCCGATGCCAACTGGGGGGCGGATCAGGTTACCATGGAGGCTCGGTGTTACGCTTTTGCAAGGAAATTTCATCCGTTTATGGTTAATACAGTGGTGGGTTTTATTGGACCGGAGTATCTGTATGATTCGAAACAGGTTATACGGGCGGGACTTGAGGATCATTTTATGGGCAAGCTGTCCGGAGTGCCCATGGGATGTGACTGCTGTTATACCAACCATATGATGGCGGATCAGAATGATATTGAAAATCTGGCTCTTCTTTTAGGGGCAGCCGGAGTGAATTATATTCTGGGAGTTCCGGCCAGTGATGATATCATGCTGAATTATCAGACCAATGCATATCATGATATTTCTGCGGTTCGGGAGATTCTGGGTCTGCATCCAATTCCGGAATTTGAGAGGTGGCTGGAAAAAATGGGAATTATGAAAAATGGCAGGCTGACGGAACGGGCCGGAGATCCCACGATTTTTACTGGAAAAGGATGGTGATACAATGCTTTCCCCCTCTGAAATAGAAAAAATGGCGGAATTGGTTTTAAGATGCCTGGAGAAAGAAACAGGAGGTCCTGAAGCAGGGAGTGGCACAGTAAAAGACGGGTCTTCAATTTCATGGGAAAATGAACCGGCGCTGGAGCGGATGAAAGAGAGAACAAAGGCCAGAATTGGGGTTGGAAAGGCGGGACCCAGGCTTCGGACGGAAACATTTTTGAAACTCCGGGCAGATCATGCGGTGGCCAGGGATGCGGTACTCCTGGATGTCAGCGAAGATCTTGTCAAGCGAATGAAATGGTTTTCAGTTACGACACGCTGTGTCGATAAAAATATGTTTCTTACCAGACCGGATCTGGGAAGGTGTTTTGACAGCGAGACAGAGCAGCGTATTGCAGCAGAGTGTGTGAAGCAACCGGATGTGCAGTTGATTATCAGCGACGGTTTGTCTTCCATGGCGGTGGAAGCGAATGCGGAACGAATTGT
>CALAAS010000052.1 GCA_937885015.1 uncultured Clostridium sp.
ATCAAAAAAATCCGGACAGGGTGTTCATAATTTATTCATTCATGCGTTTGTCGTGAGCCTCCCAATCCCCCTACTATAATCTGTGGTTTGTCAAATTTTCCTCAATCTTTTCATTTCATATATATGAATTTATTTTCACTCTATCTCCTTTAATTTATATGACATATAAATATATTTTGATATCACGTTAATTTTCCTCCGAAAATGTTATTTTTTTATCTATTTTGCACAAATAGTTGTCTTGAAAAAATGGTTTTCTAACTATTTTTTCAAATTAGTATTGCATTTCTACACCGTTTGTAGTATTATAGACTCAGAGCTAGAACGCAGTCTAGTTTTTCAAGTAAGGAGGTATGAAGCATCATGGACACTCCATATGTTTTTAATATTCAGAAGTATTCCATTCACGATGGAGACGGAATACGAACCAGCATTTTTTTTAAAGGATGTCCCTTATCCTGCGCCTGGTGTCACAATCCTGAGAGCCAGCGCTACCATAAGGAACTGATGCTTTTCCACGACCGCTGTACAGCCTGCGGCTCCTGTGTCAAGCGATGTCCCGAAGGCGTCAACTCCATTATGGACGGCAAGCTTGTGATGGATCGCGATAAGTGCACGGCCTGCGGCATCTGTACCGACTGGTGCCTGCAAAACGCCCGCGAGATTGCCGGCAAAGAATACACCATTCAGGAGTTGGTAAAAGAGGCGGAAAAAGACCGGATGTTCTATGAAGATTCCGGCGGCGGTATTACTCTTTCCGGCGGCGAAGTGATGTGCCAGGACATGGACTACATCGAAAAGCTCTGCCGTATCCTTTATAATAAGGGATACCGAGTCAATATCGACACCTGCGGGTACGCCCCTTACGAGAACTTCCAGAGGATTCTTCCTTATATCGATACATTCCTGTATGATATTAAAGCGATGGATCCGGAAGTACATAAACACTTTATCGGTGTTGACAACACCCTGATTCTGGAAAACTTAAAGAAGCTGAGCGCAGACGGCGCCACACTCAACATCCGCATTCCCACCATCGAGGGAGTCAATGCAACGGAAGAGTTTATGAATCAGGTCATTGATTTCCTGCAGCAGAATCAGATTTCTGTGAAACAGGTCAACCTGCTTCCCTATCACAATACGGGAATGCATAAATACAAGAAACTTGACAGGCCATATGACGAGGAAGAGGAATTAAAGGCCCCGTCCAAAGAGCGTATGGAGCTGTTCAAAGATATATTTATGAAACATGGATTCAGCAACACAAAAATAGGAGGTTAAAAACATGGCAGACAACAAAGTACTTGAAGCAGCAGAGTGCGCTTCCTGCTGCGGAACAAATGTAAATGCGGCAGCTGTTGGAATGAAAGAGCGCGGTATGAATGACCGTATCAAGAGACTGAGAAAGATCAGCGTTGAGACCCAGCCGCACATCTATATGGAGCGTGCCGTACTGGAGACAGAGGCTTACAAAAAATACGAGGGCAGCGTATCCATCCCGGAACTTCGTGCTCTGGTATTAAAGCATTTCTTCTCTAACAAGACAATCAGCATCGCAGACGATGAGCTGATCGTAGGCGAAAAGGGCGATGGCCCCCAGTCTGCTCCCACTTTCCCGGAGCTGTGCTGCCACACCCTGGAAGACATGCACAACATGAATGATCGTAAGATCGTAAACTTTACCGTTACAGAGCAGGATCTGAAGACGCAGGAAGAGATGATTATTCCTTACTGGGAGAACCGTTCCACCCGCCACAAAATCTTAAATGCCATGACGGATGAGTGGAAAGAGGCTTATGCAGCCGGTATCTTTACCGAGTTCATGGAACAGCGCGGACCGGGCCATACCGTTGGTTCTGAGAACATCTTCAAGAAAGGCTACCTGGATTATCAGAACGATATCAAGGCTGCCATCGCAAACCTTGACTACATGAATGATCCGAAGGCGCTTGATAAGAAAGCACAGCTGAATGCTATGAGCATCTGCTGCGACGCTATCATGATCCTTGGCAAACGTTACGCAGACCTGGCCAGAAAGATGGCTGAGGAGTGCACCGACGAGCAGAGAAAGGCTGAGCTGCTTCAGATCGCTGCCAACTGTGACGTTGTACCGGCTCACAAACCGCAGACCTACTACCAGGCAATCCAGCACTACTGGTTTACCCATCTGGCAGTTACCACCGAGCTGAATCCGTGGGATGCTTACTCACCGGGACACTTTGATCAGCACCTTGGTTCCTACTATGAGAAGGACGTAGAAGACGGCATCCTGACCAGAGAGAAAGCTCTGGAGCTGATGGAGTGCCTGTGGGTTAAATTCTACAACCAGCCGGCTCCGCCGAAGGTAGGTATTACCTTAAAAGAGAGTTCCACATACACCGACTTCTGCAACATCAACACCGGCGGTATCAAACCCAACGGCGAAGATGGTGTAAACGAAGTTTCCTATATTATCCTTGACTGTATGGACGAGATGAGACTGGTTCAGCCCAACTCCAACGTTCAGATCAGCCGCAAGAACCCGCAGAAGTTCTTAAAGAGAGCCTGTGAAGTTGCCCGTGAGGGATGGGGCCAGCCCGCATTCTACAACACAGAGGCAATCATTCAGGAGCTGATGAATGCTGGAAAATCTCTGGCAGATGCTCGTAAGGGCGGTTCCTCAGGCTGTGTTGAGACTGGCGCATTCGGTACAGAGGCTTATATCCTTCAGGGTTACTTCAACCTGCCGAAGATCTTTGAACTGACTCTGTTCAACGGTGTAGATCAGATGACCGGCAAGCAGCTGGGTCTTCAGACGGGCGACGCCAGAGAGTTCAAGACCTATGATGAGCTGTGGGAGGCATACAAGAAACAGATTAACTACTTCCTTGACATCAAGGTTAAAGGTTCCAACGTGATCGAGCAGATCTTCGCTGAGTATATGCCGGTTCCGTTCCTGTCCATCCTGACCGATGACTGTATCGCAAAAGGTATGGATTACAACGCAGGCGGCGCTCGTTACAACACCAGCGTTATTCAGGGTGTAGGTACGGGTACCATCACCGACTGTCTGTCTGCTGTTAAGTACAACGTATTCGATCACAAGAAATTTACCATGGCTGAGCTTCTTGACGCTCTGAAAGCAAACTTCGTAGGCTATGAAGATATCCATAACCTGGTTAGCAACAAGACTCCGAAGTATGGTAATGATGATGACTACGCAGATGACCTGATGAAGGAAATCTTCAACTACTTCGTTGACAACGTATCGGCTCGTCCCAACATGAGAGGCGGTTCTTACCGTGTTGACATGCTTCCGACCACCTGCCATATGTACTTCGGCGATGTTATGATCGCAAGTCCCAACGGCCGTCTGGCTCACAAGCCGGTATCCGAGGGTATCTCTCCGGAGAAGGGCGCCGATGTAAACGGACCGACCGCAGTTATCAAGTCCTGTGCAAAGATGGATCACTTAAAGACTGGCGGTACTCTGCTGAATCAGAAGTTCACACCAGAGGTTCTGGCTGGCGAAGAGGGTATCAACAACCTGGCAAACTACATCCGTACTTACTTCAACATGGATGGACATCACGTACAGTTCAACGTAGTTCACCGCGAACTGCTTCAGGAAGCTCAGAAGCATCCGGAGGATTACAAAGACCTGATCGTTCGTGTTGCCGGATACAGTGATCACTTCCGCAACCTGGATAAACCGCTTCAGGATGAGATCATCGACAGAACCGAGCAGAGCTTTGCTTAATCGAATTTGTACAATTTTACTTTATAAAGAGTGGAAAATCCCCGGGATGAAAAATCATCCCGGGGGTTTTTTATTTCATAGGAAAATACGTCCTATGAAATAAAAAACGCTCCGCGCGGATCGCCATGCGGCGGAGAGGAATTTTGTCGCAAAAGCGACCCGCCGCAGGCGGAGAGGAATTCTGTCGCAAAAGCGACCCGCCGCAGGCGGAGAAGCTCGCGGGCGAGCTTCTTTCTTATTGCACAGAAAATTTCGTGTCTTGACAACCGTTATATACTGTTATATACTGTTTGTGTAGAATTTCTCACCAACGGCCGTAAAAGGAGTTTACCATGAAACTGATTGTTAACCATTCATCGATGGTTCCCATCTATGAACAAATCGTAGAGCAGATCAAAACACAGATTCGAGACGGCAGTCTGCAGGAGGGTGATGCACTTCCCTCCGTGCGTGCCCTGGCGGGTACGCTGAAAATCAGTGCCCTGACTGTGAAAAAAGCCTACGATACACTGGAAGCACAGGGTTTTTCCTCCACTGTCCACGGAAAGGGAAGCTACATCACCGCAACCAACCGCCAGCTGATCTGGGAGGAACAGCGCAAAGAAGTGGAGGAAGATCTGCATCAGGCGGTTCAGAAGGCCCGTCGCTATGGGATCCAAAATGAAGAGCTTCGCAGTTTGTTGGACTGCATATTGGAGGATGAAACATGCTGAATGTAAAAAATCTGCAGAAACATTATGATTCTTTTTCCCTGGACTGTTCCTTCCAGGTACCGCCCGGCTGCATTACCGGAATGGTGGGACGCAACGGCGCCGGAAAAACCACTGCCTTCAAAGCTATTTTAGGACTTCTGCACCCCGATGGCGGCGAAATCCGGATATTCGGCAGAGAAACCAGTCAAATGACGGCCAAAGATCGGCAAAAACTCGGTGTTGTGCTTTCCGACTCCTGCTTCAGCGGCTGGCTGACGATCCAAGATCTAATTCCTGTTCAGCAATCCCTGTATCCCCGGTTTGATTCCGATTTCTTCCTCGAATATGTGAACCGTTTCCAGCTTCCGCAGCGAAAACGGCTCCGGGATTTCTCCACCGGGATGAAAGCCAGGCTCAAACTTCTTCTGGCTCTTTCCCATGAAGCAGCGCTTCTGATTCTCGATGAACCGACAGCTGGCCTTGATGTAATCGCCAGGGATGAACTGTCTTCCCTGCTGCAGAGTTACATGAACCGGGATGAGGGGCGTTCCATCCTCATCAGCTCCCACATATCAAGCGATCTGGAAGCATTATGTGACGATCTCTATCTGATCCACGAAGGCCGCATTCTTCTCCATGAGGACACGGATGTGCTGTTAAGCTCCTACGGTCTCATCAAAGCGGCTCCGGAACAGTTTTCTGCCCTGGACAGGGAACACCTTCTGTGCTGGAAGCAGGAGGCCTATGGATTCAGCGCCATTACAAAGGAGGCATCCTATTACCGGGAAAATTATCCGCAGCTGGTGGTGGAACAGGCATCCCTAGATGGACTGATTTCCATGATGGCGCTGGGAGAATCGGAACAGGCCTCTTCGCCAGATCTGCAGCACCTGTAAAAACGGAGGATTTCGACTATGAAAGGATTACTGATTAAAGATTTTCGACTTATGAAGCTTCAGATGGGGTTTTTCGGTCTTTGCCTGATTTTTGCTGTTTTTATTACCTTTACCGGAAGGCAGACTTCGTTTCCCATCGGATATCTGACCTTTATCGGCTCTCTCTACGCTGTCAGTTCATTAAATTACGACAGCTTTGACAATGGGTTTGCCTTCCTCTTTACTCTGCCCATTACCCGCAAGGAATACGTTTTTGAAAAATATATCTTCTCCATACTGGCGTCCGCCGCCTCCTGGCTGCTGGCCGTCTCCATTGCCGTGGCTGCCACTCTGTTCAATCCCAGGGCCAGCCTCGCCGAAACGCTCTGGACTGCCGCCTGTGTCCTTCCGATGATCTTCCTTCTCATATCCGTCACTTTGCCTTTTCACCTGAAATTCGGCAGTGAGAAGGGGCGGATTGCCATTCTGGCCGTTATAGGCGCATTCTTTGCTGTCATCACAGCCGCTGCCAGCATGGCCGGCAAACTGGCAGATCACGCAGAAAATGGCCCGGAGCTGGAACGGGTTTTATCTCCCCTCTCCGCATCCGGACCATGGCTTCTGATTCTGCCAATGATACTCCTGTCACTTGTGGCGTTGGTATTTTCGCTTCGCCTGAGTATCTCCATTCTCCAGAAAAAAGAATTCTGACGAAGAATTTTTTCTAAAAGCGCGTAAAATATCAGGAAGCCTGTTTTCTGTCGCACAATACTGCCAATGCAATGGCCAGCACACCGCCGATGGTCTTGCTGAGCATGTACACACTCAGAGCATCCGAAGGTACCAGAGAAGAGACAAAAGCCATCTGGCCGCCCACCACATAAGCTCCAGTCACAGAAAAAGCCGCATTGAGGATTTTCCCACGCCGATCCATTTTGGAAAAAAGAGGCAGCATGGCCAGGCTCTGAGTGCAGGACAGTACCAAACCCACCACAGACTCGCTGTTTACCCCCAGAAATCTTCCCACTGCCTGGATCGGCTTTTCCAGCCGGTCCAGAGCAATGTGAGATAAAACCAGGCCGCCGCAGGCCACAACCACCATTCGCAACACCATATAAAGCATTTCTGATACCAGGGAAGCATCTACCACTGCATATTCCGGCACGAAAACACCAAACACAGCGATTCCGAACAGGACAAAACTGGCGATCCGGATCAGATTTCCCACTGCAATCAGGCACCGCATGGTGCATCCAGGAAACAGCAGGAACGCACCGATCAGAACCACGCAGAGAATCAGGACCGGAAGCATGTTAAAAAAAAGAGTAACCGGCGCAAGTCCCAGAAGAAGTCCCCCAACCAGAAGACCGGAAGGCAGCATAATCAGTCCAAAAATAAAACCCCGCATCAGTTCTGGAATCTCATCCTTCCTCACTGCTGCCAGGAATACTGGAAGCTGATACCCGAGAGTCTGCCCCAGCCCCCCGGATACCATAGCTCCCGTAAAAATAGCCAGAGTCGATGTAGCAGCCAGCCGCTGGGCAATTCCCAAGGCCCCCATATCGGGAGCAAGCAGGCACCCCACCGCCAGAGAGGGGTCAAAAGGCATTCTCTCTGCGGCAGCGGCAATCTGCTCCGCATGGGTCTGCACATACGTTACCCCAATGGAATAAAAGCCCACCGTTGAAAGAGCCAGTCCCCCCATAGTCGTAAGACCTTTCTCAAAATCCGGCATAAATCCCAGTTTTCCGCCCAGAATTTCATCTAAAAGTCCTAACGCAGCAAAAAACAACATAATCCCAACAAAAATATTCATACTCTCCTCCTCCCCTGCCGCTCTACCTGCTATGCCAGAAACTGGATCAGTACGCCGCCAATCGTAAGCATCAGCGCCCCGCAGGAGCGGGTCACAATCTGGGCAAAGGGCAGCAGTTCCATCCGTCTGGAGCTGCTGAGCACCGCCACATTGCCGGAACCGCCCATGTTCGTCGTACACATGCCCGCTGCAATCGCCGATTCCAGCGGATAAAAGTCCATCCGAATCCCAACCAGAGCCGCAGTCAGTGTGATCGCCCCCACGATCAATATCACTGACAGCAGATACAGGGGAGTCAGTGTGTGAAGAATCGTCTTCAGGTCAATCAGTGTCACCCCAATTCCCGTCAATGCTGCAGCCGTCCAGCTTTTAATAGCAAACTGTCCCCACTCCCGAGCTGCATCCTCCAGACGGGCAGACAGAATTCCAGTCCCCTTTACCAGAACCACAGCAATAATCATCCAGGCATAGGTAGGAATCACAGGCACCCACTTATGACAGAGAGCGCCTAGTCCGTAAAATACCAGAGAAATGACGAGTCCTGTCATCAAGAGCTCAAACGTCGGCTTCATCGGCGGCTGCGGCTTAACCACCTGACCGTCATTAACCAGGCGGCCGTTTCCCGTCAGGGACGGTCTCCTCTCCCCCAGATTATTGGCCAACCCGCCGAAAATAATTGCCACACAGTTTCCCAGCACCGTTGCCGGGGCTATCCTGGTCAGAATCTCTCCGGCGTCCGCCTGGAGCACAGATGCATACATTCCCGACAATGGCACAGCTCCCGCTGTCATCCCGCCACTTGTCATGGGAATTCCGATGTAGAGAATCCCCTCCAGAAAGGTATCCCCCATAACTATTCCCAGAATACCAGACAAAGTCACTCCCACCGCCAGTGCCAGAATGGCAGTGGGAAGAAGGCGTACCGTGGCCCGTAAAAGCAGATTCCGGTCAATATTAAACAGACTCCCAGTAATAAGAGCTGATATATAGAATACCAGAAACCCCTCTTCATTGACGAAACGATCCAATAACTGGTGGGTACCCGCCGGAATCAGTCCCGCCGCCTGAATTACCGCTGCTCCCAGAATACAGACAACCGAGCCGCCAAGATAGGTCCGAACGACTGGTACCGTATTCCCCAGAACATTCAGGCCTTCTCCAAGTACCATCAAAACCAGCAGGCCGCCTACCAGGCCGTCAGGCAGGCAGTCAGCATACATGCAGACCATAACCAGAGCCAGAATCCCCAGGTAAAGAAGAATCGGAAACCCCGCCACTGTTTTCGTTATATGAAACACGCTCTTTTCCCGCATGTCCCCTCCTTTCTCCCGATCCATCCAACCGGAATCCGGAACCAATACCGCCTCAGTAGCTTCGAATCTGGTCCGTATCTTCTTCGCCGGTTTTCTCGATCTTCTGTATCTGGACTACATAGCTGATTTTATCGTCAACCCGCACTTTAACTTCTTCTCCCACATGGCGTCCCCGAATAGCCTTTCCCAAAGGTGATTCAATGCTGATCAGTCCCTTCATGGAGTTGCCCCGAATACTGGTTACCAGACGGTATACCTCTTCCTCGTCATCATCCTCAAAATAGAGAGTTACCGTATCATTGATGCCCACCTCATCCGGCCGGGACTGATCCGACACGATGCGGGCGTTTTTCAGCATATTTTCCAGATAACGAATCCGGCTCTCATTGCGGTTCTTATCCTTTTTTGCCGCATAATATTCAAAATTCTCGCTGAGATCTCCCTGGGCTCTGGCTTCCTTCACCGCCTCAATGGCAGCCTTGCGAACCACCAGTTTCCGGTGATCAATTTCTTCCTGAATCTTTTTCACATCGCTGGGCGTCAGCTGTTCTCTCATATCTTCTACCTCTTTACACAAATAGTGGGAATGCCGCATAAAACCGCCTTTATACAGCATCCCCAGTATTTTATATATTTTCGCAGGCTGCCTTAAAGCAGATGCCCCTGCTGTTCCATTACCGCAATTACCTGATCCACATAGGTTTCGCACAAACTGTCGCTCTGCGCCTCCACCATCACACGGATCAGCGGCTCTGTTCCGCTCTGGCGCAGAAGGATCCGTCCCGTATCTCCCAGGGCCTCTGCCACCTTTGCAACCTCAGCCTGCACTGCCAGATCCGCCTGGGCCGCCTCTTTACTCTTTACCTTCACATTCTTCAGAACCTGCGGATAAATCTTTACCTCCGAAGCCAGCTTTGCCAGGGTCTCTTTCTTTTCCAAGATTACTTCCATCACTTTTAAGGAGGTCAAAATCCCATCCCCCGTGGTCGCATGCTTACTGAAAATAATGTGTCCCGACTGCTCGCCGCCCAGGCAGTGGCCGTTCTGGGCCATATTCTCATACACATACTTATCTCCCACCGCCGTCTTCTCGTAGGAAATGTTTTCCCGGTCAAAGGCCTTATACAGGCCAAAATTCGACATGACCGTGGTTACCACCGTATTGTTGACCAGCGTTCCCTGCTCCTTCATGTATTTTCCGCAGAGATAAAGGATCTTATCGCCGTCCACAATCTCGCCATTCTCGTCCACTGCCATGCAGCGATCCGCATCCCCGTCATAGGCAAACCCCACGTCCAGATGATTTTCCTTCACAAATTTCTGAAGTCCCTCCAGATGAGTAGAACCACAGTCCGTATTGATATTGACCCCATCTGGATTATTGTGAATCACATGCGTCTCTGCCCCAAGCGCATCAAATACATTCTTGGCAATGGCCGATGCGCTTCCGTTGGCGCAGTCCAGGCCGACCCGCATATTTTTAAAGGAGCGGGTGGCAATGGAAATCAGATATCCGATGTAACGGTTGCGCCCCGCCGCAAAATCCACGGTACGGCCGATGGCATCCCGCTTTGCATAGGGAATTTCCCCCATCTCGCCGTCCAGATAAGATTCAATGCGCTCGATTACCGCCTCTTCCAGCTTTTCTCCCCGCTCATTGATTACCTTGATTCCGTTGTCGTAATAGGGATTATGACTGGCGGAAATCATAATTCCGCAGTCAAAGCCTTCTGTCCGCACCACATAGGATACGCTTGGCGTTGTCGTCACATGCAGAAGATATGCGTCTGCACCGGAGGCCGTAAGACCTGCTACCAGCGAATACTCAAACATGTAACTGCTGCGTCTCGTATCCTTTCCGATTACCACGCGGCACCGACCGGACGCTGCTTTCTGCCCGTAATACCAGCCCAGAAAACGCCCAACCCGATAAGCGTCCTCCACCGTCAGAGTTACGTTTGCTTCGCCACGGAAGCCGTCTGTACCAAAATATTTTCCCATCGTTTCGATGTCCTCCTCGACTCTCTTATTTTCCCGCTTCGCAAAATATTCTTCCGCCCTACAGAATTTCTTTCAGATAACGCCCCAGCGCATCCTGCCAGGAAGGCAGACGCTCAAAGCCATTTTCTGACAACTTTTCCTTGCTGATCCGGCTGTTTTCCGGACGCTTTGCCTGTCCCGGATACATAGCTGTATACTGAGCCGTGCTGACTGGAGATACCTGAACATCTGTCATTCCGGCCTGCCGGAAAATCTCTCTGGCAAATTCATACCAGCTGCACAGTCCTTCATTGGTGGCGTGATATCGGCCATACTTCTCCGTCTGGATCATATCCACCAGAAGTCTGGCCAGGTCATAGGTATAGGTGGGAGAACCAATCTGGTCATCCACCACGCTCACTGCCCCGCGTTCCTTTCCCAGCCGCAGCATGGTCTTGATAAAATTCTTTCCATTGACGCCAAACACCCAGGCAATCCGCACAATAAAATATTTCTGAAGAAGTTCCTCCATGGCCAGCTCTCCTTCATATTTGGCCTGGCCATACGCATTCAGCGGATCCCTTTCATCATCCGGCTCCCAGGGTCTGGTTCCCTGTCCGTTGAACACATAGTCTGTGCTGATATACATCATCTTGATATCCAGATCCCGGCACACTTCTGCAATATTCCGGGTTCCTCCGGCATTGACAAGGCGGCAGAGATCCATATTCTGCTCCGCTGCATCTACTGCAGTATATGCGGCGCAGTGGATTACCGCATCCGGTCCGGCCTCAGAAATTACGCGGCGGCAGGCCGCCGCATCTGTAATATCCATCTCATCCACATCTACGCCAATGCCGGTAATGCCCCGCTTTTTCAGCTCGTTCATCACGTCGAATCCCAGCTGTCCCTTTACTCCTGTCACCAATACTTTCATCATAACCGATCTCCATACATCTTTTCAAAATACTGGCTGTACTCACCGCTGATGATGTGCTTCCACCAGTCCTGATTGTTCAGATACCACTCGATCGTCTGCTGAATTCCCGTATCAAAATTATACTTCGGCTTCCATCCAAGCTCTGTCTCGATCTTAGTCGGGTCTATGGCGTAGCGCAGATCATGGCCCGGACGATCCTTTACATAGCGGATCAGGCTCTCCGGCTTTCCAAGAGCCGCAAGAATCGTTTTCACAACTTCCAAATTCGTTCTCTCATTATGACCGCCGATATTATAGACCTCTCCCACACGTCCTTTATGGATAATCAAATCAATGGCCTCGCAGTGATCCGATACGTGAAGCCAGTCGCGGACGTTGGCGCCGTCCCCATATACCGGCAGCTCCTCATCCGCCAGCGCCCGGCTGATCATCAGAGGAATCAGCTTCTCCGGAAAATGATAGGGGCCGTAGTTATTGGAACAGCGGGACACCGTAACCGGAAGTCCGTAGGTTCTGTGGTATGCCAATACAAACAGATCTGCACTGGCCTTAGACGAGGAATATGGACTGGATGTATGGATTGGCGTCTCCTCCGTAAAGAAAAGCTCTGGACGGTCCAGGGGCAGATCTCCGTATACCTCATCCGTGGATACCTGATGGTAACGCTGAATGCCGTACTCTCTGCAGGCGTCCAGCAGCGTGGTGGTTCCAATTACGTTGGTCCGTACAAAAGCCTCCGGATCCGTAATGGAACGATCCACATGGCTCTCCGCCGCAAAGTTTACCACCATGTCCGGTTTTTCCTTCTCGAACAGGTCAAACACAAACTTCCGGTCCGCAATATCTCCCCGGACAAATTTGTAGTTGGGTTTATTCTCCACGGGTTTTAAGGTCTCCAGGTTGCCCGCATAGGTCAGAAGATCCAGGTTAATAATGGTATCCTCCGGGTATTTATTTACCATATGATGTACAAAGTTTCCGCCGATAAAGCCGGCGCCGCCTGTTACGATAATTTTCATCCTTCTCGAATCCTTTCTATCAGCCTTCCAGATGCAGACGGTCCACATATTTTCCGTCCAACACATCCTTCAGGTATTTTCCATACTGATTTTTCTTATATACTTCATAGGCAGCCATCATGTCATCCCTGGTAATCCAGCCATTTAAATAGGCAATCTCTTCCAGGCAGGCAATCTTTCTGTGCTGATGGGTCTCCACCGTCTTCACAAAATTCGTAGCCTCCACCAGAGACTCATGGGTTCCCGTATCCAGCCAGGTAAAACCCTGGCCCAGCAGGATCACATCCAGATCGCCATTTTCCAGATAAATCCGGTTTAAATCCGTAATTTCCAGCTCGCCGCGGGCTGACGGTTTCAGATTTTTGGCATACTCCACCACCCGGTTGTCGTAGAAGTACAGGCCTGTCACGCAGTAATTGGACTTGGGTTTCTCCGGCTTCTCTTCAATGGAAACAGCCTTTCCCTGATCATCGAATTCCACAATACCAAACCGTTCCGGATCGTCCACATAGTAACCGAATACAGTTGCTCCAGAAGCCTTGGAGGCAGCAGTCCTAAGGCGCTTTCTGAGGCCCTGGCCCTGGAAAATATTATCTCCCAGGATCATGGCAACCGAATCGCTGCCTATAAACCTCTCGCCAATGATAAAGGCCTGGGCCAATCCATCGGGACTTGGCTGTACGGCATAGCTCAAATGGATGCCAAACTGGCTCCCATCCCCGAACAGTGCCTCAAAGCGCGGCGTATCCTCCGGTGTGGAAATAATCAGAATATCCCGGATTCCGGCATTCATCAGAACCGAAAGCGGATAATAAATCATCGGTTTATCATAGATCGGCAAAAGCTGTTTGGATGTCACTCGGGTAAGCGGGTAGAGACGTGTTCCTGAACCGCCCGCCAAAACAATACCTTTCATCTTTTTGTTCTCCTCGTACATATTTTTCACAAAAGGGCATATTTCAGCACTATACGTAATATAGCACAAAACGCCCTGTCTTGCAAATTTATTTCATGTCTGCATCCTGCCGGTTTCCCTCAGCCACGCCGCTTTCTGGCTCTCTGACTGCATACAGGATCGTTCTTGCATCCTCAAATTCATAGCTGCAGGTCACAAAGGAATATAAGCTTTCTATTTCCTCCTCTGGCAGCTCCCGGAACAGGCAATTTTCCGTCATAACTTCCGCATAAGCAGTCAGTTCCTCCTTGGAGGCAAAATCCGTGCGCCGGCGCACACCGCTGCTGTCTGAGACCACAGTCCCAATGGTGCGAAGATACAACGTTTCCTCCGGCAGATACAGAGTAATCTCCCGATGATCCTCAAAATAATCCTTCTCCTTAAAGCGCACCAGTTCTGCAAACATACTCCCATTCCGCATGTGATGCCCATAGAAAACGGAATGGGCCCCCTTACAATCCGGATCACTGGCATAGTCCAGAAAAATCGATCCAGCCGCGTTTTCATCTCCATGAAAATCCCGGTGGAGATATGTCTCATTATCTGCTGCCTGCACCACCGGATAAGATATTCCCGTCCCCGGTATCTCCAGCCATGCCTTCACATCCGCATTCTCTTCTAAAAGTGCTTCAAAGGGAACCGGCGGCTCCGCCGAAACAGCCGACGATTTCTCCCGTTCTGGTTCCAGGACTATCGCCTGCTCTGTCGTCTCTTCTGACCGGTTCCCATAAAAAAGCACAGACGCGCCCACCCCGCCGGCACACAGGGCACCGGCGAGAAAAAGCGCGCCTCTTCTCATCCATTTTACAGGTTTATTCAATAGCCGAACTTCCCTTCCAGGGATTCGTCCTCCCGAATCCAGTCCTCTACTTCAACTACACGGTAATCGTTCTTAGTGTCCCGGATGTAGACCCGGCTGATTCCCGCATTGATAATCATCCGTTTGCACATAGAACAGCTGCTGGAATTTTCCACGTATTCTCCCGTCCGCGCATCCACTCCAGTCAGATACAGTGACGAGCCGATCATCCGCTCTCTTGAAGCGCTGATAATGGCGTTTGCCTCCGCATGAACGCTGCGGCAAAGCTCATAACGCTCTCCTCTGGGAACATGGAGTTCTTCACGGATACAGCGGCCGATATCACTGCAGTTTCTGCGTCCCCGCGGTGCCCCCACATAGCCTGTGGAAACCACCTCGTCATTGTTGACGATCACCGCTCCATAATGCTTTCTCAGGCACGTACTTCTCTGAGAAACCATTTCCGCCAGATCCAGGTAATAATTTACCTTATCCCTTCTCTCCATCCGCCTCTCCTTTCCGGCCTTTAAACGCCTTCATTCATCTTTGCCAGCTTAGCTGCCTGATCCGCCGCAATCAGGCTGTCTATGATCTCATAAAGATCACCGTCCATGATAGCATCAATCCGGTACAGCGTCAGTTTAATACGATGCTCCGTCACACGGCCCTGGGGAAAATTGTAGGTTCTGATTTTTTCCGACCGGTCGCCCGTTCCGATCTGACTGCGCCGTGCCTCTGCCTCCTCGCTCTGGCGCTTTTCCAACTCCAGATCATACAGCTTGGAGCGCAGCAGGCGGAATGCCTTCTCTTTATTCTGCAGCTGAGATTTTTCCGTCTGGCTGTAAATCACGATTCCTGTGGGCATATGGGTCAGACGAACTGCCGAGTCGGTCGTATTGACGCACTGGCCGCCATTTCCGGAAGCTCTCATAACATCAATCCGGATATCCTTTTCGTCAATTACCACATCCACATCCTCTGCCTCCGGCATGACGGCCACAGTAGCCGTAGACGTATGGATACGGCCGCCGGACTCCGTCTCCGGTACACGCTGTACGCGATGTACTCCGCTCTCATACTTCATCTTGGAATAGGCCCCCTGGCCGTTAATCATAAACACAACCTCTTTAAAGCCGCCAATTCCATTCTCACTGACATTCACGAGCTCCGTTTTCCAGCGATTGCGCTCTGCGAAACGCACATACATCCGGTAAAGCTCTGAAGCAAACAAAGCCGCCTCATCACCGCCGGCACCGGCCCGAATCTCTACAATTACATTCTTATCATCATTGGGATCTTTGGGGAGAAGAAGAATCTTCAACTGCTGTTCCAGTTCCTCGATGCGCTTTTTGGCATCGCTCAGCTCTTCCTTGGCCATCTCCCGCATTTCTTCATCCGACTCCTCCTCCAGAAGGGCCAGACTATCCTCCACATCCTGTTTTGCCTTTTTATACTCCCGGTATGCCTCCACAATGGGAGCCAGGTCGGACTGTTCCTTCATCAACTTACGAAAACGGTTGGTGTCCGCCGCCACATCCGGATTATTTAATTCCTCCATCAGCTCTTCATAGCGGATCAGCAGATCATCCAGTCTGTCAAACATCAAAAACCTCCTCTATTCCAGCGGGCCTTTACCACCCGATCCAAGCCCGGTTCATCTTTTATTGTCTCTATGTCACGGTATCCGGCAATGTTCAGAATGCGGCTGACTGACTCCGCCTGATCATACCCGATTTCAAAATATACAGTTCCACCCTGTGTTAAATGGCGGCTGCACTGCAGCGCCAGCACCCGGTAATAATACAGACCATCCTCCTGTCCGTCCAGAGCAATCCGCGGCTCATGATCCCGTACTTCCGGCTCCAGTTCCTCGATCACCGCAGAAGGAATGTACGGCGGATTGGAAACGATCACATCGTACCTCTCCTCTTCTTCCACTTCCCGGAACAGGTTGCTCTGCAGAAGCGTCAAACACCGCTCCGAAAGCTCCGCCCCTGGCGTCAGCTCTTTGGCCACCCAGGTTTTCATTTCCAGACGCCACGGATGTTCCGACACCTGAAAAGACCTGGAACGCAGGGTTCCCTTTTGAATCAGGAACAACCGCCTGGCATTTTTCTTGGCAATCCGCAGTGCCCCTTCCGAAATGTCCACAGCCGTCACGTTCTCATATCCCCCCAGCACCGCCAGGCTCAGGGCGATACAGCCGCTTCCGGTACACATATCCAGAATCCGGCACGTTTTCTCCGGATGCTCCCGCAGAACCGCCTCCACCAGAGTCTCCGTATCCTGCCGCGGAATCAGCACATTTTCATCCACTGCAAATGTCAAGCCCATGAAATCCTGGTTCCCCAGAATCTGCTGCAGGGGAATCCGCAGCGCCCGTTTTTCCAGGCTCTCACAGTATGCATCCCAACCGGCCGCCAGGCGCTCCTCCCGGATCTGCTGATTCTGCTCCATATAATAGTGAACTCGATCCAGTCCAAACGCCGCCTCCAGAAGATACCATGCATCGGTTTTCGCATCCGCAATTCCTGCCGCCTGAAGCTTTGCCGCGCTTTCCTCCAGAAGCCTCCTCCAGGTCAGACCCGTCTCATCTTTTCCCATCATACGTTCTTCATCTCTCCCAAACCAAGGCCATCACAGCTGCCTGGTTTCCACGCATTCCTCAAGTGTCTCCGGAAAATTTTCCTTCAGATACGCCTTCCAGTCAAACACGGCTTCTGTCGCCGCAATTGCCACCTCGATCATGGAGTCATCCGGCTCTTTCGTCGTCAAAGCCTGCATCCACATACCGGGACGGCTTACCAAATCCATAAATTTTGAATTACTGCGCCCCGCCAGCTGCAAAATCTCATAGGAAACGCCGGCAATAACCGGAATCAGAATAATGCGGCTGGCAATCCGGAGTGCAACACCGTCCACCCGCACAATCATAAAAAAGAAAATACTGATTACCATCACAATCAGCAGAAAGCTTGTTCCGCACCGCTTGTGCTCTTTGGAACTGATCCGGACGTTCTCCACGGTCAGAGGATGGCCGTGCTCAATACAGTTAATGCATTTATGCTCCGCGCCATGGTACATGAAGGTTCTCCGGATATCCTCCATCCTGGAAACCAGTTTAATATATAAAATAAAAATCCCGATCCGCACCAGACCTTCCAAAATGGCAATTCCCTGTTCCGAAGGGATAAACTGCCGAAACAGTCCGGCAATGATCAGCGGCAAAATCATAAAAATCCCGATTGCCAGAAGGAAAGAAAGCACCATGACCCCCGCCATGATCATTCCCTCCAGCTTTTCGCCGAATATCCGGTCCAGAAAGCGCTCAAACCGCCCGGGTTCCGACTCCTCATCATCCTCAAAAAAACTGGCAGAATACGTCAAAGTCCGCATTCCGATGATCATAGAATCAGCAAACCGGAAAATCCCTCTGACAAAAGGAAGCCGCAGGATTTTTGCCTTTTTGGTAATACTTTCATACCGGTCCTTTTTAATCTCGATTTCACCGTCAGGCCGCCTGACCGCCACCGCATAATCATCGCGGTTCATCATCATAATGCCCTCAATCACAGCCTGACCGCCAATTCCCGAATATTTCATGCTGTCCTTTCTTTATTCACACAATGCCCAGAACAATCCGTCGTTCTGAACAGTTGTTTCAAAACAAAAAGGTTGAGTTTAATGTTGCCACTAAAACCCAACCCTTACATGGTTCAAACTTATTTGTCTGCGTTCAGACCGTACTTACGATTGAACTTATCAATACGTCCACGGGCAGCGGCAGCCTTCTGCTGGCCTGTGTAGAATGAATGGCACTTGGAGCAAACCTCTACGTGGATGTCCTGTTTGGTAGAACCTGTCACAAACTCGTTGCCGCAGTTGCAGACAACCTTTGCCTGATAGTAGGCGGGATGGATTCCTTCTCTCATGATTTTCACCTCTCTGAAATTTTTCTGTGCGATTTCCGACCGCGTCTTTATTTTCTCTGCCACATGGCAGTATGTCAAGCTCTGCACACCCTGGTCCGCTCTTCCATCATTTAAGCATCCCATAACCCGTAAGGACGACTCACGCAGGTGTCAAAACTACCGTCTGATAATACAGCCTTCTTATCATACCACAGATTCCTATAAATTGCAAGCATTTTCACCCATCAGAAAAAAGTCAGAAAAAGCGGCGTTTCCGTGTTATTTCCACAAATTCCGTGTTATTGCGCGTCTTCGAGAACAGATCCAGAATGCGTTCCACAGACTCCTCCGGTTTCTGGCTGTTGGTGGCTTTGTGAATAATATCCACTGCCTCCGCTTCTTCCGCAGTCAACAAAAGATCATCTCGCCGCGTTCCGGAACGAAGGATATCAATGGCCGGGAATATCCGCTTCTCCGATAATTTCCGGTCAAGCACCAATTCCATATTTCCAGTTCCCTTAAACTCTTCGTAAATAACATCATCCATACGGCTTCCCGTCTCAATCAGCGCCGTAGCCAATATCGTCAGGCTTCCTCCCTCCCGCATATTCCGGGCCGCACCAAAGAAACGCTTTGGCATATGAAGCGCCGCCGGATCAAGACCGCCTGACAGAGTTCGTCCACTGGGCGGAACTACCAGGTTATAAGCCCTGGCCAAACGAGTCATACTGTCCAGAAGAATCATAACATCACGACCGTGCTCCACCAGACGCTTGGCTCTCTCAATTACCATCTCCGATACCCGCTTATGACGGTCCGGAAGTTCATCAAAGGTCGAGTAAATCACCTCCACACTGGGACCTGTAACCGTCTCCTTAATGTCCGTTACCTCCTCCGGCCGCTCATCGATCAACAGGATAATCAGGTGCATTTCCGGATGATTGGTGGTAATCGCCGTGGCCACCTGCTTTAACAGCGTTGTCTTTCCTGCCTTGGGCGGAGACACAATCATGCCTCGCTGTCCCTTTCCGATGGGGGAAAGCAGATCCATTACCCGCATGGCAGTGGAGTTTTTCGCCCCCATCCGTTCCAGATGCAGGCGCTGATCTGGAAAAACCGGCGTCAGATTCTCAAAATTTGGCCGACGCTCCACTACACTGGTCGGATATCCATTGACGGAATTGATATAAAGCAGTGCCGCAAATTTCTCCGTAGCTGATTTAATCCGGCGGCTTCCACGCACAATATCACCGGTCTTCAGGTTAAAACGTCGAATCTGGGACGGCGCCACATACACATCATTTTCGCCCGGAAGGTAGTTCTCGCAGCGGATAAACCCGAAGCCATCCGGCATAACCTCCAGAATTCCATCTGCTTCAATCCCGCTGTCCAGATCCTGAAACTCATTTTTCAGTTCCTCAATCCGGTTTGGTCCGTCTCCCTCCGAACGGCTCACCACATCACTCCGGTTCTCCGTTTCGCTGCGCTGTGATGCCTCATTTCGGGGCATATACTCTCCACGGAATGCGTTCTCGTTCCGAGGCGTGTACTCCCCGCGGGACCCATTCTCGTTCCGAGGCGCGTACTCCCCGCGGGATCCATTCTCGCTCCGAGGCGTGTACTCCCCGCGGGATCCA
>CALAAS010000053.1 GCA_937885015.1 uncultured Clostridium sp.
CGATTACCTGACGAAATTCTTCTTCAATCTCCTTCCGGATTACGAAGACAACTTTGTTGAATCCTGCGGATATGGCATCATAAATGGAATAATCCATAATGATTTCCCCTGTATCCGACATTTTCTCCAGCTGTTTGATCCCTTTTCCGAAACGGGATCCGATACCGGCAGCCATGATGATAAGTGTTGCGTTCATACCCTATTTACTCTCCCCGAATCACTATAATTCTTTTCTGGTCATTTCCAGTGCAGCGTTAATAACAGCGTCCATATCATAATACTTATATTCACCCAGACGTCCGCCGAATATAATTTTATCTTCTTTTGCTGCAAGAGCCTTATATTTCTGATAAAGAGCACTGTTTTTTTCATCATTTACCGGATAATATGGTTCATCTCCTACGTTCCATTCAGAACTGTATTCTCTGGAAATTACTGTCTTGGGAATATCATTTCCATTTTCATCTTTTCCGAATTCAAACCATTTATGTTCGATAATACGTGTCCATGGAGTCTCACGATCCGTATAATTTACTGCTGCATTTCCCTGAAAATTGGGCATGTCCAAAACTTCTGTTTCAAATCGCACAGAGCGATACTCTAAAACTCCCAGAGAATAGTTAAAATATGCATCTATCGGCCCTGTATAAACCACTTTCTCAGCCATGGAATCAAAGCGAGCTTTCTCTTTCAGATAATCGACTTCCAAACGTACTTCAATTCCATCTAGCATATTTTCAACCATTTTCGTATATCCGCCAATCGGAATCCCCTGGTAGAGAGCATTAAAATAATTATTATCAAAAGTCAGGCGAACCGGAAGCCGTTTGATAATAAATGCAGGAAGTTCTGTACAGGGACGTCCCCACTGCTTTTCCGTATAACCTTTAACCAGTTTCTCATAAATATCGGTTCCTACCAAGCTAATTGCCTGTTCTTCCAGATTGTTCGGCTCTGTAATATCCGCCTCTTTTTTCTGTTCCTGAATCCTGGCTTCTGCCTCTTGTGGAGTTACTACTCCCCACATTTTATTAAACGTATACATATTGAATGGAAGAGAATATAACTCTCCCTTATAGTTTGCTACTGGTGAATTCGTAAATCGATTGAACTCTGCAAACTGATTCACATATTCCCATACTCTTTTATTATTGGTATGAAAAATATGTGCACCATATTTATGAACTTGTATCCCTTCCATTTTTTCCGTATACACGTTTCCGGCAATTGTAGAACGGCGATCAATTACTAATACTTTTTTCCCTGCTTTTTTCGCTTCACGAGCAAACACTGCTCCATATAAACCGGCGCCAACGATTAAATAATCGTACCTCATTCCTTTTTACCTCTTTTCTCCTCAATTTTTTTTCTTATTTCTCTGCTTGATACATTAGTTGTATAGGGAAAATAAATGCAAGGAATACCCTTCTCTTTTAACTTGTTTTCTATATCATTATATAGTTCTGTGTTTTTCCAATCATCTCCATGAAATAGAACATCATAATGAATTCGCTCCAATGCTACTAATTTATTCATACTTGTTTGCGGTATTGCTTTATCAACACATTTTAAAGCTTCTATTATTCTTATTCTATCTTCAAAAGGAATGATTGGTAATACCCCCTTATATGATTGCACTAATTCGTCAGTACTAACTCCTACTATTAAAATATTACAATACTTTTTTGCATTTTCTAATAGATTTAGGTGGCCAACATGAAACAAATCAAAAGTGCCCGTTGTATATCCAACCTCATATTTACAAATCACATTACTTTCTTGCTTATCTTTTTCCATTTACCATATCCTCAAAAATATCATCTGACACTATTCCGCTTGCTCCCATAGAAAGAAAATTATCAAGCTCTTCTTCATTATTAATAACTGCAACAAAAACGGACATATTATTATCTTGATAAAACGAAAGCAAACTCTCCGTACAATATTTATAGTTTATGTTGACAATATTGACTTTTCTCTTTTTGCAAAAATCAACAATTTCTTCAGGGGATATTTCTTTGTTTTCATATTGACGAATTGCAATATTTTTAAAGGGGTAAATTTCTTTTGCAATATCAACATCTTCAAAATGATATACCGATGGAATCATTCTATCTAGTAGTTTTGGATCATTCTTACAATCCAAGCATATTTTCTCCAATGTTTTTTTAATATCTGTTTTAATGTCGAGAAAAATATAAAAATCTGTTTTTTCTTTCATGTATCCAATTACATCAGAAAAACAAAGTGGCGTGTATTCTCCTTTTATTCTAATTTCAGAAAATTCATCCTTATCAGGAAGTAATTCATTTGGTAATTGTCCCACGTGTAAATCATCATAATAAATATCCTTTTCTTGATAAGAAAAATATCCTAGTAAAGCATTCCACTCATGGCATAAAATCAATTCATTATCTCTCGAAAAACGGATATCTGCATCAAATAGACGATTTCCATTTTCATAGGAAACTTCAAATCCTTCTTTGGTATTAGAAGAAATCATACCATCGATTTTTCCCATCCCATGTGTAATGATTTTATATGTATACTCCTCTTTTTCCATTAATGTATTTTTAAGTAGAAAAAAACAGGCAACTAGAGAAGTAAAAACTATTAAAGTTAATAATATTTTTCTTTTTATCATATGTTCTTTATCGGTACATAAGACTCTGGACTGTAGTGAATGATTCTCGTTCCTCCATTTTCAAAACGAAATGGAACATGCAATAAATCTTTCATAGCATCTTTAACTGCCTTTTGATATTCTTCAGGAACATAAAAAAGTAGAAAACCGCCACCTCCTGCGCCTAATAACTTACCTCCTAATGCCCCTGCTTCTATACCTTCGTTATATAAAACATCAATATCATCTGTAGATATTTTGGATCCTGTTTTTTTCTTTAATTGCCATGTCAAATCCAACAATTTTCCGAATTCATCTAAATCGGCATTTTTATCTACTAAAACCCTCTCAGCTTCATTTACCAGGTCATACATTTGCAGTAAATAGCTTGTCTTATCCAAAGATGAAACATGATTAATCTTTTGTATTTCAGATGAAAAACGAGTAAACCCAGTAAAAAACATCATCAAATTATTTTCAAGTTTACTTTTCCTTTCTGGAGAAATAACAATTGGAAAAACTTCGTAATTTTTTCCACTAAAATTAATCCTGTTTAATCCCCCAAACGATGCAGCGATCTGATCCTGCCATCCTCCTGTTTCCTTGCATAACTCTCTTTCTAAAAATATAGCTTCATCTGCCAACTGCTTTTTACTAATATATTTCCCTTTCAAGGCATAAAACGCATTTAACATACCAACTGCAAAAGAACTGCTTGTACCTAACCCTGAACGGGCTGGTAAATCTGCTTCATATGTAAGACGCAATTCATGCATATCTAACATCTTCATGGCATTTTTAATGGCCGGATGCTGGATTTCGTCGTTATTATTCACAAATTCTACTTTAGAATATGTGAGATGGGTCGAATAATCAAAAAAGCGTGGCAAATGACGAACATTTACATAACAATATTTATCAAATGTAGTTGAAATAACTGCCCCTTCATGTTTTAAAAAGAATTCAGGAATATCAGTTCCTCCACCAAAAAAAGACATTCTAAATGGAGTTTTTGTAATTATCATTATATTTTCCTTTCCCTCATTTATCTCGTCAAAAAGTTCTCTCCCCGTTCAAGGCGTTTTCTCCAATAGTTAAGGAGATCTTCCATTGTTTGATCAAAAGAAATCTGTGGTTCCCATCCTGTATGCTCTTTAAATTTACGGCAATCAGGAACCTGTAAATCTGCGTCAATTGGTCTTAAGCGTTCTGGATCAGTTACTATTTTTATAACATCCTTTTTAGTGGACAAAGAAATCAACTTATGCAGTGTATCCCCTACTGTACATGTATAATTTCCGCCAATATTGTAATACTCTCCAGCTATCGGATCTATTGTTACAAGCATATAATAAGCCCTTACTGCGTCTCTAACATCTGCATATGTTCTTAAAGAATCCAAATTTCCCACATGGACAACTGGATCAATTAACCCTTTTTCAATCATCGCAATTTGTTTGGCAAAAGTTGATTCATGAAAAACATCTCCCCTTCTGGGTCCAGTGTGCGTAAACATTCTTGTTGTCATTACCGTCATTCCATATGCTTCTGCATAATATCTGCCTAATAAGTCTGTTCCTACTTTTGAAATCGCATATGGAGAAGCCGGGTGGAATGGGCATTCTTCGTGAATTCCTGTCTCGGGTTTCTTTTCCATTGGAATTTTTCCAAACACTTCTGAAGATGCACAAACGTGAATAACTGGTTTATACATTCCATCTGCCTGCATACATAAGCGCACAGCCTCTAAAAGTCTACATGTGCCAAGAATATTTGTATTCATTGTTTCAATTGGAGAATCAAAACTTGTTTTTGGATAACTCTGCGCAGCAAGATGGAATATATAATCAGGTTTAACACGATTTAACACAGTACATAAAGAAACCTGATCATTTAAATCCGCATATTCAAAAAATACCCTATCTTTATTATTTACTCTTGTTAAAAGATGCTCAACATTATCCATTGGACTTCTCCATCTACAAACGCCATAAATGTCCCACTCTGTTTCATTTAATAAAAAGTCCACCAGATGAGAACCTACCATTCCTGTTACTCCTGTAATTAATGCTTTCATTTCTACTCCATCCTCTCTTCGGTATTGATTACTTCAGCTAATCGTTCTTCTAATGTTTTGTGATTCAAATGTAAAATATCATTTAAATATAAACTTTTCATATTCAAAATTGCCGGCCTGTTTTTTGTAAATTCTTCAGGCATTTTTACAATTTTAATTTTTAACTTGTTGTTATAATATTTGTTCCACTCAAAAGCAATCTGTTCTCTTGAAATTAGTTCATTTCCACATACATTTATAAATTGAGATGGCACTATATACCAATTCACTATCAGGTAATTTATAACCTCCAACAATTCTTTCATGGTAATACAGCATCTGGAAAAAGGAGAAAACACTTCCACTTCGGTATCTTCTTCATAACTGTTCTTTAAATAATTTGCGAATTTATCATTTTCTGATATGACATATGAAAGTCTCAAAGATTTAAAATTAGGATTTCCTCTAAACCTATCTTCTATCGCTTTTTTCATACCTCCATAAACCGTATCAGAAACAGTTTTGCTATTTTCATCGACAATCGTATCAGCAAAACCAAAAACAGCATCTGACGATAAAAATATAACTCTACATTGTTTATTCAAAGAGTTTTCTATAAAATGACCAGTTCCTGTTACATTTATCCTATATGACATATCATAATCATTTGCACATATATCAGGGCTAGAAACAGCCGCTGTAAAAATAACATAATCAACTTGATTTAATACATCATAATCAAACTCTTCTGCTTCATTTAAATCAATAACCTGATCGTTACAAATATTTTTCCCGTATGTTTTTATGTCATATTCAGGATACGTTTTTTTTAAAAAACGTTTTAAAGCATTTCCCACATATCCAGTACCAACAATAGCAATTTTCATCCATACATTCCTCCACCTAATTAACTCAGCATTTCGACTGTTAACTTATCTATCTGGTACTTATGACAAAATTCTTCATACTTAATTTCACTTTCTTTTCTCATTTTTTGAATCGTTTCCAATTTCTCATTCTTCGTCTTTTTAGAAAATTCTTCCAGGTATTTTCCACATTCTGCCTCAGAATTAAACATATGATATTCAGCTTCCAGATTCATCCCTGTACCAGCAACTTCTGTACAGACAATACCAACCCCATAAGAAATAGCTTCCAATGTTTTACATTTTAATCCTGAATAAAATGTATCCGGATTTACATATATATCATAAGATGAATAAAATTCCTCTAATGAGTCCACTGTTCCTAGTATAGTCACTGAAGCGGGTATGTCGGTTGAAGAAATCATACTGCAAATACTTCCTCCTATATACAAATGGAGATTTGGAACTTTTTTTATTGATTCTATTAATTTCATGATTGAAAAATAATTCGGCGGATTTGAAGATGCAATATATCCTACTGTAATTACTTCATTTATTTTAGTCCTATGTTCTACTGTAACTTTCTCCGGAAGAAATGGGAATGTAATAACTTTCACTCTATCATTCGTTATTCTTCTGAAATATTCAGCATCATTTTCCTGAATTGCTAAAACTACATCAGAACGTAATAAAGCTCTAGCTTCCTCCTTTTCAGATTCTACTCCAAACCAAAAACTCCATTCAGGATATCCAGCGGCATGTAAGGATTTATTCCGATTAGCGAATTTATCATGTGTATATAATATCTTTTTTACAGAAGTAGGTAATATCTCAAATGCCTTTGTATAAAACAAATAGTTAGCTATACAAATCGAATAATGGTAATGATCATTTAAGCGAACAATTGATTGTAAAAAATCGTCATCAATCCAATCATCAATTTTATCTCCATCCATCCGTTCTTTCGATGAATTGGTGTGCCCAAAATAGGGGTTTTTAGAATGTTGATAAAATACTCGATCCCATACTTCCCTATTTATACCATTGGGACTATACCATTCCCAATACAAATATAAGTGTAATTGATATCCGATTTTTTTTAATGCTCTGGCTATTCTCTCTATGTTATGTATAACTGCATTTTTTTGATACCATGGAAGTATTACTAGAACTCGCTTATCGTCTTTTATAGTTTCTAATTCAAAAATCCCATCTGCGAAGTCAAGTGACATTAACCGATTATCTATGTTTCCATTTTCTACATAAAATTCAGAACCTTCATGAATTTTATTCCAGATAAAAGGTCTATGAATTAATGCATTAATTTTGTTCCAACATTTATTTCCAATTTTTGTGTGATATATTTTACGTAATCCATCTTTTGTTTTGTTTCTCCAGTATTGAACTTCGTTAATTTTTAATGTATCAACTTTTTCAATTGGTTTTCCTAATTTTATTAAAAATGGATATATCTCTCCATAATAATAATTTCTCATATCATTATTAGAAAGCCGTACATTATCAGCCCCTATTCCTACAGACATTCCTTCTTCATAAAATAATTTAGCTTTTTTTAAAAACTTTTCTCGTCCTTCCTCATTTAATCGATTATAATGAAATAAAAAATCAAAATAAGCATGTGTATAAAAAGCATCTTTTAAAATTTCAAATTTTTGATGTTTGACTAACCATTCTTTTATAACTTCATAATTTTTAAATTGGATATCCCAATTTTTTGATGACTTGCTGGAAGAATTTGCGGTCATCACTCGATAATTGTATACCGCTTTTTCTATACATCCAATTTTCTTTGCAGCGGCATATACCATAAATTTAAAAATCAAATCTTGATATGCTGCTCCAGAAGTTTCTAACATAGTAATTTCATTTTTTTCCAAAAAATCTTTTCTATATAAGGCAGACCAAATAGATGATTCCATCAACATAAAATCTATCTTATAAATTGGCTCTATTACTATTTCAGGTGTGTAAAACCTGCACGGTGGCTTTACAACAAACTCATCACCATTATCATACAATTTCTTAAATCCTGCTTTAGCAACTGGAACTTCATATTTTTCTGCTACTGAATATAGCGATGAAAGCATATCTGGTTCAATATAATCATCCGTTTCTACGATTGCGATATATTTTCCATTTGCCTGTTTCATTCCTGCATTTACTGCTTTTCCATATCCTCCATTCTTTTGATGAATCGGGTGTATACGACGATCTTTTTTTGCATAATCATCAATAATACTTCCACACCGATCTGGTGATCCATCATCAACTGGAATAATTTCTATATCTTCAAAATCTTGATTTATCACACTCTCTAAACATTGAGGCAAATATTCCTCCACTTTATATGTGGGCATAATAACAGATATCAATGGCATATTTCACTTCCTCCTGCTTTTATCTCATATATTTTTTGTGTAATTCGTATAGGGTTGTTCAATATCAAAAATTACTGTTCCATGCGTATTAGGAATATTTTGTGGCGTCATATAATCACCATACCTATTTTTCAGGTACTTGTCATATCCTGCAGGTACAGGAACTTGAATATATTCAAAATCCATCAAAATTGTTTCATCGTAAATTTCTCTATCACGAATTCTTTTTTCAGTATCAAAAATAAAGTTCAATGGAGCCACTTTATCAGAAGAATTTGCAGGAACTTTCTGGAAAATTTTATCAATATATTTCCAACAATTTTTTACGGTTAAATTATCTTTTAGTTCATCTGGTAATTCAAACTCTTCTGGCCAAGTATATTTTTCTCCCTGTTCTGTTGCATATATATATTCTTTTAAAATGGAGCTTTCCCTTTTTTGCTGCTCTAAAATTTTCACATCATCAGAAACTCCTTCCAAAACAAAGAGATCAATAAAGATTCCTTGATTAAATAACTTACTTTCCTCACCTGGTAAAATTCCTGTTGTATAACTATTGCGTATTTGTGCATGACCGTGGATATAGTTTTTATCAGTATATACATTCTGAAAAAAATACGGTGTTTCGAAATATCTAAGTGCAATTTTACATAGCTTATCATAATCCTCTCTAAACATGGCAAAGTCCATATCATCATCCCATGGTATAAACCCTTTATGCCTTACTGCTCCCAACATAGTTCCTGCATCCGCAAAAATTTTCAAATTATTTTCCCGGCAAACAGTTAAAAGCTTATTTGCCATATCTAATTCTATTGCCCAGATATGTTTTTGTTTTTCTGAAATTTCATAATTATTGCGAATTTCCTTTTTAAAATAATCACATCTCGGAAATAATTCCCAATAATGAGGCATACAGATAACACCTTTTTCTTTAATTTTTGGGGTTTTAATATCTAAAAGAATCAAGTCTGTTATATTGTCATACAGTACTTCTTTCTCCCCCCATATTCTCGCTTCAAAATAGTACTGCCCATCTAATAAATAATTTGTATCTATCGTACAGGTAAGCATCCCTGTGTGTTCCGGTAAAATTAACTTTTTGTATTCTAACGCAGTCGAAGTCCGGTATACTGGCGTATGGTCTTTTGTTACAATCCCAAAGGCAAAGCTTACAGGTTTATCTACAGTCTGACTGGCATATTGAAAACGAATAGTAATTTTTTCACCTGTGTCAAAACACGCACTCGATTGATTTTTTTTGTTTAACAATTCTATTCCTGTATATCGCACGAGGCCATTTCCCTGGCGTTTAGCTTCAGGTGCACTAAAAATGCTGAGAGAACTACAACTGTCATCTCTTAACATTTCACTATCACTATTTTTACCGTTTCCTTCACTCAAGCTGTTTAAATACTGCCGCGCAACTTCTCGAACTGATCCACAACCTTTTATTTTCCCTTTTTCCAGCCACAATGCATGGTCACAAATCTTTCGTACAGACTCCATAGAATGAGAAACGTACAATAAAGTTGTTCCATTCTCTCTCATTTCATCCATTCTTTTTTCACATTTTTTTTGAAATGCATAATCTCCTACAGCTAAAACTTCATCACAAATCAATATATCCGGTTTTACAACTGTAGCGATAGAAAACCCAAGCCGTGCTGCCATTCCAGAAGAATAATTCTTTATAGGCATATCTAAAAAATTTTCTAATTCTGCGAATTCAACTATCTCATCAAAATGTTCTTCCATGAATTTCTTATCATGCCCTAATACTGCACCATTTAAAA
Organism: uncultured Clostridium sp.; assembly: GCA_937885015.1. Lineage (GTDB taxonomy): Bacteria > Bacillota > Clostridia > Lachnospirales > Lachnospiraceae > Otoolea. The sequence goes on from CALAAS010000053.1 coordinate 9,741, forward strand.
AAATATTCTCCCTTGCAGTTAAATCTCCATCGAAGCCAGCTCCCAATTCAATTAAAGGAGCAATTGTACCATTTACTGTTACTGAACCTTTATGAGGTTTTAAAATACCGCATATTGCCTTCAACAACGTCGATTTTCCCGATCCATTTACTCCAATAATTCCCCAAGCCTGTCCTTTTTTTACTTCAAATGAAACATCTTGAAGAGCTAAAAATTCTTTAAACATCAATTCTTTTTTTACAAATTTTATAAAATATTCTTTTAAATTATCAATCTTTTCAGAAGCCATGTTAAAACGTATTGTTACATTTTTAATGGCAACCGCAATCTCATCATTCTTTTTTTGTTTCATATTTACACCAGCCTAAATATAGAGAATAAATTTATCTTGCGCTCTTAAAAATGCACAACTACCTATCAGTAGTGACAGCAATGCAATCACAAATCCAGATATTATCATTTTTATATCTGGAAATGTATTATTTAATACAATCAAACGAAACTGTTCAATATATCCGTACATCGGATTAAATATTTTAATTATCATTTGGATGCTTTCTGGTAAAGAAGCAATTGGATAAAAAATAGGAGTCAAATAGGTCCAAGCTGTTGTTACAGCAGAATAAATATATTGGATATCTCGGAAAAACACCGTTCCTTGTGCTAAAAATAATCCCAATCCCATGCTAAAAAGATAGACTTGAAGTAGTACTGCGATAATCCATAACATATAAATATTAAAGTGAACATCACATACCACAAATACAATCAACATTGCCCCTAATGAAAACAACGTATTTACAAGACTGCTTGTTATTTTTGACAATGTAAATATATATTTGGGAACGTAGGTTTTCTTTAGTAATGCAGCATTTCCTGTAATTGACCACATAGCCTGTGTAGTTGAATCTGTCATAAAATTAAAAAGTGTAGAGCCAATAATAAAATATACTGGATAATTTTCTATATCAAATCGAAACATCTGGCTAAATACAATAACCATAATAATCATAATCATTAATGGATTTAAAATACTCCAAACATATCCCAAAAAACTTCTTCTATATTTCAGTTTAATATCTTTTATTACAAGCTGTTCCATAAGGGGACGATAATGTTTAAACTGCTCCCATCCAGATTTCATCATATTCATTTTTTACCTCTAATCTATATTCTGCTCCTGTATTCCTCCGCCGCACTCTCATACCGTTTCCGAAGAAGTACCCGCAGTTTCACACATACTGCGATGGCCTGAAAAAACTCTTTCCAATTTTTTTTACCAATTCTCTCTTTTCCGCTTCCGATATCTACCAGGCGAAGCTTATTTTTCCGAAAAGCAATAAACGGAGAGTCCATGGGCATCATCGTTCCCATTTTCCGGTCAGCTGGAAGAAACCAGCCGTTAAAGGTCATTTTTTTTACCCATTGTCCGGCTCTTCGCTCTGGGGAATAGTAAGCACGGAGTTTTTCTACGGAAACTCCGGGAAGCTCTCCCTGGATCTGCCCGGATTGCGGAATTTCTGCCTGGAGGCTTTTATGAAGGTTTTCCGGATTTTGAGCAAATACCCATGCAGGCCCTTTCAGAAAATCCACAACTCCTCTGGCTGCCAGACGAACCTCTTCATAACGAAACCGCATCACAGATGACAAAATCACCTTACAGATCCATTTCCAAAGAATCATCACAGATGTATCCGGTTCATGAAGTGCTGTGAAAATAAGTCCGTTTCGCACATCGTAATAGCTGTTGACTCCCAGAAAATTAACTTCAAAACCTTTGTGCCATACTCCGATTCCATTCAGAAAAACAACTCCCGTTTTTCTGTTTCGCACCTCATACTCAATATCATCACGATGAATAAACAATTGTAGCGGAAGATTATCGCTCCGCACAGTATCCAGAGAATAGCAACAACACCACCAACCAGAATACAGACGTTCTTCGTCATGAACGGACGCAGCAAATGGCTGGCAGCAGGTCTCAAAAAAGCGAAGATCTGTCAGGACATGGTCATTTTTTACAGTCAGTTTTTCAAACCACTCTCCCATGGCTTGGCACAAATAGGGATAGTCCTCTCGAAAAAGTGTCCCCCCCAGGCGAATCTCCCGATACTTTTCCTTCCGCCCCCTCAAGAACCCATACGCCCGCACAAACAGCTCTGGGTCAAAGACAGCGTCATCATCCATCAAAAGCACATGGGTCAGCTCCATGGCCTTTTTTTCTCGGATTGCCTCCATCATGCCTCGGGTAAAGCCGCCGGCTCCGCCGGTATTCTGGTTCGGGATGATGCGGATTACATCCGGATAGGACTTTTCCAATTCCTGGATTTCAGCGTGCTCCGTCAGCGTTCTTCCATTGTCCACCAGCCAGTAGCAGAGCCGTAAATCCTGGTTTTCCGGTTTTTGCAGAAATGATGCCACCTGTTTTAAATTCCGCAGAACGTAGGATTCTCTCTTATAGGTACAGACCACTGCTGCAATGCGGACCGGCCAGGTGTGTTCGCTCTCCCCCTCGTACCACCCGGAAACTTCCGGCAGCTTGCATCCATCATGAGAATCAGCCTTTACGGCAAACCAGAACACTCCCTTCTGGAATTTTTCCAGCGGAACCTGCAGGACGAGTTCCTGGACTCCCTCTGTCTTTCCTGCCATCTCTGTAATCCGTTCCCTTTCCGCTTCCGATTTTCTTTCCCTCTCCGTTTCCGGTTTTCCTTCCCTTTCTGATTCCGGTTTTCCCTCTCTTCCCGACATCCCGTTATTTTCCAGCCTCACTTCTGAAAGAACCGTCTCATCATGCATCAGCCGGACAGATTCGCAGTCCCGCAGCCTCAAATGCAGCTCCAGACTTTTAAAATCTGTATAGGTTTTCCATTTTTCTATATAAAAAAGGTTAAAATAACCGTCAAACCGCAGCCACGTTCCGGCTCTGTGGTAATACAGCGTTTCCTCGCTGCAGATTTCCGGCTCCGGAAACCGTATATTCTGTAGACGCATCTTCTGATCTCCTCATATTCTCTGTTCCTGTTCGCTCTTCCCGCTCTCTGCTCTCCATCCCTGAACGGGAATCCATCCGCAATTTCTAAAACTCTCTCTTCTTTCTCTGCAGCATCCAGGCGGCTGGCCTGTACAGACTGTACCGGCTCAAGCGCAAAAGCGATACCGCCCGGTTTCCATTGGCCCGATAAATGGATGGATACTGGGATTTCAGCTGATGTTCAAACTGCACCAGTTCATTTCTGGCCTCCCAACCGGAAGGAAGACTCAGGAGAATCTTGATTTTTCCCGCCGCAATTCTGGCAATTCCCCGCTCCATATAAGCCAGCGCCGCCTGGCTGCAGGTGATTTCGCCCTTACTGCACCGTTCATAATAGTGAAATAACGATTCCAGAACTTTATCATAATTTTTCTTATTCTGAATCATCTTTTCCGGACTGACGCTCTGTCCGCCCCTTCCGATACGGTACTGGTACACGAAATCCGCTACAAAGGAAATCCGCTTTACCCATGGAATGGGATATAAGATATACTCCGCATCCACGTAATAGCAGTGCTCGTCTATGGCACAGGGAACGTTCCGGATCATTTCTGTCCTCCAGGTAATCCCATGCATTTTCAGGTAAAGACGGTCTGCAATTTCATCGAATTTGTAGGAAACTCCATACTGGACTCCCGGAAACGGATCCCGGATTTCCACCTTTTTTTCAAAGGTTTCCTCGTCGCCGCTGCCATTGTCATATCTCCAGTAAAAACCGCTGACGACGGCATCGTCCTCCGATTTTTCCAGCGCCTCCAACAGATGGAAGAAGCCTTCCGGATCTACCCAGTCGTCGGCATCCACTACCTTCAGCCAGCGTCCCGCAGCCTCCCGGACTCCGCAGTTGATTCCAGAGCCATGCCCGCCATTTTCTTTATGGATGACCCGCACCAGTCCCGGATACGTTCCGGCATAGTACTCTCCAATTGCCCCGGTCCGATCCGAGGATCCATCGTTAATGACCAGGATCTCCACTCGCGCCCTGTCCGCCATACGCTGCCCGCCTTCACACAGGGAAGTCAGGTTTTTTCCCAGATATGCCTGCGCATTATAGGACGGTACGATAACCGTCAGAAGCGTTTCCATGTTCCGATTTCCTCCTCATTCTGCCCCGTTCTCTCTGTTCCCGGCCTTTCTGTTCCCGGCCTTCCTTGCTCCAGCCTCTCTGTTCCCGCTCCCCCTCACTCCGGCCATCCTGTTCCCACTCTCTTCTGCCCTGTTTTCTTCTTTTACCCCTTCTGTGCTTTCTTTCAACAGCATTACTTTTGGAGTCATGAGAATCAATTTCAGATCCAGCCAGAAAGAGTATTTCCGGATGTAATAAAGATCCAGCTTCAATTTATCGTAGGACGTGGTGTTGTATTTTCCGTATACCTGTGCGTAACCCGTAAGGCCGGCTCTGACCTTCAGCCGCTGCCTGAATTCCGGGATTTCCTCTTCAATCTCCGCCGCCAGCTCCGGGCGTTCCGGGCGCGGCCCAACCAGAGACATTTCCCCTTTCCAGATATTGAGCAGCTGGGGAAGTTCATCCAAACGGGTGCGCCGAAGGAACCGGCCAACCGGCAGGATCCTGTCATCGTGTTCCGACGCCAGCCTGGCTCCGCTTTCTTTTTCCGCGTCCTGTACCATGGTACGAAATTTATAAATCTGGAATTCTGCCCCATCCTTTGTCAGACGCGTCTGCTGATAAAAGACAGGCCCCCCATCGGTAAAACGGATGGCTGCTCCCACCACCAGAAAAAATGGCGACAGCAGAGCCAGACCGGCTCCCGATACCAGAAGATCCAACCCCCGCTTCAGGATTTTCTGCAATTCTGTCATCCCCTCGTTTCTGGACAGAAGAAGAGGACTGTCAAACAGATCCAACTCCTGGGAACTTCGCAGCAGGATATCCGAAAGCTTTGGCACCGTGTAGGTACGGATATCTTCCTCAAAGCACCGCTTTAAAAGCTCATTTCTCGGGTGGGCCGGAATATCCCCGATAATCAGGGCATCGTATTTTTCAGCTTCCCGGATAATGGCATCCGTTCCCAACTCCATGGGCACGGCTTTTTCCAGGTAATACTTGTCTTCTCTGGATCGAATCTTTTCCATCAAATGGAACGCCGGGCGTTTTCCGTATACCAGCAGAAGCCTGCGGGGCGGAAACAGAGTCCGGTACAGGCGCTGAAAGATCCAGGTTGCTGTCGATGTCGCCAGAACCTGTATAACCGTCATCCCAAACAGGATCTGGGGACTGTGAAATTTTTTATCCAACAGCGAGATCTGAACGTAGGTAATCAAATTCAGGAATACCAGAGACAGAACCTGGGAGCAGATCAGATTTCCACTTTTCAGATATCCTATCCGAAACCCTCCATACGTCATTAAAAACAGAAATAAAAGGCCTGCATATAGTGCGATCATCAGCCAGTTTCCCCGTCTCCAGAAGGGGAATTCCAACACCCGGTTGAAATATCCATTCCAGATAAAGCTGTAAATTCCTGTCTCAATTCCCATCAAAGCCGCCGCGCTGACGAAACGCAGCAGTCTCTTATACGGTTCATATTGTCTCAAAGGTATTTCCTCTTTCTATTTCCTTTTTCGCAGTACATTCCGGTAGACCAGAGCCCGCAGATGTTCTGGCATCAGCGCTCCCAAAAGGCGCGCCGCACTGTTGGCAGCCGCTTCCCATCCAGTCAAAAAGCCGCTCCTGTAAAACATTTTCTGAAGCTGCACGGCGTGTCTGGCATATTTCCATCCGCCCCGGCGCCCGATCAGTTCTGATCCGGCCCGGACATGTACCAGAACTTCTGGGAGGTTTGCCGCTTTAAATCCCATATTCAGCATGCGGACCCACAGTTCATAGTCTTCCGCCCCTGGAATTTCCCGGTAATTTCCCGCCCACAGTACCGCCTCCCGCCGCATCATAACGGTCATGTGGTTCAGGGGATTTCTCCGTCTGGCAAATTTCCGAAGCTCCTTTTCCTCACAGGGAAGGCGGCGAAAGCCTGTTTTCTGCTCCATTGCCCCGTCAAACTCCGCAATTGCTCCGCCCAGCACATCAATTTCCGGATGTATTTCCAAATAGGAAAGCTGCTTTTCACATCGATCCCCGCAGGCAATGTCGTCACTGTCCATCCTGGCAATCCAGGGGCATCGGCATTCCCGTACCCCCGCTGCCAAAGCCCGGCTGATCCCTCCCTGCTCCGGAAGCCGGACGGTGCGGAATACATCCTGCCATTCTTTTTCAATCCCGGCTATCTCCCGCTCCAGTTCCTCTGTCAGAGGGCCGTCACAGACCAGAACAAATTCCCGGCAGGGAACGGTCTGCTCCAACATGCTTTTGACTGCTTTTTCCAGGTATTCCGGCTGTTCTTTCCAGTACACAGGCATTAAAACCGAATATTCCCGCATGATTATTTTTTTCCTGTTCTCCCGTAAATTTCCTGATAGCAGTCATAGCAGAGCTGACCGGCGCCTTCCACATAAAAATCCCGGAATTCTATCGGTGCAGAAACCGGAATATCCAGTTTTTTATGGCAGCACACACAGATCTCAAGCTCATCTTCCCCGCTTTTTGCGAACTTCTTCATCTTCGCTTCTCCCTGTTTGTTCCGTTTTTCCGTCTCCTTACACTGTCCGCGGTATCCGTCTATGATGTTCCGATCCTGCTCCAGCTCAATGGGAAACAAAATCGTCTCGCTTCTCTGGAACAGCGGAACTTCCACCAGCGCGTACCGCTTGTGCAGGTTTACCTTTCGAATCCGGTCAAGGTATGGCACAATGGCCCCCTTTGCATCCGTAATACAGCGATTTTCATCTACATGAACACGGCTGATTCCCATCTCATGGGAAAGCCGTGGCCCACAGACAGACTGGAGAAATTCCATATCCTCCTGCTCCACCGGTATCATGACCGGCCTTTTTTGGATACTCCCATCCTCGCCTGGCTGCGGGAACTCCCTGGAGCGCAAAACCAGCTCGCAGAGTCCCTCCGGGTCCGCTGTCTGAACCAGAACATACCCCGGAAACAGAAGGCGTTCGATAGGATAAAACCGTCCTCCGGAGCGGAGAAGCTGACATTTTTTCAGAACGCGGCAGCTGTCCAGCAATCCATCTCTGCATTTTTTTACCAGCAGATCTGCTGCTGCCTCTTCCCTTCCCTCTCTTGCCCGAAGTACATACCACTTCCCGGACTGTTTCATTTCCGCCCCCATGATCCATCCTCTTTTCCAGGCGCAAATAGCCATTCATTTTGTAGTCATCCGATCGCATAGATTTCGTAGAATACCATATTCTACGAAAATTTTTTTCTATTTTTGATGGAACATTCTTTTCTATTTTTGAAATATTGATTGAATTTTGCCGAATCCAGCAGAAAAACAGACAAAATTTTGGTAATTCCCCTGTGTTTCTTAATAGAATCCTAAAATTTTTACCTGAAACTTCTATTGAAATGACTTTTGTTTAGTGTTACAATGAACAAAGTTTCTTAGAATATGGTATTCTGCGAAAAAATTTATTTTCAAAAACCCAACATGGTCCGCATCGTTGAGAGGCGTGTTGGGTTCTGTTAGTTATTATTAGTTTGTTTTATTCGTCCAGCTCCCAGCGGACCCGGCTTCCAGCTGTATCCCTTGATACCACCAGTTTCCGTCCCAGCTGTTCCTTTAATTCTGTCACATGGGAAATAATTCCCACCAGGCGTTTTCCACCGGCCAACTCTTTTAAAACTGCGATGGCTTTCATTCGGGAGTCCTCGTCCAGGGAACCAAATCCCTCGTCAATAAACATGGCGTCGATTTTCACGCTTCCGGCCGTATCCTGAATCACGTCTGCCATTCCCAGAGCCATCGCCAGAGCTGCCATGAAAGACTCGCCGCCGGATAAGGTTTTCACATCCCGGATCCGGTCCGTCAGAAGACTGTATACATCCAGATCCAGTCCTGCCTCCCCCTGTTTTCCCAGATCCTCCAGATCCCGGCACTGGAGAAGAAAAGCTCCGTCCGTCATAATTTTCAGTCTCCGGTTAGCCGCCTGAATCATCTGCCGGAAATACCGCCGCTGCATATAGGTCTGAAAATCAAGTCTTGCCGTTTTTTCCAGCTTTCCATCTGCCGCTCTGTAGAGCAAGTCTATCTCTTGTTTCTGAGCCGCCAGCTTTTCCCGTTCCTCCAGATACTGCTTCATCTCTGCCTGAACCATCTCATTGCGGTCTCTGGCCGCCGTCCGGGCGCTGTAAGCCTCCCTGGCCGCCTCTCGCTCTGTCTGGATCTCCTGGATCCGCTGACGGATTTCTTCTTCCGGACGGCCTGTCACCCCCTCCGCAGCTGCCTGGCACTGCTCCAAAAGCGCCTGCGCCCTCACCATCTGTTCCTGGTACTGCTTCGCCCCGGAACGGATTTCCTCTTCTTCTCCAGCGGAAAGACAGGCATCCCGGTATTCCTGTGCCGACTCAAATCCCTGCTCTCTAAGGGTTTCCAGAAAATCTGCCCGTCGGTCGTCCACCTGCTCCTGCAGGCGTTCTCCGTGCTCTCTCTCCGAGGCAAGATAAGACTGCATTGTTGTCTTCCGGTCTCTGGCTGTTTCCACAGCAGCTCTGGCCTCCTGAAGCTCTCTCTCCAAAGCAGCCTGTTTTTCTTTCAGAGCCTTCAGGCGGCATTCCGCCTCCTTTCGGCTTCCCCACTCGAGAGTTTCTTCCATGCTCTTTTTTTCCATGGCGGCCGATGCCGCCTGCACCTCCAGCTCCTGAAGCTGTGTCTCCAGGCTTTCCAGAAAAGCGGCAACGCCCTGTAACGCCGTCTCCGCCAACACCAGCTCCTCTTTTTTCTTCTGCAACCCCTGAAGGCCTCGTTCCAGCCTTTCTTCCTCTCTCTGCAGCTCCTTTCGGCAGTTTTCAAACTCTCTGGAAAGTTCCAAAGTCCGCTCCAGGCGCAGCTCCAGAGAAGCTTCCGGCCCCAGTCCCTCCTTTGGCTTCAGGCTCGCCTCCAGCTCTGCTCCAGTCTCCCGCGTCTCCTCCAGGCGCGTCTGCGCTGCCCGGCATTCTTCGGAAGCGAAACGCAATGCCGCCTCTGCTGCCTCTTTTTCCTTCCCGGCCTCTTCCACTTCTTCTCCTGTTGCCGCTTCCGCCCTTAGAGCTGCCGGAAGCGGATGGCTTCTGGAACCGCAGACGGGGCACGGCTCCCCCTCTCTGAGCTCTCCCGCCAGAATCCCGGCCTGAGCCTCCAGATAGCTCCGATATAGCCGGGCGTAGGTACTGCCAGCATTCTCATACCGCTCTGCGGCTTCCTGAAACTCTTTTTGCCGCCTTTTCAGCGCCAGCTCCAACTCCTGTTCCGCCTGAATCGCCTTCCCCAGCTTTCTGGCCTGGCTTTCCCGGTTTTTTACGATTTCCAGTTCTGCCCGCAGCTCCGCCAGACGGAGCTTGTCAGCAGAAAGCGCTTCCAGTCGGGCCCGCAGAGACTCTGACTGGCGGGAAAGATTCTCTTTCTCCTGCTCTTTTTTTTCTTTTTCTTCCTTTTTCCGGTCCGACTGCTCCAAAATTTCCCGGCAGTGTCCGGCGATGGTTTCCAGTCTGCCATACCTGGGCATGGCCTGCTCCAGTCGAAGGATTTCCCGCCCAAACCGGTCTCCTGAGGCCGCAAAACCGGCCTCGCACCGGGCCATCCGGATTTCAGCGGCGCAGGATTCCTCTTCCAGGCGCAATGCCTTCTCCTTCAGGAGTTCCACATCCGCCTTATTCTTCTCCCACTCCTTCTGCCTGCGCAAAAACTCCTCTTCTTTCGGACAGACCCGGCCCGCTGCCTCGCTTTTTTGCAGGCGCAATGCCTTTTCCTGCCATTCTCCCCGCCTTTTTTCCAGTTCCTTAAAATTATCTCTGGCCTGCCGGAAGGCCCGTATTTTTTCATTGGCTGCCCGTGCCTCTTCCAGGCCACGATGGAGTTCCTCCAGCAGGCGCTGCCTGTCCTCTAAAAGCGTTCCCGCCTCCTTTTCCGCCTGACGGCTGGAAGCAGTCAGGTTCTCTAAAAAATCGAGAATCTCCCTTCCATGGGAATCAGGTTTCTCTGACAGCATCTTCCACTGGGAAGATATCTCCTCCTCTGGCGGGAGTACCGCCCGGCCGGCACAGCTTACGCAGAGCAATCGGTTGTTTTCCAGCTCTCCCCACAACCGGTTATTTTCCTCCCGCAGTTTTTTCTGAATGCGGCCGTAAATCCCGGTTCCAAAAATCCTGGCAAAGATTTCCTTTCTTTCTCTGGATGGAGCATGAAGAAGCTTTCTGTACTCCCCCTGGGCAATCATGGCAATCTGGCTGTACTGCTCCCGGTCCACCCCCACGATCTGACGGATCGCCTCATTTACCTCAGAAATACGCCCGGAAAGCTCCCGACCATCGGGATATGTGAGACTGGCCCTGGCAGATACTGTTGTAAAAGTTCTCTCTCCATCCCTGTTTTTCCGTCTGCTGGCGCGTCTGTAAGCAGGACTTCGCCGGATCCGGTACACCTCACCCTTATCAGAAAAAACCAGTTCCACAAAGGTTTCCACATCGTCTCCCGCATACTGACTCCGCATCATAGAGCCTTCCCGCACATCTCCGCTGGCCTCTCCGTAAAGCGCAAAGGTAATGGCATCGAAAATCGTCGTTTTTCCGGCTCCTGTATCCCCGGTAATCAAAAACAGGCCGTGATCCAGGGACTCAAAATCGATCTGTGTCACACCTCCATAGGAACTAAAGGCGGACATGGTAAGCTTTAATGGTTTCAAATTCTCTCTTCCTCCTCTGCTTCCTCCACGATTCTCTCCATAATCCGTTCCTGCTCCGCTGTCATCGTCTCATGGCGGACCGTCTCAAAAAAGGAACGGAAGGCCGCCATTGGAGTCAGAATCTCCGGTAGTTCCTCTTCCTCCCGCAGTCTCTGTCTCGTTCGGCTGTTGTCAATCCGGATTTCCAGTATGTGAGAATACCATGCCTCCAGCCGCTCCCGGAAATCAAACCGCTCTGTTTCATCCGTCAGAGTCAGGCTGACAAAATCAGAAACACGCCCATCTTCTGATCCCTCCTGGAGAGCTGCCTCTCTGGCCCACTCTTCCACCTGTGCAAGTGTCCCCTTAAGCCTGCGCACCTCCGGCCTGCAGCAAAGCGGCAGACGCCGTATCTGCGGCTCACTTCCCTTTGGTCCCATTTCCACCACTGTGATTCCCTTCCTGTGATACTCTTCGCTGACGGAATATTTATAGGGAGTCCCACAATACCGGCAGCTCTCCCGCCCCACTTTCTGAGGGCCATGGAGATGTCCCAAAGCCGAATAATCAAACGCTTCCAGCACGGCGCTGCTGATCTGATCCAGACCTCCGGAGGTCAGAACCGCTGTCTCCGAATCACACCGCTCCGGCTCCGTCCCATCTGAGACAAAAAACTGGTGCGCCAAAATAACATTCCGCTCCTCACTTGAAATGGTTTCCCGGGACAGAAGGAACTGGCACGCCTCTGTATAACCGGATATTTCCCGATCTGTCAGATGGCGCACATGGCCCGGCCGGAAAAAAGGGCACAGATAAAAATGGACCGGTCCCCACTCGTCCTCCAGCGTTACTTTTTTCAGAAACGAATTGCGGTCAGCTGGAACAGAGGCCGAAATATGAATCCTGTGCTGCTCCAGAAACGAAGCGCCGTAGGAAAGCCGCTCCGGGGAGTCGTGATTTCCCGCAATCATAAGAATCTCCGCCCCAGGACACGTCTCTGAAAGTTCTGTCAAAAACCGGTCAAACATCGAAACCGCCTCCGCCGATGGCGCCGGTTTATCATAAATATCCCCGCAGATCAGTACTGCATCCGGTTTTTCTGAGCTGGCAAAGTCTACAATCTGTGAAAGCGCCGCTGACTGGCTTTCACGAAGGTTGTAGCCGTTCAGCAGCTTTCCAATATGTAAATCTGAAAGATGAAAAAATTTCAATCGTTTCTTCTCCTCATTCAATCGTTTTTCATGGCAGATCAGGCTGCTGCAAATCGCTGCATCCCGGCTGTAAAGAAGCAGGGATGCTGCACCCATTTTTCTGCAGCATCCCTGTCTGATTCGCGTTCTTTTAATTCAGCTGGATCAGTGCAATAAATACCAGATCCGTATCGCCTTCGTTGGCAATACCGTGGCCGCAGCCGTCCGGCGTAAAGGTTCTCTCTCCTACCGTAACCTGACGAACCGTTCCGTTGTCATTGTACTGGCCTTCGCCATGGATGATATAGTAGGTTTCGCTTTCGCCGTGATGCTCATGATATCCCAGGGAGCAACCCGGTGCAATCGTTACCTCGGCAAACATTTTGCATGCTGCATTTAACTCGCCTTCCTCTAAAATATGGCGGATTACCACTTTGCCAGTACCGCCGTTGGCATTCTCTCTAATTACGGTTTTCATTCTTCTGTTTTTCCCTTTCTATTTCCATTTTTCTCTATTATACGTCCCTTTCTCTGGCATGTAAATGGAAGATTCCGCCGTTCCCTCTGTCAAAGAAAATCAGACGCCTTCTCCCAGCGGAAATCTGAGTTCCAGATCCCCATAGGGAATCGTAACCTCCGGAAATCCCTCCGAATAAGGCGCGATCACGTAGGGTTCATAATAAAATACCACGCCCTCATCACTTAGATAAAAGGGCGATTCGTAGCTGAGACCATCTGAAACGGTGTGTTCCAGATCCTCCGGAGACTCAAAAGAAAAGCTGGTTTCTCTGGCCAGACGGCCAAACGCTTTGCCCACCATTTCCTGAAGCTTCTCCTGAGGCGTAGCCACAATATCTGAGAGCGTCAGCCTGGCCCCCGTTTTCCGATCAAATACCACGTATTCCCGAAGCGGGTTTCCGTGAGCTCCGCCTGCATACTCATCGCTGTCCAGGCGAATGCAGAGTACATGCTCATCCAGATAGCAGACTCCGGTTCTGCCGCAGAACAGATCCGTCAGAACGTACGCCGGCTCTCCGCTTTCATGAACCCAGGCTTCATCTGTCTGCGCTGCCTTTTCCCGACCGGCGGCCAACACAGCCTGCTGCCGTTCCTCCAGCCAGGCGTTGACTGCCTGGGTTCCCTCGTCATCGCCGTCCAATACCAGACGCTCCGTATAAATCTCTCCGGCCGTGTATTCCCCGCACGGACATGAAATCGTTTCGCGGACTGCCTCCACATGGCCCACTCCCTCCAGCGGCGATGCAAAAAGCGCCGGCTCCAGCAGTCTCGTTTCCCGAGGTTCAGAAAGCTCTGTTACCCCCATATACGTTTCGTATCCGGAAAATGCCTGACAGTATATGGTCTCGCCGGTCACAAAGAAATTTCCGTAATTGGTAAATTCTCCCGTCATGCCCGGTTCCTCCGCTACCGTCAGTATCTCCTCCGGATCTCCAGATCCATCCCAGGGAATCCGGTAAAACACAGCGCCGCCGCTTCCGCTCTCGTCCTGTTTTCCTTCTCCTGCCCTATATGGCACCACATAATAAAGATATCCGTCCAGAACCTGCAAAAGGCTGGGGTTTTCATCCGTCTCAAACAGAGGAGTCCCTGAACAGGTCTCCAGATCGTACCGCTGCACCTGGGTTTTCCCGTTTCCATCACGGAACAGGGCAAAAAATACATCCTCCGCAAACAGCACAGACGAGGTGTTGGTAATCTCCTCCACCGGCCTTGCATTGGTTCCATCTGCCTTCGCGATCACAAGACACGTATCATTCTGCACCGGCATATATCCCAGCTGATCCACATAGCGGGGCAGAACGCCGCCAAACAGCTCCGTACACCCCTCCGGAATCTGTCCATAAATGGTTTCCGGCGGAGCCAGCTCTCCCACCGTTTTCCCCTGATCATCCAGACTGTAAATCACGGTGTCCTGCATGCTCCTGATATACAGCTTTCCATCTGCTGCATACATATCAAAAGGCTGGCTCATCAGATCCGCCAGATGTTCCTCTTCACCGGAAGTAACGTCCAGACGGCACAGGCTGTAAAGCTCCGACCTTTCCGTCGTCCCCTTTCCAGTTCCAGGCTGTGAAACGTCAAAATACAGACTGTCCCCCAGCACCCAGAAAGCCCCGTTTTTCTCTCCCTCAGAAAAACGGCGCAGGACCTTCATCTCTCCTGTCTCTTTTTCAATGGCATAAATGGCGTCTCCCTGTTTCAGGTACAGCCTGCCGTCGGCCTCTACCATCGACCCGGGATTTCCCTGGGCAGATGTTTTCTCTTCCTCTGCCTCTGTCTGGACCGGCAGCGCTTCCGTCTCTTCCGGTTTGCCCGGACGGCAGGCTGCAAGCGCTGCTGCCAGTGCAAAGGCCATAGCGGCGGCCGGAAGCGCTCTCCTTCTCTTTCTCCTGTCACTCCATCTCGCGTTTCGCATCACGTTTTCCACTCCTTTTACACGTTACACTTCCAACATTCCATAGCGGAATGAATAAATATAATTTTCCCGAACCATCTTTCCCGTCATCTGTTCCAGCGCCCGTTTATAGCAGACCAGCTGCGCCTGGTACCGGCGCCTCAGTATCTCCGGATTATCCACATAATCCGTCTTATAATCCACCAGAATCAGCTGATTATCCTCTTCAAAAAATGCATCTATGACTCCCTGAATCAGAATTCGCTCATCGGAATCCCAGTCCCCCATCTCCCGGGCGGGAACGCCGATGACAAACTGTTTTTCCCGCCAGAGCCTTCCGCTGCGGGCAGCCGCTTTCATTCTCTGCCCCAGGCTGCTGTCCAGAAAGGAAGACAGGTCTGCGGCTCTCACAAGTCCTGCCGCCTCTTCTTCTATTTTACCGTCTTCCACCAGGGAACGCAAATATTTTTCTGCCTCTTCCTCTGTCTCCACAGTCTCAAAAGGCAAAAGCTCCAGCACACGGTGATAGGCGGTTCCCCGTGTGGCTCCCCGCCCCTCTCTATCCTGCTTTTCCAGAAAAACCGGAAGTGTGGGCAGAAATTCCATCTCCTCCTCTTCCTTCTCTTCCCACCGTTTTTTCAGTTCTGACACAGACATTTTTGTATTTAAAATCACATCATCCGCAAAGGGGTACTGAAATTCATAGGAGGCCCTCCAGGCGTCTGACAGAGTCCCGTCTCCTCCATCCTCCGCAAGAAGCGCCAGCTTTCTTCGGACTATCTCCCGGTCAAACTGGCTTTTCACCTCTCTGTCAAGCTGCAAAAGCGCCGTTTCCTCCTTCACGCGAATCCTAGTGTTTCCCGTCCCCACACTCATCAGGATCCAGTCCAGAAATGAGGTAGCCAGAGTCAGCACTGTATAAGGAATGCGGCCATTCTCCATCGGGATGGACGCCCATTTTGCCATCCGGTCCTCCAGTTTTCCGGAAGCTGCCGTAAGAATCAGCTTTTCTTTGGCTCTAGTCATGGCCACATACAGCACGCGAAGCTCTTCGCCAAGTGCAGAAAGCTCCATAAAACGCTTCATAACATTTTTCTTCAGCGTCGGCCCCTTTACCCGACGTTCGCTGTCCAGATAGTCCGTTCCGATACCAAGATCCCCATCAATGAGAAGTCGTCCCCTCATATCCTGCTTATTGAAGTTCTTCCCCATACCGGATACGAACACCACCGGAAACTCCAGTCCTTTGCTTTTATGGATACTCATGATGCGGACGCAGTTTCCTCCTGCCTCGGAAATCGATGCCTCCCCAAAATCTGTGTTATATTTTTTCAGCTTTTCAATGTACCGGATAAAATGGAATACACCGCGATAGCTGGTGGCCTCATAGGCTGCCGCCTTTTCCACCAGCATATCCAGATTGGCCCGCCGCGTCTCCCCCCCCGGCAGCGCCGTCACATAACGGTAATACCCGGTCTCGTCATAAATCCGATACAGCAGCTCATGCATGGTCAGATAAAGCGCTTCTTCTCGCAGTCCGGCAATCTTTCCCATAATTCCGGAAAGCTTTTCCTCCAGAATCCGGTCTGCCTCGGTTCCCGTCTCCGTCTGCATGGTCTTCAAAAAAGCCTGTACGGCTCCGTAGAGGCCTTCTTTTTCCGTCTGCTCTGCACAGGCCCGGTATACCGCCTGAAGATGGGCCAGCTCGGAATCCGTCACGTTTCCAAAAGGCGATTTTAAAACCGATGCCAGGGGAATATCCTGCATGGGGTTATCCAGAACTGCCAGAAAATTCAGGATAGTCTCCACTTCCATGGTATTGAAATACCCGGTTCTTGACTCAGCAAAGGCAGGGATCCCCTGACTCCCCAGAACTTCTGTAAATTCCTCGGCCCATCCGCTGACACTGCGCAGAAGAATCACAATATCCCGGAATTCTGCCCGCCGATATCTGTCTGTTTCTTTATCCCAAACGAGTATTCCCGTTTCCGGATCCGTCATTTCCCAGATTTTGGAGGCAATCATCCTGGCCTCCAGCTCTCTTGCTGTATAGTCCGCCGCATCCTCGTCCACAGCCTGAACCCCCTCCGGCGACGTATCCACCAGCAAAAGCTCCGTATCCAACTCCCTGATCCCCTCCCGGGGTTCAAACACAGCTCCCGGATGGAGGGCCTGCTCATCAGTATACTGGATGTCTCCCAGCTTTTCTGTCATGATCCGGTAAAATACATCATTGATGCTTTCCAGTACATGGGCACGGCTTCGAAAATTCTGGTAAAGCTCTATTTTTCGTCCAGGGCCATCTTCCTTTCCATAAGAATGGTATTTTTCCAGAAACAGTTCCGGTCTTGCCAGACGGAATTTGTAGATACTCTGTTTCACATCGCCCACCATAAATACATTAGGACGGCCAAAACGCTCTCCGGAAATACAGGAAATCAACGTTTCCTGCACCAGATTGCTGTCCTGATATTCGTCCACCAGAATCTCATCAAACTGGCGGCTCATCTCATCAGCCAGCGGTCCCGGCACGCGCCGCCCTTTCTCCTTTTCTGGCTCCTGCACCTCTTTCGTCAGGATTTCCAGGGCAAAATGCTCCAGATCATGGAAATCCACCACATTCTTTTCTTTCTTCTTTTCCCGGAATCTTCGGCCAAATTCCTCTGCCAGCTCCAGAAGCTGCAGCACCCCGTCCCGCCCTGTCTCCAGATCCCTTCGCATTTGCTCCGGCGTTTCAAACAGGTATTCCTCCTTCAGTTTTTCCACTGCCTTTTTGACACGTGTCCGAATTCCGGAAACGGCTTCCTTTTTTTCCGGCGCAACGGTACTCTGCTTTCCCCGAATGGCCGCCAGTCTGGTAAACCGAATCCTTTCCAGCGCCTCACAGAAGCTTTCAAAATTTCCGGTCGCCCCGCAGAGCCGCTCCACATGAAGCAGATCTTCCTCTACCATCGGAAGATACGGCGCCGGGCCGTCCTCTTCCTGGCAGAGTTTTACCGCCTCCTGAAGCTGATCTTTCCACTCCTGAGCCTGCATGGCGCTGTCCCGCAAAAGAAACTGCATCCACCTGGTTTCTTCCATTTTTCCCGGATCTGTCTGCAAAAGCTCTTCCCGGCACTGGGCAAACCACTCCCCGGGCCATGGATTGCTCTGGGCAAAGGTATACACCTGCATCACGTAATCAGCGATGCCTCCGTCTGCTTTTCCCACCGCATAGGCATCTACAAACCGCTCGTAGGCTTCGCCTCCGTCCCGGTAAGAGTCCTCCAGCAGTTCCTCCATCACATCGCTGCGCATCAAAAGCATTTCGCCCTCATCGCCCACCCGAAAAGCCGGATCGATTTCCAGACTGTCGAAATGTTCCCGCAAAATATGAAGGCAGAAGCTGTCTATGGTGGTAATCTGGGCAAACTGTACCAGAATCGCCTGCTGCTGCAGATGGGCATTTTCCGGATCCCGCTCCAGCTCTTTTTCGATGGCCTCCTGAATCCGTTCCCGCATCTGTGAGGCTGCCGCTCTGGTAAAGGTCATGACCAGAAGGCGGTCAATATCCATCGGATTTTCCGGGTCTGTAATCATTCGGATGATCCGCTCTACTAAAACCGCTGTCTTTCCACTTCCAGCCGCCGCTGACACAAGAAGATTATGCCCCCGGCTTTCAATGACCTGCTCCTGTTCCCTGGTCCAGTTTACCGCCATGGTACCCTTCCTCCCTTCTTTCTTCCATTTCTGCCTTTTGACCGGCCGCCTCCGCGCTCTGTTCCATTTTTTCCCACACCTCTTCTGGATTTAAGCTGTCGAACCTCCGGTACCCATACCCTTCTGTTTTTACATCAAACCCACAGATGCTGTGATACGGACAGTAATCACAGGCCGTCCGATTTCCATTTTTATAAGGAGCCACGGAAATGGTTCCGTCCAGAATCTCCCGTCCCATGGCCTTTAGTTTCCGGTTCACAAAGCTTCCCAGAACCCGGAACCGTTCTTCTCCGGCTGCAGAGGAACGCCGCTCCACGATCTGACTGTCCTTCATAACTACAGGCGCCACGTCGGAATCCACGGCCCCGCTCTCCTCCCCCAGGCGGTGATCCAGGTGGCAAAGTGATTCCGGCTTTCCATTGACCAGGCCATTCATCCGCAGCTGGCGGAGAATCTGGGACTTTGTCTCTTCCTCGCCGTTTCCAGGCTTCCTCTCTGCCATGGGATCATCGATATGGTAATAAAACAGGCCCGATGGCACAATGGTTTTATCCGGGTATTCCCGCCCCGTTTTTTCCAGGGCTGCATCCATATAGACCACCAGCTGCAGCTGCAGTCCGTAATAAATATCCGTCAGGTCAAATTTTGTCTTTCCTGTCTTATAATCAATGATTTTCAGGTACAGAATATCTCCATCCTCACAGAGATCAATCCGGTCAATCCGTCCCCGCAGATGGATGGCTTCATCTCTTGACAGAGGGATCTGCATGGCTCGCAGATGATCCGCCGAAGAAAAGCTGACCTCAAAACCGGAGGGCTCAAAGTCTCCCTTCCTAAGCTGCTCCGTCAGCGCCCAGACGGTCCGGTCCGTAATCCGCTCCACTTTCCGCTCCAGATACTGGTTCCTGTATGAGCTTTTGAGGATCGTATTTCCATAATCCGCAGTAACCGAAGCCACGCACTCCTTCACCAGCTGCCTCCGCTCCTCCTCGGAAATTCCACAGAAAGAACGGTGTTCCTCCTTCATCCTTCTGAAATAAGTGTCAATGGCCCCATGGAACAGATTTCCGATATCCGCAGCCTGAATTTCATAAACCTGCCGCTCAGAAAGTCCCAGTCCATACGTCAGAAAATGAGCGTAGGCGCAGGATGCATACAGCTCCATCCTCGTCACACTCCCCCGCAGGATCGGACTGTACAGTTCTCTTGCCGCAGCCTTTCCAATTCCCCGGTCCTGGTAGGAGTAAAAGGCAGCCTCGGAAAGTCGGCGCATTTCCTCCCCAAAGGCTCCCGACTGGCAGAAAAATCGGTACAGGGAGGAAAATTCCGGATCCTCCTCCCGGTTTCCACAGCTCTTCATTTCATCCAGCACCCAGGAAAGGCCCATGGAAGGCGACCAGCGGGCCAGCTTTCGTTCTTCCGGCACCTCTAGTCTTTTTTCCGGAAACAGCCGCAGAAGCTGGGTAATCAGGCTGGATGGCCTGAGCTGCTTCCCGTCGGAGGAAGAGGATGCGCAGGACACATATAGGCGGCTGGAGGGTCTGGTCAGCGCCAGATAAAGATAGAAACGCTGCTGAAAGCTCTCTTCCCGGACCGTGGGGGCAAGCTCCACCTCCTGCTCCTTTAAGTTTCTCCGCTCCGCCTCCGACAAAATCCCGCCACGGGCCGATACCGCCGGCACAATCCCGTCATTGACCCCGGCAAAAAACAGCACCTGGATCCCGGAAAGACGGGTTCTCGTGATATCCCCCACCACAACCCGGTCCACCACCGCCGGGATCAGGCCGACTTTGATTTCCGAAAATCCGGCGTCCAGAATCTCTGCGAATTCCCGCCGCCCCATTTTTTCCTCCCCCAGAAGGGCCGTAATCCGGTCGAACAGTTCCATCACAAGTCCGTAAACCTGACTGTATTCTTTCTCCAGACTGACATCCCCCTGATTTCTGAATTGTTCTTTTAACTCCTCCAGCTTTTTTTCTGCCTCCAGAGTCTCCAAAAACGTTACCAGAGCTTCCACCATCTCCCGGATCGTCGCCTTCCGCCTGGAAAATACCTCCCGAAGGCCTTCCAGAGGAATCATTACTGCATGGCGAAAGGTATTCAGCTCCTCCAGGTTTAAAAGTTCCCGTCCTCTGTACACTCTGGTCCACGGCTCACTCCACTTTCCATATCCCCGGATTCCAAGGGCTATGACGTAATTTTCTGCCTCGCACAGAAGCTCCTGCTGCCTCTCTGTCGGAATGCCAGGACAACTGGAAAGCGGAAGTACCAACCCTGTTTTCAGGTAACGAAACACCGATTCGTAAGAAAAATTCGACTGCATAACTTCCAGAGCCGCCCGCAAAAGTTCCACCAGCGGGTTGCCCATGATATTTTTTTTATCATCAATGAAACAGGGAATTCCGTTTTCGGCAAACTGTCTGGATAGCTCTCTGGCATAGGTGGCCATGTCTCCTGTGATAACTGCCATATCCCGATACCGCATTCCCTTCTCTTTTACCAGGCGAAGCATTTCTCCACAGATAAACTGCGACTCGGCCAGCGGACTGGCCGCCTGTACCAGAAACACACTTTCATTCCTGCCTTCCCGCCGATATACCTTCCCATTCCTCCGGTATCGGAACAGCTCCTGTTCGATAAACTGAAGCTCCGGACTCTTCTGAAAACGCCAGAAAGGCCGTTCCTTCAAAAAAATATCGGGTTCCCGCCCCGTTCCGGCCCGCCCGGCCAGATCAATCAGACGGCAAACTGTATGGCGGCTCATGTGAAAGAGCTGCTGCACCTCCCCTTCCCGGTACGGATTGTCTTCCGAATCCATGGTAATCGCAACTGTCACTTTCCGGCAGACCGATAAAAGCAATTCCAAAAGCTGATACTGAATGGGAGTAAACCCTGTAAATCCATCCAGCGCTACCACACTTCCCCGAATCAGCTTCGACTGGGGAAGAACCCGGCAGAGAAGGCCCAGAATCTCTTCTTTTACAATAACCCGGTGCTCTGTATAGGACTGAAATGCTCCGTAGAGCACGCTCATATCCAGAAGCTTTTGACGAAGCAGCGGACTGGAAACCTGATCTGACAACTCTAAAAGCCGATCTCCCGTAATCCCGTACTGAAAAAATTCCGACAGCATGGATTTCAGCTCTCCGATAAAACCAGATTTATCCAGATGACCGCCAAACAGGCGCAGTTCCGGCCGTACCTGCGCCGCCACCCGGCGCAGCACCATGGACTTTCCCATGTCATCCAGCACCGCCAGACGTTCCACCGCCAGTTCCTCAAAAATCCGGTACGCCAACCGCTCAAAGCTGACAATATCAATATTCATCACGCCATGGCGCGGATGCAGCGCCACAATCTCCTTTTGTGTCTGCATGGTAAACTGCTCCGGCACGATGGCAAAAAAACGGCTTTCCGGCTCTTCCATGGACTGCCGGATCAGATCCTCATAAAGCCGCCTCGTTTTTCCAGACCCCGAACCTCCGATTATAAATTGCAGTGACATCCCGTTTCTTCCCGTCCTTTCCTGCCCGCTCCCGTGTTTTTTAGTTCCAGCTATCCTTCCTCTGAAACAAAAATGCTGCCCATGCGGAAGGCGGCGTCTTTTTCTTGCCGTATCTTCCGAATGGACAGCGCTATTCATCGCCGTTTTATCAGTCGTCCAGCTCGTCCTCTCCGACAAGCTCATCATACTCCTGCTCATCCAGCAGTTCATCAAACGCATCTGCAACGATCTCGTATTCGTCATCATCCTCAATGTTTTCCAGGTTAGGCTGGCCATCCTCATCCTCTGTATAACGGTACAGATATACCTCTCCCTCTTCGCTCTCCTCATCCTCCATGGGAAGAAGGGCGATATACTCCCGCTCTCCGGCCGGGAATATGGTCAGAACCACGCACTCCAGTTCTCTTCCGTCATCCAGAGTCAGGGTTACGGTCATCTCCTCCCCGTCCATCGCTTCCTCTGGGGTTACATTCTTATTCTCTGCCATCTCATACCTCTTTCTCTCTTCTCACAGCCGCTCCGTCTTTCCAGACGCCGGCACAAATGATTTTCTTCCACTTTAACAGAGCTGCAGGAAAAAATCAAGTTATATATTTTCTTCTCACAGCCACCTGTATTTTCCGTTCACAGCCGCTATTCCAGCAGATCCTCTGCTTTACAGCCAAGTACCCGCGCCAATGCAAACAAACTGCTTGCAGTTGCCTTGTTTATATCCTTTGCCCGCTGCTCATACTGCTGAATCATCCGGAGTGTTACCCCTGATTTTTCGGATAATTTTCTTTGCGAAAGTCCGGCTGCCTTGCGCACGGTCTGCAAGCTTGTTGGTAAATTCTGGTGCTTAAGTATGGAATCTGCAATATCAACAAACTTTTCTTCTGACGCTTCATGCAAAGTCGGATACAGCTTATAAATCTCACTCATAGGGAGATATTTTTTAATTTCCTTAAAGCTTTTACCTGTGCTCCATTGATAAAATGCCAGTATCCAGCCGCACCAGTATTCAGGCGAACAGTCATATTCCGCCTGTGGTGCAGGTAAATCCATATTGGCCCCTGTCCGGTTTAAAACTTCCCACACCAGTTCCGTTCCGGATAAACCAGAAACATATTTCGGAACACCGCTGCCAAATTGCTCTGCAATGCCGCTTACAATGAACATATCGAGAAAAGCATCCATGGAAATATGTAGGAAAACCGCCGAATAATCAAATGCCTCTCCTAAATTTTTCATGGCATCATTAAGATACATTTCATCGTAAGCGCACATCATTCCCCTTCATTCCCTCTCTGATAATATCCCTCATATAAATACCGGTAATCTCTTCTTTTTCAAGCTCTGCAAAAAAAGCATTGCGTGCTTCCTCATCTCTCGTTTTTCTGCGTGCATAATAAATCGTATTATCCGCTAATTCTGCAGATTGAAACTGAAGCTGATTAAATGCCTTTTCGCTTTTTAAAACATACTGCTCGCCAAGTTTGCCGAGCCGCATGGCATAGTTTAACTGCCCCAGCGAAATTTCATTGCTTACAAATGCTCTTGCAAATGAAAAATAGGAATCATCAGCGCGGTAGCCGATTATTAAATCATATTCCCGGATTCCAACTGAAAAATGTTCCTTCAGCCACTGAACCCCCCGACGTATAACAGGAGTTGATACACGGAAACGGCGATTCTCCAGCAGCAAAGCAAGCCAGTGAAGAATCGTATATTCTTCTGAATTTATCTTCAGGATCTTTAAGCCTGCCGTATCAAGCTCATATTTGTTCGCAAAACCGTCAAGGCCTTCATTACAGGCCCATTCTTTTGCAAGTTCGATATGCTCGGTACAGTAAAAACCCTGACCGTAATCATTATAAACCTTCCCTTTTCCGAAAATAGGCTTTTCAATTTTTTCCTTTGAACCGTGATATAAAATCATTTTTTCCATAGCAACCGCCCACTATCTCTCAAGAGTTACTCAGATTCATTATATCTCCAAAGAGTCATTTTTGTCAATATCTATCGATCTTGCCTTTCCGTCTACACACCCGCCCGGATTCTTCTCACAAATTCCCGGTTCATCCGAACTGTCTGCGCTGCACTCCGGTTAAATAAAATATAAATGCAAAATACTGCCTCAATAAATTCCATAACAGCTGCCAAAACCAGCATAAAAAGAATGGGATACGGGGCCCACCAGCTCATCTCCAGCATAGAAGCGCCGGACATGGCAATGCTGAGTCCCCGGCAGGTCATCATCAGAACCGCCGGAAGGCGGCCGCTCTGCAGCATATAAGAATACCAGGCATAGAAAAACAGTGGTCCCAGCAAAAGCAAAGCTGCCTGGGCCACATCCAGTCCATACAGAAAACACATGCCCATGTAAAAAAAGCTGAACAAAATTCTCACGCCGGTCAGCGTTTTTACCAGCATGTGCAGCTTTTCATTTTCTGCCATATAGCCTGGAAATCTCTCCTCCATCTCCGCCGTCAGACGCGCCCGCTCCTTCCACAGTTTCTCCTGGCGGATCCGCTTAAGTTCCAGTTTTTCCTGACGGCTGACCGGGCCATTCCCGCTGTCGCGCCCAAACATTCCCATTCTTTTTCCTCCTTCGTTCTCCGTCTCCACATTTCAGTATTCCACCCCCCTGCGGGCTTTGACTCCCTGGTCATATGGATGGCATTTTTTCTTCATTTCCGTTATGTATTCCGCCCGGATTATCAGCTCCTTTGGCGGACGTCGCCCCGTAATCACAACCTCCAGTCCCTCCGGCCTTCCATCCAGATAAGCGAGCAGTGTCTCCAGAGACAAAAGGCCCGCCTTAAGAGCGCCACTGGCCTCGTCCAGGATCAGAAGTCCCTGAGGTCTTGACCAGACTTCCCCCGGGCATCCATTTCCACCGCTGCTGAAAGCTTCCGCTCTGCCAAAAGTATCCGTTCTGCAAAGACTCTCCTCTCTGCAGAGAATCTCCGCTTTCTTCCAGGCCTGTTCCAGCAGCGATCCGTAATAAAGCGCTGCTTCTTTTTTCTGTTCTTCCTTCATATTCCAGGTAAACCCGAAGGTCTTTTCACAGGGAAACACCGTAATCCCCGCGACCTGCCTCAGAGCCTTTACCTCGCCGGAATCATCATTTTTTAAAAAACGGGCGATGATCACCGGCTTTCCGGCTCCCGCCATCCGAAGCGCCAGTCCCAGCGCTGCCGTTGTCTTTCCCTTTCCATCGCCGCAGTACAGATGCAGATATCCCATATATTCTCCTCTATGCAGTCCCGCTTTTTTCATCCAGATACTCCCATACAAAACGGGAAACCTCTGTTTTTTTATGGTAGCGCTCCCGGACCGCATACACATGCAGCCGTTTTTTCGCCCGCGTCATGGCCACGTAAAAAAGGCGTCTCTCCTCCTCCAGGTCATCCTCCAAAAGCGCCCGGTTATGGGGAGTAACCCCCTCGTTGGCATCCAGAATATACACCACCTGAAACTCCAACCCTTTGGCACTGTGCATCGTGGCCAGGGTTACCGCATCGGCATCCGACATCCGTTCTCTGGCCTGACGGGCCAGCTCTTCCCCGTATCCGGCGATGTGCTCCAGCCACGCATCAAAGGTTTTGAATGCAGCTGCGCTCTCCCGCAGCTGATCAGCCGTCTCCAAAAGGTCTTCCGCTTTCATCCGCCGTTTCGAGGCATATTCCTCCAGATAAGCGTCAAACCCCATTCCCTGCCGGATGTAGTTGACTGCGGCCAAAGGCGACATGCGGCTTAGTGCCTTCAGATCAAATTCCAGGCTTTCGATGCGCTCCACCATCCAGTCCTTCTGCCCATAAAATGCTTTCAGCTCTTCAAAAGAAACCGTCTCGCTGCGCAGGCTGTCCCGCCCGATATACCGGTTGGGCCGGTTGGCGATCATAAGAAAATCTGCTCGCTTCCGGCTTCCCATGGCCATCCGCACGTATGCCAGGATGCTTCTGGAAATCCAGTGCTCATACAGATTCGGAACCATATCCCGCGTCTGAAAGGGAAGATTATATTCCATCAGCTTCTCCACCAGAAAACGGGGGCCCCCATTGGTCCGATACAGCACCGCGATATCTCTTGCCTTCACGCCCGCCTCCAGATACAGCTTGATTTCCCGGGCAATGGCTTCATTTTCCTCTCCCGGATTCTGCCATAGTTTTGTAAGAACCTGTTTTCCATGGACTCCTGTGGTTCGGATCTCTTTGTCAAACCGCTTCCGGTTATGGCTAATCAGCCGAAGTGCCGGCGTCACAATTTCCTGGGTGCAGCGATAATTTACATCCAGAAGAACACGTCTGGCTCTGGGGTAGTCCCGCTCAAATCCCAGCATGATCTCTGGCCTGGCCCCCCGAAACCGGTAAATAGACTGGTCATCATCCCCCACGATAAACAGGTTTTGTTCCGGCTCCGCCATCATTCGGATGATGGCATACTGAAGCTGGTTGATATCCTGAAATTCATCAATCAAAATATAGCGGTACCGGCGCTGCCAGGCCGACAGAATGTCCTCTCTTTCCTGGAACAGCTCCAGACAAAGTACCATCATGTCATCAAAATCAAGGAGTCCGGCCCCTCTCATCCGCTCCTCATACCCCCGGTACAGGCGGCGGAACGCTGCATCCGGGCAGTTTTTGGAATAATAGTGCTCCAGCTCCATCATTTCGCCCTTTACCGTGCTGATTTCCCCGAGGACGGAAAGAGCAAACTCCTTTTCGTCCTCCGGCTCCAGTCCCTCGTCCTCCACCAGCTCCCGGACAAAGCACAGCTGCTGCTCCTCCCGGACGATATTTTCCGCACTATACCGGTAAGCCAGCTTTAGAATACGAAAAAATACGGAATGAAACGTTCCAAAGGTAACACGGGACATCTGTCCGGTCAGCTTCTCATATCGCTCCTTCATCTCCCTGGCTGCCGCCCGGGTAAAAGTAATTACCAGAATATCCGACGGGTTTACGCCACAGGTTTCCGTCAGATACCGGACCCGATGGGTAATAACTGTCGTCTTTCCGGAACCCGGGCCCGCCAGGACCATCATAGGACCATCCTTATGGCAAATCGCCGTCTCCTGTGCCCCGCTGAATCCCATGTCGCCTCCCCCTTTCGTAAAAAACTCCATAGAGCAGAAAACCACCGCCGTAAAATACAAAAAAAGCGCTGCGAACCCGCCTAGCTTTAAATCCTCTCTCCATGCAGGTTTACAGCGCTCTCTTCTTTCCTTATCAGCCTCCCAGAAGCTCAATTCCACGGCGGATTCGTCTTAAGGACTCCTCTTTTCCCAGCACTTCCATGATCTCTGTGGCGCCGGCCGGCGTCATCTGCTTTCCGGAAACAGCCGTCCGGATGGGCCACATCACAAAACCCGTCTTCACACCGGTTTCCGCCACATAGGCAGAAAGCGCCGCATAGAGGCCGTCGTTGGAGTAATCCTCCTGTGCCTCCAGAATCGGCAGTACATCCGTAAGAACCTGAAGCGCCGTCTCGGTTGTTGTCTTCATTTTCTTGTGAACATACATAGCCGGATCGTATTCCGGCAGTTCCTCAAAGAAATCAATATGATCCGCAATATCCGGGAACACTTCTATTCTTGTCTTTACCATCTCCGCGATCCGTCGAAGATCCAGATCTTTCTTGATCACAGCTTTGATATAGGGTTTTGCCATTCCGTAAAATTTCTCAAAATCCATGGCCTTGATATACTCGCCGTTCATCCATTTCAGCTTTACCATATCAAACACAGCCGGAGACTTGCTGATATTCTTATAATTGAATTCGCGAACCAGCTCTTCCAGAGAAAAAATCTCCTGATTGTTCTCCGGAGACCAGCCCAACAGAGCCACAAAATTAACGACTGCCTCTGATACAAACCCCTGGTCAATCAAATCCTGATAGGAGGAATGACCGCTGCGCTTGCTCAGCTTTTTATGCTCTTCATTGGTAATGGTAGGGCAATGCACGTAAACCGGAACTTCCCAGCCAAAGGCCTCGTACAGGCGATTGTACTTGGGAGAAGAGGACAGGTACTCATTTCCTCTTACCACATGGGTAATTCCCTGCAGATGATCATCCACCACGTTGGCAAAATTATAGGTGGGATATCCGTCGGATTTGATCAGCACCATGTCATCCAGCTCTGAATTGTCCACGGAAATGTCTCCGTAAATCTCATCATGAAACGTCGTTTTTCCCTCCGTCGGATTATTCTGGCGGATAACAAATGGCTTGCCAGCCTTCAGGTTAGCCTCTACCTCTTCCGGGGACAGATGGAGACAGTGCTTGTCATAGCTCATGATCTCCTCGCCGTTTACCATACGTTTCAGGCCGTTTAAACGCTCCTGATCACAGAAACAGTAGTAAGCCTCCCCTTTGTCAACAAGCTTTTTTGCATATTCCATGTAAATTCCGGCTTTCTGCCGCTCACTCTGGATATAAGGCCCCACCGGACCACCTACATCCGGGCCCTCATCATGCTTTAAGCCAGTGTCCCGAAGTGTATCATAAATAATCTCCGTGGCGCCTTCCACATAGCGCTCCTGATCGGTATCCTCAATCCGAAGAATATAATCTCCACCCTCGTGTTTCGTAATCAGGTAGGCATACAGCGCTGTCCGCAGGTTTCCCACGTGCATCCGTCCCGTGGGACTCGGCGCATATCTCGTTCTGATTTTTTCCATACGTTCCACACTCCTAACATATATTGTACTGTTCATCAACCCATATCAAGCAGATGGCAGGCCATCTGGAAATAAATCATCAGGCTGCAGGCATCCACAATCGTCGTAATCATCGGCGATGCCATGATGGCCGGATCCAGATGAATCACTCTTGCTGCAATCGGAAGCACACAGCCAATGGTTTTTGCGATAATAACGGTAAAAAAGATACTGATCACAACCGTCAGGCAGATCATCTCCTGTCCTGGATACTGAATAATCAGCCGCACATAATTGACCAGAGCCAGGCAGGCACCGCAGAGCACGCCAACCCGGATCTCCTTCCACATGACTTGCAGGATATCCGACGGTTTTACCTCGCCTACTGCCATACCGCGGATGATCATGGTGCTGGCCTGGCTTCCGGAGTTGCCCCCCGTATCCATCAGCATAGGGATAAAGGTAACCAGCAGCGGAATCACGGAAAAGGCGCTCTCATACTGCAGAAGAATCCCGCCTGTTACCATACTGCTGAGCATCAGAATCATCAGCCATGGAATCCTGTTTTTCGCCAGCTGGAATACACCGGTTTTCAGGTACGGCTTTTCACTGGGCAGCATGGCCGCCATCTTCTCGAAGTCCTCTGTGGCCTCCTGCTCCATAACGTACATGACATCGTCTACGGTAATAATTCCCACCAGACGGTTTTCCTTATCCACCACCGGAAGGCTCAGAAGTCCGTATTCGTTGAAGGTCTCCACCACCCGCTCCTGGTCCTCTGTGGTATAGGCCTTGATCACATTGGCATCCATGATGTCGCCAATTACCGTCTCATAAGAGCTCATCAAAAGATCCTTGACCGTTACCACGCCCTCCAGGCGTCTCGTATCATCCATAACATAACAGGTATAAATGGTTTCCTTATCCACTCCGTATTTCCGGATATAGGCAAAGGCCTCTTCCACCGTCATGTGTTTTTTCAGGCCTACATACTCCGCCGTCATCACGCTTCCGGCACTGTTTTCCGGATAATTCAGAAACTGGTTGATCAGCTTTCTCGTATCCGGACTGGAGTTCTGAAGCACACGCTTTACAATGGAGGCCGGAAGCTCCTCCAGCATATCAACCGCGTCATCCACAAACAGGTCGTCAATAATAGTTCGAAGCTCATTATCCGTAATACTCGTAATAATATGCTGCTGCCGTTCCACAGACAGACAGGCAAACACCTCTGTTGCCAGTTCTTTCGGCAGCATCCGGAATACAACTACTGTCTTTTCCGAATCCAGTTCCTCAATGAAGGAGGCAATATCCACCTCATTCATCTCCACCAGAATGGTTTTCAGCTCCCGATATTTTTTATCAGAAGCCAAATTTAAAAGCTCTTCTACTTTTCCCTCTTCAATCATCTGTTTTCTCCTTCCTGAACTGTTATATTCTTATCAATTCAGAAACAGAAACGCAGTCTGAAACCGGCCGTGCACACAACAAAAAACGAAGCGTGCGCTGCCCCCCAGGTTCAGGGTGACTGCCATCTGATTCCGCTTTATGACTTCGGCCTTCCATTGTGTTCACTTCCTTTCTATCCTTTCTATCTTATGGAATTCCACGTCAAAACATCCGCCAGAATCCAAATTCTGTCGGATGTCTTTTTTTATTATAATAATTTACCTCTGAAATAGCAATCCTTTTTTCAGAGATTTTACATTCCGGAATTTTGCTTTTACCTGTTACCACATCAGGTAATACCAGGGGAGGAACAGCCATTTCAGCCGCCCAAGAGCCGGAATAAAGACTGAAATATCCAAAAACACCGGACAGGCAACGAGACTTCCCAAAATGAAAAATGGGATCAGTCCCGCCAGCCGGCGCGGACTTTTCAAAACCCACAAAAGCACTGCAGAAAAAACGGTCACGCCGCAGCCATAAAAAAATAAAACCACACATTCCTTACCAGCTTTCTGCAATGAACCGGACATCAGCAGACTGGCCGCCGCAGACAGCGAAGCCAGAGCCACAAATGCGCCTGTCTGAGCCAGCTGAAACCGCCGTTTTCTCCTCCCCGTTACTGCCGCAAACAGTCCCCGTTCCTGATCCTCCGCAGCCGTCACAGCTGCTGCCAATCCCATCACAAAGACGAAGACAGCGCAAATTCCCCGCACTGGAAATACCGCCGTCATCCCGCTCTCCGGCAAAAGACCGCCCCTTAAGGTATGGTACTGGAACGCAAAGGTTGTGTCTCCCGCCTGATAGGAATCAAACAGCGCCTCCACCTCAGGCCAGGCCCTGTCAGAAACACTGGAAAAGGCAGCTCCCGTCTCTGTATATCCCTGCAGCAGCTCCCTGCCATACACCTGAAAAAGGCCTGCAAAGACCACTTCTGTGGACAGCTTTCCCGCCACCGTCCCCGGAGAAACATAGAGCGTAATGGCCCGGCGATATCGTTCCGCATCCAGGCGTTCTTTCAGATCTTTCGGAAATACATAGCCGCACTCTGCCCGACCGGAAGCCACCTCCTCCTTAAGCTTCTCCTCACTTTCACACCGGTAAAACAAAAACGAATCGTTTTCCTTGTCCAGACGGTCTGCCACTGTATCATTCCAGGCATTGTCTCCGGTAAAAACAGCAATGGGGATTCGTCCGTCATCCTGCCTTTCCGCCTGATGAAACAAGGCCATTCCAATGGGAAGGAGGCAGAGAAGTATCACAAAAAACGGTCGTTTCAAAGCCCGCTTTCCAGAAAAGAAAAACAGGCGCATCCATTCTCTCATTCCTCCTCACTCCCTTCCTGTCCCAACTGCCACGGCCAGAACCAGAATCGCTGCCGTCATCGCTCCCAGCCGGAACACTGAAAATCCTTCCATCCCAGAGGCCAATGCTAAAAAGCTATCTGCCAGAACTCCCGTAACCGTAAAGTCCCCCAACGCCCGCACCGGCTCCGGCAAAAATACGGAGGGCACAATCCCGCCGGAAACAAACAGCATGATCGTGGTAACCGTAAAAAGCGCCAGAATCGCTGCCGAGGAACTCCTGCAGAGCTCATAAAACAGCACAATCCAACCGGCTGCCGTAAGGCCGGAAAGGACAGTTACCAGAAAAAGGGAAACACCGCCCGCCAGATAGCCGTGTTTCCAGGCTGCCCACACTGGCACCGGAAGGAGCAAACCAAGCAGCAGAAACACATCCAGTACCCGCACCAGCGTCTGAAGTCCTCTCCCGATTCCCATCCGCGCCAACCCCTGCTCCAGTCCGCTTCCCGCAGGCCGAAGCAGGGGAGAGGCCGGAATTCCCATTAAAAGAAGCAAAAACACTGCTGCAGAAATCCCATAATACACCGGCACCGGCACGTTTCCAGAAGCGCTGACGGTCTTTTCCCGGAAATACGCCTCCCGGCTCAGGGCATAGCTCATGAAAATCCGATTCAGATCTCCTTCCGCCTGGCTGATTTCCGCCTCCAGACCATGGCTTCTCAGATAATCATCTGCCGCATAAATCCCACTCTGAGCCACACTCAGCATGGACGTGGCTGCTCCGGTCAGCTCCCGGAGCACAGCGGCCTCCAATCCCGCATGCTCTGGAAAATAAATGACAACCGGCAGATTTTCACCATCCATGATACTTTCCACCAGTCCCTCCGGAATCTCCATCAGCGCCAGGATCTCCCCGTTTTTTAGCTTTCTTCTTCCTTCTTCGGCTCCCATATAAGTAAATTCACAGAGACTCCCCACGCTGTCCAGGGAGGAAACCATGTCCACCGCCAATCTGGCCAGCCGGTCTTCCTCCGGCATCACGACCCCCACAGAAATTGTGTCCACCGCTTTTTTCCCATAAAGTGCCTTAGCGGCAGAAAAAGCAACTGCGCCGGTCAGTACGGCCAGCACAGCTGCTCCTGCTAGAAAGGCGGGAATGCTTTTCAGTGTTCTCTTTATTTCAAGCTGAAGATAAATCCAAAATGTCCGCATACCCTTTTCCCATATCGCATTTTATCATTCGTTTCCTACTGCTCCGGATACATCTGCATCATAAGTCCGAACAGGTTTCCGGTCATCTCCGTCGCCACGTTCATAAAATCCTCCTCTGTTGCAGCCAGAATATCCAGTCCATCGCCCTCCGGAATCTCTATTTCCCCTTCCAGAACGCCTGCTGTGTAGCTTCCGGACAGCTCCACATACTCACTGGTTCCCGTCACAAGCGGTGTTTCCAGGCGGATGGAATCCATATAAAGATCGAAGGATTCTCCCTTTACAAGATTCTCCACATATCCAGAAGAAGCAACCGAAATCATACTTTCCTCGCCGCTCAGGAGA
Source organism: uncultured Clostridium sp. (assembly GCA_937885015.1). Lineage (GTDB taxonomy): Bacteria > Bacillota > Clostridia > Lachnospirales > Lachnospiraceae > Otoolea. The sequence goes on from CALAAS010000053.1 coordinate 42,264, forward strand.
TCCAGAGCAAGCTCATATGTCCCATCTTCCGCCTGATAGGTGCTGTCAAAGGTAAATCCAAAGCTGTCGGTTCCGTCTCCCAGCGTTCCCGCAAGTCCGGAAGTCCAGGTCTTTCCTGCCTCGTACTCACCCGTCTTATCCAGAGAAACGGTAACAGTTTTTCCAGCGGAATCTTCCATATTAAGGGTTCCCTTTACGTTGGCCATCCTATTGTAACCGCCGCCAAAGGATACATCGCCATAGAGCTTCACATTTTCCTCGCCCATCACTGCCGTAGTCTCATAGTCGAAACCAGCCATGGTTCCGTCCTTCTGCACATAGACATTGAGAACCACATCGCCCATGGAGGATTTCAGCTGACTGATCGCCTCGTCCAGAGCCATCTCTGCCTGACTCCACAGTTCTTCCTGCATTGCCTGCGCCGACTGCTCTTCCATTCCGGTTCCCGCCGCCATGGCATTCTGCATCTCCAGAACCAGATCCAGGTACGCAATCACATCACTCTTTAAGGTCTCATCACTGACAAAGAACTCCTTGGTTGTCTCCACAAACTGGATCAGGGCATCTTTTCCCAGAACCACATGGTAGCCTTTACAGCTAACGGAACTGCCATCAATGGTAAACTCCTTTTTCTCCGCTTTTTCCACCGTCATGGCAGCCTTTAAATCGTCAATGGCCTTACTTCCCTCTTTATAACGGCTCCAAAGGGCCTTCAAATCAAACAGCTGCTTGCCGGAAGATGCCATCTCATTGCACTTGGCAAAATAATCAGCAAAACCGGCCAGATCCACGCCGTTTTCCGCCATCATGGAACCCAGATAAGGCGAAGCTGCCAGCTGACCCTCCAGATCATCCGCATAATTCAGAGTAAACACTTTACTGCTCAGCTCCGGAATCGCTGCAGCCATGGTGGAATCATCCAGATAAAACTGGAACGTAGCCAGATTCATATCGGCATAGCTGATCCCGGCATCCACAGACATCTTCTGCGTTTCCACATCATTTTTCATATCCGTGAAAAATGACCCTGTTGCCAGTGGTTTCAAGCTCTCATTGGAAGAATCCTCCACCCGCAGTTCCATGGTAACTTCACTGGACTCCGACGCAAGACGTTTTGCCAACTCTTCAATACCAAAAATTTCTTCCCCCGGATTTACCTGTCCCTCTGCCGTAATACTCTTAAAGGCATCCACCACGACATCCTTGGGATCCTTCGCCTGACTCATGGCAAATGCTCCGCCGCCGATCACCACCGCCGCAGCAGCAACTGCAGGGATTACCCACTTTTTCCCTTTTTTCGGCTCCTGGCCGGATGGATTCGTTTCCACTGGCTCTCCGACTGGCTCCTGTCCCGAAACGTCAGTCTGGTCTACCGCCTGGCCTGCCTCTGCGCTATCCGCCTGAGTACCTCCAAATAACGCCTTTCCACAAATTGGGCAAACCGCGCTGCCATCCGCGATTTCCTGCTCACAATACGGACATTTCATAATACGTTTCCTCCCTCTTCACCTGAATCGTATAAAAAAGTGCTTTCATTATATCATACTTCCTGTCCTTTCGCGTTATTGTTTCTAATATTGTAAGTTTCCGACAAAAATCTTAAGATTTTTCAGAAAAGATCAATCAATGCAGCAGCCGAAAGTCCAGACTGCACCGACCGAAGTTCTCCCCCTTTCAAAATATAGAGAGAGGTGCACAGCGCCAGTTCTGCCATCTCATGGGAAGTGAGAATGACTGTTCCCCCTTCCGCTGCAAACTGCTTTATATATGTGAGAATCCGCTCCTTGGCCGCCAGATCAAGTGCCGCCCCCGGCTCATCCAGAATCAGCACGGACGCCCGGTTGGAAAGAGCTGCTGCAATACTAAGGCGCTTTTTCTCTCCACCTGAAAGCCGTCCGGCCGGAGTCTGCAAAAATGCGTTAAGTCCAAGGGCCTTTCCGACCCCCTGTTCCAGATCTGCCTCCATGCGCTGACGGTCGCCGTGAAACCAAAGACGATAGTTATCCCGGGCGGTGAGTTCTGGAATCAACGGGTTTTCCTGCGGTACATAGGCAATTTTTTCTTCAAAAAGCCGCCGATGTCCCAGGAGATCCTCTCCATCCAAACGTATACTTCCCTGATCCGGTCTGCGCACTCCTGCCAGAATCGACAGCAGCGTCGTCTTTCCGCATCCATTCCCCCCTGCAATACCAATACACTGGCCTGGAGCAGCCTGAAAGGATACCCCGTCTAAAATCCTGCGCGTTTTATAAGTTTTCTGAATCCCCTCTATCTCCAGCATAATCACACCTCATATGACAAAAGGGCCGCCGCAAAACAGACGGAGATAAAATACTACCCCCGGCTTTCATTTTGCAGACAGCCCTGTATGTTTATCGTTTACTCATTCCGTTCGGAATGTTTCTCTCCTTTACCGGAAAGATCGCCCGGCTTCATGCTCAGGTTGATACGGCCCATCTTATCCACTTCGATTACCTTAACCGTAACCTCATCGCCGATATTTACCACATCCTCAACCTTGGCCACACGTTTATCAGACAGCTTGGAGATATGAACCATACCATCCTTGTTTGGTGCCAGTTCCACAAATGCGCCAAAATTCATCAGACGCACAACCGTACCCGTCAGGATCTGTCCCGGCTCAATATCTGTCACGATGCTTTTGATGATCTGAATCGCCTTGTCGATCATCTCCTGATCCGTACCGCAGACAGAAACACTTCCGTCCTCTTCGATGTCAATCTTCACGCCGGTCTGCTCAATAATCTTATTGATAACCTTGCCCTGCTTTCCAACCACATCGCCGATCTTCTGAGGATCGATGGAAATCTGAACGATCTTCGGAGCATATTTGCTGACTTCTTTTCTCGGCTCAGAAATAACCGGAGCCATAATCTCATCCAGAATATAAAGTCTTGCCTCTCTCGTCTTGGCAATAGCCTCCTCGATAATGGGGCGTGTCAAACCGTGAATCTTAATATCCATCTGAATGGACGTAATACCCTTGTGGGTTCCGCCCACCTTAAAGTCCATATCGCCGAAGAAATCTTCCAGACCCTGAATATCTGTCAAAACGATATAGTCATCATCCGTCTCGCCAGTTACCAGACCGCAGGAAATACCTGCCACCGGTGCCTTGATTGGAACACCTGCCGCCATCAGGGACAGAGTAGATGCACAGATGCTGGCCTGGGACGTGGAACCATTGGACTCCATCGTCTCAGATACCGTGCGGATTGCGTAGGGGAACTCCTCCTCAGACGGAAGCACCGGAACCAGGGCACGCTCTGCCAGGGCACCATGGCCGATCTCCCGGCGTCCCGGTCCTCTGGAAGGTTTCGTCTCGCCTACGGAATAGGACGGGAAATTGTAATGGTGCATATAGCGCTTGGAGGTCTCATTTTCATCCAGACCATCCAGTCTCTGGGCCTCAGAAAGCGGAGCCAGCGTACAGATATTTAAAATCTGTGTCTGTCCTCTCGTAAACATACCGGAGCCGTGTACCCGAGGAAGAATGTCAATCTCTGCAGCCAGCGGACGGATCTCTGTGATGCCGCGGCCGTCCGGACGCTTGTGATCCTTCAGAATCATCTTGCGAACCGTCTTTTTCTGGTACTGATATACTGCCTCGCCCAGCACAGCCAGCCACTCTTCCTTCTCTGCAAATGCCTCCTCCAGGCGCTCGGTAATGGCGCGGATATTGGCCTCTCTCTTCTGCTTTTCGTCCGTGAATACGGCCTCTTCCATCTCCTCCGGCGGAACCAGTCTGCGAATCTCTTCAAACAGCTCTTCCGGAACGGCACAGCTCTCGTAGGTGTGCTTTTCCTTTCCGCACTCTGCCACAATGGTATCAATAAACCGGATGATCTCCTGGTTTACCTCGTGAGCTTTGAAGATTGCGTCAATCATCACATTCTCCGGAACCTCTTTCGCGCCGGCCTCAATCATGATGACCTTTTCTCTCGTGGAAGCAACCGTCAGAGCCATATCAGAAACCTTCTTCTGCTCATTGGTGGGGTTGATAACAAACTCGCCGTCAATCAGGCCAACCTGGGTGGTTGCACAGGGACCGTCAAAGGGAATGTCGGAGATGCAGGTCGCAATGGCAGAACCCAGCATAGCCGTATACTCCGGACTGCAGTCCGGATCCACAGAAAGAACCAGATTGTTCAGCGTCACATCATTTCTGTAATCCTTGGGGAACAGAGGACGCATAGGGCGGTCAATGACGCGGGATGTCAGAATGGCATTCTCCGAAGCCTTTCCCTCTCTCTTATTAAAACCTCCGGGGATCTTTCCCACGGAGTACATCTTCTCCTCATACTCCACGCTCAGCGGAAAAAAGTCAATCCCGTCACGGGGTTTGTCCGAAGCCGTAGCCGTGGACAGCACGGTCGTATCGCCGTAATGCATAAATGCAGCGCCATTGGCCTGAGCAGCTACCCGTCCCACATCTACAGTCAGGGTTCTGCCGGCCAGTTCCATCGAAAAACTCTTGTACATTTCGTATCTCCTTTCTTAAACAAATACCGTCTGTGAAGCGGTGGTGTTCTGCAGAAGATTCCGAAACTACTGCTCTGCCTGCAATACATGACGGCTCTTACAGGTACAGCAGCGGTCTCGGGAAAATTCTTCCACATAACAGAGCATCTGCCTTGCAGAATTCCCGCTTCTTTTAATAAACAACTAGGGTGGATTGCTCCACCCTAAGTTCTTTCATTACTTTCTGATACCCAGTTTCTCAATTAAAGCACGGTAGCCTTCCAGGTCAGACTCTTTTAAGTAGTCAAGAAGACCACGTCTCTGACCTACCATCTTTAACAGACCGCGTCTGGAATGATGATCCTTCTGGTTGTTCTTTAAATGCTCGGTCAGTTCAGCGATTCTGGCTGTTAAGATTGCGATCTGAACCTCGGGAGATCCCGTATCGCCAGGCTGTCTGCCGTACTCTGCAATGATAGCTGCTTTCTTTTCCTTAGAAATCATGGTAATTTCCTCCTTAAAATAAAATCTTCTTACCGGGTGCTAAGTTTATGTCAGGAGTCCTCAAAAAACCGGGCACCGGCGTTTTCATACTTGGCAAGTATAACACATTCTTTTTTTAAAGTAAATCATTTTTTACCGGAACTTTTGCTTCTTTTTCTTTTTTGCAAAACCTTCCCATTTTGCCTTTGCTCAGATATTTTACCCTTACAGCTGAGAGCCAGGGCCAGTTCCTCCTCCGGTTCCCGGATCAGATGCCGGGCCTCCCGGCCTGCTTTCCAACTCTGCAGGCTGGCTGCTCTGTGTCGGAGACTGAGGTTTTTCTGTCGATGCAGGCGGTACCTCCGGCTGCCCAGGACTTATCGGCTGAGACGGTTTCTGCGGTTCTTCCGGCTGAGTCGGTTTCTGAGAATCTCCCGGTACAGGAGCGCTCTCCGGCTGAGACGGTACAGGCGCGCTCTCCGGCTGGGACGGTGCGGGCGCTGCGGTTTCCGGCGGCGTCGTGGAAGACGACGTATTCTTCTCTGTCCCTGCCAGATTATAGCAGAGCACCGGCATACCTGCGGAAATATTTTCAAATATTTTTTTAGCCACACTGTGAGGCAGGTTGATGCATCCATGGGATCCGCTGGTTTTATAGATCGTTCCGCCGAACGAGCTTCTCCAGGTCGCATCATGCATCCCAATCCCGCCATTGAAAGGCATCCAGTAATCCACCGGAGTCCTGTAGTTCTCTCCCTTCAAGGTCGCATTCCGCTGCTTGTAGGTCAGCGGATAACTGCCCGCCGGAGTCCCCCAGCCCTTTGCCAGGTTCCCAGATACAAAATCCGATTCCACAATCAGATTTCCATCCTTGTAAAAAAACAGATGCTGCGCAGTCAGGTTAAGTTCCACGTATGTATCACCGTAATCATTTCCATCGTGACTTGCCGCCTTCTGGCTGTACACCGGCTCCCGCTCTGTACTCTGCCCACTGCGGATAATGGAAGCCAGCTCCTCAGCCTCGGCCGTCTGATTGATCTTCCAGCCATAGGTTCCACCCTTGATCTGCACCGTCTGCCCATAGGAAGTCTTGAGCGTTTTAGCCTTATGAGCCGTATTATGAGCAATGGCCAGTTCTTCCACATACTGGGCAATCTTTCCGGAATCCAGAGCCACGCTTCCGTCTTCTCCCGGAAGCAGCCACTGATGAATCCTGTCGCCGTTCAATACCTCTCTGGCCTCTCCAAAGCGGTATGTTACTGTAACGGATGCGTACTGGTTCATGGCAGCCAGCTGCTCCGTCAGGCGCGAGTCATCTTCCCGTATCTCCGGATCCTTATAAACACCGGCCTCCTCCAGAGAAAGCTCCGGCTGAAGCTTCAAAATTGCCGTCTTTACAGCCTCCCGGAACTCATCCTCCTTAAGAACAGTTCCCTCCGTCTCCGGCACAATAGAATATCCCTGACCGGATACATAATCGGAAATCGCCGCATTGACCGGCTCCTTTATAAGAGCCGGATCCAATGCCTGCAGCGCTGTCAGCTGCTGTTCCAGCGCCGCCTCATCGTATGCAATCATGGTATCAATGGTGTATTCCTCCGGCTGGAACTGGTGCACCGGCCAGGCATACGGGTTCTGCTCAGCCAGGAGCTTTTCCAGGCCACCGTCAAATTCCGGATGAAGCTCTATATTCTTTCCGGAAATCTCCTCACGCCTGTCATCCCGCTCCTGCAGGGTAAGAACATATCCGTCCACTCCAGCCGCGATCATTTTCTTTACTTCTTCCACAGAACAGCCAGACACATCCAGTCCGTTGATCTGTGTCCTGGGAAAAAAGGTACTTTTATACCGCTGCGCCATTCCCAGATAGGCGGCTGTGCCTATGACTATGATGCCCCCCAGAATCCCGGCGGCCACAGCAACTCTTTTTCCGGAAAAACCCTTTTTGTCTTCCCCACCCGCACCGGCTTCCACCGCCGCATTCATTCCAGCATTCTCCTGAATTCCTTCTTTTTCCTGCGCGGCTTCGGACATCTCCTTTTCACTTCTCTGCTGCTCTGCCTCCCGTGCAGCGCTGTACTTTTCAGCTGCGCCCTTTCTCCGACTTCTTCTCGCCCGGCTTCTTCCGCGCTGCGGCATCACAGAGCGTTCCTGCATCTCATCCAGATAGTCCCGCTCAAAACCCAAATCCTGTTCTCTATCACTCTCTGCCTCCCCCGGCTTACCGGGATCGCACTTTAATCTCTTCTCTCTCTCTGTCATTCCATCTTTTCTCCCTTTCCCAACAATGGAATTGATTCAAATAAACAAATTTTTTCAATTTTTCATTGTATCGGAGTTTACCCGGGAAGTCAACTTACGAAACTCTGTCATTTTTCCTAAAAAAATAGTAACAGGGCCTGTTATTTTTCTATAAAACAAAAGGTACGGAATATTGCGAAAACAAAATTTCTTTCACAATATTCCGTACTATCGGCCATCCTACTTGAACAGCCCCTTCTTTTTATGTTTTTCCGGCTCCGGCGTGATTCCATTCATGGCATCGTCGAACCGTTTCAGTGCCTCCCTCTGCGCCTCATTCATACGCTCCGGCACCTGTACTACCAGAGTCACAAAATGATCGCCCCGGACATTCCGATTGCGAAGGGACGGAACGCCTTTTCCCTTCAGGCGAACCCGTGTATCCGTCTGGGTTCCTGCTTTTACCTCATACTCCACTTCACCGTCCACGGTCTTGATCCGGATCGGGCCGCCCAGAGCCGCCTTCGCAAAGGAAATCGGCACAGTCGAGAAAATCGTCGTATCCTGGCGTTTGAAAATCGGATGCGGAGAAACCACAACCTGAACCAGAAGATCGCCCCGCTCGCCTCCATTGACGCCGGGTTCTCCATTTCCGCGGTCCCGCAGGCTCTGCCCATTATCAATACCAGCCGGGATCGTAACTTTAATTTTCTTTCTCTTTGTCACAAAACCCGTTCCATAGCAGTCCGGACACTTTTCCTTGATAATCTTTCCGGTTCCGCCGCAATCCGGACACGTCTGCACATTCTGAATCTGCCCGAAGAAGGACTGCTGGGTGTACATGATTTTTCCTTTTCCGTTACATTTGGAACAGGTCTGGGACTGAGTTCCCGGTTTTGCTCCCGTTCCCTGGCACTTGCCACAGGTTTCCTTCAGATTCAGCTCCAGCTCTTTCTCGCAGCCAAAAATAGCCTCCTCAAACGTAATACGAACGCTGGTCCGCACATCCGCTCCCCGCATCGGGCCGTTGCTTCTTCCTCCACGGCTGCGGCCGCCGCCAAAAATATCGCCGAAAATATCGCCGAAAATATCGCCCATATCCGCGCCATTGAAGTCAAAGCCGCCGAAACCGCCGGCTCCGCCTGCACCACCTTCAAAAGCCGCGTGGCCAAACTGATCGTACTGACGTCTCTTTTCCGGGTCGCTCAGCACGCTATAGGCCTCGGAGGCCTCCTTAAACTTTTCAGCTGCCGCCTGATCACCTGGATTTGCATCTGGGTGATATTTTTTTGCCAATGTTCTATATGCCTTCTTCAGGGCCGCATCATCCGCATCCCGGGAAACGCCTAAGACTTCATAGTAATCTCTCTTACTCTCTGCCATGTCAGGTCTTCCTTCCTAAATACCCGCAAACGGGCCCGGGGTGCCATAAAGGGAAGATCTGCAGCTGATCCTGCATCTATCTCCCTCTATGGCCTCCCGACCCCGAGTGTGTTTTTACTTCCTGCTTATCTTACACTTCTTTGAAGTCTCCGTCAACCACATTGTCATCATGCGGAGCACCGCCCATGTCAGGACCTGCCTGCTGCGAGCCGCCCTGCGCGCCTGCAGCTCCCTGCGCTGCTTCATAAACCTTGGAGAACAGAGCCTGTGCGCTGGCCATCAGTTTCTCCTTACCTGCTTTGATTTCTTCTACCTGTGCATCCGTCATCTGATCGATGGGCGCTTTATTGATCGCTTCCTTCAATGCATTCAGATCCGCTTCAACAGCTGCCTTGTCGGATGCATCAATCTTGTCACCCACTTCCTCCAGAGCCTTCTCTGTCTGGAATACCATGGAATCTGCTTCATTTCTTGCGTCGATGGCTTCTTTTCTCTTCTTATCCTGCGCCTCGTACTCAGCAGCCTCTTTCACTGCCTTGTCGATATCGGAATCAGACATATTGGAGCCGGACGTAATGGTAATATGCTGCTCTTTGCCGGTTCCCAGATCCTTGGCAGATACATTTACAATACCATTTGCATCAATATCAAAGGTAACCTCAATCTGCGGAACACCGCGTCTTGCCGGAAGAATGCCGTCCAGACGGAAGTTGCCCAGAGTCTTGTTATCCTTTGCAAACTGTCTCTCACCCTGTACAACATGAATATCTACAGCTGTCTGATTGTCTGCCGCGGTGGAGAAAATCTGGCTCTTCTTCGTCGGGATCGTGGTATTTCTCTCAATCAATCTGGTGGCAATACCGCCCATAGTCTCGATGGACAGGGAAAGCGGCGTTACATCCAGAAGAAGGATATCGCCTGCGCCTGCATCGCCGGCCAGCTTACCGCCCTGGATAGCAGCGCCAATCGCCACACACTCATCCGGGTTCAGAGATTTACTGGGTTCTTTCCCGGTCAGGCGTTTTACTTCCTCCTGGGCTGCCAGCATACGGGTAGAACCGCCTACCAGCAGGACCTTTCCAAGTTCAGAAGCCGTGATACCGGCATCCTTTAACGCATTCTGTACCGGAATAGCCGTTCTCTCGATCAGATCTCTTGTCAGCTCATCAAATTTGGCTCTCGTCAGGTTCATGTCCAGATGTTTCGGACCCTCGCTGGTGGCCGTAATGAACGGAAGGTTGATGTTGGTGGTCGTAGCGGAGGAAAGCTCCTTCTTTGCCTTCTCGGCAGCCTCTTTCAGTCTCTGAAGCGCCATCTTATCGCTGGAAAGATCTACGCCTTCCGCTTTCTTAAACTCATCGATCATCCACTGTGTAATCTTGTTATCAAAATCATCGCCGCCCAGACGCGTATCGCCATTGGTAGCCAGAACCTCAATAACGCCGTCGCCGATCTCAATGATGGAGACATCAAAGGTACCGCCGCCCAGGTCGTATACCATGATCTTCTGCTCACTCTCATTGTCCAGACCATATGCCAGCGCTGCTGCTGTCGGCTCATTGATGATTCGTTTTACTTCCAGTCCGGCGATCTTACCGGCATCCTTGGTTGCCTGACGCTGTGCATCATTAAAATATGCCGGAACTGTGATAACGGCTTCCGTTACCTTCTCACCCAGGTAGCTCTCTGCATCTGCTTTCAGTTTCTGCAGGATCATCGCAGAAATCTCCTGCGGTGTGTACTTTTTGTCATCGATGGAAACTTTAAAATCGCTTCCCATGTGTCTCTTAATGGAGGAGATTGTCTTCTCCGCATTAGTAACAGCCTGACGCTTTGCCGGCTCACCTACCAGTCTCTCTCCAGTCTTCGTAAATGCCACAACAGACGGTGTCGTTCTGACGCCCTCGGTATTAGCAATTACAACCGGCTTTCCGCCTTCCATAACTGCCACACAGCTGTTTGTAGTTCCCAAATCAATACCAATAATCTTGCCCATTGTTTTTTCCTCCTGAATTTTTGCTCCGCCCTTGGCGGAACTGCTCTGTTATAATGATGTTTCTTAAAACCTGTAACCTTTAATTTGCTACCTTGACCATGCTGTGGCGTACCACGCTGTCCCGGTAAAGATATCCCTTCTGGAATTCCTCCACAATGATATTCTCTCCGACCGCTTCATCATCCACATGCATCACTGCATTATGAAAATCCGGGTCAAATGGTTGATTCAGCGCTTCAATGGGTTTTACCCCCGCCTCCTCCAGCGTCGTCATAAGCTGCTTGTATATCTTATCCATTCCTTCAGCAAAGGCGTCTTTTACCTCCGCTTCCGAAACGGTTGCTAACCCTCTCTCGAAGTTATCCACCACCGGAAGAATTCTCTCGATGATGTCTTTGGCGCCAATCTCATACATGGCAGCCTTTTCTTTTTCTGTCCGCTTCCGGAAATTATCAAACTCTGCCATATTGCGCTTCAGGCGATCCGTCAGTTCTTCGATCTGCTCATCTTTCTTATCTTTTTTTCTGGAGAAAAAACCCTTTTTCTCTTTCTCTCCTGCTGTCTCGGCCTCTGCCTCTGTATTCTCCGGCGTTTCGTCTGTTTCACCAGATTCCGGGCCAGGCGCCTGACAGGCTTCCTTTTCTTCTGCACCGCTCACTTTCTCTTCATCCAGTGCCTTCTCCTTTGGATCTATCTCCTGCATCGTCATCTTTTCTCCCTGCCTTTACGTCTCTTTTTTAAATGTATCGTCTAACTGGTTCATCAGCGACCGAAGCGTGGAAACCACCTTGTCGTAATCCATCCGCTTGGGGCCTATGATTCCAATCGTTCCCCGCAGTCCGTCTCCCAGCTCGTAATTGGCCGTTACCACGCTGCAGTCCCGCATGGACTGGACCTGCGTCTCGCTTCCGATATAGACCTGAATCTCGTTCTTTTTCTTCTCTTCGCCTTCCTCTTCCGTCAGAAGTTCCTTCCAGAGTTCCTTGTGCTCCAGTGTATCCAGAAGTTCACTGGCCTTCTCTCCGGCCGAAAGCTCCGGATATTTGAAAATATTCGTCGCACCTTCGGTGTAAATCTGAAGGTCTTCCTCTCCGGCCCGGATGGCCTCTGCCACCTCGCCCAGCACCAGATCCACCACCTGGCCCCGGCTTCCTGCCTGCCCCTTCATTCGGGTAATCACATCCAAATTGATTTGATCCATAGTCAGGCCATTGAGACCATTGTTCAAAAGGATGTTCAGATTCAGCATATCCTCGTCCGTCAGATCTGCATCCAGGCTGACGATGGAGTTTTTAATGATATTCCCCTCCAGAACGGTTACGATCAGGAGTTTCCCCATCTCCACTCTGGAAAGCTGTACAAACTTAATTTTCGTCTGATGGTATCTGGGGCCGCTGATCAGCGTCGCGTAATTGGTATTGACCGCCAAGAGCTTCGCCATCTGTTTCAGAAGAAGCTCAACCCGATCCACCCGCTGAAGAACCAGCTCCCGCATCTCGGTAACCTCATCTTCTTTCTCCCGGATCAACTGATCCACATAAAAACGGTAACCCTTATCAGAAGGAATCCGACCTGCAGAAGTGTGAGGCTGAATAATATACCCCAGTTCTTCCAAATCCGACATTTCATTCCGAATCGTCGCAGAACTGAGTTTCAGATCCGAATACTTGGAAATCGTTCTGGAACCAACCGGTTCTCCGGTTTCCAGATAGTTCTGGATAATCGCTTTTAATATTTTTATCTTTCTTTCATCCAGTTCCATCGAACCGCATCCTTTCTGCGCCATCTGTTTTTATCGGCGGATTCTTCCTCTGTATTTGTTAGCACTCAACTACCTAGAGTGCTAATATCTACACTTGATACTATATTACTTCCCCTATTATTTGTCAACTGATTTTTTTACTTTTCACGGTTTTTTTATAGTCAACGCTCCATGGCAAGGCTCGTCCTCCTTTTTGCAGAAAGTGTTGCCGCCTTCCAGGGGGGTTGACAAATAAAAAAAAACCGTTATAATACCTCTTTGTTGCTAAATTATTACAAATATGTTACATTTGTTACATTTTGTAAAATCTTATTTCCAGCAACAGAAAGGACTGTTTTATGAAACGGATATGGATACGAAAAACCCTTCTACTAACGATGACCTTTATGATTCTTTATACAACCCCAGCTATGGCTTCTTCCTCTCAGACGCCGGATACCGGCCTGAATCAGACGGAAAGCCAGCCAAATGCCGGCATATCAGACAACACCGGGACAGAAGTCCCAAATAAACCGGAAACAACTGCCGTTCTGAACGAAAATGAACAGGAAACTGCAGAGGGACAGAATGCAGGCGGGCAGGGACCTGAGGCCGGACAGGAAATCGGTGCTCCAGCCGGTGCTATTCCGCTCGGCGCCTTCCGCCTGACCGCCTACTGCCCCTGCCGCTCCTGCTCTGGACGATGGGGGCGCCATACCAGCTCCGGCGCCATTGCCTCATCCGGAAGAACCGTTGCCGTAGATCCTTCCGTCATTCCCATCGGCAGCCGCCTCTATATAAACGGAACTATTTACACAGCGGAAGATGTCGGCGGCGGTGTCCGCGGCCGTCACGTTGATATTTTCTTTGATACCCACGGCCAGACACGCGCCTTCGGCTCTCAGGCAGCCGAAATCCATTTGGTTTCCTGACATTCCACATACCAAATTTCCTGGGCTCCGTTTTCTCTGGAGTGCCAGCAGGCCCCCTCCAGGGGGCCATTTTTTGTATTATCCAGAAAATACCAGTCTCCCGGTTCATCTGCCCCCACCACACTACTGCCATTCCACTTCTGCCAGCCTGTTTTCATATAGCCATCCCCTCCGAACAGATACCAGTGATTATGAATCAGAAGCCAGCGGCTGACTGCATACACGCCTTCCCGCTCCATATACCGGTATCTCCCATTTTCATCCCGAATCCAGCCTGGCTCCGGATCCGGCTCCTGTATTTCGGATTTAAAATCCTGCCAGGTATGGTTCGTGTGATTATAGACAAATGGGTTCGGACATATTTTCCCCGTCACATCATAATGGCGCAGTACCCGCTCTGGGGGAATACTGTAACGCTTCATCAACTGACGGGTCAATGCCTGAGCGGACTGGACCGTAGCATCCTCAAAATACCAGTCCCGGCTCTCTGCTGCCTGGCTTCCCCGATTCCGGACACACAGCTCGATTCCGATGCTGTTGGAATTGCGGCAGTCCGGATGTCGATAGGATTTGGCCCCGCAATGCCAGGCAATGTTCTTATCCTCCACCGACTGCCAGATTTCTCCTTCAAATCCCACAAAATAATGGGCACTGGCCCCGATATATCGGCTGGCATAATACTCACAATTGGCTTTTGCTCTGCCGGTGGCTCCCACATAATGAATCACAAGATATCGAATCCGGCTGCTTTGGCCGTCACTGTAATTGTACGGTGTCAAAAGTCGGGAAATTTCCATCAAATTCCCTCCTTCCGGCCGGCAAATCCCATTGCATTCCGATCAAATTCCTCCCGGAATCGCCGGAGGGCGCCAGCCGTCATTTTCCTCACCTTTTCCTCCAGAATTGCAATCTTCTCTTTCGTCAACGTTCTCGTATTCCAGCTTTTTACAACCATAAAAAAATCCCTCCTTCCTAATATAAATATGAAAGAGGGATAACCATTGTGAGCCTGGCTCTATAAATGTTGTCTTCTACGCAGTCAAAGCTTTATGATATTTTATTTTCCGATAAAATTTCCATCCGATAATTCCCGGAAGACTGACTACCAACGCCAGCGTTGTCAAGCCTCCCACAATTCCATACAACGCAAATAACAGAATCGCAATCACGTTCATAACCCAATATTCCTCCTTTTTGTTTTTCTGTATTCCTGCATCTCATTTTATACATTCTTGCGCCAAATGGAATCCTTTTGGGCGAACCTTATCGGGACTCTAATATATCTTTCGGCGTATTCCTAAAATTCTAAGGATTTCGAAAGATACATTATGTTTCTGAAAAGAATGCTTTTTTGTTTTTCTAATTTTTTTAATTTTTTTTAATTTTCCTCTTGCATTTTTTGTCGCATCATGGTATTATAACGAAGTCGCTGCGATACAGACGTCGAGGCGTGGCTCAGTTTGGTAGAGCGCTGCGTTCGGGACGCAGAGGTCGCGTGTTCGAATCACGTCGCCTCGATTCCGGCCTGTTGGTCAAGCGGTCAAGACGACGCCCTCTCACGGCGTAAACCCGGGTTCGATTCCCGGACAGGTCATTTAAAACCCTTCTGTGAAATTTCACAGAAGGGTTTTTTATTGCCAATGCCGATTTATAAAAGCATTCCGATTACCGCAGACCCACGTATTTCCAGCTGTCCCCGCCGTCCTCTGAGGAAAAAAGGAGCTGCTCTCCCTCCGGATATCCACTGCTGTCCATTGCCACCGCCATATACCAGGCTCCGTCTTCTTTCCAGGGCGTCTGCTGATATCCATATGCATCGGCAACCGTCAAAGCCGGGTTGGCACGGCACAATGACTGATATTCCTGCAGATTCTCCACTGGCACAGTTTCCATAGGGAGCTCAATCATTCGGATCGTATTTCCTCCATCCTCTGTCCGGTAAAAAGCATTATAATTTCCGGAAGCAAACCCAAGTCCCAGAAAGCCGTGCTCTTCATCCTCAAAACATAAATCAGTAGCCACGCCTATGCTCCCGTCAAAGGGGTTTTCATGAATCGTATTCCAGCTTTTCCCGCCGTCTTTCGTTTTTTCCAGCGTATAAAACCGGCTTCCAGCCGCCGCATCCGCCACCCACAGGCGAATCCCCGTTTCCTTCGTGAAAAAATAGGAAACCGATCCATTCTCCCGGTTTTGAACGCAGACATTCACTTTTATCCCCTCAATGCGTTCCTGCTCTGCTTCCCTGCGATTCTGCTCCAGTTCCCTGAATACCTGATCCCAGTCAACGGAGCTGTCTGACTCCTGTGAAAAATCCCCGGCTACCTGTTCTTCCACACCGGACAGGTACCACCGCTTTCCTTTCATAGGTCCATCCATCGGCTCTGCGCAGAGCGCATACGCAGGTCCTTCTCCCAGTGTCTCATACCCACGATAATCCAAACGGTACCCGGAAGCGCCGGCTTTTTTTCCCTCCAGCCATCTTTCCAGCTCCATTCCGTCCGGAATTTCCCACAGAGGCATCAGTTTTTTCAATTCGGAAGCATCTGCTTCAGCCTCGCCGTCCAGCCACACTTTTATTTCCCCGCTCCGGCTCCGGTCATAATCCGCCAGATAAGTGCGCAGGTTTCCGTCTGCATCCCAGCCATAAAAAAAGGCCTCCGCCGACTCGACCGTGCCATCCGCTGCGATCGTTTCTGTGAAATGATTGGCCAGATAAAGCGTATCCGGCAGAGAAAGAGCCTCATTAAGGTCATCAAAAATCCCTGTTATCCCGCTCTCAAACACACAGTCCGATACAAACGGAACCTCCCGGCTGTTTTTTCTTTCTTCCAGATACCATCCCAGTTTTCCCTGATTTGGCTCTGCACTCTTCAGAATTCCCATGCCAGACAGGCAGGTTACCCCAACCAGAACAACCGCCTCCAGTCCAAGCGCCAGCCTGGAAAAGATGCCGAAATCCCGCAGCTCTTTTTTCCTGTAAAACCAGATCGACCAGACTGCCATCCAGCACAGTTCTGCCGCAGCACAGAACAATATTACCGGAAGCCGCCGCCTCACACCTCCATACTGGCACAGTTTCCACAAATAAAAAGCGCCGGCTCCATATACAGCCAGAGCCACCGGGTTCAAAAGAATCATCCAATAATAAGCTCTTTTCTTTTTCCTATCCTCCAATTTTCTTAACCCTTCTTTCTTCATACAATTCAAAAGCATTATAGTTATGTAAGCCAATCATCTGTGCGCCAAAATATAGGAATCGCTTATAAAATTCATGTATAAATCATATAGGAGCGGTCCCTTATTTCCCATAAAAAGCCACTTCTATGTTGATTACGCTTCATTTTTTCTGATTTTTACCCATTCCCTCATTGCATTTTCACAACAAGAAAAATCACAGTATGTACGCCTTACATTTTGTGTTTCTTTTTGATGCTTATAAATTTTTTCTGCTTTTGTCAGTATTTTATCCTTAATGGTTAAGCAAAAAGCATATTCTTTTTTAAATAAGTCCTGATAGCGTTCATCATCCAACTCATCAAATACAATTCTTTCATAAGCGTTATTTGGAACAGGTATCATTTTTTTATATCCAAGACAGACAGCACATGCATTTTTTTATCTTTGGAATACTCTTTATATACATCGCCTGAAATATTGATAGACTGATCTATCACTTATTTGCATTCTGTCATATCTATTATTATACCAATAAATGGCTTTACAGCATTCCTATAAGAAACATTATAATATACTTCTGAATTCTTGCTGTTTAAATATTCCAAATAATCTGCATCAATGGTATAGAAACCAAAGTTTTCAAATTCGGCCATAATTCTCCTTAATCAAAAAGTGGAGAAGATTTCTCTCCTCCACTAAACTTTAATGTTCCACCTTTGGGATATAGGTAGCGGGACACCTTCTTTAATGCTCCACCTTTGTAATGGGTAGTGGGACACCCTCTTTAACATTATCCCTTTTTCTAATTCTAATATACATTAGTATATGCGCAAAGTCAATAACTTTTGTCAAAACACCAATATTATGTGAACCGATTATTTACACACCAAAATGTAGGAATATTATATAGGATTAATGTATAAATAGTGTAGGAGTTACCCCTTATTTGCCATAAAAAGTCACTCCCAAATACTCTTAATTATTTCTAAAAACCGCTAAATACGGCTGTTTACTAGAATTTGCCTTCTTTTGCTGCTTCCTCGATGGAAACTGCAACTGCAACCGTCATACCAACCATGGGGTTGTTACCTGCACCGATCAGACCCATCATCTCCACATGGGCCGGAACGGAAGAGGATCCAGCAAACTGTGCATCGGAATGCATGCGGCCCAGAGTATCCGTCATACCGTAGGAAGCCGGACCTGCCGCCATGTTATCGGGATGAAGGGTACGGCCAGTACCGCCGCCGGATGCTACGGAGAAGTACTTCTTTCCTGCCTCCAGTCTCTCTTTCTTATAGGTACCTGCTACCGGATGCTGGAAACGGGTGGGGTTGGTGGAGTTTCCGGTAATGGAAACGTCTACGTTCTCCTTCCACATGATGGCAACACCTTCCGGAACACTGTTGGCGCCGTAGCAGTTTACCTTGGCACGAAGGCCTTCGGAATAGGATTTACGGAATACTTCTTTTACCTCGTTGGTATACGGATTGTACTCAGTCTCTACATAGGTAAAGCCGTTGATTCTCGCAATAATCTGAGCAGCATCTTTTCCAAGACCATTTAAGATAACACGAAGCGGTTTCTGACGAACCTTGTTTGCCTTCTCAGCAATACCGATCGCGCCCTCTGCTGCCGCAAAGGACTCATGGCCTGCCAGAAACGCAAAGCACTCTGTCTCTTCTTCCAGAAGCATTTTTCCCAGATTTCCATGGCCAAGACCTACCTTACGGGTATCTGCAACAGAGCCGGGAATACAGAAGGACTGAAGGCCCTCGCCAATGGCTGCTGCCGCGTCAGATGCTTTTCTGCAGCCTTTCTTGATTGCAATGGCTGCACCTACGATATATGCCCAGCATGCGTTTTCAAAACAGATGGGCTGGATTTTCTTAATCTGATCGTAAACATTCAGCCCGGCATCCTTCGTAATCTTCTCTGCTTCTTCGATGGAAGCAATGCCGTAGCTGTTTAATACGGAATTGATCTTGTCAATTCTTCTCTCATATGATTCAAATAATGCCATAATATGATGTTCCTCCTTCATTATGTACCTGAACGTAATCGTGACGTCACACAGAAATCGTCTTTTTCATAACTGCCGGGTGCGTACCGGTAAAATTATTCCTGTCTCGGGTCGATAATCTTAACCGCATCATCAACACGGCCGTACTGCCCTTTTGACTTCTCGTATGCCGTGTTCGGATCATCGCCCTTCTTAATAAAGTCGGTCATCTTTCCAAGGTTTACGAACTGATATCCAATGATCTGATTCTCTGCATCCAGAGCGATGCCTGTTACATAACCCTCTGCCATCTCCAGATAACGCGGTCCCTTTTTCAGAGTTCCGTACATGGTACCAACCTGAGAGCGAAGTCCCTTTCCTAAATCCTCAAGGCCTGCGCCGATGGGAAGGCCATCCTCAGAAAATGCACTCTGCGTTCTGCCGTATGCGATCTGAAGGAACAGTTCCCGCATTGCCGTATTGATCGCATCGCAGACAAGATCTGTATTTAAAGCTTCCAGCACGGTTCTGCCCGGCAAAATCTCGGAAGCCATGGCAGCCGAATGGGTCATACCGGAACATCCAATGGTCTCCACAAGAGCTTCCTGAATGATACCCTCTTTCACGTTCAGCGTCAGCTTACAGGCACCCTGCTGGGGAGCACACCAGCCAATGCCGTGAGTCAGACCGGAAATATCCTTAACCTCTTTAGCCTGTACCCATTTTGCTTCCTCCGGGATCGGAGCTGCGCCGTGATTTACACCCTGGGCTACCGGACACATACTTTCTACTTCGTGTGAATAAATCATTGTATTACTCCTTTCAAAATGAATGTGCTAGTACTTTGTTAATTTTATCACATCATACTTTTCTTATTATCTCACGGATTTTGTAATTCGTCCATAGATTTTCCTATTTTTCTTGCCGATTTTTTCACAATTTTTCGAGGCCGTCCTCTCTTTGAATCTGCCATGGTTCCTTTTTTCTCATAAAATGAAGACAGATCAGAAAACTCACAAACAACACGCAGCCTTTGGCCGTACTGGAAACACTCAGCGCCCACCAGACACCATTCAGTCCCAGAAACGAAGAAAACGCCAACGCCATGGGAATCCGGGCAGACGTAAGAGTAACGCTGACAAAGGATGGATACAGTGTTTTTCCCAACCCGGAAAATGCACCGATGGAGGTCTGTTCCACCATCATAAACATCTGGCACAGTCCCACAATCCGCAGGTAATCAGTCCCTGCCGTAAGAACATTTTCCTCTTGTAAAAATACAGAAAACAATGGCCGGGCCATGAAAAACAGCAAAAATGACGTGGAGAGTCCCCATACGGCTGTGATGGCCACCGCACAGAAATATCCCTTTCTAACCCGGTCCATGCGGCGGGCTCCATAATTTTGTCCAAGGAATGCATTGACGGATGCAGCAAAACCATCTCCCACCATCCAGGAAACCGACTCAATCTGACCGCCAACTCTCTGTACTGCCACCGCCGAATCGCCCCAGGCCGTTACCAGGCGCGTCAGCATCATGGAAATACCAGAATAAATCAGGTTCTGCACCGCTGCCGGAAACCCGATGCGGAAAATTTCCCGCATACAGATCCCAGGAACTGGTTTCCAGAAACAGAAGGTAGGAAACAGCTGTCTTTCCTTCCGGATCGCCCGGATAAAGAGAATCGTCACCAGACACTGGGCCAGCACCGTGGCGATGGCAGCGCCAGGCACCCCAAGGGCAGGCACTGGGCCAGGTCCAAAAATGAGCACCGGATCCAAAATCACGTTGACCGCCAGTCCTGCCACGTTGGCCATAAAAGGAGTCCGGCTGTCCCCGGCCGCCGTCAGAAGGCCTGTCAAAATAGCATTTAAATAGGAAAAAACAATCAACCCGCAGGCAATCTGCAGATACGCCTGTGCCTCACGGATGATCTCCGGACTGCTGAGGCCAAAAAAACCGATCAGCTGCCTGGCTCCAAAGAAGGAAACCAACCCGTACATCAGCGCAAATAAAAGTCCCACCTGCACAGCGCCCCGGGCGTAAAGAGAGGCTTCCTCCGTTTCTCCAGCTCCCAGACAGTGGGCTGCTTTCACCTGTCCTCCCGTTCTGGCCAGGATAGCGAACCCCTGGGAAAACCAGGTATACATTCCCGCTGACCCGACCGCTGTAACTGCCCCAGCTCCAAGACGGCCAATCCAGGCCATATCTGTCAAATTGTACGCCATCTGAACCAGCGATGTCGCCATAATCGGCAGCGCCAGACGCGTCAGCGCCGGCAAAATAGGCTCTTTCAGTAAATCAACTTTTCTGCTCATAATTCCCTCTCATAGGCCTGCAGTGTTTTTTTATCAAAGAGCACCCAGCATATCCGGTCAAACTGCCCTGGAAAATCTGCAAGAAAACACTTTACCGTTCTTACCGCCGTATGGGCCGCCTTCTCTACCGGATACCCATATACGCCTGTGGAAATAGAAGGAAAGGCCAAAGTCCGGATCCCATGTTCTGCCGCTACTTTCAGGGAGTTCCAGTAACAGCGCTCCAGCAGCGCCTCCTCCCCGCACCCCCCGCCGCGCCAGACAGGCCCCGGAGTGTGGATCACATAGGAGCAGGGAAGGCGATATCCGCCTGTTATCTTTGCCTCCCCGGTCCGGCAGCCATAAAGCATCCGGCACTCTTCCAGGAGCTCTGGCCCGGCAGCCCTATGAATCGCTCCATCCACACCACCGCCGCCCAGAAGGCTTGTATTCGCTGCATTCACAATTGCTTCTACATTCGTGATTTTCGTAATATCACCCAAAATAGCCTCTATGACCATTTCATTCCTTCCTTTCTGCCAATAGACTTCGTTCCCTCTTCTCCACCTGCGACGGATCGTTTCCACAACAAAAAGCAGCCGGACAGAAATGTACAAACCTAAAGTTCTGTACACTCCACATCCCGCTGCCTCGTTTCTCTCAGGGCCCCCGAAAATGATGCTCTGTATTATTTTCCTGACAGGAACTCATCAATGCCTCTTGCTCCGGCACGTCCGGCCTCCATAGCCAGGATTACCGTAGCCGCTCCGGTTACCGCATCGCCTCCGGCATAGACGCCCTCTTTCGTCGTCTTTCCATTGGACTCATCGGCCACGATACATTTCCACCGGTTGACCTCCAGGCCGCGGGTGGTGTTGGAAATCAGCGGGTTGGGGGAAGTCCCCAATGCCATGATAACGGTATCCGCCTCTATCTCAAAATCCGATCCGGCCACTTCCACCGGTCTTCTCCTTCCGGACTCATCCGGTTCTCCCAGTTCCATGCGGCGGCACACGATTCCGCGCACCCAGCCGTTTTCATCGGTCAGGATCTCTGCCGGGTTTGTCAGAAGGTTGAATACAATTCCTTCCTCTTTTGCATGGTGTACCTCCTCCACACGGGCCGGAAGCTCTTTTTCGCTCCTCCGGTACACGATGTGCACTTCTGCGCCCAGACGAAGAGCCGTTCTGGCTGCATCCATCGCCACGTTTCCGCCGCCGACCACGACCACCTTCTTTGCCTCCATGATTGGCGTGTCATAGTCATCCCGGAATGCCTTCATCAGGTTGCTGCGGGTCAGGTACTCATTGGCGGAAAATACGCCGTTGGCGTTCTCTCCCGGAATCCCCATGAATTTAGGAAGGCCGGCACCGGATCCGATGAATACTGCCGAAAATCCCTCTTCCTCCATCAACTCATCAATGGTCACGGATTTTCCGATTACCACATTGGTCTCAATCTTCACGCCCAGCTTGCGGACATTATCGATTTCCGGCTGCACAACTCCCTCTTTGGGGAGACGGAATTCCGGAATCCCATAGGTAAGAACACCGCCAGGCTCATGAAGGGCCTCAAAAATCGTAACCTCATATCCCAGTTTTGCCAGATCCCCGGCGCAGGTAAGGCCGGCAGGGCCGGATCCGATCACAGCCACCTTCTTTCCATTTTTCTGTTCCGGGGCCTCCGGAACGAATCCGTGCTCTCTGGACCAGTCTGCCACAAACCGCTCCAGTTTTCCGATGGAAACCGGCTCGCCCTTGATCCCACGGACGCACTGCCCCTCGCACTGGGACTCCTGGGGGCAGACGCGGCCGCATACAGCCGGAAGTGCAGAGGATTTCGCGATGATCCTGGCTGCCTCTTCTATATTTCCCGCTTTAACCTCCTGGATAAATGCCGGAATATCAATGGAAACGGGGCATCCAGCCACACATTTCGCATTTTTGCAGTTCAGGCAGCGCGCTGCCTCCGCCATGGCCTCCTCCAGGTTATACCCCATGCACACTTCCTCAAAATTAGTGGCGCGCACCTTCGGTTCCTGCTCCCGGACCGGAACCTTTTTCATCATATCTCTCTTTTCTTCCATCATTCGTCACCTCCGCAGTGGCCGCATCCGCCGTGGTGGGTATCCCCCTCTTTCAGGCGAAGCATAGCTCTTCCTTCCTGGGTCCTGTACATCTGCTGACGTTTCATCGCCTCGTCAAAATTTACCAGATGGCCATCAAACTCCGGCCCGTCCACACAGGCAAATTTTACCTTGTCCCCCACCGTTACCCGGCAGGCGCCGCACATTCCCGTTCCGTCCACCATAATCGGGTTCAGGCTGACAATGGTGGGAATCCCCAGTTTTTTCGTCAGAAGGCATACGAATTTCATCATGATCATCGGGCCAATCGCTACGCAGACATCGTATTTCTTTCCCTGTTTTTCCACCAGGTCTTCGATCACACTGGTTACCAGGCCTTTGCTTCCGAAACTTCCGTCATCGGTGGCCACATAAAGGTTTCCTGCCTCTTTCTCCATTTCTTCCGTCAGAATCAGCAGATCCTTTGTCTTGGATCCCACGATCACATCGGCCTCCATGCCATGTTCCCGCATCCACTTTACCTGCGGATACACCGGCGCTGCGCCGACACCGCCTGCCACGAACAGGTACTTTCTGTTCCGTATCTCTTCCAGGTTCTCCTTTACAAATTCAGACGGGTTTCCCAGAGGACCCACGAAATCGCGGAACGCATCTCCCGCTTTCAGGGCGCTCATTTTTTCTGTGGAAGCGCCCACGGTCTGAAATACGATGGTAACCGTTCCCTTTTCCCGGTCAAAATCGCAGATGGTCAGAGGGATCCGTTCCCCCTCTTCATCCATTTTCACGATCACAAACTCCCCCGGCTCACACGACCGTGCCACCCGCGGTGCTTCCACTACCATCAGGTAGATTTTATCTGCCAGCTTTTCCGCCTTTAAAATCTGGTACATGCTATTCCTCCTAGCGCATAAAATATATGATTGCGCCCCTTGGGGCATAAATTTCTATAGTATTTTACCACTCTGTCATTTTTTTGACAAGGTTTTCTTTCATCCATTCCTGGCTGCCCTATGGCTGGCGGCTGTATTTCCGAAACTCATAACACAGATCAAAAAAAGTCTGTTCCTCACTGGTCTCCGTTTGTTTCCAACCCGCGTTCTCCAGATTGACCATGTGCGTATCCGCTTCATAGGAATAATCGATCCAGGTAATATGCGCCGTACTGCAATACGGAAGAAACTGGCGGTAGATGCTCTCTCCGCCTATGATATACACATCCGCATCTGAAAGTCCGAAGCGTTCCTCCAGGCGGCCGATCACGTCCAGCGCCTCCTTTTCGCTCCGGCAGACGTGGGCTCCCTTCACGTTCCAGGAATCGTTTTCCGTCAAAATCACATTGTGGCGTCCATCCAGCGGCCTCTGTCCCGGCAGCGTAAGAAACGTTTTCCGTCCCATCACGACAATTTTTCCCATGGTCTCCTGACGGAAAAGTTTCTGATCCGCCGGGATGGCCACCAACATCTGCCCTTTCCTTCCGATGGCCCAATTCCGGTCAACGGCGGCGATCAGCTGAAAGGAACGGCTCTGCATGGCCTTTCCCTCCTGCCTTTCTTCCTCTGAAAACTCTTCTGGAAACTGGCGGCGCAGGGTTCGCATCATGCTGGCAGCGTTGATGTAAAAGGCTTCATCCGGCTGCAGCTTTTTATCCACATTTCCATGGAACACCCGCTCCATCTCCCGAAGCGCTTTTTCGTCTTCTGGAAACGCGTTCATGATCTCCACCATCCTATCCCGGCTGTCCCGGAGTTCCTCCATCAAACGCACCCAGATTCCGGCTCTGTTCTCCGGACTTACCAGGCCGTAATGGTTCAGAATGATTTCTGACACCGGAATTTCAGAAGAGCGCCGGATGGATTCCTCCGCTCCCCTGTAATCCACCAGGAACGAAGGCATATAGCCGCCCTCTTTTCCCATCACGCCCACCGTCTCGCTGCAGAGCATGACCTCTCCATCCACCACATACGACATGGAACATTTCGTATGGCCGATGGTTGCAAAGGCAAACACCTGGTGATCTCCGATCCGGACCCTCTCTCCATCCTCCAGTGCCACATCGATTTTCAGATCCTCATCCCGGTAATCCCTGTCCCAGGGAAGTTCTGCCGCTGCGGCTGCTTCCCCGGAAAGGCGGCGGATCGTGGCAAGTGCCCCAGGTTTCACGAGGATCTCCTGTGCCCTGACAGAGGCGTAGGTCTTAAGCTCCGGCCAGCGTTTCCGCAGAGCGGGAAGTCCCGCTACGTGGTCATAGTGGGAATGGGATAACAGCACCCCATCCAAAGATCCGTCATCCCCCAGTTCCCTCTCAATGGCCTCTACCATGGCGTCTGCTGCGTAAGCCATCCCGGCCTCAAATAAAAGATTTGCCTTTCCGCGAAGCAGAAAA
This sequence comes from uncultured Clostridium sp., assembly GCA_937885015.1. Taxonomy (GTDB): domain Bacteria; phylum Bacillota; class Clostridia; order Lachnospirales; family Lachnospiraceae; genus Otoolea. Next base: position 67,468 of record CALAAS010000053.1, read on the forward strand.
ACCGCTCCCGTTCCAATTCCGGATACATCGATGATCCTCATGATTCTCTCGTCTCCCTCTCTTCAAAGCTCCATTTACAGGGAGATTCTACTATATTTTTTTGAGAACCGCAAGAGTGGAAGTCCGACTTTACTTCTCTACTGCTCCGCCATATACGGATACGTTACTTCCTCACAGGGAATCCGCAATTCCTTGATCGTTCTGGGACTCAGCCAGCGATACATGTTGATCTCACTCCCTGCCTTATCATTGGTTCCCGACGCTCTGGCTCCGCCGAAAGGCTGCTGGCCAATGACGGCTCCCGTCGGCTTGTCGTTGATATAGAAGTTTCCGGCCGCATTGGTAAGCGCCTTTTCCATTTCCACAATGGCATGGCGGTCATTGGCAAAAATCGCGCCGGACAGGCCGTAGGCCGTAGCCGTATCACAGCTTATAAGCGTCTCCTCCAGCTGATCATCCGGATATACGTAAACCGTCATGATCGGTCCGAAGATCTCCTCCAGCATTGTGCGGAACTTCGGATTCTTTGTCTCGATCAGGGTCGGATAAACGAAATACCCCTTCGTATCATCGTATCCGCCGCAGAGCACATTGGCATCCTCCGAGGTTCTGGCATAATCAATGTATTCTTTACAGGTCTTAAAAGCCGAAACATCGATCACTGCTCCCATAAAGTTTCGGAAATCTGTTATATCTCCTACCTTAATCTTTCCGATCTCCTCCAGCATAAGTTCCCTTACCTGCGGCCAGATACTGGCCGGGACAAAGGCGCGGGAAGCTGCTGAACACTTCTGCCCCTGATACTCGTAAGAGGCGCGGGTCATAGAAGCTGCCAGTGCCTTCACATCCGCAGAGGCATGGGCAAAAATGAAATCCTTTCCTCCCGTTTCTCCCACCAGGCGCGGATAGGTTTTGTAACTCTGGATATTCTGGCCCACCAGAGAATATACACCGCTGAACACTTCCGTAGAACCTGTAAAATGAAATCCTGCCAGGTTCGGATCGCTCAGCACGTATTTGCTCATATCCGATCCACGGCTTGGCACAAAATTCATCACTCCGGCCGGAAGACCTGCAGCCTGGAAAGCCTTCATGACATAATAATTAGAAAGAACGGCTGTGGTAGCCGGTTTCCAGAGCACCACATTGCCCGCTATAGCCGGAGCAGCCGGGAGATTGGCTCCAATGGACGTAAAATTGAAAGGCGAGATTGCCGCCACAAATCCCTCCAGAGGCCGGTACTCAATCCGGTTCCACACACCTGGCGTATTGTTGGGCTGCCTTTCATAAATCTGCTGCAGATAGTATACGTTAAACCGCAGAAAATCGATGAGCTCACAGGTATCGATCTCCGCCTGGTATGCCGTCTTACTCTGCCCCAGCATGGTCGCAGCATTGATCAGATCCCGCATAGGACCTGCAATGAGATCGGCCGCTTTCAGGAAAATAGAAAAGCGATGTTCCGGCGGCATCTCTGCCCAGGATTTTCTTGCTGCCAGGGCAGAAGCGATCGCCTCTTTCAGTTCCTTCTCTCCCCCGGATGCCGCCTCTGCCAGCACATGGCTATGGTCATGAGGCATTCCTGTTTTCGTCTTTTTATCCGTCCACACTTCTTTTCCGTTAATGATCATGGGAACCTGGACAATCTGCGCCGCCTGGCGCTCCAGTTCTCTTTTCAGGCTTTCCCGCTCCGCGCTTCCGGGGAGATAACCTCTTACCTGCTCATTTTCCGGCATCTGAATTTTAAAATATCCTCCGCTCATTTTTCCTCCTTTTGAAGAAACGACGCAAATTCTTGTCGTGCTTCCCTTTTGTTTTTTCATTATTTCATTCAATTTCTTTTTATTTTTTCATATATATGAATTTATATGAAGATAATATCATTATTTTGAATATTAGTCAAATAATTTTCATTTTAAATTTTCACAAATTTCGTTATATTTTTTTATGCATATCGTATATTTTTTTTAAACCCGATACTCAATTCCATGGCATCCAAAAGAACCGTTTGTATACTCACGAAAAATCCTGTATAATACCTGAATAGATATCAAAAACGTTACATTTCCGGGAAAGGATTTTTTATGATTACAGTAGAACGAACCAGTGTGATGAATTTTGAAAATGCCATGCGCGGCGCCCGCAATCCCCTAAACAGCTGGAACCGGATGGACAGCTTTACCGCCGAAGACGGTTCTTTCGTATTTGGCCCCAATGATCTGGATCTGGCCAGACGCCTGCGCAAAGCCGGAAGCGATCACCGCAAATTCCTGCGCCAGGTATTCGTCTCCGCAGACGTAACAGCACCTCTTTACTGGTGGAAAGAATACGACACCTATAAAGTAGCCACTGTGGCTAACTCCTGCAGCACCATGCACAAAATCTCCAGCAAACCCTTTTCCATGAGGGATTTCAGCTGCGACCATATGAGTCCTGAAACCCTCGCTTTTATGGAAACGGTGGTGGCCCAGCTGGAATCCATCCGCCTTCGCTATCTGGAGACAAAGGACAAGCAGGACTGGTACGATATGATCCAGCTCCTTCCCAGCAGCTACAACCAGATGCGTACCTGTTCCTTCAATTACGAAACGCTGATCAATATCTATCATGCCCGAAAGGATCACAAGCTGGCAGAGTGGCACACTTTCTGCGACTGGATCTGTACACTTCCCTACGCGTCAGAGCTGATTCTGGGCGAATAGTTCCACTTCCTGAGCTATTACTTTCTTTCAAAGAACGCACTTTCCTGTAAAATTGGATTCGGGTGTCAAAAGGTCATTTTAAGAAGGAATGACGCATGAGAAAAATATGAATCCCAAAAAACTGTGCTTATTAGAATAGCAAGTGGGAGAAATACAGCAAAAAAATATCTATTTTCACCCTACATGCCCATGCACTTTATTGTGGGAAAGCGTGTTTTTACTAAAATTACCCTTTTGACACCCTAATCAAAATTGCAAAAAAAGAAAAGACACGCGTGTTCCGGAAATACTTCCTGAACACGCGTGTCTTTTCTTTTAATGCATGGGGCAGCCGTGGGTCTCTACTCCATGTTTCTCCCGGAGCAGCGCCCTCTCATAAACCATCTCCCCCGCAATGCTGATGGCGATCTCCTCCGGCGTAACTGCCTTGATGGGCGTACCGATGGGCGAGTGGACACTGGCAATCCTCTCCTCCGAGATGCCTGCCTCCCGGAGTTTCTGATTGATAAATGCTTTCTTACTCTTTGAGCCGATCACTCCCACATAGACATGTGGATTTTCCAGGATCTGAAGCTGTACGTCCAGGTCATGGCTATGACCGTTGGTCATGATCACGATATAATCCGACTCCTCTACAGACAAATAGTCCGAAATCTTTGTAAAATCTCCGCAGACCGTGCGTTCAGCCTTTGGAAATAGCTCCGGATCCGAATATTCAGGACGGCAATCCATCACCGTTACCCGAAATCCCACACTGTTTAAGATGGGAACCAGCGCCTGTGAACAATGGCCGCCGCCGAAAATAACAACCCGATCCTGGACCGGAAGCGGAAACAAAAATCCGTGTTCCGTTCTCAAATACGTCCCCTGTCTCCAGGCCTTCGCCCTCTCCTCAAACTCTCCAAACAGAAGGTTCCCCTCTCCGTCAAACAGAGCCGGAAGCGCCCCGTCTTCATGGAGCGCCAGCCACCCCGCCTGACGGTCATGAAGCATATCCAGAAGCTTTCCGGAAAACTCTCTCCAAAAAGGCAGCGCGGCATCCACATACTGGAACCACACCACAATATCCCCGCCGCAGACCATGCCAATATCCGTCTTGGCATTTTTTCTCAGAGAAAAGGCCTGGATACCCGACTTTTTTTCCTTCAAAAGCGTCTGGGCATATTTTTCGCACAAAAGTTCTACAGCTCCGCCTCCCACAGAACCCAGGATCCGTCCATGATCTCCTACCAGCATCTGAGCGCCGACGCCTCGGGGGGAAGACCCCTCCTGGGAAACGACGCTTACCAGGATCAAACTCCTTTTTTCCTCAATCTCATACAACAGCTTTGTAAATATTGAATTCATCGCAGATTCCTTTCTGCAGCCAGTTTTCCTACGCATCCATCTGTGAAAAATGCTTCTGGAAAATCTCCTGAAGCACCACATCCGCCTCCGTCTGGAACGCACTGTAGCTGCTCATCATTTTTTTTGCTTCCTTCGTCAGGTGGGAGTAGCCGCCGCTTTTCCCCCCCTGCCTCGTCTCCAGCACCGCCGTCCCCAGCTGCTCTTCCATGAGCGCAATCATCCTGCGCCCTTTCGTGTAGGACAGCCCCATGTGCTGGCACGCATTATACAGCGATCCAAATTCCTCGGTCAGCTGAAGGAGGTGGTGGACGCCGGGTCCGTAAAATCCCTTTTCTTTGCTGATCTTTACCTGGAACGTGACCTTCATTTTCCGGATGTCCCGGTCGCCGCGAAGGCTCTTTTCCATCTCTCTTGACTGGTTTTCCGCCAGAATTCCTGCGTCTCCCGTCTCGATCATCTCCTGCTCTACCCCAGATGCCTCCATGGCGCCCTGCAGTCCGTTTTCTCCGCTATATGAAAGAATCTTTTCAAAGCAGGAGAAGCAAAGCAGTACCGGGTGCCCGCCCTTTCCCCGAAACGTCGGAATCCGGATGTCACCGCTTCCGTCCAGCAGCGCCTCCACCGTCTGTTCAGAAAATCTCGGAACCCCCACATGGGTAATCAGAACCTCTGTACACTTATCCTGAAGATACGCCAGTCCCTCCTTTACACTGTCCAGCATTTCCCCGCCTGCAGGAGCAGTCAGAAAAATCAGGTTCATACTGGGCACCAGCTTCTGGGAAAGGCCGTCCTCCTCTCCCATTACCACGATTCTTCGAATACCCGCCATCTTTAAAATCACTACGATCCGCTCAATCGCAGTAATTCTTCCAATTCTTTTTTCCGGCGAAAACCGGTTTTTATGATCCGTCTTCCCCGCAGCGATCACAAGAGCTGCCGTCATAAGAACTCTCCCTTCCACGTTGTATTTCCCATATCAATATACCACATTGCAAAGGCAAATACAAATGGAACAGGGATGCTGCCGCCTGCCGTTACTGTCAAGTAATCGTTGGCAACTTTCTTTTTGATTTATCTTTTTGT
>CALAAS010000054.1 GCA_937885015.1 uncultured Clostridium sp.
GCAGCATCTCTGCTTTTCAAATATTCAGTTGTAACACATGTATTGTAATCCTACAGGATCTCCCCGGCAAAGTACAAAAACAGCTTGACATTTCAAAGACAAATGTTATAATTATCAAGTACGCAGATGTAGTTCATTGGTAGAACATCAGCTTCCCAAGCTGAGGAGGCGGGTTCGATTCCCGTCATCTGCTTTTTTTATTTCTCTGAATCTGTTGGATTTAATTGATCAATTCAGAAAAAACAAAACACAGTTTCTTTGAATAGCGGGTCAGACACCGGTTTCCAGCTAGAAATTGAAGGTCTGACTTTTTTATCTGACTCTATGTTTGTCTCACATAAGGAAAGGGCACTGTACAGCCGCTGTTTTCCAATTCCGCCTATTCCAGATTCTCCAAAACGCCGTACAATACCCTTTTCGCTTTTTTCTTATTTTTTCATTCTTTTTTCTATGTAGTTCTTATTTTTTCCCCTCTTTGCTGCACAGGTATCGAATCACATCTTTTCGTGTCACGATCCCAATAAAACTCTTCTGATCATCCAGAACCGGAACAAAATTCTGATTCAGAATTTTATCCAGCAGATTTTCCATATTGGCATTTACCAAAACCGGCTGATTATCGGAATGTCTTGGAATTTCCATAATCCGGATCCTCTCTGCATCTTTCAGAGACAGGTCGTACTTATTCTTAATTCCCCAAAGTAGATCTCCCTCCGTCAGGGTCCCAACGTACCGCCCATTCCGGGCAATAATCGGAAGTGCGGAATATCTGTGCTGCTCCATCTTCTCCAACGCCTGCCGAAGTGTATCTTCTTCATTTATGTATGCCACATCGCTCTTTGGCGTTAAAAAAAATAAAATATTCATCTGTCTTCTCCTTCTGAATTTCCATAACCCCGTTCTTATAAATCATGTTCCAGAAAACGCATTCCTCTCTGTCGCCATACAGGGAACACACAAAATACCCTTTCAACGAATTTCAAGGACATGATTATCATAACAGAAAAGTTTAAATTTTTTGTGAAAAAAACATTATTTTTTTCGTAACAGTTCAGGTAACCAATTTTCAGAATCAGTATCCCATATTTTCATCCACAAAAATCACTTCCACCTCCATGCCTCTGCATGGGCGCTCCAGGATAACAGTTGCACAGCAAATCCTGTCCGGACTGCTGCAGTCCATACACCTTCCCGCAGTCACGCAGGGCGTTTTCAGCTGGAGCCTGGCCGCATTTTTCGGAGCAGCAATGTTTTTCGCGCGATCCATGGCTCCCGCCAGATCCGGGCAGATTTTATTTTTCCCGGCAATCACATATACTTTTTTCGGCCCATACATCATCTGCGACACACGGTTTCCTGTCCCGTCGATATTCACCAGTTCCCCCGTGGCCGATACTCCATTGACTCCCGTTATGTAAATCTCCGCCTCCCGAGCCTTCAAAAGAGTTTCCCTCCCCGGTACATCCCAGTGCCAGATCACCCGATTCCTCTCCGATAAAAGCCGGAAAAGTCCCAATTCCTGCACTGTCACGCTTCCGCCAAATGCGATGTCTTTTCCCTGCAGCGTTTCATGCAGATAAGCTGCTGCTTCTTCTCCCGTATCAAAAAAGACCGTCTGAAAGCCATGTGCCTCAAACCGTTTCTTTAGTAATTCACGCTCCATCTTTTCCTCCTACTATAAAAGGAGAATGCACCGGAAAATCTCCAGACTGCATTCTCCTCACGCTGTCTCCAGTATACCAAGTTGACGCCAAAAAGCAACTCTTTTTATTCCAGATAATCCAGGGCATCTACCGGTTTTCCGCCATGCTGCAGCTCAAAATACAGATTGTCCCCCTCAATGGAATAGTATTTCGTCGGTTCTGCCACATACCCCAGCGTATCTCTCTTTTCCACCACCTGATTTTCGGCCACCTGGATATCTTTTAGCTGACCGCATATGGCCGTATACTGCCCTCCGAAATCCAGCACAACAAAATTTCCGATTTCCTCATTGGCTCCCACTTCCAGAACTCTGGCTCTGGCCGGCGCAACCACCGGAGCACTGATCTCGCCCTGAATAATCAACGCCGGATTGCATTTATACTGCTCCAGCGTCGGAAAATATGTGGTTGTCTCCATACTGTAATCCAGGATCACATTTCCCTGGACCGGCCATCCTAGTTTTTCCGTACCGTCATACAAAAGAGCAGACTGTTCCGGCCCTGTTCCCGTTTTGCGGGCAGCCGGCTCATTCTCGTCTCCCCCACGGTTCCCGTTTTGCTCCGCACGGGAGGCATTGGAGCTTCCTGCGGCCTTGGCTCTGGTCTCTTCCTGTGTCTTTTCTTCCTGTTCATCCGGGGTTTCCTTTGCCAGAATCCCCTGTGTCTCCGGGATTTCCAGCTTCTGGGGCTGTTTCGCCGGATCTTCTCTGCGAATGTTCACGGCACCTGCTGCAGCTACAATTGTCAGCAGGCCAAGCACTGTCATCACAAGGACAAGCTTATCCTTGAATAACTGATTCATCTTATTTTTCACGTTTATCACCTCGGTACTATTTTTACCGAAGCGCCCCGTTTTATTCAGAAACGACCACAATATTTTTATAATAATAATTTAAAATCTCCGGGGCAGTCCACCCCTCCCTTGCCCTTCTCCTGGCCCCCGCCTGATCGAGACCATATCCGTGGCCGCTCCCCATACAGTTTATCCGTATCCGATCCTCATAAGCCTCAAACTGAAATGCCGGCGAAGAAAGGCCCAGAGCATACCGTATCTCATCACCACGGTAGGTTTTTGTCCCGGCCTGAATAGATTCCACATATCCAGCGTCGTCCTTTTTTATAATCTGCAGACTCTCCAGCACATTCTCTGCCTGAAGTTCCGGGGAATCCGCCATGGAATTCAGGCGTTTCGCCATCTCTTCTCTGGACAGAACCAACACAGTCAAATACCCGTCTTCCAGGCAATCCTCCTCTTCCTCTACTGATACCAGGTATGGATGGGCGTCATCTCCCTGTCTTGTTTTTCCGGCACTGACAGCATGAAACAGCGGCTCCGGATACTCTCCATTCCACTCCATAACCTGTCCTTCTGTTTCGTATACCGCATCTCTGATTTCTTTATAGCAAGACAGCGCCTGATCCTGTCCCAGAAGTGTTTCCAGCTGATTCTGTTCCAGATAATCCATATCCAGAGCAGATTCCTCTATCTGCAGCTTATCTTCCATCTGACGGTAAACAGCCGTCCGCGCAATAATTGCCTGTGCTTTTAGAGCCTCTTTTTCATAGTCCACAGGAATCTGCGCAGCCGTTACACCAATTAAATATTCCTCCACTCCAAGAACTGTCTCGCCGCCTCCCCGATCCAACAAGACCGTCCTTTCACCTGCTGCCCTCCGTTCCGTCATCCCCTCCGCCCGGCCTGTCCACGCCAGCGTAACAATATAAGGGATCAAAAGAAAGGACAGGCCAGCTGCCGCTGCTCGTTTCATAGAAATACGCCCCTTTCTGGTTCATTCTATGAAATGGATGTCTGTTTTAGAACCAACCAAAGCTGCTATTCCAGGCTTCTATAGGAAAAACGAAGGCTCCCGCAAAACAGACAAAAAAGCGTCCTGCAGTACCTTCGTTTTATTCCGACATCCTTCAGGAAGGTATCCTCCTGAAGCGATTCTTATTTACTTTACTGTAACATCATCCAGTCTCCACCGAAAAAGTCCCTTTTTTTCCATGGAAATAGTACCATCATAAACCGCCGGCTCTACGGGAGCCAAAGCCTCCAATCCCTTTTCCAGATGAAAATCCACCTGCGCATGATAGGCATAGTGAACCGCCTGTTCAGCCTCCTGTTCCACCAGCCCCGGTTCTCCCGCTTCCAGCTCCCTGAGCTCCACATCCACCACACAGGTTCTCTCCACTGGGGCAGAAAATTCCCGGAATAAAAGAACATAGGGAAGGCCAGTGGCGGACAGTGCCTGATTTCCCGCTTCTGTGGATCTGGCCGCATATTCTTCCTCATAAAGTGCCGGAAGGCCCTTCTCATAGAGCAAGGTCAAATCCTGCATCCGGTTTACCGTATAAATCTCCTTCACCATTTTTCTGGCCTGACGTTCCGGACTGGCCTGATCCTGAATCCAGGCAAACACAGAAAGCGCGAGAAACAGGCCTGCGCAGAGAATCGAAAGAGATGGCGCATCCACCGCAGCTCTCCTCCTTCTGAATCTTCGTTTCCACATAGGCCTGACTCCCTTCCCAGCCTTACAGTACAACCGGATCCTCCACCGTTATTTTATCCAGATGCCAGATATCACGCACGTACTCTTCAATGGTACGGTCTGAAGAAAATTTACCGGAGCAGGCCACATTCAGCATGGCAGCCTTCGCCCACCAGGTCTCATCCCGGTAGGCAGCCTCCACTCTCTTCTGCGCCTCCACATAAGAGCGGAAATCCTTGAGAATGAAATACGTATCTGCCTTAGCGCTGTTTTTGGTGTTCAACAGGGAATTGTAGATATCCCGGAACAGCTCCGGATCCTGCGGTGCATAATAGCCGTTGATCAGCTGCATCAGCACATGACGGATCTCCTGATCGGTGTTGAAAATTTCCTCCGGATTGTAGCCGCCATGGTTTTCAAAGTGAATTACCTCTTCCGCAGACAGGCCGAAAATAAAGGCATTCTCCTTTCCTACCTCTTCCACGATCTCCACATTGGCACCGTCCATGGTTCCCAATGTCAGGGCGCCGTTTAGCATGAATTTCATATTTCCAGTTCCGGAAGCCTCTTTGCTGGCTGTGGAAATCTGCTCGCTGACATCTGCAGCCGCAAAAATCATCTCCGCGTTGGATACCTTGTAATCCTCAATAAACACAACCTTCAGCTTGCCGTCAATGGAACGGTCGTTGTTGATTACATCCGCCACTGAATTGATCAGCTTGATGGTTTTCTTGGCGATCTGATAGCCGGCCGCCGCTTTTGCACCGAAAATAAAGGTTCTCGGAACCATTTCCATATTGGGGTTATCCTTCAGCTGGTTATAGAGATACATCACATGAAGGATATTTAAAAGCTGTCTCTTATACTCATGGAGACGTTTTACCTGCACATCAAAGATGGATCTGGGATCCACATCCACGCCATTGTGCTCCTTGATATACCTGGCCAGACGCAGCTTATTGCGGTATTTAATGTTCATGAATTCCTGCTGGCACTTCTCATCCTCCACGTAGACTTTCAGCTTACTGAGGCGGGAAAGGTCCGTGATCCACTCACTGCCGATTTTCTCTGTGATCCAATCTGCCAAAAGCGGATTTCCATGCAACAGGAACCGTCTCTGCGTAATGCCGTTGGTCTTATTATTGAATTTCTCCGGCATCATCTCGTAGAAGTCCTTCAGTTCCTCCCTCTTCAGGATCTCCGTGTGCAGTCTGGCTACACCGTTGACGGAAAAACCAGCCACAATGGCCAGATGGGCCATTTTAACCTGGCCGTCAAAAATGATGGCCATTTTCCGGACTTTCTCATAATCCCCAGGATACTTCTTCTGTACCTCCAGAAGGAAACGGCGGTTGATCTCCTCCACAATCTGATAAATACGGGGAAGAAGGCGGGAAAACAGCTCAATCGGCCATTTTTCCAGAGCCTCGGCCATAATCGTATGGTTGGTATAGGCACAGCTTTTCGTTGTAATCTCCCACGCCTCTTCCCAGGTAAGCTGCTCCTCATCCAAAAGGATACGCATCAGCTCTGCCACTGCCACCGTTGGATGGGTGTCATTCATCTGGAAAACAACTTTCTCCGGTAGCTTATGAATATCCTCATTCGTTTCTTTAAACTTTTTAATTGCCGTCTGCAGGCTGGCAGAAATAAAGAAATACTGCTGTTTTAAGCGCAGCTCTTTTCCCGCGTAGTGGTTGTCATTGGGATACAGTACTTCCACCAGGTTCTTGGCCAGGTTCTCCTGCTCCACAGCCTTCTGGTAGTCGCCCTTGTCAAAGGCTGAAAGGCTGAAAGTATTGATGGGCTGCGCATCCCAGATACGCAGCGTATTAACTACATTGTTGCCATATCCCACAATGGGCATATCGTAGGGAACTGCCAGAACTGACTGATATCCCTCCTGGATAAAGACGTTCCTCGAGCCATCCCAGACTGTTTTCACATAACCGCCGAATTTGACCTCTGTAGCGTACTCCGCCCGGCGAAGCTCAAAGGGATAACCGTTTTTCAGCCACTCATCCGGCACCTCAACCTGATAACCGTCCTTGATTTTCTGTTTGAACATGCCGTAATGATAGCGAATCCCACAGCCATAGGCAGGATACCCCAGCGTTGCCAGAGAATCCAGAAAGCAGGCTGCCAGACGGCCCAGGCCGCCATTTCCAAGCGCCGGATCCGGTTCCTCATCTTCAATGGCATTTAAATCAAATCCCAGTTCTTGAAGTGCCTCCCGGATGGCCTTCTGCGCCCCCAGATTGATAATATTATTGCCCAGGGCGCGTCCCATGAGAAATTCCATGGAAAGGTAATACACCCGCTTGGCTCCCGTCTCATCAAACACCTTCTGTGTGGCAATCCAGTCATCAATGATAACATCCTTTACCGCATAGGAGACTGCCTGAAACACCTGCTGCGGTGTTGCCTCTTCAATCGTTCTGCGATACTGGTTTTTTACATTCTCAATAATGCTCTTTTTGAATTCTTCTTTATCAAAACTCCGCATAAATCCTCCTAGATTCAGGCTGTTGTCTTCTCAACACCCATCATTACTTTTTCGCCGTTGATATTCCACTCCTTGGCATATCCGCTGACGGTTCCCAAAAGAATGTGATCCGCCAGAACCTCTTTTTTAATGGTTTCGGCATGTTTTTTCAGGATTTCAGCAATGGTGTCATTCTCATCCTGGAACACGTTGATATGATTCATTACCTCGAAGCCTGCTTCTTTACGCATCGTCTGAATCTTACTGATAATCTCCCGGACAAACCCTTCCTCAATCAGCTCCGGCGTCAGATTGGTGTCCAGAACAACCGTCACATAATTATCTCCCTCCGAGATAAAACCCTCAACCTGTGCGGTATCAATCAAAAGATCCTCTGCCGTAAGCTCTGCGGTCACGCCCTCCAGTTCCAGCTTCAGAACCCCTGTTTCGTTCAGCGTATCCATGGCCTGATTGCCATCCAGAGCAGCCAGCGCCTCTTTAATGGCGTTTACATACTTTCCGTACTTGCGTCCCACCGTCCGAAGCTGCGGCTTGAAGCTGTAGGAAGTAAATTCCCGCACATCTTCTGTAAACCGAACGCTCTTGACATTGAGCTCATCCTCAATGATTTCCTGATAAAACTCCGGAAGTGCCCCTTCCGCCTTTACAAACATACGGCCAATGGGCTGACGGTTCTTGATATTGGCAGTATTGCGGGCTGCACGGCCAAATACCACAATCTTCAGAACCTCGTCCATCCGTTCTTCCAGCTCCCGGTCAATCCAGGACGCATTGACCTCCGGGAAAGAGCACAGATGTACGCTTTCCGGCGCATCCTTATCAATGCTGCGAACCAGATTCTGGTAAATGTCCTCCGTCATGAACGGGATCATGGGTGCTGCCGCTTTCGCCACCGTCACAAGAGCTGTATAGAGCGTCATGTAAGCATTGATCTTATCCTGCTCCATTCCCTTGGCCCAGAAACGCTCGCGGCTTCTTCTTACATACCAGTTGCTCATATCGTCCACAAAATCCTGCAGCGCTCTTGCAGCCTCCGGAATCCGGTAGCTTCCCAGGTTTTCATCCACGCTCTTTACCACCGTGTTCAGTTTTGACAGGAGCCACTTATCCATAACTGGAAGTTTATCGTACTCCAGTGTATACTTCGTTGCATCAAAATTATCAATATTTGCGTAAAGCACGAAAAATGCATACGTATTCCACAGAGTTCCCATGAACTTTCTCTGGCCCTCGGTAACGGCCTTTCCGTGGAAGCGGTTTGGCAGCCAGGGGGCGCTGTTGATATAAAAATACCAGCGGATAGCGTCTGCACCGTATTTTTCCAGTGCATCAAAGGGATCTACGGCATTTCCCTTGGACTTGGACATCTTCTGTCCGTTTTCATCCTGCACGTGGCCCAAAACGATGACGTTCTTATATGGAGCCTTGTTAAACAGCAGAGTAGAAATCGCCAGCAGAGAATAGAACCATCCTCTTGTCTGGTCAACCGCCTCCGAAATAAAATCTGCCGGGAATTGCTGTTCAAACAGCTCCTTATTCTCAAAGGGATAATGGTGCTGGGCAAAGGGCATGGAACCGGAATCAAACCAGCAGTCAATTACCTCCGGAACCCGGTGCATGGGTTTTCCGCACTTGGGGCAGCGGATGGTCACAGCGTCAATATATGGACGATGGAGTTCAATCTTCTCCGGACAGTCATCCGACATGGAGCGAAGCTCTTCGATGCTTCCGACAGAATGCTGATGACCGCATTCACACTCCCAGATATTCAGCGGCGTTCCCCAATAGCGGTTCCGGCTCACACCCCAGTCCTGTACGTTCTCCAGCCAGTCGCCAAAGCGGCCTTTTCCAATGCTCTCCGGAATCCAGTTGATCGTATTGTTATTGCGGATCAGATCATCCCGTACCTCTGTCATTTTAATAAACCAGGATTCACGGGCATAGTAAATCAGCGGCGTGTCACAGCGCCAGCAGTGGGGATAGCTGTGCTCGAATACCGGAGCAGAGAACAGAAGTCCCTTCTCCTTCAGGCTCTTTAACACCTCCGGATCTGCCTTTTTGCAGAACATGCCGGCCCAGGGGGTTTCCTTTGTCATCTCGCCTCTGGCGTCCACCAGCTGAACGAATGGAAGATCGTATTTTCTTCCCACCTTGGAGTCGTCCTCACCGAATGCCGGCGCAATGTGTACCACGCCGGTGCCATCCGTCAGAGTTACGTAAGTATCGCAGGTTACATAGTAAGCTTTCTTGCGCTGCTTTTCACAGATCTCCACAGCACAGTCAAACAACGGCTCATATTCCTTATATTCCAGATCCGTTCCCACATAGGATTCCAGCACCTCATAGGTTCCCTCGCCCAAAACGGTATCGCAGAGTGCCTGGGCCAGGTAGTATCTGACATCCTCTTCTTTCATCTGTACCTTCACGTAGGTCTCATTGGGGTTCACGCAGAGGGCCACGTTGGAGGGAAGTGTCCACGGCGTTGTGGTCCATGCCAGAATGTAGGCATCTTCACCCTTTACCCGGAATTTGGCAATGGCAGAGCGCTCTTTCACATCCTTATATCCCTGGGCCACCTCATGGCTGGACAAAGGAGTGCCGCAGCGCGGGCAGTAGGGCACGATCTTAAATCCCTTATACAGAAGGCCTCTGTTCCAGATCTCCTTTAAAGCCCACCACTCGGATTCGATAAAATCGTTGTGATACGTAACGTACGGATGCTCCATATCAGCCCAGAATCCAACGGTTGCAGAAAAATCCTCCCACATTCCCTTATATTTCCAGACGCTCTCCTTACAATGCTCTATGAACGGCTCCAGACCATACTGCTCGATCTGTTCTTTTCCGTCCAGTCCCAGCATCTTTTCCACTTCCAACTCTACCGGAAGGCCATGGGTATCCCATCCTGCCTTCCTGGGAACCATATACCCTTTCATGGTCCGATATCTGGGAATCATATCCTTGATTACACGCGTCAGCACATGACCGATATGCGGCTTTCCATTGGCTGTGGGGGGGCCGTCATAAAAGGTATAGCTGGGGCCTTCCTTTCGGCTCTCAATACTCTTTTCGAAAATATGATTTTCTTCCCAGAATTTTTCGATATTCTTTTCCCGCTCCACAAAATTCATATTTGCAGATACTTTGTCGTACATGGCTTTTTCCTCCTGTCATACTGCTTTACAAATATGCCGCAGTGCGAGCTCTGCGGCTTCTCCTTATTTCATAGGAGGCATTTTCCTATGAAATAAAAAACCCTCATCCTGTAACAGGACAAGGGTTCTCTTGTTTACCACCTATTACTGCATACGCCTCCATATGCGCTCCCTGTAACGGGGGATCCCGTCGGAGCCTACTGAACCTTCCGTCCACATTCAGCCCGAAACTCCGGAGTGATCTTCACCTCCGCCCTACTCGCAGCAGGCTCTCACCATCCCTGCCTCGCTTTGCCTTTCCGGCGGCGTTACTGTCTCCATCTGTGTCTTTTTCTCTTTTGACTGTTTCCAGCTGCAAACCACTCTCTCCTCTGGAAAACAGCTTAACGCCTTCATTGTAAATGCTTTTTTCGCGATTGTCAAGCAGAGGACCTGCACAAAATTTTCCGCCAATCTGTTTTGAGTTTCCTGTGTCTTGTGGTATACTAATAGGTATGATTACGCTTGAAGCAAAAAGCAAAGGAGAAGGATTATGTACCAGAGAAACCTTTCCCTGCTGACAGATCTCTATGAGCTGACCATGATGCAGGGTTATTTTAAGGAAAAGGATGCCAACGAAACCGTTGTATTCGACGCGTTCTACCGCACCAACCCTGACGGCAATGCATTTGCCATCAGCGCCGGTCTGGAGCAGGTCATCGAATACATCAGCAATCTGCATTTCGCACCGGAAGATGTGGAATATCTGCGAAGCGTAGGACTGTTTGAGGAAGATTTCCTCGATTATCTCCTGCATTTCCGTTTTTCCGGCGATATTTACGCGATTCCCGAAGGTACCGTCATGTTTCCCAGAGAGCCCATGGTCAAGGTCATTGCCCCCATCATGGAAGCCCAGCTGGTAGAAACGGCCATTTTAAATATTATCAACCATCAGAGCCTGATTGCAACCAAAACTTCCCGTATCGTCCATGCAGCCCGCGGAGACGGAATCATGGAATTTGGCCTGCGCCGTGCCCAGGGACCGGACGCTGGCGTATACGGAGCACGGGCTGCCATGATAGCCGGATGCATCGGCACCTCCAATGTTCTGGCTGGCCAGATGTTTGATGTCCCCGTCAAGGGAACTCACGCCCACAGCTGGATTATGAGCTTTTCCGATGAGCTGACTGCCTTCCGCACCTATGCCAGACTCTATCCGTCCGCCTGCATTCTTCTGGTTGACACCTACGATACCCTGGGTTCCGGTGTCCCCCATGCCATCGAGGTATTCCGTGAGATGCGCGAAGCCGGAATTCCGCTTACCTTTTATGGAATCCGCCTGGACTCCGGCGACCTTGCCTATCTGTCCAAGCAGGCGCGAAAGATGCTGGATGAAGCCGGTTTTCCAGATGCCGTAATTTCTGCCTCCAATGATCTGGATGAATACCTGATCAACAGCCTGAAAATGCAGGGCGCCGCCATTACTTCCTGGGGGGTAGGCACCAACCTGATTACCTCCAAAGACAACCCGTCCTTCGGCGGCGTCTATAAACTGGCTGCCATTATGGATAAAAAAACCGGAGAATTTATCCCCAAAATCAAGCTGTCAGAAAATACCGAAAAGGTAACCAATCCTGGCAATAAGACCATCCGGCGGATTTATGACAGAAAAACCGGGAAAATCATCGCTGATTTAATCTGCCTGGTGGATGAGCAGTTTGACGAAAATAAATCCCTTCTTCTCTTCGACCCAGTGGAGACCTGGAAAAAAACTCACCTGGCTCCCGGTACGTATACCATGCGGGAAATTCTGGTTCCGGTATTTAAAAATGGCCAGTGCATTTACCACTCACCCAAAGTCATGGATATTCAGGCCTACTGCAAAAAAGAACTGGACACCCTTTGGGATGAATCCCGCCGTCTGGTCAACCCCCACGAAATCCATGTAGACCTCTCCAACGAGCTGTGGCATATGAAAAATCAGCTGCTGGACAGCTACCATTACAACGGATAAACGTTAAAAAGAGGATGTACAGAATCGAAAAACCAGTTCTGTACACCCTCTCTTTTTCCTGTCTCTTTATTCATCCCAGTTGTGGTAAGTCGCCTGTACATCATCATCCTCATCCAAAAGATCAAGAATCCGATTCATCTTCTTGACAGAATCTTCATCGGTCAGCTCTACCCAGGTCTGTGGAATCATGGTAACATCTGCTTCCATCATAGGAATACCAGCCTGCTCCAGTGCCTCTCGGACTGCAGAGAAATCCTCCGGAGCCGTGATTACCTCAAAGCTGTCATCTTCCTCGGCAAAATCCTCGGCACCAGCATCCAGAGCCAACATCATCAGCTCATCCGCATCCATCTCGCATTCTTCTTTGTCAATAATAATCTGTCCTTTTTTGTCAAACATAAAGGACACACTTCCCGGAGTTCCAACATTTCCACCGCCTTTTGTGAAGGCGCTTCTCACATTGGCCGCCGTACGGTTTTTGTTGTCCGTCAGAGTCTCCACGATGATGGCAACACCATTGGGGCCATAACCTTCGTAGGTAAGAGACTCATAATTTACCGAATTGGCGTCGCCTGCTGCTTTTTTGATACCGCGGTCAATGGTATCATTGGGCATATTGTTGGCCTTTGCCTTGGCAATCACATCGCGAAGCCGACTGTTGTTGGCCGGATCCGGGCCGCCTTCTTTTACGGCTACTGCAATCTCACGGCCGATTACCGTAAAAATCTTTCCTTTTGCCGCATCATTTTTCTCTTTTTTATGTTTGATATTCGCAAACTTTGAATGGCCTGACATAGTATAACACTCCTCTTTTTGTTCTCTCTTTTTACCGTATAAGACGCCTGGGCGTCAAAATCTTTTCTATTCTAACACCAATCACCAGCCTTGACAAGTCAAAAACCACAGGGAACTTCCAATTTCCCTCTCCGCTTCCGTAACTATTCCGGCTTTTTTGCCTCCTCCGGCTGCCGAACCGCATCAGCACACTGTCTGGCCAACACAGAATGAAGCATTTTATTTTCCACCGAAAGCACCCGGAACAGATACCCTCCATAGCGCACCTCCGGCTGTTCTCCCTCCCGTGGAATCCGGTTAAGGCGTGAAATGAGAAACCCGTTCAGCGTGTCGAAATTCTCCTCGTCCTCTTCCTCAAAAACAATCTGAAGTGCCTTCGCCACGTCCTCCAGCGGAGTCAGTCCATCCAGCACATAGCTTCCGTCTTCCTCTCTGGAAATGAATTCCTCATCCTCATCGTACTCATCCAGAATGTTTCCGACAATCTCCTCCAAAATATCTTCCATGGTAATAATTCCGGCCGTCTGTCCGTACTCATCCACCACAATCTCCATATGTATCTTCTGAGACTGCATCTCCTTGAACAGCGTGTCAATATGACGGGTTTCCGGTATAAAATGAGCCTCCCGCAGCACATCCGGCAATTCCCGCAGTGTCTTTTTCAGATTCTCCTGCTGCTCCGCACATACCATGGCGTCACGCATGTGAAGAATACCGATGATGTCATCAATATCCTTTTCGTAAACCGGATAGCGGGAATTGATCGCCTCCGTCAGAATGAATCCCAGCGCTTCTCCCAGAGTCATGGAGGAAGACAGGGCTACCACATTGGTTCGATGCGTCATGATATCGCCGGCCTGCTTGTCGTTCAGCTCGAAAATGTTTGTGATCATCTCCGCCTCGCCGGCCTCCAGAACACCCTGCTCATGGCCCTCATTGACCATCAGCATAATCTCCTCTTCCGTTACATTATCATCCTCCCGATTGGGATCAATTCCCATGGGTTTTAAAATCAGGGCTGACAGCGCCGTTACCAGAACCGTAAAGGGTTTCAGCACCGTCATGATCACACGAACGGCTGGAAATACGCCATATCCCCATTTTTCCGGTTTCCTGGCAGCACATTTTTTTGGAACCAGAATTCCCAGGCTTATAAGCAGCGCAAGCATCAAAATTCCGGCTGCCGCCAGAGAACAGGCAGAAATCACCCATCCCTGTCCATCCTCTGCCTGTCTGACCAGAAGCCGAAACAGAAAACCAAGCCGTTGCAGCACATAGGCGCCCGCCGCGATTCCGATCAGATTTGTCACAACCTGCACCGTGTTGATAAACACTCCCGGCTGATTGATCAGCTCCAAAAGCCTCGCCGCTTTTTCATTGCCCTCTTCTGCCTCTTTCTCCAGGCTGTTTACATTCATATTCTGGATTGCCGCGCCGAATCCGTACAGAATGGCGTCCAGCAGGATAAATCCCGCCAGAATCAAAATACTGACCGGCCAATACCCATCGTCCATATTTCTTCTTTACTCCTTCTTTTCATTGGTAGTTCCTACGTCACTATATCATCTTCCCATCCGCTCGTCAATGATAACCTATGTATCCAGCTCCAGGCTTATCATCAGGGCACGGTTTACCTCTTCCATAAGCAGATCATCTATGTGGCAGATGCGCTCCCTGAGGCGCTGCTTATCGATGGTCCGCAGCTGCTCCAGGAGAATCACGGAATCACGTACCATGCCGCAGCGGCGGGTATTCAGCTCCACATGAGTCGGGAGCTTCGCCTTATTCATTTTTGAAGTAATCGCCGCACAGATTACGGTAGGACTGTGCCTGTTTCCAATATCATTCTGTATAATCAGTACAGGGCGGATACCGCCCTGCTCGGAACCGATTACGGGCCTTAAATCCGCATAATAGATATCCCCTCGTCTGATAATCACTGTTCTCACACTCCGTCAATCATTCATTTGCCGCCTTTCGCTGCATTTTTAGTATTGACCCGTTCAAAGCCGATTATTCCTCTTTGTGATTATCATATGAACCGTTTTTTCTCCGGTGCCGGTCTTTTCCTCACAGAAAATCCCGGTAAAGGTCATCGTTGTAATCCTTCGTTCCTACAATACGTCCCCCCTGCAGATAGACCCGCGGCACACGCTTTCCGAGAATGCAGGGTATTTCATAGTGAAAACCTCCGCTCATGGCCGCCAGCTCTTCCATAGACAAAACTTCATCTTTGTCGCGCCCGACCAGCGTTACCCGCATTTCCTCCTTTGCCTCAGGAATATCCGTTACGTCAATCATAAACTGATCCATACAGACACGTCCCAGAATCGGAGCCCGCTTTCCGCAGACCAGAACATACCCGCGCCCTGACAGGTTTCTCGGATAGCCGTCTCCATATCCGGCACTGACCGTGGCAATCCGCATGGGGCGCTCCGCCACAAAGGTTCCCCCATAGCTGACTGGCGTTCCCGCCCCGATCTCTTTTATAAATGTGATAAAGCTGCGAACTGTCATGGCCGGACAAAGCTTCATATCCCGGCTTACCTCTTCTGACGGATACAGGCCATACATAGAGATCCCGGCTCTGGCCGCATCCATTCCCATCTGCGGCAGTTCCATAATGGCCGCACTGTTGGCACAATGACAGATCGGGATAACAACGCCGCGGCTGCGAAGCGCCTCTGCGAACCGGCAGTACCGTTCATACTGGATTCTGGTAAATGTCTTATCCTCTTCATCCGCCCTGGAAAAATGCGTAAACAGCCCCTCTATCTCAATTCCCGGCATGGCGGCAATCCGGCAAACAGCCTCCAGACTCGTTTCATCAGCCTGAAATCCGATGCGGCTCATTCCCGTGTCCAGCGCTATATGGATTTTAGCACGCCTTCTCATGGACACAGCTAATTCTGAAAGCCGGGCCGCCTTTTCCTCCTGAAAAACAGCCGGCCGGATTTCTCCTTCGATCAGTTCCCGAAAATGGCGTTCATGGGTACTTCCCAACACGAGAATAGGTTTCCGAATCTGATGGCGCCGCAGAATTTCCGCCTCCTCCACGGCTGCCACGGCATATCCCCACACATACGGCCCAATGGCCTTCGCCACCGGTACAGCCCCGTGGCCGTATCCATCCGTTTTTACCACACCGATGAGCCTCACCTCTTCCGGAAGGCCGTGACACATTGCCTCCATATTCTTTCGGATCGCATCCAGATCAATCTCCGCATACACCCGCGTATATGGCTCATCACCTTCATACGCGTCATCCCGTTTATGTGAATCGTCCATCCTGCTCCGTTCCTCCATCTTACATGTTTCCTCCATTCTGCGTGATTTCACCGTCCTATATGGTTCAACCATCACATTTTCCTTCATGAATACCATCCAAAAGATGGGCAGCTATATCCCGGGCCAGCACGCTATGGCTCCCCTTTTCTATGGCCGCTGCCTGACCGGCCATACCATGGACCCAAACTCCCATGGCTGCCGCCTCTTCCTCCGTAAGTCCCAGGGCAATCAACCCCGCTATGACTCCAGTCAGCACATCTCCGCTTCCTCCTTTGGACATGGCACTGCAGCCGCTGTCTCCAATATAAATGCTTCCGTCCCGACAGGCCGTTACCGTTATCGCATCCTTCAGGACACAGGTCACACCTTTTTCCTCACTGTAACGGGCCGCTGCGCCAGGCAAATCCCGTTTCAGATCGTCTATTTCCATCTCTGTCAGACGGGACATTTCCCCCAGGTGGGGCGTAACGATCACATTTTCCGTAAAATATCCGGCCAGATGGGGATATTCCGCCACCACATTCAGTCCATCCGCATCCACTATAATCGGCACATAGGCCGAAAGAAGCACACACTGCACCAGTTTTTTTACATACCTGGCCTTTCCCAGACCGGGGCCCAGTACAATGACACTGGCCCAGGCACACTCGTTCTCGATCAGCTTCTCAAAGGCTTCCGGCTCCTCTTCCGTAAAACGCGGCGTATAGGACGAAATAATTGCCTCCGGAAGCAGCGCCTGAAGCGGCTGTACATTGGACCTGACTGTCAGGATCTTTACAAGACCCGCCCCAGTGCGATAGGCTGCCAGAGCGCTTAGATATGCCGCTCCGCACATCCCTTCTGAACCGGCCACAACCAGCACCCTTCCATACGTTCCCTTATGGGAATCTTTCTGTCTTTCTGGAATCCGGTTTCCATCTTCCACACCCGGTGCAAAATAGCGAGGACCGCCATAGCCGTCATAGGCCGGAAAGCCGATATCTGCCACTTCCACCCGGCCGCAGAAACTGCGCCCGGGATAAAAACACATTCCCACCTTCTCAAATCCAAAGGTCACTGTCAGATCAGCTTTTACTGCCCGGCCAAGCACGGCCCCCGTCTCCCCGCTGATCCCGGAAGGAATATCTACCGCCACCGTAAAGCGCGGCTTTATCCGATCCAGATCTTCCATAGCCGCCGCAAATACACCGGCAACATCCCGGTCTAATCCCACGCCAAACAGAGCATCCACCACCACATCAAAGGATACATCCGACTGCCGGCCCCACTCAATAACAGGAACGCCCAGCTTCCGATCAATGGCAATCTGCTGTTCCATTTCCCGGGTCCACCTGTCTTTCTGTCCGACTGTTGCCACGGTTACTGAAATCCCGCGAAGAAAAAGAATACGCCCCAGTGCTGCTCCGTCGGCTCCGTTATTTCCTGTTCCGCAGAGAATCAGCACCCGATCTTTCATCAGTCCTCTCTGTTGTGCTTCCATGGCATCTGCCACGGCCAGCGCCGCCCGTTCCATCAGCACCAGCGAAGGAATACCAATTACTTCAATTCCATGGTAATCGATCTCCTTCATCTGCTTTCCCGTTACCAGCCTTCTCACTGCACATCCCCCTCTCCCACCGCAAAGGCTGACGCCATGCGGTCTGTATTCGTAATCGATACATGAATCGTCCGGATTCCAAGTTCCCCGGCCGTCTTTTTTGCCTCCCCGTGAAGCCGGACAAACGGTTTTCCAAGATCGTCCCGCAAAACCTCAATCTCCCCTGGACCAAAGGTGCGAAATCCTGTCCCAAATACCTTAGACACCGCTTCTTTGACGGCAAAATCGCCGGCCAGCCGGGAAACACGTCCCCCGGCCTGCCGGCGTTCCTCTTCTGTGTATACACGCGACAAAAAAGCCTCTTTTTCACAGGCTCTCTTAATCCGCTCTATCTCAATCAAATCTGTTCCAACTCCGATTATCATGCCTTTGTCCCGGACACCTTTGTTTTTTCCTGGTTTTCCTTCCTGCTCTCCATCTCTTTCTGATCCTGCATGTTGCAAACCCGATAAGAAAGGCGCATTAAGCTTTCCGACAAATGTACGTTCTCCACGACCACATCATCCGGCACCTGCAGATCCGTATGGGCAAAATTCCAGATTGCCTTGATACCAGCCTTCACCAGCCGATCTGCAATTTCCGGTGCTTTTGACTTCGGAATTGTAAGAGCGGCAATCTGCACCTCATTATCTTTGATGAACTGCTCCAGATCCTCAATCCCGCGAATCTCCACCCCGCGAACCACCAGTCCCACCAGGCGCGGATTCACATCAAACATCCCTTTTATTATAAAACCACGGCGCTCAAAATTCGTATAATTGGCAATGGCCTGCCCCAGATTTCCAGCTCCAATGATAATCAGGTTATGCTGTCGGTCGATTCCCAGAATTCTGGCAATCTCCGCATACAGAAACTTGACATTGTATCCGTATCCCTGCTGGCCGAAGCCACCAAAATTATTTAAATCCTGTCGGATCTGAGAAGCTGTCACTTTCATTCTGACACTCAGATCACTGGAAGAAATTCTCTCGACGCCCTCTTCCATCAACTCCCCCAGGTAGCGATAGTATCTTGGCAGTCTCGAAATGACCGCTTTTGATATT
This sequence comes from uncultured Clostridium sp., assembly GCA_937885015.1. Taxonomy (GTDB): domain Bacteria; phylum Bacillota; class Clostridia; order Lachnospirales; family Lachnospiraceae; genus Otoolea. The sequence continues at coordinate 18,573 of CALAAS010000054.1, forward strand.
TCTTTCTGTTCCACGGCTCTTCCCAAACCTCCTCTGTTAAATTAAAAACACTGTATTTATTATATCATATGTCAAATTATTGTCAAATAATTTTCATAAACGCCCACCGTCCAAATCCCCTCCATGCCTTGAAAACCGCCTGATTTTATACTATAATAGACGGCGGTATTCGGTTATTTTTTCACAAACCGCACAGGAGGACGATCATGATTTTATCTTGCAGCAACATCACGAAATCCTTTGGTACGGATTCGATTTTAAAGAACGTATCATTTCACATAGAAGAACACGAAAAAGCAGCGATTGTCGGAATTAACGGAGCCGGCAAATCCACCCTGCTGAAAATCATAGTGGGGGAACTGGCTCCCGACGAGGGAACCGTAACCATATCCCGCGGAAAAACACTGGGATATCTGGCTCAGCATCAGGATATTCGCGGCGATGCCACCATCTATGACGAACTTCTGGAAGTCAAACGCCCGATTCTGGAAATGGAGCAGTCCATCCGTGCACTGGAACAGGATATGAAAACAGCAAAGGGCGACACTCTGAACAGCCTGCTGGAGACCTACAGCCGGCTGAATCACCAGTTTGATCTCCTGAACGGCTATGCCTGGCAAAGCGAGATCACCGGCGTGCTAAAAGGACTTGGATTTACAGAAGAGGAATTTTCAAAACGCATCTCGGAACTGTCCGGCGGCCAGAAAACGCGAGTATCTCTCGGGAAGCTGCTGCTGTCAAAGCCCGATATTATCCTTTTGGACGAGCCCACCAACCATCTGGACATGGAATCCATCGCCTGGCTGGAAACCTACCTGATGAACTATGCCGGCACTGTCGTCATCGTAGCCCACGATCGCTATTTTCTGGACCGAATCGTCACAAAGGTGGTAGAACTGGACAATGGGAACGCCACCTCTTTCCTCGGCAATTACACTTCCTACAGTGAAAAAAAGGCTCTGTTGCGGGCCAGCATCCTGAAGGCTTACTTAAACCAGCAGCAGGAAATCCGCCGCCAGGAGGAGGTCATCACAAAGCTGCGCTCCTTTAACCGGGAAAAATCCATAAAACGGGCGGAAAGCCGTGAAAAGCTCCTCTCCAAAATGGAGGTTCTGGAAAAACCGACGGAGCAGAGCGATGCCATGCATATTACCTTGGAACCCTGTATAACCAGCGGAAATGATGTGCTGACCGTCCGCGGCCTTGCCAAGGGTTTCGACGGAGTCACACTTTTTTCCAATCTGGATTTTGATATCCGCCGCGGCGAGCGCATTGCCATTATCGGCAGCAACGGCACCGGCAAAACTACGATTCTAAAAATCCTCAATGGAATTCTGGAGCCGGACGCCGGGGAAATCCGGATCGGCTCCAAGGTACATATCGGCTACTACGATCAGGAACATCAGGTCCTGCACATGGATAAAACGCTTTTTGAGGAGCTGCAGGATACCTATCCAGACATGAACAATACCCAGATCCGCAACGTCCTGGCCGCCTTCCTGTTTACCGGCGATGATGTTTTCAAACGTATCCGCGATCTGAGCGGCGGCGAGCGGGGCCGTGTCTCTCTGGCCAAGCTGATGCTGTCAGAGGCAAATTTTCTGATCCTGGATGAGCCTACCAACCACCTGGATATTACCTCCAAGGAAATCCTGGAGCAGGCTCTGACCCATTACACCGGAACTGTACTTTACGTATCCCATGACCGGTATTTCATCAATAAAACTGCCACCCGGATTCTGGATCTGAAAATGGGGACACTCCTCAATTACATCGGAAATTACGACTACTATCTGGAGAAACATGAGGCCATGGAGGCTCTGGAGGCCGCTTCCCAGGCCGGGAGGGATCGAAAAAATGCCAGCAATTCCTGTCAAGAGTCCTATCCAGATGCTGCGCCCGATACAGCATCTGCAGAAAAACTGGACTGGAAACAGCAGAAAGAAGAGCAGGCCCGCCTCCGGAAACGCCAGAATGAATTGAAACGCGTTGAGGAAGAAATCCATTCCCTGGAAACCCGCGATCAGGAAATCGATGCCTTACTCTGTGAGGAATCGGTTTTTTCCGATGTGGAAAAGCTGCTGGATTTAAATCGGGAAAAAGAAACGCTTCAGGCCAAACTGGAGGATTTATACGAAAAATGGGAAGAACTGGCCGAATAAAGGCCGGTTTTTCCCATTTTATGCGATTCCGTTTTATATTCTCCTGTCCATCCTGATCAGGATTTTTCCCTGTCCTTTGCCGGCCCCACGTGCCGGCCCACATCCGGATCCGAAGCCGGCCCATTTCCCTCCGGTACCATCAGGGGATCATCATCCATCAGAAGATCCTCTCCCTCTCCCGGTTTCTGACCTTCCCGGTCAAACCCCAGCTCCGTCTGAATCAGCCGATACCGCTCTGGACTTTCCTCCCGGATCGTCCTTCGCACCTCCTCCTGACACAGCGACTCGAACAGATGGCCAAATACCATCTCCGGCTTTTCATCAAAGTAGCCGGGCAGAGGCTGTATCAGTCCACTGTCTGCCACATGATCTTCCAGTTCTAAAAGAAGCTGCTCCGCCCTGTCCTCACCCAGACACCCTGCCGCAAACTCCCCAAAGGCCATGGCCAGACAATCCGGATTTGTGAATTTGATTTTCTTATAATTGGGATCCACATCATACCGAACGTAATAAATCCCCTGCTCTGTTGCCGGAGCGGAAAAATATGATTTATCCGTATAAAACATCAGCTCCCATCCATCCTCCGCAAACTGCCGGATCCATTCCCGTGGAATCCCGGCCATGGCCGCCGTAATCCGCTCCCGCTCTTCGGCTGACGGTTTCCGTTTTCCCTGAATGACGATATCATGTTCCCGGTCTTTAAGGCCGTTTTCATCGTAATAATTCAGCTCCACGTACTGATTGGACGCCATCTGGCCATTCTCATAAAAATAATATTTGTGACCGCTGACCATACGGAACCCCTCATGATACATCTCCCCCCGGGAGTTAAACCAGTACCAGGCATCTCCCCCCTGGTGCCACCCTTTTTTCAGAGCTCCATCTTCCTCCGCAAAATACCAGATGTCCTCATCCCCGTCATAGGCCCACCCGGTGGCCATAACGCCGTTTCCTCCAAAAAAATAATACTTCGGCCCTATATGCTGAACACCATGCTCCATATAACCGTCACGGCTGAAATAATACCATTTTCCCTGATCCTGAAGCCAGGATTTTTCCAGATATGTTCCGTCCGAAAGCATATACTGCCAGTCCTCTCCGTCTCCAACCCACTCTCCCTCTATGGAGGGGCCGCTTACCTCCGCTGTATTTTCCGGCTCCGAGGCTGAAACGCTTTCCGATCCTGTCATAAGAGCAGAAGCCTGTACCGTCTGACTCATCAATACCACCAGAAGACAGGCTGCCACCGTGGCGGTTCTTTTTTCCTCCTGCACCAGGCATCCCCCTCTCTTTCACAGATTTTCATGCCAGATCCATGTACGTTCCAAACTTTTATGTCTATTTTATCGCAGCCCTGAAAAAAAGTATAGGAAAATTTTCTTACATTATCTTACAGTTCCGCCAAAACTTGCAATGCCGCTTTTTTTGTGATATGGTAGATTTCATATAATATCAAACATGGAACGAGGTGCCTTCTGTCATGAAACATAAACGCCTTCTGGCTCTGGCTGCCGTCATTCTGATTTTCCTTCTCTACGCGGGTGCACTGGTGCTGTCCTTTTTCCACAGTCCTCTGGCAGAAAGCCTCCTTCTGGCTGCCATGTTCTGCACCGTCGTCGTTCCTGGAATTCTTTACGGCTATGCCATTGTACTGAAACATTTTCAAAAATGAACGATTCCTTAAAAAGAGGGGGCTGCAAACTGGTTTTGCAGTCCCCTCTTTTTCCCGTTTTCTACGGAACACCACAGTCCCCGGCTGTCTCTGTCTCTATCCTTCAGCATCCCGAACTCTTATCTGAAAATAATCTCATCACGCCCCGGACCATTGGACACCATGGTAATCGGCACGCCGATCTCCTCTTCAATCGCCTCGATATAGGCACGGCACTCCGTCGGAAGCTCTTCATACCGCCGGATTCCCCGGATGTCACATTTCCAGCCCGGCAGTTTCCGGTACACGGGTTTTGCCCTGTCAAGCTTCCATGTTACAGGAAAATCCTTCACAATTTCGCCGTCAATCTCATAACCCACACAAATAGAAAGCTCATTCAGATATCCCAGCACATCCAGCACCGTCAAAGCCACCTCTGTGGCACCCTGGATCCGGCATCCATATCGACTGGCCACCGCATCAAACCAGCCAACCCGGCGCGGACGGCCCGTGGTGGCGCCAAACTCTCCCTTATCTCCGCCCCGCCTTCTCAGTTCATCGGCTTCCTCTCCAAAAATCTCGCTGACAAAAGCTCCTGCCCCCACTGCACTGGAATAAGCTTTCACTACCGTCGTAATTTTCTGAATCTCATAGGGCGGGATTCCGGCACCAATGGCTCCATAGGCAGCCAGCGTGGAGGAAGAGGTTACCATGGGATAAATCCCATGATCAGGATCCTTTAAAGACCCGAGCTGTCCCTCCAGAAGAATCTGTTTCCCCTGTCGAATTGCATCATACAGGTAAGATGACACATCACAGACATAAGGCGCCACCATAGCCTTATACTCCATCAGCTGGGCAAACACCTCGTCCGGCACAAGCAGCGGCTTGTGATAGAGATGTTCAAAGAGCACATTTTTCACGGAACAAACCCTCTCTGCCTTTTCCCGCAGACTGGTTTCATCTTCAAACAGTTCACTGACCTGAAACCCAATCTTGGCATATTTATCAGAATAGAAGGGAGCAATTCCAGATTTGGTCGAGCCAAAGGACTGACCTCCCAGCCGTTCCTCTTCATACGTATCCAGCAGGACATGGTACGGCATCAAAATCTGTGCCCGGTCAGAGACCAGAATATGAGGCATGGGAACCCCCTGCTTTACCAACCCCTCCAGTTCTTTTACCAAAAACGGAATATTCAGTGCAACACCATTTCCAATGATGCTGGTCGTATGGCTGTAAAACACCCCGGATGGCAGCAGGTGCAGGGCAAAACGACCATAATCATTGATGATTGTATGGCCTGCATTACTTCCTCCCTGAAACCGGATGATAATATCTGACTCCTTTGCCAGCATATCCGTTATTTTTCCTTTTCCCTCATCGCCCCAGTTGGCACCAACGATTGCTCTTACCATATATCATTTCCTCCCTGCGAAGAATCTTTGTACTTCTTTACCCGATTAGAATACACGAAAGCTTTACATAAGTAAAATCAATAATATTTATGGGATAGATAAGTTAAAATTATGCGTTGTCTGCAGCTTTCGTCTCCAGCTGAGCAAACAACAACGATGCAGCTGTGGACATGCAGGACTTTTCTGATGTGACGAGACAAAATGACCTTGACGGCATACTCTCCTGAAACTTCAGCAAAAAAACATCTCCCTGGGCAATGGCATCCCTGGCGAATCCCTCCATCAGGCAGCCGATCCCCAGATTGCGCCGGACAAACTGGACAATCATATCACTGGTGGCCAATTCAAATTCCGGCTCCAGCCGGATCCCCCGCTGCGACAGGCAGTCATCCATAAAACGGCGGGTGCTGGTATTTTTTTCCAAAAAAATGCAGGGGTACTGCTTCAGCTCTTCATAAGTGAGCCTGCGCCCCTCCAGAAGACTTCGAAATTTCGGTCCTGCAATAAAACAGTTTTCAATGGTGCATACCGGGATACTTCTGATCCCTGGAAGGCTCTCAAAGGGTGTGCTTACAATTCCGAAATCCAGACGGCCATCAGCCAGCACCCTGAGCGTTTCCGGTGTAGGACCGTTGGACACATGCACCTTGATTCCCGGATAAGTCTCGTGAAACCGCTCCAGATATGGCAGCAGATAAAACTGCAGCGTCATGTCACTGGCTCCGATGCGGATCTCTCCCGTCTCCAGATTCTGAATTCGCCGCAGCATAGCCTCCCCGTCATCCAGGAATTCAATCCCTTTTCGGACGTAGGAAAACAGGACCTCCCCTTCTTTCGTCAGCCGCACGCCCCGGGAGGTTCGAAGGAACAGACGGCAACCCAGTGCCCGCTCCAACTGACGCACCGCCTGGCTGACCGCCGGCTGAGAAATGCAAAGCGCCTCTGCGGCGGCCGTAATGCCGCCACAAAGGCACACACTGTAAAATACCCGGTAATATTCCAGATTTATCTTTCCACAGCTTTCTTTCATGCTTCGTTCCTTTTATACGTTGATTTCCGCCTTCACACCCAGTTCCTCCCGATTTTTCTCCAGAACGGGACGGATTACCTCGGCCAGAAATTCCTCCACCTGCTCCTTGGCGCGACCCGTGTAGCGGCTGGGATCCATGGCTGCCTGAAGTTCCGGCAGCGTCAGGTTAAAGGCCGGATCCTCTGCAATCAGCTCCAGAAGATTGTTATCCAGTCCCTTTTCCTTGACGTTTCTCCCCGCCTCCATGGACAGCGTGCGGATCTTCTCATGCAGTTCCTGTCGGTCTCCTCCCGCCTTCACTGCATCCATCATAATATTTTCCGTTGCCATAAAAGGAAGTTCCGCCATCAGGCGTTTCTCAATTACTTTAGGATATACCACCAGGCCGTCCACCACGTTCAGGTACAAATCCAAAATTCCATCCACTGCCAGGAATCCCTCCGGAACACTCAGACGCTTGTTGGCGGAATCATCCAAAGTCCGCTCAAACCACTGGGTCGAAGCTACCAGCATGGGATTCATCATATCAGCCATCACATAGTCTGCCAGAGACGCCATACGCTCGCTGCGCATGGGATTTCTCTTATATGCCATGGCCGAGGATCCGATCTGCGTCTTCTCAAACGGCTCCTCCACCTCTTTCAGGTGCTGCAGAAGACGGATGTCATTGGAAAATTTATGAGCACTCTGGGCAATACCGGCAAGAACACTCAGTACGCGGCTGTCCACCTTCCGGGAATAGGTCTGACCGGATACGGGATAACAGCCTGAAAATCCCATTTTCTCCGCAATCCTCTGATCCAATCTGCGGCATTTCTCATGATCGCCGTCAAACAGCTCCAAAAAACTGGCCTGGGTTCCGGTGGTTCCCTTGGAACCCAAAAGACGCAGGGAATCCAGAAGATAATCCAGATCCTCCAGATCCATGAAAAGTTCCATCATCCAAAGCGTTGCCCGTTTTCCCACGGTAGTCGGCTGTGCCGGCTGAAAATGGGTAAACGCCAGTGTCGGCTGTGCCTTGTATGTATCGGCAAATTTCGCAAGCTCATTCAGCACATTTAAAAGCTTTTTGCGAACCAGACGAAGGGCCTCTGTCATGATAATAATATCCGTGTTGTCCCCCACATAGCAGGAGGTAGCGCCCAAATGAATAATGCCCTTGGCTTTGGGGCACTGGGTACCGTACGCGTATACATGGGACATGACATCATGGCGAACCAGTTTCTCCCGCTCCTTTGCCACATCGAAGTTAATCTCATCCTGATGGGCTTTCAGTTCCTCAATCTGTTCGTCTGTAATAGGAAGTCCCAGTTCCTGCTCTGTCTCCGCCAGCGCGATCCACAGCTTTCTCCAGGTGCGGAATTTCTTCTCCGGTGAAAAAATATACTGCATTTCACGGCTCGCATACCGCTCCGACAAGGGACTTACATATCTGTCGTACATGACTGTTTCCTCACTTTCCTTTTTATCAATCGTGGCTTTCCGGGCGGCACGGCTCCTGCTCCGGCGCCTGGCGCCTCCTCGTGAATAATCAGAAGCTCACCTGTCCGAAGCCGCAGCACCAGACGGGTTGACTGTCCTTTCTCAGGCCTGCCGGAAAGGCGAACTTCCAGCTCCTGCGTCTCGGTAATGGACCAGATCCGGCCTCTCACCGCGCTCACAGACAGAAGATACAGGGCCGCCGCCAAAAAAAGGGCCGCTGCGGCCCGTCTTCTTTTCCGGTGCATACTGCGGCGAACCCGCCGCAGATAGCGCCTTATCTCACGTTTTCCGGGCATCTGCATCTCTCCTTTGCAGCTGCCTCCCGTTTCTCATAAAAAGCCTTCTTTCACTATAGCAAAACTGCGCGAAGAAGTAAATAGCCGGAATCAGAAACCATTTTTATTCCCGGGTACCATCCAGAGCGTCTTTTGCCTCATCCTTTACCCGCTCTGCCCCGTCCTTCAGGTTTTCTGCTCCATCCTGAAGGTCGTCGGCAATCCCTTCCATCCCTTCTTTGCTCTCCCTGCTTCCAGCTGATTCTGCCTCTCCGTCCGGATCCACAGCCATGGTGCTTCCGGCCGCGCCTCCGGCTGTCTCGCCTCGCCCCGCCGGATCGCTCGTCCCGCACCCGGCCGCCAAAAGCACTGCAGCGGCCCACACGGCACACCAGCCATATCGTTTCGTCCTTTTCATCATGCCATCTCCTTTCCCGCCTTAGTATATCCGAAAAAAGAGATCTCATACAAAAATTTTTAACCGATCACATCTGCCATGGTATAGGCCCCAGGCCTCTTCCCCGCCAGGAACTTGGCCGCCTGTACGGCTCCCTTGGCAAAAATCGCCTTGGAATATGCCGTATGGGTAAACGTAATTACCTCATCCTGTCCTGCAAAAAACACATCATGTTCCCCCACAATGGTGCCGCCACGGATCGCCTGAATGCCGATCTCCCTGGAATCCCTGGCAACGCGTTCTGCCGAACGGTCAAACTTATAATGATAGGTGTGATCCATGGCCTCGTTGATGGAGTCTGCCAGGGCCAGAGCCGTTCCACTGGGAGCATCCACTTTCCGGTTATGATGCTTTTCCAGAATCTCAATATCAAATCCGGCCGGAGCCAGCGTTTTCGCTGCCTCCTTCAGAAGCTTCAACAGCACATTCACACCGAGAGACATGTTGGCAGAACGAAGCACTGCCGTTTTCTTTGCCGCCTCCCCTGCCAGAGCCAGCTGCGCCTCAGAAAGACCTGTGGTACAGAGTACAACCGGCATTCCTTTTTTGCAACACCATGCCAACAGGCCGTCGATGGCCTTTGCATTGGAAAAATCAATGACTACATCCGCTTCCACATCACATACATCCAGCGACGGGAATACTGGATAGGGATTTTTTCCCTCATCCGCCACATCAATTCCGGCCACAATGGAAATCTCCTCATCCTGCGCCGCAATTCCCGAAATAACCTGCCCCATGGCTCCGTTACAGCCATGCATAATCGCCCGTACCATCATCCTCTGCCTCCTGCATCCTTATTTCATCAATCCGTAATGAACCATTTCCCGTCTTAAGCGCTCCCGGTTCTCCGGCTCCATGGGGATCAACGGCCGGCGCAGCGGTCCCACTTCTTTCCCCAGAAGATTCATGGCCTCTTTGACCGGAATCGGATTTACCTCGCAGAACAGTGCCTCTGTCAGAGGAATGGCCTCCAACTGCATCTGAGTGGCCTTTGCCACATCCCCAGTCCGATATGCTTCACACATGTCGTGAACCTGGCGCGGCGCAATATTGGAAAGCACCGAAATCACGCCCTTGGCGCCCAGAGCCATCATCGGCACGGTCTGATCATCATTTCCGGAATAGATATCCACACAGCCATCCGACAGGCAGGCCAGTCTCGCAATGGCAGAGAAGTTACCGCTGGCTTCTTTTACTCCAACAATATTCTCCACCTCCCGGCACAGGGAAACGATGGTTTCCGGTGTAATATTAACGCCGGTGCGGCTGGGAACATTATAAAGAAGAATCGGAATCCGGACTGCCTTTGCCACCTCAGTAAAGTGTACTTTCAGTCCTCTCTGTGTCGTTTTATTGTAATAAGGCGTAACGTGTAAGAGTCCATCCGCGCCGGCCTCTTCCGCACATCTGGAAAGATAAATCGCAGTTTCCGTACAGTTGGAGCCAGTTCCCGCAATGACTGGAACCCGTTTCTTTACCACGTTGCAGACAAACTGAATCTCCCGAATATGCTCCGTATGAGTCAGTGTAGCCGCCTCGCCGGTGGTGCCGCAGACAATGATACTGTCTGTACCGCCTGCAATCTGCTCCTCAACAAGCTCCTCCAGCTTGTCGTAATTGATTTCCCCAGTCTCCTTAAACGGTGTAATTAGCGCAACACCTGCTCCTTCAAAAATAGCCATTTTGAATTTCCTCCTTGAAATAACGAAAGCTGGCACATGGCCAGCTCTTATGAAACGCGATTTCCCAGTAGCTCCCCATCTGCCGATGACAGTCGCAGAATTCTTTACCCTGCGCCCAGAAACTGCTCCTGCAGGCGGCGCAGTCCTTCGGCGTCTCTCCCTTTCAGCGTCTTCCCCTGCTCCTGCCGCATCCGCCCGCTTACTGATGATCAACGCAACCTCTACCTTTTGTTTTTTTTATATTAGCATTACTTTCACGCCTTGTCAACTTCTACATTCTCAAGCCGTGTCAGAACATCCGCATGGTGTTTTACCCCATCTGGACAAACCTTTCCTGTCAAAACCAGATCCACACCCTCTTCCCGCAGAGATAAAAGGCTCTCAAAGTCCTCCGGACTGATGATGGACTGATCCAGAATACCGAGGAATTCATCAAGAATCAGCATATCGCACTCACCGGTTCCCAGAACCTTTCTTGCGAAGTTGATGCCATTTTGGATATTGATTCGCTCCTCCTTTTTCTGTTCATCACTCAGGTTTTCGAAATACTCACTCTGCTTTTCAAACCGAAACACCTTCATATCCGGTTCAAGCTGCTTCAGCCATTCCGCCGTTTCATGACTCAGCATTCCTTTCAGAAACTGAATCATAATTACCCTTCTTCCCTGAGTAACCGCACCGATACCCCGGCCAAGGGCCAGAGCCGTCTTTCCCAGACCGCTGCCGAAAATGATCTGAACCTTTCCCTTTTCCATTTCCTACTCCTCCAGTCCCTTCTCCTCTTTGGAAACCGATTTATTCTAGCATATTTTCCGGAATTTGGCAAGCTGCCGAAAAGGCCCTTCCAGACAGGACACCGAAAAGGCCCTCCAGGCAGGGAAGAGATACCTGGATACGAAAGGCTTTCCCTGTCAGTCCTCCACGCACTCCAGCTTGCTGACCGATACCTCATAGGCCACACGCTTTTCACATTCCGTCTCACTCAGCTTCTTCGTATACTCCCGGCTCTGAACACGCCCCCAGATCATAACCCGGCACCCCACCTGGAACCCGGAAGCATATCTGGCATTTCTCCCCCATGCAATGCAGGGTATGTAGTCTGATTTCCCGTAGGGACGGTTTACAGCCAGAAGCATATCCGCAATTTCTCTCCCCAGAGGTGTTTTTCGATAAATAGGTTCCTTACAGATATAGCCATCCAGAAAAATCTGGTTTGTTTTCGTGTAATCCGTAAATTCTTCCAGAAAATTGACCTCCCGGACAAAAATGGAAAGAACAAGCCTGTTTTTTGTCCCCTCATGACGGTTATAGGACCGGAACTGGCCGATGGCTTCCATGGTGCTCCCCCGGTAATCCCTGGACACATCCAGAAGGCGTTCTGAAATCATCAGCGGTATCACATCCACCTGATCGCTTAAGCGATTGACCGCCAGATTTACCAGATAAAATCCCTCGCCGAATACTTCATGGCTGAAGACAAATTCAGAGACTATCTCGCCGATCACACTCACTTTATTGTTTTCAATCATTTTTTCTGACATAGTACTTCTCTCCTCTTTCCATTTCTTTTACATTTTTTTGCCGCAACGATCCAGCACAGCCACCGGGCTGACTGGACACTATTATATGTATGCGCAAAATAAAATTTTAGAAGAAAAATACATCCAATTATTTCTACATAAAAAGACAGGAACTGCATAAAAAGACAGGAACTGCCCTCAGACAGTTCCTTGATCCATTCACGTTATATCGTTTTTTATTTCCGGTTCCCCGGTCCATTAACCGTTGGCCTTGCGGCTGATCATGGCCCTCTTTCTCAGGGTCGGATCCAGAATCTTTTTGCGGATCCTGAGACTTTCCGGCGTCACCTCTAAAAGCTCATCCGTATCGATGAAATCCAGACACTGTTCCAGACTCATCTCCTTGGGCGTGGTCAGGCGGAGCGCTTCATCAGAGCTGGAGGAACGTGTATTGGTCAGCTTCTTGGTCTTGCAGACATTCAGCTCAATATCCTCCGGCTTCGCACTCTGGCCGATTACCATACCGGAATACACCTTTACGCCTGGCCCGATGAACAAAACACCTCGCTCCTGGGCGTTAAACAGACCATAGGTAATGGACTCACCGGCTTCAAAGGCAATGAGAGAACCCTGTTTTCGGTAATTTAATTCTCCCTTAAACGGACCGTATCCATCAAAGCTCGTGTTTAAAATACCGTTTCCCTTGGTATCTGTCATAAACTCGCCCCGATAACCGATCAGACCACGGGACGGAATCGAAAATTCCAGACGCGTATAACCGCCTCCAATGGGACTCATGCCCTGCAGCTCTCCCTTGCGGCTGGTCAGCTTCTGAATGACTGCACCGGTAAATTCGTCCGGCACATCCACATAAGCGATTTCCATAGGTTCCAGTTTCTGATTTCTCTCATTGTACTTGTAGAGAACTTCCGCCTTGCTGACGGCAAACTCGAAACCCTCCCGGCGCATATTTTCAATCAAAACAGACAGGTGCAGCTCACCACGGCCGGATACCTTGAAGCAATCCGGGGAATCCGTCTCTTCTACCCGCAGACTGACATCCGTATTCAGCTCCCGGAACAGACGCTCGCGGATATGGCGAGACGTAATATATTTTCCCTCCAGACCGGCCAGAGGACTGTCGTTGACCATAAAGTCCATGGAAATAGTGGGCTCCGAGATCTTCTGGAACGGAATGGCCTCCGGCTTCTCCGGAGAACAGAGCGTATCTCCGATATGGATGTCGGAAATACCGGAAATGGCCACAATAGAACCCACACCGGCCTCCGACACCTCCACCTTGTTCAGTCCCTCAAACTCATAAAGCTTTCCGATCTTCACGCGGCGGAATTTGTCCGGCTCATGGTGGTTCACAATCACGCACTCCTGGTTGACCTTCAGAGAGCCATTGTCAATTTTCCCAACTCCGATTCTTCCCACGTACTCATTATAATCAATGGTACTGATTAAAACCTGGGTCTCCGCATCCGGATCCCCCTCCGGCGCCGGAATGTATTCCAGAATCGTCTCAAACAGCGGTTTCATATCCACTTCCGGATCATCCAGATTTCTCTTGGCAAAACCAGATCTGGCAGAGGCGTAGAGGAAAGGGCAGTCCAGCTGCTCATCCGAGGCATCCAGATCCATGAAAAGCTCCAGAATCTCGTCGATGACCTCATCTGGACGTGCCTCCGGGCGATCAATCTTATTGAGACAGACGATTACCGGAAGTTCCAGCTCCAGTGCCTTGCGCAGTACAAATTTCGTCTGGGGCATGGCTCCTTCATAGGCATCCACCACCAGAATAACACCGTTTACCATCTTTAACACACGCTCTACTTCGCCGCCAAAATCTGCATGGCCTGGGGTGTCAATGATATTGATCTTGATTCCGTTGTAATTTACCGCCGTATTTTTAGAAAGGATGGTAATTCCGCGCTCTCTCTCGATATCATTGGAATCCATTACGCGGTCCACAACCTCCTGATTGGCCCGAAACACGCCGCTCTGACGCAGCAGCTGATCTACCAGCGTCGTCTTGCCATGATCAACATGGGCAATGATTGCAATATTTCTGACATCTTCACGTTTCATCTTCATAAATATACCCGTCACTCTTTCCCTGTTTTATTTCCCATTCCGGCACGTAATCCTGCCTGTCTTCTGCAAATTTTATATAACTGTAACTGTTCAGGGCAGGGCATCTTCTTGTCCGGCTTCGCCGGACAAGAAGCATCGGAGATTCCTCCGATGTGAAATCTGGTGCAAAAAGCTGTTTACAAGCAAGCTTGACACATCTTTTTGCACCAGATTTCCCGCCGCCCTGAATAGTTACATACAACTTATTATTATAACATTTTTTCAAGAATTGTTCAAGATAATTTACAACAAAATCACGCGGCTACCCTCCATGCTATAATAAATCTCATCCTGTTTTTCAATGGCACAGCGCCCGTTGGTTCCCTCAATCAGTTTTTTCTCCGCTTCACCGGCCTGATCGGCCGGTATCAGCACGGTCAGTGCCACATTCTCACCGTAATCGCTTTCCAGAACCGGAAGTTCCGCCTCAGAAAGGATGTACTGCACTTTTCCCAGACCGCTGTAATCCGTTGTAATCTTCCACCGGCGGGCCAGGCATTTCTCCAGAATCACACAGTTCTTAAGTCCCTCCTGAACCGCCCCTCCGTAGGCCCTCACCAGTCCTCCGGTTCCAAGAAGCGTCCCTCCAAAATACCGTGTTACCACAGCACACACATTGTGCAGCTCCCGTCCCAAAAGCACATCCAGCATGGGCCTTCCCGCCGTCTGGGCCGGCTCGCCGTCATCGCTGCACCTGGCTATCTCACAATTTTCTCCAATGGTAAAAGCCGAACAGTGGTGTCTGGCATCCCAATACTGCTTCCGGATCTCGCCGATAAACGCCAGAGCTTCTTCCTCCGTCTGTACCGGACGAATGGATGCAATAAATCTGGACTTTTTTTCCACCAGCTCGCCCTCTCCGCCTTCATACACAATTTTATACCGCTCTTTCATAATTGTTCCATCTTTCTCCTCACACCATTTTCTGCCTGCCTCCGCCTTCCAGGGCGGAAAACTCCAATCCCTGAGCCTGCCGAAAGCCTTCCCTGAAAATCCGGATTTCCATGTTTAACCCCTGTTTCGAATGTCCATACTCTGACTGACAGGAACCGTTGCTATCATAATAACGTAAAAAAAACTTCATGACAATAGTATTTATTTATCCATGAAGTTTTGTTATAATTGTAGTTTATAAGGAGGCTTCCTATGAACTATGGCAGAAATGAAACGAAACGAAAAATAAAGGCAGCCGGATCCAGGAAAAAAAAGTACGCCAACAAGATGTTTCTTACCTTCTTTAAAACGGCCTTTGTCCTGGCTCTTTTTCTTGTGGTAACCGGACTCAGCGCAGGGATTGGCATGTTTAAGGGGATTCTTGACAATGCTCCTGATTTTAACCCGGAAAGCTTTGCCCCCAGCGGCTACTTTTCCACCATATACAACAGCGCCGGAGAGGTGACAGACACTCTGATTGGCTCCAATGCCAACCGGATCGAGGCGTCATATGAAGAATTTCCCCAGGATCTGATCGACGCTTTCGTATCCATCGAGGACTCCCGTTTCTGGCAGCACAGCGGTATTGATCTTCGCTCCATTACCCGGGCAGCCGTAGGCGTTCTGACCAATAATTATAAAGGAGGCGCCAGCACGCTGACGCAGCAGCTGATCAAAAACACCGTTTTTAACGGCGGTATGGAAACCAGCAGCGGTGCCAGAATTGAGAGGAAAATTCAGGAACAGTACCTGGCTCTGCAGCTGACAAAAAACGTGGACCGCAAAGTTATTCTGACCAATTATCTGAATACCATCAATCTGGGCAGCAATACTCTGGGAGTCAAAGCGGCTGCTCTCCGTTATTTTAATAAAGATATTTCTCAGCTGACTCTGTCCGAATGCGCGGTTATTGCCGGTATCACACAGAATCCCGGTAAGCTGAACCCCATTACCGGGCCGCAGGAAAATGCCGCACGCCGCAAAGTCATCCTACAGCAAATGTACGAGCAGGGTTACATTTCCAAAGAGGAGCAGGAAGAAGCTCTGGCTGATGACGTCTATTCCCGTATCCAAAACGTGGATCTGGCCATTCGCGAAAATGAGACTCCTTACTCCTACTACACGGACGAGCTGATCAATCAGGTCACAGAGGCATTAAAGGAGCAGCTTGGCTACACAGATACGCAGGCCTCCAATCTCCTCTTCAGCGGCGGTCTCCAAATTTACACGCCTCAGGATCCAAAACTCCAGGCAATTGTGGATGAGGAGATCAACAACCCGGACAATTACGACGCAGCTCGCTGTTCCGTGGAATACCGCCTCTCCATTGTGCACACCAATGGGGAAACAAAGCACTATTCGCAGGAAACCATGAAAACCTACCTGCAGCAGGTGGCTGGACAGACCAGCTTTGACGGTCTCTTTGATTCGGAGGCCGAAGCACAGACCGCCATCGACAGCTATAAAGCCTACCTGACCCAGGACGGAAGCACTGTGATTGGAGAATCGGCCTCCTTTATTCTGCAGCCCCAGGCATCCTTTGTCCTTATTGAGCAGTCCACCGGCTACGTCAAGGCCATCAGCGGCGGGCGCGGCGAAAAAAAGGCCAACCGGACCCTGAACCGGGCCACAGATTCCGTGCGTCAGCCCGGATCTACCTTTAAGGTCATCAGCTCTTTCGCCCCTGCTCTGGATACCTGCGGCGCCACCCTGGCCAGCGTCTATTACGATGCCCCCTACTCTTCCGGAACCAAGGAATTCCGCAACTGGTGGGGCGGAGATTACAAAGGATACCATACCATCCGAGAGGGAATCATTTACTCCATGAACATTGTGGCGCTCCGCTGTATGGCCGAAACTGTGACGCCGCAGCTGGGTGTGGAGTACGCCGAACGCCTGGGGATTACCACCATGGTCTCGGAAGATCTGAGTCTCTCCACTGCGTTAGGCGGTCTGACAAGAGGTGTAACCAATCTGGAACTGACCGGTGCCTTCGCAGCCATCGCCAATCAGGGAACCTACACAAAGCCCATTTTCTTCACTAAAATTCTGGACCGCAGCGGAAAGGTTCTTATTGATAACACACCGCAGACCCGTCAGGCTTTAAAGGATTCCACTGCTTTTCTTCTGACAGATGCCATGACGGATGCCATGCAGAGCAACGTTCTGTACACCCGTCCCGGAGCAGGTATCAACGCCACGGGAACGGCTGCCGCCATTCCCAATATGAGCTGCGCCGGAAAAAGCGGCACCACCACCAACAACGTGGATGTATGGTTTGTGGGCTACACCCCCTATTACACCGGAGGAATCTGGGGCGGCTGTGATAATAACCAAAGTCTGAAGGACAATTCCGGCGCCAGAAACGGCGGAACCAGCTACCACAAACGTATCTGGCGTCAGATCATGACCCGGATTCACGAGGGACTTTCCGATCCCGGTTTTCCAGTTCCCGACAGCGTGGAGACGGCTCAGGTGTGCCGCAAATCCGGCAAGCTTCCGGTATCCGGTGTCTGTGAGGCCGACCCGAGAGGCAATTCTGTCTACACCGAATATTTTGCCAAGGGAACCGTTCCCACTGAGGCCTGCGGTCATCATACCCGCATTACTGTCTGCGGCGCATCGGGCGGGAAACCATCGGCCTTCTGTCCGCAGGAACAGCAGGAAACGAAAACCGTGATGGTCATCCCGGAAGAAGGCACCACCGATGACAGCTATTATGCTATGCCAGCAGAGGAATGCCCGGTTCATTCCGGCACCTCCACCATCATCGATCCGGCAGAGAGCAGCGGCATCTTCGGGCCCGGTTATACTCCGGGAACCAGCGCGCCTGGTTACTCTTATCCCTCCTACGGCGGCGGTATTTCAAGGCCCGGCTGGGGAGGCGAAAATTCGATCCCCATCGTACCGGCAAACCCGGCGGAGTAATCGATCCTCCGCCCCCTTTCGGGACAGTTTCAATGTTTCATTCTGGGCGGGCATACAGCCGAGATCAGATAGCCAAAAATCAGGGCTCCGGATAATCCGGCTGATCCGGCCGTAAACCCGCCCTTAAACAGTCCCAAAAGTCCTTCCTGGCTTACGGCCTCTTTTACTCCTTTAAACAACGTATTTCCAAATCCCAAAAGCGGCACAGAGGCCCCGGCTCCGGCCCACTGGACAAAAGGCTCATAGATCCCCAAAAAACCCAGTACGGAGCCGGAAACCACCAGAAGAACCATAATTCTTCCCGGCATCAGACGAGTTCGATCCATCAGAATCTGAACTGCACCGCAGATCAAACCGCCTACCAGAAACGCCCTTACATATTCCATGTTTCATTTCCCCCTGTCACAATCGATGTATCCGTTTTAATTTATCCTTTCAGAATGCTCCAACACGATTCCATGGGCAATCCCCGGCACACTCTGTCCCTCATTGAAGCTGATCTGAGACAGCAATGCCCCAGTCGGAAGAAATAAAACTCTTTTCCACTCGCCGCTCTGAATTTTCGGTAAAATACAGCCGCAGAGAGTGACAGCCGAGCAGCCACAGCCACTCCCTCCGGAATGGGTATCCTGCCTCTTTCCATCATAGATCATCTGCCCGCAATCCATATGGATTCCCCGGATATCCCATCCTGCCTCATCCATAAAATCAAACAGAATTCTCTGCCCCACATCCCCCAGATCTCCGGTAATAATACGGTCATACCAGGAAGGTTCTCTGGAAAAATCCCGGAGATTCTGAAGAATCGTATCCACAGCTGCCACCGCCATAGCGGCTCCCATATTCATGGAATCCCGTACCTGCATATCCACAATTTTTCCCGGCGTTGCTCCGGTAATACGCGCCAGCACTTCCCGTTCAGACACCATTTTGGAATTTCCGATTATCACGCTTCCACAGCCCGTTACCGTCCAGGTGGTCGATTTAGGCCTCTGATTTCCGTATGCCAACGGGAAACGAAACTGACGCTCTGCAGAAGCAAAATGGCTGGATGCCATAGCCATCGCCCGATCCGCGAATCCGCCAGCCACCGCCATAGATGCAAGAAGCATGGCCTCTCCCATGGTAGAACATGCCCCATAAAGACCGAACAGCCGGATTCCCAGCTCTTTCACACCAAAGGATGTGGCCACAATCTGCCCCAGCAGATCCCCTGCGAAAAGGTATCGAACCTCTTCCGGGGAAAGTCCTGCCTTTTCCAGACATTTTTCTGCTGTCTGCCTCTGCAGCTCACTCTCCGCCTCCTCCCAGCTTTTCTTTCCAAACAGTGGATCAGGCTCCACCCGGTCAAAACAGCCGGCAATGGGCCCCTCCCCTTCTTTTTCCCCTGCAATGGAAGCCGCCGCCAGAATGGCCGGCGCATTCTCAAACTGAAGGCTTGCATATCCTGCCTGCATATTCCATACTCCTTTCCTTCTTACCCCATTCCAAGCCAGTAAAGCACCCCGAGTCCCCAGCTGACAAGAATCCCGTACAGAATAACCGGACCCGCAATGGTAAAAATCTTGCACCCTATCCCAAAAACCTGCCCCTCCGCCTTATATTCCAGGGCTGGTGATGCAACGGAATTGGCAAATCCGGTAATGGGAACCAGCACCCCTGCTCCAAATATCCGTGCCAGCTTCTGAAAAATATTGGCGCCTGTCAACAAAGCACTCAAAAAGACCAGGATCAGAAGCGTCCAGGTTCCCGCCTCCTCCTTTTCCATTCCTCCCTCCATCATCCAGGCTGTTAGAATCTGACCTGTCAGACAGATCACTCCGCCTGCCAGAAAGGCCATTGCTGCATTTTTAACCGGACTGTGCACCGGTGTTATCTCCGTTACATAAGAACCATACGCATTTTTTTGTACTTCCATCTTCTTTCCTTCTTTCCCGTTTTTTCCGTCATACTCCAATCCGGAACAGAAAATATGCCAGAGAACCGGCCCCCTTTCCCAGGGCAACCGCCAGAATCACATACTGCAATCCTACAGCCAGTCGCAGACGGCGGCTCAGCACCGGAAGTGCCTTTAAGGTTTCCGCCAGCGACATGACGAGACATCCCACAAAAATCCCGGAGCCGGCGCCAAACAACAGAAGTGCCCCAGTTCCCAGCCAAAAACCCCCCGCTTCTGCCGCCCCAAATAAAATTGGAATTTCATACAAATCCAGAATATTTCCCACAATTCCACCAGCAATGATCATGTTCTCATATAGAACAATGTGGACTCTGGTTCCAGTCTTTCCAATCACCCGGGGAAACACTCCTATGATCGCCAGAAACGCAAAAACGCCGGCTGCCACAATCCCGCCGGCGCTCATCCCGAAAACCAGAAGGAGAAACAGCCTAAGATACATCCACGCCGTCCTCCTTTCGGCCGCTGTTCTGTACCAGCGTTTTATTGATATTGTCTTCATACAGACGCATTTCCACCTCCAGCGGCGTCGGATCCATACTGAATCTCCAGCTGGAAAAATGGTTGAAAAACAGGAGGATACCAAGACTCAGTCCCAGAGAATACCCCAGTTCAAGAACCGTCACTCCTCCGGACTCCTTCCCCGTAACAAGGCGGTAAATTTCCTGAAACACATCCCGCACATTGGCATCGTTATTAAAGGTCATAATGGCAAAGGCGGCTCCGGAAAAACAGATCAGACAGACAAATCCAGTTTTCATCCAATCTGCAGCCTGCCGTCTTCTCCTTTCTGGCTTATAATCAATAATATAATCGGTTTCTCCCAGACACGTAATCTCCGCCTCCGGCACCGCCTTCCCAATCCGCTCCATCAGATCCACGATGCTGCCCACCAGACGGACCGGACGATTGCTGTGGATCTTTGCGACTCGAACTGCCCGGCACCGATTTTCCACTGTCCGGTCACTGCAGTATACCTCTCCAATATCAGCAACCTGCACATCCCTCCCGTGCACCTGGCTGATGGCCCGGAGTTTGATATAGACCGTCTTTGTCATGCCGCCATCTCCTGCACATCCGTGGCCGGCGGAAGAATGACAAAGGTTCCATCCAGATGGGCGGAACCTCGTCCTGCAGTCAGCAGGCAATACCATACCAGTGCTGAAACAGCCGCCATTGCGCAGATTAAAAGTACAATTCCCGTTTTCTTTTTCAGGCTCATCACATTCACATCCTTCTATTCTTTTTCTTCCAGCAACAGTTCTAAACTGTTACTTTGTAGGGATAGTATGGATGGAATCTCCTTTTTTATTCCCGCCCCCTTTTTTATTCCCATTTTCCCGTTTTTCTCCGCCTTCTTCCTTTAGCTGATCCCGCATTTCACATAAGATCTTCCTCTCCATCCTGGAAACCTGTACCTGGGAAATTCCCAGTACTCCGGCAATCTGCGTCTGCGTCTGATTATAAAAATACCGCCGCACAATGATTTCCCTCTGCTTTTTGTCCAAAGACTGCAAAAGCTCTCCCAGAACCATCCGGTTCAGCAGGCTTTCTTCTTCTCCTCCCTCGTCTGCTACCCGGTCCAGAATCGTCAGGTTCGTATCATCACCAGAACCTGACGGCGCATAAAGTGACTCCACATGACATGCAGCCTCCAGAGAAGCTGCCACCTCCTCGCAGCTAGTTCCCACCTGACCGGCCAGCTCCTCCAACGTCGGCTCCCGGCCCAATCTCCCAGAAAGGCGCTCTCTGGCTGCACTGACCCGCATCCCCAGTTCCTTCACAGACCGGCTTACTTTAATCATTCCATCGTCCCGCAGAAACCGCTTTATCTCCCCTGCTATCATGGGAACTGCATAGGTAGAAAACCGTACCTCATAGGAAGTGTCAAATTTATCAATGGCCTTAATCAACCCAATACTTCCAATCTGAAACAAATCCTCCATCTCACAGCCCCGTCCGGAAAAACGCCGTACAATACTCCAGACAAGGCCAACATTGTCCATCACCAGCCTCTCCCTGGCTGTTTTATCTCCCCGGTGTGCTGCCTCTATCAGCCGGAGAGTCTCATCCATAGGCAGGACCGCCAATCTGTTTTTTCATGATTACCAAAGTCCCGGCCCCCGGACTGGATTCCACAAGGACCTGATCCATAAATGCCTCCATAAAAGAAAAACCCATCCCGGAACGTTCGCCGCTTTCATCTGTCGTATACATCGGCTCCATCGCCCGTTCCACATCCGCAATCCCCCGGCCTTCATCCCGAATCCGAACCGTCAAAACCCGATCCATAGTCTCTGCTTCTATGTAAATAACGCCAGGCCTCCCTTCATATCCATGAATCACACAGTTGGTTACTGCCTCTGACACAGCTGTTTTCACATCGTTTAATTCCTCCAGCGTGGGATCCAGACGGCTCATAAAAACCCCCACTGTTACCCTTGCAAATTCTTCATTACAGGAACGGCTCTCAATCTCCAGCTTCATCCAGTTTTTTTCACGCTTCTGACACTCCATGTATGGCCTCCTCTCTCGTTCTGCACAGGCGTACCAGGCGGTACACACCACCAATTTTCAGAATCCGGCTAATCCGCGTTCCCATTCCATACACCGACACACTTCCCCCGCTCCCGGCCATTTGTTTATAACGGCTCAAAAGAACGCCAATTCCGGAGCTGTCCATAAAATCGGTCCCAGAAAAATCAAACACAATCCGATTTACATAATTTTCCGCCAAAAGAAGATCTGTCTCATATTTCAGAGTCAGGCAGTTGTGGTGATCCACTTCCCGCGGCAGATGGATAATCAGAACCGGTCCGTCTGCCTCATACGTAAAATGTTCCTGTTCCATAGTATGACCTCCTATGCTATAAGAAAGAAGCTCGCCCGCGAGCTTCTCCGCCTGCGGCGGGCCGCTTCTGCGACAAAATTCCTCTCCGCCGCATGGCGATCCTCGCGGAGCGTTTTTTATTGTATAGGAAGCAATTTCCTATGCAATAAAAAAATAAGACACTGCGGATTCTTTTTCTTCCGTAGTGTCTTATTTTATTTGGTTCGGTTTTTAAGTGACTTACTTTCCTTTATTCCAGCTGTGCACGTACTCCGCCGTCCTACTGCTGCGATTCCGTCTCCGGCTCACTCTCCGCTTCACTGCCCTCCGGTTCGCTTTCTCCCGCCTGATTCTGTCCCTGATTCAGAATTGACTGCCCTGGAACCGCTGCCTGCTGATTGTCCGGCACCAGCTCTGCCAGCTGTTCCCGCGCTTTCGCAGCCTGCTCCGAATCTGCATACTGCGTTACAATCCGGGTAAACGTATCTACTGCTTTTTCCGTATCACTCTGCGCCCGGTAAATCATTCCCATGTTAAACAATACCTTGGGGTTGTCGGGCCGAATGGCCAGACAGGTCTCATAATACGTCAGCGCCTCACTCATACGGCCAGCCGACCACATGGTATAAGCCAGATCCTCCAGCGTCTGATAGCCATTGGTCTCAATATCCTGCTTGACTCCATTGGCAATGGAGAGAACCGTCTCGTCCGTAAACAATGTGGGGTCAAACCCGGCATACAGGCTGACTGCCTCCGTCAGATTATCCGACCGGTACGCCTGCAGCATCTTTACGAGAATCGCATACTGATTCAGAACACTGTCATTGCTGTTTAAAAGCGTATCCAGCTGATGTAGAGCGTCTTCCTTCTCGCTTTCGTATGTTTCAATGGACGCATTCAAGCTGGAAATCTCTTCGTTCTTCTGGTTGAGCTGTTCGTTATACTGCAAAATTTCCTGTGTATGACTATTATTAACCTGGCGAAGTTTGGCCGGCATAACCAGGAAAAAGATCACAGCTGCCCCCAAAAGCAGGCCCGCTCCGATATTCAGCACAGACTGCCAGCCTGTATTTTCTTTGTAGCTGGGAGGGATGATCACGTCGTCATCCTGCATCTGCCGGTGAGAAAACGCATTTTTTATCTTCCGGCGCTCGATCTCCGCCTTCCCGGTTCTGGCCTTGACAATCGCCATATACCAGGATGCCTTTGGGTTATTCTTATCAATTTTCAACACCTTGTAAAGGGATTTTCCCGCTTTGGTATAATCCTCATGGCTGATATACAAAAGTGCCAGCAGGAGGTGGGCCTTCACGAATCTCGGATTTGCCTCCACCACACGAGTCAGCTGCAGCACTGCCAGATCATCGCTTCCGCTCTGTGCCTGAAGCAAAGCCTGGTTGTATTTTCGGATTACCTGACTGACCTGTTCCAGGCGCTCCGGCTTCCGCTGAATCTGCTCCAGGTAATAATCCGCCCGGTTGTCGTGCTCTTCCAGATTCATGCTGATTACCCACTGAACAAGTGCCTCCGACACTTCGCCCATCTCGTAATAAATTAAACCCAGAAGGTTTCTGGCATCCGTGTGATATTTATTCAGATTCAGGCATTTCTGCAGATACAGCACCGCTCCTGTTAAATCTCTTCTCTGCGCCCGTTCCAGACCGGCATTGTAAAAGCTGTTGGAAATCAGGCGTATCTTTTTTGTCTGGTTCATATTTTCCGCCTATTCCCTCATTCCCTTTAACAATTCCATCATCACATCCGACATATCCGTCAGATCGCTTTTGACAATGGTTTCTCCAATATCCTCAACTTCCAGACTCGGCTTAAAATGCTCCATCTCTTCTTCAAAATTAATCGTCAGTTCTTCCTCGCTCATCTTTCTCCTCCTCAAGCACGCTCTTTAACTCTCCAATCAGATACAGAGACCCGGCACAGAATACAGTATCTTCACTTCGCTGTTCTGAGAGCGCCAGGCGAAAAGCCGCCGCCGCCTCTGAAACGGCAGAAATCCCTGTCTCCCTCCCCGTTTCCTCTCTCTCTGAAGCAGTCCCCTGTTCCGCTGCCAGCCCGTCAGCCGCCGCCTTCTCAAGCTTTTCCAGCGAGAGTCCTCTGTCAGAATTCGCTCTGGTCAGAATCATCCGATCCGGCCGCAGGCTGCAGCACAGAGTCCGGATCATCGCTGTATAATCCTTATCCGATGCCACAGCAAACACCAGAATCACTCTCCCTCCTGGATTTTTCCGGGCCACAATTTCTCTGGCAGCCCGAGCAAAGGCCTGGATTCCTCCCTCATTGTGGGCACCGTCAAAATATACCCTGTCTCCCACCGGCTCCATACGCCCTGGCCACCGGGCCCCAGAAATTCCTTCCGCAATATGCTCCGGCGAAATCCCCATAAGCTGCGCTGTCCGCACTGCCAGCATGGCGTTGGACAGCTGATACAAAGCTGCAAAGGAAATTCGGAGACGTTTCGGCCCGTTTCCCAGATCTGCCGTAAAAGAAATCCCCTCTTCTTCCAATCTGCCGTTCTCCCAGTCATTTTCGCCAACTGGAACCGCCCGGCAACCCAGCTCTTCTGCCCGCCGTTTGATGACCTCTGCCGCTTCCGGTACCGTATTATCATAGACAACCGGAACTCCGGCTTTGATAATTCCTGCTTTTTCTCCGGCAATCTGTTCGATCGTGTCCCCAAGATATTCCATGTGATCCAGACTGATCGAGGTAATTACGCTGGCTGTCGGGTGCTCCAAGCAATTTGTGGCATCCAGACGGCCGCCCAGACCTGTCTCCAGAATCACAAACTCCGGATTTTTCTCCCGGACCATGCTCATAAACATGAGAAACAGAAATTCGAAATAGGTGGGATGGCTAAGTCCTTCTCTGGAAAACTCCGCTTCTCTGCTTCGTATTTTCCTAAAAGCCCGCAGAAAACAGGCTTCATCTGCCTTTTCTCCGTCAAAAATGAAGCGTTCCCGAACCGATACCAAATGCGGGGAGACAAACATCGCCGTCTTATACCCTGCAGTACGCAAAACTGAGTCCAGAAGTGCACAGACAGACCCTTTTCCGTTCGTCCCCGCCACATGAACAATCTTCTCCTCTCCCGGTTCTTCGTCAAGGAGAACCAGCATCCGGCGAAGCTTGTCCGGAGAATGTTTTTCTCTGGAAAACCTGGGAATAGAATCTAAATATTCCGCCGCTCGTCTCATCTCGGGATTTTTTTCTTTCATTCCAGATTCGTTCCTTTCCATCCCGCCCTGTGGCGGATGTACCGCTTTCTTTTCATGTAACGTTCAGACCGACGCAGAAATGGATGGCTCATCTCTTTGCCATCCATCTGCGTCAGCTGCTACGTTACTATTATAATATAATGTTCCTTGAATGCAAGGAGTTTATTTCGCGTTTTTTACATGATTCTCGACAGGCGGCTGCGTTTTTGACCGCTCTTTGCCTTACCGATTACGGAAAATGTCCACAATCGCCCGAAAAATTTCCACAATCACATTCCACATCCGCTGAAAGGGCCCCTCGTCCCCGGTGCGGTCTGCCTCCAGATCCGAAATATCCGTCGTCTCATCCTCATCACTGATTTCATCTGTCCTCAAAATAATCTGAAGACTGTTGGGAGAAGGATTTTTCGTCGAGGTAAAAGAAATTTTATCTGCCTCTGGATCCATATTTAAAAATTGATTCTCCTCCTCATATTTATCCAGCTGCTCATCCAGCGTTCTCTTCATTTCTTCGCTGGACTCCCGGATCGAAGTGATACTGTCAATCACTGACAGACTCTTTTCAAGGAGTCCTGAAAGTCCCTGCAGGCTGTCTCTCGTTCCCGCATCCAGGGAATCTCCGGCTGAAATCAACGTATCATTGACCAGTTTCAGCATATCATGGACCGCATAAAGAGATCTCGTCAGACGGTTCATCAGCTCTTCGGAATCTGTCAGCGCATCCAGCATGGACGGCACATAGCTGTCCATAGTATCAATCAACACCCGGGAATCATCCAGAAGATTGATCAGCTCATCCGCAGAACTTCGAAGCGCCGAAAGAGTCGAAGCCGTTTTGGTTCCCACTGTTCCGATCCCCTGACAGGCTGCATTGATTTTTCCTATTACAGTCCCGATGGTCTGCTGCAGCGCCTGACTGTCCTCTAAGATTCCGCGGGATGTTTCAACCATGGCCTGAATATCAGAAGAATAAGACGTGCCAAGCAGCGTCTGCAGCGACTCCTCCACCTCATCCTCTGCCCCGTCAAATTCTTCTTCAAACACTGCATCATTTACACCTCCGCTTCCCGGCTGTCCGGACGGGCCAACCTTCTCTCCCTCTGCAGTAACAACCGCATCACCGGAAACGGCTTTTCCAAATGACATCACCGTTACCGGTTCCGAATCCCCTTTCGCATGTTCCGATGCGCCTGATGCCTCTGGCTGCGTCTCCTCCGCCTGCGCCGTCTCCTTCTCTGATTTCTCCTCCGACTGCGCCGTCTCCTTCTCTGATTTCTCCTCTGACTGCGCTGTCTCCTTCTCTGGTTTCTCCTCCGACTGCGCTGTCTCTTTCTCCGGTTTGCCCTCTGACTGCGTAGTTTCCTTCTCGGCCGAATCAGAGGTTTCTTTTTCCGCTGTTTCTGACGTTTCCAGCCTGTTTTCTGTTCCCCCGTCTGCAGATTCCAAAGTCTGACCGCCTTCCGGCTGAGGATTCCGGTCAATCTGCGTCTGATCCAGAATTGTCAGGCTTTCTCCTAAGGAATCATTCTCCTCCTCCACTTCCTCCAGCATAGTAAACCCGCCTCCAGCCAGCGCCCCCAGAGCATCCAGGATTTTCTGAATTTCTGCGGTTTCCTTCCCAATCAACTGGCCCAGAGCCTGCTGCTGCTCCGGTGTAATCCCCTGGCTGATCTGATTTGATGCAGATGCCAGTGTTTTGCTCAGACTTCCCAGACGGTCATACAAACGATCCAGCTCATCCTGCATATCTTCCATGGTATTATAGATGGCATTGGTGTTGGAATTGATATCTGTTACCGCATCCCGCGCCGTTTTCAGATAGGGAATCAACGCTGCCATCTGATCCGTTGTGGCCTGCATTTCAGAAAGAGCCTGGGTAGACAGAGATTCAATCTGTTTTCGGTTGGCGTTTATCTTCCCCCTGGCCTGCTCCAGACTGTCCAGTCCGCCCTGAACCTGAGAAACCTCTCCCCGCATGGATTCCATGGCCCGCAGAAGCTGATTCATGCTGTCATACATGTTATCGCCGTCTTCCCGCCAGGTATCCTTTGCCTCCTTTAAATCTTTAATATGGTTCAGGGCATCCGCCGTCCCTGGAACCATCATCATGATAACCCCGACGCTTTCGTAGTCATCGGTCCCGATTCGGACTGTAAAATCCCCCTCTTCTCCAGGAAGTGCCGCAAACATGGCCACTGTATTGCTTCCAATGGACTGCAGCTGCGAGCCCGGTGCTTCCACACTGTAACACCTTTCCATATCAACGGGAACCACCGCCGTCAGCATCATATTATTTCTGTAATAGGCACCGGCTTTCCGGTTCGGCGTTGCCTGAATCCGGATTTCCACCAACCCCGAAGCGCCGGCCAGCTTGGAGGCATCCATCTCCCTGCCATTTAATTTATAGGAAATGTCAAAATCCCAGGGAAGCGTAACACTTCCCTCCGGCATGGTACACTGGTAATAAAAACGCTTTCCTGTCTCCGGCAGCTCCCAGCGAACTGCCCCGTCTTCCAGCACCGGCTCCGTCCGGTCTGTCATATTGACCACCTTTTCATAGGAGCCATAATCCGTATATTCCTTTACCCCATTGGGGGTACAGCCTTTTACCACATTGATTTTTGTCGCAGTCCCATAATAGTCCAGGTTCACATACATGGTTTCATCCACCATAACCCTGGGGGCTGCCGCATGGACGGAGGCCGTCATACTGGTCGAAAATGTCACAGCAGCCAGGATCAGCGCCGCTCCTCTTCTAATTCTCCTTTTCATCATCATCTGCCTCCTTTACGCCGCTTTTTTATAAACATCCGAATCCTGTCAAACTCATTTTCCATCAAAATCCGATCAAACAGTACCAGAAATGCCGGCATCATGGCACAGACAAGAATCAGGCTGATCAGCGCTCCGCGGCCGATCAGATGACCCAGATCCGCAATGGCAGCCACCGTAGAAATATGGTACACAATATACCCGGCACAGGTCAGGATGGATCCGGATGTAAGGATCGCCGGGATTCCCCGGTTCAGAGCCTCAATGGCCGCCTCCCGCTTATCCGCTGTCCGGCGGCATTCCAGGTAATTATTAGCTGTCAGAATGGCGTAATCCACCGTCGCTCCCAGCTGAATGCAGCTGACTACAATATATCCGATGAAAATCATCGTATCGCCTGCTATGTACGGTACTGCCATGTTAATAAAGATCGCCGTCTCAATGGGAATCATAATAATCAGCGGAATGATCAGAGATTTAAAACTCCACATCACCACCAGGAAGACGCCCAGCAGTGACAGCACATTAACCAGGCTGTAATCCTTCGTGATCGTCGTCTGGATATCCTGGGTCGAAGGTGTCGCCCCCACAAGATAGGATCCTTCCGGATAATGATCTCGCATCAGCGTCTGGATCTCATCGGAACACTGATAAGCCAGGGGACTCTCTCCTTTGCTCTTTACATAGATCAGGATCCTGGAATAATCCCCCTTGTGCAGCATTTCTGTGATGCTGGATGGGAGAAATTCCTCCGGAACACCCTCTGGAAGCGTCCCTGCCATGGACGTAACGCTTTTCGTATACGGAAGCGCCTCCACTTCCTCTGTGAACTCCCGCTCATCTACTGGCGATGTATTCGGCACAATGGCCATCATCATGTTGCTCCGCCCGAATTTTTGCAGGATCAGCTGGTCATCTGCATACACCTTTGTGCCCTCAGCAGCGCCTACCGCATCATTTCCATAAAGGAACGAGTTCATATTCTGCGCCGTATAGGCGGGTATTACCAGCAGCGCCGCTGCCACAAGAATAACCTTCCGGCTCCGGTAAATCCACCGGCTCAGCCTGTCAAAGGACGGCAGAAATGACCGGTGGGACGTCCGCTCAATCATCGGTGTCATACGAAGAATCATGGCCGGCATAAAAAATACCACCGTCAGAAGACTGATGACGATCCCCTTGGCCAGCACGATCCCCATATCAAAACCGATGGTAAACTTCATAAAGCAGAGCACCAGAAAGCCGACGATCGTCGTCAGGCTGCTGGCAAAAATTGAGTTCATGGCCTCCTGGATCGCCGCCGTCAGCGCCTCCATCTGCCCTTTCCCTTTCCCTTTTTCCCTGGCAAAGGCATGGCTCAGGAAGATGGAGTAGTCCATGGAACAGGCCAGCTGCAGGACCGCCGACACACTGTTGGTAATAAAGGAAACCTCTCCCAGGAAAATATTCGTTCCCCGGTTGATTAAAATGGCCACCCCCATTACCACCAGATATAGAAACGGTTCAAACCATGAGGTCGTCGTCAGACACAGGATCACAAAAATAACAACCACCGCCAGGGAAAGAATCAGCTTCATCTCACTGGTTACATTCTCCTGCAGAGACTTATTCTGAACCGCCATTCCCACGTAATGACCCTTTTCGCCCAGGAGTTCCTGCATGGCGTCAATGGCCCGGGAGGTCTTTTTATCCGTATCCCCCTCTTCAAAGACCACATCCATCACAGCACAGTTATCTTTATAATACTCATCAATACTGTCAAAATTGATGAAAGCATCCGAAGAAAACACGCTGGTTCCTGTGTCCAGCCACAGGATCTGATCGACCCCGTCAATATCTTCCAGTTTATCCTTATAGGCCTTTGCCTCATACAGCGTCACATCCTCGATCATGATGCGCCCAGTTCCCGGATAGCCGAATTTCTCTTCCATCAGGTCAAGACCTTTCTTGGACTGTACCGTATCCGGCAGATACCTCGTCAGGTCGTAGTTGATGTTGACGAAGGGGGCTGTGATCAATGAAATGAAAACCAGCACGAAAAAGAAAATTTCAATGGCTCTGCTGCGCTCGATGATAAAAACAGGCAGAGAAAACGTTCGTTTCTCTTTTGGCATTTCAGTCTCTCGTTTGTGAAGATATTTCAGTTTCATATCTGTCTGCTCCCGATCCTTTCATTTTAGCTGCCGGGCACTCTGCCCAGTATCTTCTTACCGCATCAATACCAGCATGAAGTAATCACGCCCGTTGACGCTTTCATGGGCAATGCCCATTTCCTTATAATAAATAACCCGATCTGACCGTTTCTTTTCATCACTGTCATGGTTTCGCAACAGTTTTTCCTCGGCGTGCGTTACCCCGTCGCAGTTAATCAGGTACACCTCCATATGGCGTCTGGCAGCCTGATATCCCACAGAATCCAGGTACTCTGAAAGTGTTCCTTCTTCCGGGATCCGGCCGCTTCCATAGCCGCGGCTTCTGGCCATCTTAATCCGATGTTCCGCGATCTCCTGAAGTCTGGCATTCAGGACAAAACTGGCATCCCGGTCATAGTCCTTTTTTTCATCCTCGTAATAATCCTCTTCCTCATCCCCGTCGAAGGCTTCTGCCTTTAATTCATTCAGAGCATCTGCCATCTCCTGGCTCTCCGCGTCCAGAAAGCCGATGGCATAGCTTCCTCCTCCCGTATTGCGCTTCTTTTTCACGCTGGAAAGACCTCCGCTCTCATCAAAGGTATACTGGGTTTCATCCTGATAAAGAGTAGTATTCTGCATGGCGCCATTTTCCCGAAACCAGTAATATTTCCCGTCTATGCGCTTCCAGCCGGTCGCCATGGCGCCGGACTCCTCCAGATAATACCAGGTATCTCCTTCTGAATGCCATCCACGTTTCATGGTCCCATCCTGCTCCAGGTAGTACCACAGGCCGTCCACAGACTGCCATCCCGTCAGGCGGCTTCCATCCTCCGCCAGAAGGTAATACGCCCCATTTTCTCCCGGCTGCCAGATGGCTGCCTGAGCCGGAACCGTATCTCCCAGAACCAGACCTGCTGCCAGAAAGTAAATGCCGGCTCCCAATAAAATTTCTCTTCGCCAATCTCTTCTTTTTTTCATATGACCTTTCCCCTCTCCTGTTTCTGCCCTGCTTTTCCAGAATCCAGGCACATCTCTCTGGCTTCGGTCCTCTCTACAGGCTCCGCTCTGCCAGAAGCGCCCTGACCATGGATAAAAGCTCCTGCTCCCGAATCCGGCTCGTGTCGATCATCATGTCATAGCTGGAAGGAGCCGCCCATTTTTTCTTGGTATAGTATTGATAATAATTTTTACGGATTCGGTCTGCCTGGCGGATCAGGTAGGCCGCCTCTTTTTCATCCGTTTCATACCGTCGCATGATCTCCTGGATCCGGATCATCCGGGGAGAATAAAAAAACAGGGAAAGAAGGCCTGGCCGATCTGCCAAAACCCAGTCCGCACACCGTCCGACTATGATGCAGGAACCCTTGTCTGCGTATTCCCGGATCAGGCCGGACTGAATGGCAAATAACGTATCATTCATCGGCTTTCCATACCCGGTATAAGGATTGGAGCGGGCCGGAACCTTAAACAAAAAACGGTTTGCCCGCATTTCATCCGCCTCTTCCAGCTCCTTTTTCCCAAAACCGCCCCGGACGGCCGCCTCTTCCGTCAAGTGCCTGTCATAGCAGGGAATGCCAAGTCCCTCTGCCAGATGCTGGCCCATCCTTCTTCCTCCGCTTCCAAACTCTCTCCCAATGGAAATCACAAAGTTTTTCATCTGTTTTCCCTCTTTTTCGTTCTTTATGCAACTCAAGTGTTTTAATTGACATATGTTCATTTTTAGAATATAATGCATTATACTAAGCGATAGAAAAGAATACAATAATCATTTTTTAACTCTTTGTATAATAAACAACATATTTTTAAAAAATGTTCATTAACGATATGTAAAATCTTTGCTAACAAAATTTCCAACATGCTGCACAGCAAATTGCTGCAAAATCAAGGAGGGACTATGAAAAACGAAACACTGGATCGGAGAGTCCGAAAAACAAGACGACTTCTGCGGGAATGCCTGGTCAAACTTCTCCAGAAAAAAAAGATACAGGATATTACCGTAAAGGAACTGGCCGACATGGCCGATGTCAATCGCGGTACCTTTTACCTTCACTACCGCGATGTATTTGATCTGATGGATCAGATTGAGCTGGAATTGATGGAGGAAGTAGAGGCAGTTCTGTCCCACCACCCGGTCAATGAACTGGTCGCCCGCCCTTCTCTGGTGCTTGGGGAACTATTTCCCATGGTAAAAGAGAACGCCGATCTGATCTCCATCCTGATCGGTGAAAACGGCGACCTCAATTTTGTCAACCAGCTGAAACGGGTGGTCAGCGATAAATGCCTGAAAAACTGGCTGGATATGAAGTGTCCCGGAGATCCCGATTCCCTTGGGGCCTACTCTTCTTTCATCGTGTCCGGATGCATCGGAACGGTTCAGTACTGGCTGGAAAACGGCATGAAAGAATCCTCGCAGCAGATGGCCAGCCTGACAGAAGAATTTATCATAAAGGGATTGCGGGTACTGGAAACCCCATCGGATTCCAATGTCCAGCGATAACATGGCCTTTTTTCGCCACCGCCACAAACTCTGCCCGTGTTTTAAGGTAAAAACAGCATATCCGCCATGGAACGTCATATCCTGGTACTCGCCTTCAATGGAAGGATCGCCAAAGGTCACGGCATCTTCTTGTCCGGCTTTGCCGAACAGGAAAAACGCCGCAAAGTCATCTGCATCGATAACTCTGCGGCATCCCTTTCGTTTTATTATTTCGTAAGCTGCTCCAGGCGCTCCTGTACCTGTGCCATCATTTGGCGGTACTTCTCCAGCTTCCCGCGCTCTTCTGCAATCTTCGCCTCCGGCGCACGGCTGACAAATTTCTCATTGTTCAGCATTCCCTCGGAACGGGCCAGCTCTTTTTTCAGTTTCTCCGCCTCTTTGTTCAGGCGCTCGATCTCCTTATCCAGATCCACCAACTCTGCAAATGGCATATAAATGGCGGCACTGGCCGTTACAGCAGAAACAGCGTCCTCCGCGATACCGCTTCGATCTTTCTGCAGCACCACCTCGCTGGCATATCCGAGAGCCGCGAAGAAAAGACGGCTTCTGTCAAAGATCTGAAGCACAGCCTCATCCTCTGACACCACGAATACCTTAGCCTTCTTGCTGGGCGGAACGTTCATGGAAGTGCGGACGCCACGGATGGCGCGCACTGCTTCCTTCATGGTCTCCACTGCCTTTTCTTCCTCTGCAAAATTCCACTCCTCCTGGTATACCGGCCAGGATGAGATCATGATGGACGGCTCTTCCTCCTGCAGGTTGCAGAAAATCTCCTCGCTGATAAACGGCATATAGGGGTGTAAAAGCTTCAGAGACTGGATCAGCACCGTCCGCAGCGTCCAGATGGCTGCCGCCTTGGTGGTATTGTTCTCCTCCCAGAGCCTCGGTTTTACCATCTCGATATACCAGTCGCAGAATTCCTCCCAGATAAAGTCATATACCTTCTGAAGAGCAATCCCGAGCTCGTACTTATCCATATTCTCAGTCACATCTCTGGCCAGAGTGTTGACCTTGGAAAGGATCCACCGATCCGGCATGGTCAGGTCTTCCAGCTTGACCTCTGCCTCCGGCGCTTTCTCGATATTCATCATAATGAAACGTGACGCATTCCAAACCTTGTTGGCAAAATTCCGACTGGCTTCCACCCGCTCCCAGTAGAAACGCATATCATTGCCTGGGGCATTTCCGGTCATCAGCGTCATGCGCAGGGCATCTGCTCCGTATTTTTCAATGACTTCCAGCGGGTCAATTCCATTTCCGAGAGATTTACTCATCTTTCTTCCCTGGGAATCCCGCACCAGGCCATGGATCAGAACCGTATGGAAAGGCTCTTTTCCCGTCTGCTCCAGTCCTGAAAATACCATTCGGATTACCCAGAAAAAGATAATATCGTAACCCGTTACCAGCACGTCTGTGGGATAGAAATACTCGTATTCCTTTGTATTTTCCGGCCATCCCAGTGTTGAAAAAGGCCAGAGTGCCGAAGAAAACCAGGTATCCAGTGTATCTTCATCCTGATGAAGATGAGTGCCGCCGCATTTGGGACATACCACCGGAGCCGTTTTTGCCACGGTCATCTCGCCGCAGTCATCACAATAGTAGGCCGGAATCCGGTGCCCCCACCAGAGCTGTCTGGAAATACACCAGTCCCGGATGCCCTCCAGCCAGTGCAGATAGGTTTTTCCGAAACTCTCTGGAACAAACTTAAGCCGCCCGGATCGCAGCGCTTCGATGGCCGGTTTTGCCAGCTCGTCCATCTTTACAAACCACTGGGGTTTTACCATGGGTTCCACCGTCGTACCGCAGCGGTCATGGGTTCCCACGTTGTGAGAATGAGGAACAACCTTTACTAAAAGGCCCTGCTCCTTCAAATCCTCCACCATGGCTTTTCTCGCCTCATAGCGGTCCATACCCTGATACTTGCCCGGTGCACTGATGGTGGCATCGTCATTCAGAATACAGATCTCCTCCAGGCCGTGGCGCTTCCCAACTTCAAAGTCATTGGGGTCATGGGCCGGTGTGATCTTCACGCAGCCGGTTCCAAATTCCTTATCCACATACTCGTCGGCAATGACCGGGATTTCCCGATCCGTCAGCGGAAGCTTTAACATTTTCCCGATAAGGTCCTGATAACGCTCATCCTCCGGGTTTACGGCTACCGCCGTATCGCCCAGCAGCGTCTCCGGACGGGTGGTGGCGATCTCCACGAACCGTCCCTCTTCTCCCACGATGGGGTAATTGATATGCCAGAAGAAACCATCCTGCTCTTCGTGCTCTACCTCTGCGTCCGAGATGGAGGTCTGGCATACAGGACACCAGTTGATGATCCTGGATCCCTTGTAGATATATCCCTTTTCATACAGCCTCGTAAATACTTCGAGCACCGCCTCAGAACATCCCTCGTCCATGGTAAACCGTTCCCGATCCCAGTCTGCGGAGGAACCAAGCTTATGAAGCTGCTTTACAATGCGGCTTCCATACTCCTCTTTCCACTCCCATGCCTTTTCCAGAAATCCCTCCCGGCCCAGGTCGTGTTTGTCTATACCCTGGCTTTTCAGTTTATCGATCACCTTTACCTCTGTCGCGATAGCCGCATGATCCGTGCCTGGCTGCCAGAGTGTCTCATACCCCTGCATTCTCTTATAGCGGATCAGGATATCCTGCATGGTATTGTCCAGGGCATGACCCATATGGAGCTGCCCGGTAATATTGGGCGGCGGCATGACGATCGTAAAAGGTTTTCTGCCTTCCCGGCGTCCCCGCTCGGCATCTGCGTGGAAATATTTGCTGTCCAGCCATTTCTGGTACAGGCGTTCTTCGATTTCCGCCGGATTATACGTCTTTTCCAGTTCTTTCATCTCTGATTTCTCCTCTTTTTCTGTTTTCTATGATTCCCTGTTCTGTAACAGTCTTCCTTTATTGGGTTCCGTTTTGAAACGAAAAGGACTCTATGAGCGCCTGCACATCCTCCTGCAGGCGACCGTCATCTGACTCCGGGAGGATGGCCGTCATCAGGCAGCCGCCCTTCTCATCTGCCGCCAGATAAAAAAGCTGACGCATAGTGAGCTGTCTTTCCCGATCTGTCATTGTGATCGCCATTCCGGAAAGGCCGCTTCGCGGCATATAGATACCGTCAACCCGGACGTCCAGATAATCTTCCTTCAGCGCCTCCGCGTAAGACGGCGCAAACACCGTCTCAAACTGCTGGACCTGTTCCATTGTGATCTGTTCGGATTCCTGGAATGTAACAGAACAGGCCGGGTGGCGCCTGAGGCGCAGCTCAAACATCCCCTCCAGCCGGGATACCTCCCAGATCTGTTCATCCGCTTGCACGGTAAAACGGCCGTCTGTGCTCTTAAACACCCCATTTTTGATCTGTCCGGGCATATCGGAAGATAACTCTGCAGATATAGAAGGCGAGGTTCGCTCCACCTCCAGGCTTTCCCTCAGGGCGCTGTCTGCTCCGCAGCCGGCGCAGAAAAAAGCCGCGCACATCAATCCCGCCACACACCAGTCCCGTACCCGGATCCGGTATTTTCCTTTCTTCGATGCCCCGTCTTTCCTCATACTTCCTCCCGTTACATCTGTTTTCGAACAATCTGGTACTCGTCATCCGTCTGATAATATGGGCAGGCAAATCTTCGATTTCCAAGAAATGCCGCCATCTCATCTTCATCCAGACTGGCCTCGCAGACGTAATAGCCATAATCCTCGTCATACACATAATTTCCGCAAGTATCACAGCTTACCAGCCTGCCCTTTTTCTCCATCCTTCTCCCTCCCGGACTGCTCTGCCTTTCCTATGGCTGGCGATCCCCGCGGAGCGTTTTTATTGCATAAGAAGTTGCTTCCTATGCAACGAGAAAGAAGCTCGCCCGCGAGCTTCTCCGCCTGCGGCGGGTCGCTTCTGCGACAGAATTCCTCTCCGCCGCATGGCGATCCCCGCGGAGCGTTTTTATTGCATAAGAAGTTGCTTCTTATGCAATAAAAAAACCCTCTGCTTTTCAGCAAAGGGCGATGTATAACCGCGGTACCACCTTTTTCAACCGATCCGGGGACTCTGCCCCTTTTCGATCCTCAACCGTCCTGTAACGCGGACGAAACGTGGTTTTCTACTGAGGTTCTCCACCCAGCCGCATTCCCGCAGCCAAACGGATCCCGTTCCAAAACCCGGCTCAAAAGCTACCTTCCATGCCCGCCTTCTGAAGCCATCTTTCAACCGATGGACAGCTCTCTCTGTCAGGGCCAGACATGTACTCCTCTTTTTCCAGGCCTTTTCGTTTTCTCTGATATCATAGTGTTTTTTTCAGAAGTTGTCAAGGGGGCGTTTTTTCATTCGTATAAATCTTTTGACAAGTTTTTATCCATCTTTTATAATATTTGTAACAACAATTCTGAACGGCGGGGATTTCCTCGTTCGCCAAAGTCGGACAAGAAGATCTCCCCTGAACTGTTATACTTGTTTTACAAACAAAAGGAGGTTACCATGGAACCATCAACCGTTTATTTTACCGATTTTCATACAATCGCCTTTGGCGACGGACTTCCCACCAAATTGAAAAAGCTCATAAAGAAGGCCGGTATTGCAGATCTCAACCTGGAAGGAAAATTCGTTGCCATCAAAATGCACTTCGGAGAGCTGGGAAACATCAGCTATCTGCGCCCCAATTATGCCAGAGCTGTGGTCGATGTGGTAAAAGAACTGGGTGGAAAGCCATTTCTTACCGACTGCAACACCATGTACCCCGGAAGCCGAAAAAATGCGCTGGAACACCTGGAATGCGCCTGGGAAAACGGATTTACACCGCTGACCGTAGGATGTCCCATCCTCATCGGAGACGGTCTCAAGGGAACGGATGATGTGGCTGTGCCAGTCCAGGGCGGCGAGTACGTCAAAGAGGCAAAGATCGGCCGCGCCATCATGGACGCCGATGTTTTCATCAGCCTTACCCACTTTAAAGGCCACGAGATGACCGGCTTCGGCGGAACCATCAAAAATATCGGAATGGGCTGCGGTTCCCGGGCCGGAAAAAAAGAGCAGCATTCCAGTGGAAAACCTCATATCACGCCGGCCAAATGCCGCGGCTGCAAAAAATGTCAGAAAGAATGTGCCAATCATGGCCTGGTATTCGACGAAACTTCCCGCAAGATGTGCGTGGATCAGGAATCCTGCGTTGGCTGCGGCCGCTGTCTGGGCGCCTGCAACTTCGACGCCATCGCTTTTGACAACGACACAGCCAATGAGCTTTTAAACCGCAGAATGGCCGAATACACCAAGGCCGTGGTGGACGGTCGGCCCCAGTTCCACATCTCACTGGTAGTAGATGTGTCCCCCAACTGTGACTGCCACGGAGAAAATGACGTTCCCATCCTTCCAAACCTGGGAATGTTTGCGTCTTTCGATCCTCTGGCTCTGGATCAGGCCTGCGTTGATGCCTGCCTGGCTGCAACTCCCATGCCGGGAAGCCAGCTGGCCAGACATCTGGCAGACCCCAGTTTCCACGACCACCACGACCACTTCCGAAACTCCACTCCGGAATCCGAGTGGAAAAGCTGCCTGGAGCATGCAGAAAAAATCGGTCTCGGCTCCCGCCAGTATAAACTGATTACCATGTAAATCAAATTCTTCGAACGTAAAATAAAGGTACTGCAAACCAAATTTCGCTGCAGTACCTTTTTTATGTACTTTTTTCAATTGTCAGGCATTAAAAACCGTTACGGTATCCAGGCGCCATTGGCATCCACCCGGTATCCGTCCGGCGTTACGCCGTTGGTAAAAAGAACTCCATTTTCATCCACGTAGTAGTGATATCCGCCTGTCTCAACCCAGCGTTTTACTCCCATGGCTCCGCTCTCGTCAAACCAGCGCCAGCTTCCATTGACCAGCTCCCATTCTCTTGCCATCCAGCCATCTGCTTTAAAATAATAGTATGCACCACCAATCAAAAGCAGTTCTCCTGCCGCAAAAGTTCCATCTGCCTTCACGTATTTCCATTCATTTCCGTAGGAAATCCATTTGCTGCGCTCCTGAACCTGGGACTGGCTCTGAAATCCATCTCCGCCCTGCCCCGGCGCGCTGCTCTGCCCTGACGCACTGGAACCTGGACTCTGCTGCCCGGCTTTTACCAGTTCAAATCCATAGTCCAAAAGCTTCTTCGTGTCACTGTAGTGAGTCTGCCGGCTTTTCAGTATTACCGCGATCAGACGGGTCCCATCCCGCTCTGCACACGTAACCAGCGTATTTCCTGCCAGAGATGTGTACCCGGTTTTTCCTCCCACAATCCCTGCATAATATTCGGTACCTGCCGGGTTCAGCATTTTATGTCCCATCGTCAGTTTCCGGACTGTGGGCACGCTGGCCGTCGCCGGAAAATCATAGCTTACCGTCGATGCCACCTGGCGGACCACCCCGTTTTCAAAAGCAGCCCTGGCAATCAGCGCCATATCTCTCGCCGTGGTATAATGCTCCGCATGATTCAGGCCGTTTGGATTGACAAAATGCGTGCCAGTGCATCCAAGCGCGGCTGCCCTCTGGTTCATCCGGTCTGCAAAGGCGCTGACGCTGCCGGCCACATGCTCTGCCAGGCCATTGGCTACCTCATTGGCCGACTTCAGTAAAAGACCGTACAGACAGTCTCGCACCGTAAAGCGATCTCCAGCCTTGACCTTCAGGGTCACGGCGCCGGACTCCAGATTCGTAACTGCCCCTTGTGAAAAGGTTACCATATCATCCAGACTGCAGCTTTCCGCCACCAGAAGGGCTGTCATCAGCTTGGTAATGCTGGCCGGATAGTAACGGGTATCCCCATTCTTCTCAAATAAAAAACGGTTATGAGTCGCATCGTAAAGCACAACCCCCTGCGCCTCAATGACTGGCTGCGCCAGCACAGAAGTGCTCTGGCCGACTCCCCCACCCTGAACTGTATCTCCATTCTGGTAGCGGTTCCCATTCTGAACTGATGTGTCACTTACCAGCTCCGAGGCCGGGCCGACTGGGGACAGCACCGTATCGGCAAAGGCCGGAACGGATGCTGCTATGGTAAATATCAGTCCCAGGCAAAGAGACCGGCTCTTTTTTTTCCAGTACTTCATAATGGCATTTCCTCTCTGTATGCATTCTCCATGTTTCGCAGTCTTCACTCTCTGCGATTCTTATTTTTGCTTTTGTATATCATTTTACTGCATTTTCAGATTGAATACAATCACAGAGAACTGGAAAATTATTACATTTTTGTTACATTTCTTTACACACATCCACCCAGGACTCGTATCCAGAGCACTGTTCCAGCTCCGGGATCGTCAGTTCAATGGCACTGTTGCTGCTTCCGCAGGCCGGATAGACCGTGGTAAAGCGTCTCAAAGATGTATCCAGATAGACCACAACTCCATTGCAGACACCAAATGGACACACACCGCCCACTGCATGACCAATCCGGCTCTCTACCTCCACTGCCGGAAGCATTTTCGCCTTGGCGCGGAAGGTCTCTTTATATTTGTGGTTGTCAATCTTCTGATCGCCTGCCGTGACAATCAGAATCGGCGTTTCGCCGACCTGAAAGGAAAGTGTCTTGGCAATTCTGGCGGGCTCACAGCCCACCGCCAGTGCAGCCAGCTCCACAGTAGCACTGGAAGCATCAAACTCCAGAATTCTGTCTTCCATTCCCCATCTTCCAAGCCACTCTCTCGCTCTCTCAATCGCCATAATTACAGATACTTCCTTCTGAGTTCTGCTCCGCTCTCCGGGGAAAGGAAAGCCGGAGCCACATCAAAGACTGTCTTACAGCCGCTCTGGCCTGCCTGCGCCATCTTGTAGGCGGCCCGGGCATAGGCCACAATAATGGAAGAGGTAAATTCCGGATTGGAATCCAGTTTCAGGCTATACTCGATGAGATGGCCGTTTTCCCGGTTCCAGCCGGTTTTTCCGCTGCGCAGAACGAAACCGCCATGGGGAAGGCGGCTGTGCTCCCGTCTCATCTCTTCCTCCGTAATGAAATGAACCGTAGTGTCATAGTCTGCAAAATAGTTGGGCATTGTCTTGATCTCCTGCTCAATTTCAGCCGGATCTGCGCCCTCCTCCAATACTACAAAGCACTCTCTTGTGTGCTTTTCCCGGGTAGTCAGCTCTGGACTTTTGCCGCTTCTGACTGCCTCCAGGGCGCGCTCCACCGGAATCGTATACTGTCTCGCGTCTTTCACGCCCGGAATCCGACGGATGGCATCTGAATGTCCCTGGCTGACGCCTTTGCCCCAAAAAGTGTAGCTCTCTCCCTCCGGAAGAACAGCCATTCCGTAAAGGCGGTTTAAAGAAAACATCCCCGGATCCCAGCCAACCGAGATAATGCCCACTTTGCCGGACGCCTTTGCCGCTGCATCCACAGCCGCAAAATGCTCCGGAATTCTGGCGTGGGTGTCAAAGCTGTCCACCACATGAAACCACTGGGCATATTTCGGCGTCTGCTCTGGCAGGTCTGTGGCGCTTCCACCGCAAAGGATCAGAACGTCGATCTCGTCTTTTCTCTGCTCTGCCTCCTCAACCCGGTACACGGGAACTCCCTCTGTCAAAATATGCACACTCTCCGGCGCCCGTCTCGTAAATACTGCCGCCAGTTCCATATCCGGATTCTGACGAATGGCGCATTCCACACCGCGCCCCAGATTTCCATATCCCATAATTCCAATTCGAATACTCATTTTTTATTCCTCCACCGCAAAATTGCAAAAAGGGAGTGAATACTCACTCCCTTGTCAGCTTTCGCCATTATACAATAAAACAGACCAGAATTCAATCCTCCTGTTCCAAATTGTTGAATAAATCACTGTCGTAAAACTCCCGAATTGACATGTCAAAGCCTTCCGCAATTTTCTGAATGTTAACAATCCCGGGATTTTTACTTCTTCCATTCATAATACATTTCAACGTGGACATCGGCACTCCTGTCCTATAGGCCAGTGCATACAATGTCAGCCGTTTGACTTTCTGCAGTTCACGGATGCGCATCACGGTTGCCTCACACACACGCATGATCTCTTCCCCTCTTTCGTATGCACCTAGTTTATACAAAAAAGGAAAAAAATCAGGGCGATACATCATCTTTCATGTAACCTTTTGGAAAATATTTCCATTTTTCCCTAATCCAACTCTGTCATACCCGTGTATAGCTCGTAATACCGCCCCCGTTCCCGGAGCAGGTCTTCATGATCCCCTCTCTCTATAATCTTCCCGTGCTCCAGCACCATAATCGCGTTGGCATTGCGGACTGTGGACAGCCGATGTGCGATCACCAGCGTCGTCCGGTTCTGCATCAGCCGGTCCATTCCATGTTCAATGTGTTTCTCGGTCCGGGTATCCACAGAACTGGTAGCCTCGTCCAAAATCAAAATCGGAGCTTTGGACACCGCGGCCCTGGCAATGTTCAGGAGCTGACGCTGGCCCTGGCTTAAATTAGCTCCATCTCCCTCCAGCATCGTATCATAACCTGCCGGAAGACGCATGATAAAGGAATGAGCTGAAGCCGTTTTTGCGGCTTCCACCACCTCCTCATCTGTGGCGTCCAGCCGACCATACCGGATATTTTCCCGCACTGTTCCCGTAAACAGATGGGTATCCTGAAGCACCATGGCTATATTTTTCCGAAGAAAATCCCGTTTCATGCGGCGTACATCCACGCCGTCAATCGTAATGGATCCTTCCTGAATATCATAAAATCGGTTGATCAGGTTCGTGATCGTCGTCTTTCCAGCGCCCGTGGAACCCACAAAGGCAATTTTCTGCCCCGGCTTTGCGTAAAGGCTCACATCCCGGAGGATTACCTGCCCCGGCTCATAGCCAAAGGTCACATGGCTTAAGACTACCTCGCCGCGGATTGGTTCTCCGGATACTGCATCCGGCGCATCCGCCGCCTCCGGCTCAGCATCCATCAGGGCAAACACCCGCTCCGCACCGGCCAGCGCGGAAAACACATTGCTGACCTGCATGGAAATCTCATTGATCGGGCGGGAAAAGTGCCTGGAAAAATTGAGAAATACCGTAAGGCCGCCCACATCAAAATTTCGAAACACGCAGAACAGGCCGCCAATGCAGGCGGTCAGCGCATAGTTGACCTGGCTCAGATTATTCATAACCGGCCCCATCACACCTCCGAAAAACTGCGCCCGAATCTGTTTTTCCCGCAGATCCTGATTCAGCCATCCGAATTCCTCTTTTGCAGTCTCTTCATGGTTAAATACCTTTACCACTTTCTGCCCCTGGATTGTCTCTTCAATATAACCATTCAGCGCCCCCAGCGCTGACTGCTGCTCCGAAAAAAAGCTCCGGCTTCTGGCTGCCACAAAGCCGCCGGCTTTCATCATCAGCGGAATCATCAACAGGGTAATAGCCGTCAGCCACACGTTTGTATAGAGC
This sequence comes from uncultured Clostridium sp., assembly GCA_937885015.1. GTDB lineage: Bacteria > Bacillota > Clostridia > Lachnospirales > Lachnospiraceae > Otoolea. Next base: position 62,076 of record CALAAS010000054.1, read on the forward strand.
ATAAGAAACAGCGTTCCCACAATGCTAAGAGCTCCTGAAAAGAGCTGAATCAAAGTACTGCTCAGCATATTTCCGATGGTATCCACATCATTGGTAAACCGGCTCATCAGATCTCCGTTGCTGTTGGTGTCATAAAACCGCAGCGGCAGCTTCTGCATTCTCGAAAAGAGTTCCCCGCGAATCCGCAGCAGCGCATTCTGGGCAATGGTCAGCATGATCCGGGACTGGATATAGCTGGCCGCCACGCTGAGAAAATACACAATTCCCATGACAATCAGAGCCCGCATTAAACCGGCACTGTCTCCGGAACGTCCATCCGGCGGCACAATATAGCGATTGATGATGGGCCGCAGCATGTAGGCTCCCGCCAGGTTTGTTGCCGTTCCCACAATCACGCAAAGAAAGGCAGCGGCCATTCCCAGCCTGTCTTTTTCCAGATATCCCATCAGGCGACGCACCGTCTCCCGGCTGTTTTTCGGCTTTCCTCCCCCACCGCTTCCGTGGCGCCCCGGTCCATGACGCCGCCTGGGGGCAGAGGCCACACGGTTTCCATACCGTCTCTTTAAACTGGCAATTCGTTTCTCGTCCATGCTTCCTCCGCCTCCTTCCCATACTGTGTCTCATAAATTTCCCGATAAGCCTCACATTCCTTCAAAAGCTCCTGATGCGATCCGAGACCAATCAGCCGTCCGTCCTCCAGCACGGCAATGCGGTCTGCATCCTCCACGGAACTGATGCGCTGGGCAATGATAAATTTTGTGGTATCCCTCAAATCCTCCCGGAAAGCCTGTCGGATCGCCGCCTCTGTGGCCGTATCCACCGCGCTGGTGCTGTCATCCAAAATCAGTATCTTTGGTTTCTTTAAAATCGCTCTGGCAATGCAGAGGCGCTGTTTCTGTCCTCCGGATACATTGACGCCTCCCTGTCCCATTTCCGTCTCATACCCGGATGAAAAGGACGTCACAAATCCGTCCGCCTGGGCATACCCGGCTGCCCGACGAATTTCCTCCTCGGAAGCCTCTTCATTTCCCCACCGAAGATTCTCCGCAATCGTTCCGGAAAACAAAACGTTTTTCTGAAGCACCATGGACACGCCATCCCGCAGATTTTTCAAAGAATAATCCCGCACATCCACACCATCCACCAGAACACGCCCCCCAGTTACATCGTAAAGCCTGGGAATCAGCTGCACCAGAGACGTCTTTCCGCTGCCTGTGGAACCGACGATCCCGATGGTCTCCCCGGGACTGGCCGTAAGCGTTATATGGGACAAAACCGCTTCTCCTCCCGGCTCATAAGAAAAAGAGACATCCTGAAACTCCACCTGCCCTTTAAGCACTGGCCGGTCAGGAAACGCTGCCATTTCATCCGTCAAATCCAGCGGCTCATTCATCACCTGATCAATCCGCCGGATCGAGGCCACAGAACGAGAACTCTGCAAAAACACCATGGACAGCATCATCAGGGACATCAGAATCTGCACAATATAGGTGGTAAAGGCCGTCAAATCTCCCACTTCCATCCCGCCGGCAATGATAATATTTCCGCCGCACCAGACAACCGCCAGTGTCGTCGCATTCATGGCCAGCATCATAACCGGCATGGTAGCAATGACGATTCGAAGCGCCGCCAGACTGCTGTCCATCAGCTCCCGGTTCATACCTGCAAACCGTTCCTCCTCGTACTCCTCCCGGACAAACGATTTTACCACCCGGACATTGGTCAGAACCTCCTGAATTCCGTTATTCAAGGTATCCAGCTTTTTTTGCATCCACTCAAACCTCGGATAGGCGCTAATCAGAATCCAGGCAATCGCCGCCGCCAACAGGGGAATCACAATCAAAATAATAACTGCCAGGCGCGCATTCATCAGAAATGCCATAATCAGAGCCCCAAAAAGCATTCCTGGGGCCCGCAACATCATGCGAAGCCCCATCATCATCACATTCTGCACCTGCTGAACGTCATTGGTTAAACGTGTTACCAGCGAGCCGGTACTAAAATCATCTATATTCCGGAAGGAAAACTGCTGCACCCTGGCAAAGAGATCCTGCCGCAGATCACTGGTAAAAGAAATGGATGCTTTGGCAGCAAAATACGCTCCCAGAATGCCGCCCCCTGCCATAAAAACCGTGGTCAACAGCATCAGAAATCCAATCTGTACAATATATCTTCCATCCCGGGCCGCCACACCGTAATTGATGATCATGGACATAAGCTTGGGCAGAAGAATTTCCCCCAACACCTCCGTCAGCATCATCAGCGGCCCCAGTATAAACGCCTTCCGGTAAGGCATCACATATTTTTTATACCGTCTCATCGGTTTCCTCCTGTCTGCTCTCTTCATTTCCTGTTTTCCCTCAACTCTTCCTGATCAAAACCATAAATTAACCGGAGCAGAGCTCCAACAGCTCCTCCCGCCCCAGATCCCCCAGAGATACCGTCCCTTCTGTCACAATCTGTTCCGCCAGTTTCTTTTTCGATTCCTGTAGCTTCAGAATATTTTCTTCGATGGTATCCTTCATAATCAGCCGATATACGGTTACCACCCGCTCCTGCCCAATCCGATGGGCTCTGTCTGTGGCCTGATTCTGCGCCGCCGCATTCCACCAGGGATCATAATGGATAACCATATCGGCCGCCGTCAGATTCAGACCCGTGCCACCGGCTTTCAGAGAAATCAGAAAAACGGGAACCTCCTCCCGGCCAAAGGCCGTCACCAGACGGTCTCTCTCTTCCTTCGACGTCGCTCCCGTCAAAAGGTAATGAGAAATCCCGGCCCTGGAGAGGCGGCCGGACAAAATTTCCAGCATGGAGGCAAACTGCGAAAACAGCAGAATTTTATGCCCAGCCTCCACAGCAGAAGACAACAGGGAAAGGCAGGTCTCCAGCTTGGCAGAGCCGCCTGTATACCCATCATAACAGAGAGACGGATCACAGCAGATCTGACGAAGCCTGGTCATCCTGGACAGAATTTCCAGTTTTCTTCCGCCAGACAGTGATTGTTCCGACTTCTCCAGCTGCTCCTTCAGAAGCTGGGCCTCAGCCCGGTACAGTTCCCTCTGACTCCCCTGGGCGGCAGAGTAGCAGATCCGTTCCAGCTTTTCCGGAAGTTCCGTCAGAATATCTGCCTTCAGGCGGCGCAGAACAAATGGACGGATACGGCGATGCAGCCGTTCCAAAACCGCCTTGTTTCCATCTCTGACAATGGGAATCTCATAAATATTCCGGAATTTCCGACTTCCGGCCAGAAATCCAGGCATCAGGTAATCAAAAATACTCCACAGCTCACTCAGACGATTTTCCACTGGCGTTCCTGTCAGGGCAAATCTGGTCTTGGCCCGGATCGCCTTCACAGCCCGTGCGCCCCGGGTCGCCGCATTCTTAATCACCTGCGCCTCATCCAGCACCTCGAAGCGAAAATAAAAATTTTGATAAAGCGCCAAATCCCGTTTTAAAAGGTCATAGGACGTAATCAGCACATCGTACTGAGAAGCTGACGAAAGAAGCTGCTGTCTCTCCGCCGCTGCCCCCGTAACGGGCAATACCCGCAAAGACGGGGCAAAATGCGCACACTCGTGGCTCCAGTTATACACCAGAGAGGCCGGACACACAATCAGAGAAAGGAATCCCGCCTCCGGCCCGGCTTCCCCGTGAACCGAGGAAAGCAAAGCCAAAATCTGGATGGTTTTCCCAAGACCCATATCATCTGCCAAAATCCCACCAAATCCATGACGATCCAGGGCCCTGAGCCAGGAAAATCCGGCTTTCTGGTATTCCCGCAGGATTCCCTCCATCTCCCCCGGAACCTGAAAAACCGCTGGATCCGGTGTATCCAACTCCTGAATTATGGAATAAAAATTTTCATTTCCATGAAAGTTCAGTCCCGTATCTTCTCGAGCCAGCTCCTCCAGATAAAATGCCCGAAATGCCGGAAGACGCACACTTCCCTCTTCCAGCTGGGCTTTCTTTAACTCCAGCTCCTCCGCCATGTCGGCCACCGTCTGAAGACCCTCTCCTGAAAGTTCCAAAAATGCTCCGTTTTTTGTGCGGTAACATTTTTTCTTCTTCCTGTATTGGGAAAGGATACGATACAGCTCCGCACCGTCAAAATCCCCTGCCTGAAAGCTCAGATCCAGCCAACCGCCGCTTACGGAAACTCCCATGGTAATCACCGGCGGCGGCAAAATTCTCATGGCTCGGACCGACTCTGAAAGCCACACCTCTCCCAGCTCTCCAAACTCCCGGAGTCCCTGCTTCAGGAGACGAAAAATCCTCTCTTCATCCCCATGAATCAAAAAGCTTCCTCTTTCATCCTCCCGATAAGAAAAATACCGATGAATCAGACGGCTGATACGAAATTCCCCGGGCACATCCCTGCAGATTTCCCTGGGAACTGTATCATCCTCCAGAGGAGAAAACGAAAAACTTCCATAGGAAAAAACCGGATGAAGACGGATTTCCCCAGGGTTGTCGCTGTCAAATTCAAAACGGGCAGAAAGCGGCTCCGGCTGTAATGCTTCCCAGTCAGTTCCCTCCATTCGGAGGATTCCGCCCTCCTTCAGACGGACCAGAACTCTGGAGGCAAACAGAGAAACATCCCGACGGCTTACCGTCACCCCCCTGCGGCCACCAGATCGGCTCCTGGCAGACATCATCTCCTTTAAAAACAGGGCGGTATTTTTCCGGTACTCCCCGTCACAAATACACCACCCCTGCGGCTCCATCACATAAAAACCCGTTTCTCCAGAAAACGCGCGAATCGACTCCGGAATGGAAACGGCAATTCCTCCAGTCCCCTCCGGAGTTACCTCCACCAGGAACTCCGGATTCTTATAAATAACTGGAAGAACCCGCTCCACGCCGGACTCTTCCAGAACCGAAATTTCTTTTCCCGCCATCAGAGAAAAAAAGCGATCCATAAAAACCCCCTCCAGCCGAAAAGACCGAAGGGAGGGAAGCGGGCCTGCTCCTCCCTTAATCTCCCCGAAATGACTTTCGTAACGCCCTGCCTCCTCCAGAATCAGCTGCAAAAGAGGACGGCTTTCCTGCCCAAAGGCCAGCTCCGTATGGATAAATTCCATTTCCTTTCCATACTCCACCTGCCGTCCCTCCCGGACAGCTCTGGCAAACTCCAGAAGGTTCCGCACCTGGTAAAGTTTCGTTTTTCCCAACCGAAGCTCCAGAAATACACTCTGCTGTCTGAAGCTTAGTCTGGGAAAAAGCTCTGCAGTCCCCTCTTCCTCTGCCGCCAGGATGTCAGTGAACTCCCGCTCTGTATATTCCCGGACCATAGAGCGGACTTCCGGAGAGGTAGATACCGGAATACGACGCATCCGTTCCTCCTCTTCCCGCTCCTGAAAAGCCTTAAGAACTGCCCGGGCATGGGCACAGGGCCCCCGAAAGGAATTTCCCTCCGCACAAGAACAAGAGTAGTCAAATATTTGACTACCCTTGATAAACACACTGGTTCCGTATTCCCTGGATTCATCCAATACCCGTCCCTTAATCCGCACCTCCCCTTTCCAGAAGGTGTCCCAATTAAGTTCCACAATCTCCATACGGTCACTCCCATTTTATGAACTGCTGTCTCTGTATTTCATAATTACATGTGCTCCGGAGACTCCATCCCCAAAAGATCCATACAGGTATCCAGAACACGCCTGGTCAGTGTGATCAGGCTGATATAACCCGCCTGCTTCTCCTGATCCTCTTCTGCCAGGATCCGGGTATCCTGATAAAAATCATTGAACGCATCGGCCACCAGCGCCATGTACTGGCAGATTCTGTGAGGAGCTGTCTCCGCGAAGGCACTCTCCACCGTCTCACCAAACCGGCATAGAGCCAGCTGCAGTGCTTTTTCCGTTTCGGAAGCAGCCGGGCGAATGGAAAAGGCCGGCATACTGCCGCTTTGCTGCTCGTACTTTTCCAGAATGGATTTGATCCGCACAATGGTATACTGGATATGCGGTCCCGTATTTCCCTCGAAGGAAATAAACCGATCCACATCAAATACGTAATCCTTGGTGGCCTGATTGGACAGATCGCCATATTTCAGCGCAGCCAGGCCGATGATCTCCGCTGTGCGCTCCATCTCCTCCTCCGGAACCTTCTGTTTTTCCTGAATCTTTTTGTAGACCTCCTCATCGATATTCCGAATCAGATGCTCCAGGCGCATAACGCCGCCGTCCCTTGTCTTAAACGGCCCTCCGTCTTTGCTGTTCATGGTGCCGAAACCCAGGAAAATCATAGGCGTATCTTCCTTTACCAGACCGGCCTTTTTAGCCACCCGGAACACCTGAATAAAATGGAGCTCCTGCCGTTTGTCCACCACATAAATGTATCGATCCGGATGGAAGTCCTTTTCCCGCTCAATAATGGTAGCAAGATCTGAGGTGGCATACAGCGCCGCACCGTCCGATTTGCGGACAATACAGGGAGGATACTCCCGTACATCGTCCTCCTTTGCGATGTCCACCACCAGAGCCCCCTCGCTCTCATAAGCCAGGCCCTTTTTAATCAGATCATCGATCAGGCCTGGGATGTAGGGCTGTGCGTCGCTCTCTCCCTTCCACAGATCAAAGGACACATTCAGATTGCCATAATTTTTTTTCAGGTCAGCCAGGGAAACAGACATAATATGCTTCCAGATAGCGCGAAATGGCGCATAGCCGCTCTGTAGCTGAAAAGTAGCCTGCTGGGCCCGCTCCCGGAAGGCCTCATCTGCCTTTGATTTGGCACTGGCCGCCGGATAAATCTCTTCCAGTTCTGAGATAGTAAAGGGCGGCTCCTCCGGAAATTCGCCTGTAAAATCCGGGTCGAAATACGGCAGGGAAGGCTGCCTGTCCCGCAGCTCCTCAATAATCAGTCCCATCTGAAGGCCCCAGTCGCCCAGATGCACATCACTGATGACCCGATGCCCCATATAACGACTGATCCGCTTTATACTCTCACCGATGACAGCAGAACGCAAATGCCCCACATGGAGCGGTTTTGCCACATTGGCGCCGCCGTAATCCACCATGATCGTCTCCGGCTTCTCCGCTGTATTTAAACCCAGCTTTTCGTCGGCAGCCAGCAGTCCCACATGGGACGCCAGATATTCCGGAGATATCCGCAGATTGATAAAACCCGGCATCACAGCCGTGATCTCCGAAAACATGGGGTTATCTCCCACCTGCTCCACCACCTCGGTGGCGATATCGATTGGCTTTTTCTTATAGGCCTTGGCTGCTGCCATGGCTCCGTTGCACTGATACTCGCAGAGATCCGGCCGGTTTGAAAGGGTTACGCGGACATAGGTTCCGTCATAGCCGCATCCGGTAAAGGCCGGTACCAGCGCCTCTGTAATCAAATCTACTATCGTTTTCATCTTTCCAAATTCCTTTCTGTCAAACATTCCGCTTTCTTAGCGCATCACGATCTTCCCCCATCGTGTATGGCATCGCCTTCTTAGCGCATCGCCTTTTTCACGTCCTTGCGGAACTGTTTCCAGGCATCCTCGTGATCCACGAAATATCTGGGGCATTCCTTTCCGGTCACATCATAATGACGGATCACATCCTTCGGCCCCAGATCCAGCTCCTGACACAGCCAGGCCGTCAGTTTGACCATAGATTCATAGGTCTCTTCTGTAAATTTACCGTCTGCCTCCGGGTGACAGCATTCGATGGCAATGGTATCGCCATTCCGGTTGTTGGACGCAAAAGATTTCTCATCCACCGGAACGCACTGTACAATCTCCCCGTCCAGTCCGACAATAAAATGGCTGCTGACAGAGGTGGTATTGCTGCCGCTCTGATTTTTCAGGCCCTCAAAATAATCCCGGTTCTGCTGAGCAGTGGTTCCCGGGTTTCCCACATAGTGAATCACAATCCCATTAACCGCGGCCAGCTTGGAACCAGGTCTGGAATAGGGATTAACCGTCAAGAACTGCTGATCAATCCAGCTGGGTGCTTTAATGGCACTCAGATCAATCGGTTTGCGAATGGTAAATCCCCGCAGAAACCATCCCGCCCCGATTCCAAGCAGGAATGCAAAGGCAGCAATGATTAAGCGGGCTATTCTCTGACGGCGGCGTGCCAGCCGGCGTTTTTCCTCCCGCACATCCACAGGCCTGCGCTGTCCGGATCTCTCGGAGCGCTCCCGCTCCCGTCTGCCCGCACGTCCTGAAGAAGACCGTCTGCCCTCTGCCTCCGGCTCCCGCCATCCTCTCGTCTCATTTTCCATCGCGCCATCTCCTCTTTTGCATTCCGGCTGCGCCGGAACGAAAAGAACTGCTGAAAAATCACGATGTGCTTCTCCGGATTTTTACAGCAGTTCCATTCAAGATTTCATAACCGTTCAGGACAACCGCCGTCCTGAACTGTCATCAGGGTTCTATCTTTTGCGTTTCTTATACTCTGGAGAGGTACTCGCCTGTACGCGTATCAATCTTGATCTTGTCGCCCTGATCCACGAACAGGGGAACGTACACAGTCGCTCCTGTCTCAACAACCGCCGGTTTCGTTGCACCCGTTGCTGTATCTCCCTTGAAACCCGGCTCCGTATCCGTAATTTCCAGTTCTACGAACAGAGGCGGCTCTACGGAGAATACCTTGCCGTTGTAGGAACAGATTTTGCACATCTCATTCTCTTTTACAAACTTCAGGGCATCGCCGATGGTATCCTTATTCAGGGCAACCTGCTCATAGGTGTTCACATCCATGAAATTGTATAAATCGCCGTCTGAGTACAGATACTGCATGTCCACTCTGTCGATCCGTGCAGACGGGAATTTCTCCGTCGGACGGAACGTCTTCTCAACAACACCGCCACTCATAACGTTTTTAATCTTCGTACGTACGAACGCAGCTCCTTTACCCGGTTTTACATGCTGAAACTCCATAATCTGGTAAACGTTTCCGTCGATCTCCAGTGTGATGCCGTTTCTAAAATCGCCCGCTGATATCATAAATGATGATCCTCCTTAGAAAATACTCTCTTAATCTTTTTTATTTTATACTATAATACCCTGTTTTTCAACTACTTTTTCGTCATGTTTGCAATCTCAGCCGCAAGCGCCTCGATGGAACGTCCCTCTGCCTGTACGACAAAATGGGCGGTTTCCTCGTAAATGGGATCTCGCAGTGCCATCAGTGCCTCCACCCGCTCTCTGCCTCCATCTCCCTGTAAAAGAGGCCTTGTCGTATCCCCTGCCAGGCGATTCATGACCGTATCCGGAGAAATTTTCAAATAAATAACCTGTCCAAGCTCCCGCAAAAGCGCTCTGTTTTCCGGGCGGACCGGCATCCCGCCTCCAGTGGAATAAACTTTCATCCGTCCATCGCCGCTCTTTTTCTCCTCCGCCAGACGCCTCAGCAAAGCCGTCTCCCGCTTGCGAAAACCATCCTCGCCCTCTCTGGCAAAAATCTCGGAGACCGACATACCAGCCTCCTTTTCAATGGCCTGATCCAGATCACAGAATCCGGCTTCCAGCTGACTGGCCAGTGCCCGTCCAACTGTCGTCTTCCCGGCTCCCATAAACCCCACCAGAATCCTGTCCGATCCCGGATTTTCCAGGCGTGCCCGAATCCTTCTTCCGGCCTCTGCAATGGCTGACTCCTCCACCTGCACCCCAGGATTCCAGAGCTCATAGGAAATAACTCCCTGATACAGAAGCATGTCAAGACCATTGCAGGCCCTTCCCCCTGCCTTTTCCACATACTCCATAAAGCGGGTTCTGGCAGGGGTATAGATACAGTCCATGGCATCGGCTATTTTTTCATAAAAAGCCGGATCCTCAATCGGAGCCGCCTCACAGTCAGGAGACATCCCCACACTGGTGGACTGGACCGCAAAATATCCATTTCCAGGTATTTTCCCGTAATCTGAAAGTGCCAGAGCTTCAGCCAGACTGCGGCCTGCCAGCCTGTTTATCCAGTCTGCCAGCGCCTGCCCCTTTTCCTGACTCCGGTTTAAAATAAAAATGTGCTCCGCCTTACCTGCCATCATCATATAGGCCGCTGCCCTGGCAGCTCCACCGGCCCCTATAAGAATACAGCCACGCCCACTCACCGATATCCCGGCCTTTTTTACAGCCCTGGAAAGGCCCGGCACATCCGTATTATACCCTTTATATCCTCCCTCTGTGCGCACCAGCGTATTTACCGCCCCCACATGGGCCGCAGTCTCATCCAGCTCCTTTACACATCTCATAACCGCCTGCTTATGGGGAACCGTCACATTTAAGCCGAGGATATTCATAGCGTACGCGCCTCTGACCGCCTCCTCCAGCTGCTCCGGCTCTACCTTAAAGGGCACATAAGCCAGATTGACGCCTGTGCGCTCTGCAAACAGATTCTGCAGTACCGGCGACATGCTGTGCTCCACCGGATTCGCAATAATCCCGCAAACCTTTGTTTTTCCATCCATTCTGTCATTCCCCTGTCTCTATTTTTTTTCTTCGGCCACCCTTTTCTGGCTGCGCCGGTAAAACCAAAGTACAATCCTCTCGAGGCGCCGCTTGATCACAATCTGAATCTCTTCTCTCGGATCAATGGGATTCACAAGGATCGAATAAATCCCGGATCGGTTGGCTCCGTACACGTCTGTAAAAAGCTGATCTCCCACAAACAGCGTGGACGATACCGATGTCCCCATCCGGCGCATCGCCTCCCGGTAGCCGTTTTGCCCCGGCTTTCCGGCTTTCCACACACAATCTGAACCCACCGCCTTTGCGAAGGGCGTGACCCGCGCCTCTTTATTGTTAGAAAGCAGGCAGGTATGAAAACCGGCCGCCCGGAGACGTGCAAACAACTGCATGGCCCTCTCGTCTGCCGGAGCGCCATGCATAACCAGGGTATTGTCAATATCAAAAATGATCCCGCGGATTCCTTTTTTATAGAATGCTTCATAGGGAATTTCATAAGCCGACCTGACACATTCCTTCGGATAAAATATCTGAACCATCACTCTGTCTTTCCGCCGCTCTGTTCCGGCCTGTTCTTCAAAATTTTCCCCAATTCCTCCATAAAGGTGTTGACATCCTTAAACTCCCGGTAGACGGAAGCAAATCGCACATAGGCCACCTCATCCAGATCCTTCAGGCGTTCCATAACCAGCTCGCCGATCACAGACGTGGAGATCTCCCGGTCCTCTCTGGAAAAAAGTTCTGTCTCCACATCGTCAATCAACGATCCAATCTGCTGGGGCGATACGGGACGTTTATGGCAGGAATGCAGTACCCCGGCTTCGATCTTAGACCGATCATAAACCTCTCTGGAATCATCCTTTTTGATTACCATCAAAGGAATCGTTTCCAATTTCTCATAGGTCGTAAACCGCTTTCCGCAGGTCTCACACTGACGTCTCCGGCGTATGGAGCTGTTGTCATCCGCAGGCCGCGAATCAATTACCTTCGTGTCCGCAGCCCCGCAAAACGGGCATTTCACATTCTTGTCCTCCTGTCCAATTCGTTATTTCTATTTTATCGCAGGGGGTACACTTATGCAAGACAAATTATGAATTCTGACTTTGGCGCCCGCCTTCTTTTTCCCGAAGATCCACCAAAATAATGTCATCGCCGATCTGACGGATATCGCAAAAGGGAATCACATATTCTTTCTCCCGCCCCAGAAACCCCCAGATGCAGCCCGGTCCCGGCACAATGATCGCCAGCATCCTGCCCGTACAGATATCAAAATCCACATCCCCCACAAACCCCAGTCGCCTGCAATCCCTGACATTGATGACTTCTTTTTGTTTCAGTTCACAGATTCTCATACCCGCTCCGACCGCAGTTCTTTATGTATATCCTATGCAGGAAAAACGTTCTGGTTCCCTAAAGACCTCCTGACATACAGCCAATATTTCAAAATACTCATAAACAGAACGGGGACGCCGCTCCATCACTTCTGCGGATGATGGAACAGCGCCCCCTGGGGGTTTTTATTCATTGTCAGAAATATAGATGGCCGCTTCCGTTCCAGCTGTCATACCGAATACAGTCATTGCCGTCATCTCATTGCCCGCCATGGCCTTGTCTCCGTATACGGCTGCCTCAATGGCAGGGCCGGCAGCATAAATACCCGGAATCGGATCTCCAGTCAGGCCTGAATCTTCGTCTGATACCTCTTCTGATGTTTCTTCCGATGTTTCTTCCGATGTTTCTCCCTCTGTTACAGAAAATACCTCCGCGTTATCCGTAACCAGAAGAGCCGTTTTCTCGCCTTCTGCGTTCTCATATGCCACAGACTCCGGGAGCAGGGAAATCAGCTTCCGATCTGTCGCCACCAGAGCCTTACAGGGAAGAGTTACTTCTTTTCCCTCTGCTTCATAGGTTATCTCCTGCAGCGCTCCATCCCCATCCATGGAAACAGACTTGAGTTCTACACCGTACTCCACCGGTATCTTCAGTTCCTCCACCTTCTGAATCAGAGCCTCTGCCACCAATTCATTCAGACTTCCTTCGGCTGCTGGAAAACTGCGGGCTACCGAAGAACCCTCTTCTTTGGAAACTTTTCCGTACTGGATTCCCAGATTTTCAGACAGCCAGATTTTTCCGTCCTCCGCCGCCTCTGCCAGATAGGAGGTCATCTCCGGCTGGTTGGTATTGTTGCCCGCCTCCATGGTATCCGCCAGGTAGATCTCAAAGTCATCCATGATCTCGGCCTCATACTGCTCGGATGTGTTAGAAGCATTGATAAATCCCGGCATCCCGGCCAGATCCTTCGCCAGGTCCTCGCCTGGAGCCAGAATCTTTATCTTCTCCGGAGCCAGGCCCTCCTGCACCGCCTGAATGGCTGCCACCAGACCGGCGCCGTCGCCACCGGCAATCACAAGACTGGCCGTATTAACAGAAGCTCCTGCCTCCGCTGCCTGTGTACTCTCCGCTGCCGCTGATGATGTCTCATTTCCCTGTCCTCCGCCGCTGCATCCAGTCAGAATCACAGTACCCGCTATCATAGCAGCCACTGCCGCCTGTTTCATTCCATCTATTTTTCTCATAATATCTCTCCCTTCTCTGCCGATTTTTGTGCAGGTCTAAAGTCTAGCACAATGCTTCCGACAAATCAATGGAGCTTTTTTTAATTCTTCTGAGTAAAAACGAAAATTTCTATAAAGTTTTTCGAAATTCAGTTTTCCACTGAAACTGTTTTTTCGTCTGAAAACGGCTGCCCGGTGAATCCCAAAACTTTTTACTGGCAGAGATCTGCAATAACCTGTGCAAAAATCTTTGCGCTGGTAACCAGATCCTCTACCACTGCGCACTCGTCGGGCCCATGCTCGTTACTTTGGGCCCCAGGCATCTTGGCTCCGAATGCCACGCCGTTCTTCAAATCATGCACGTAGGTTCCGCCGCCCGTATATTTGCAATAACCCTCCAGGCCCGTATACCGCTCATAAGCAGACAGCAGGGTTTTTACAAATTCCGAATCTCCGTCCACATAATGGGGTTCTGTTATATCCGTATTCTCCAGATTCAGGCCATACTCCGCCAGTCGGCTTCGGATCGGCTCCAAAACCGTCTCCCTGCTTCCGCAAATGGGGAAACGGACATCGAAAAAACCGTCCAGGCTATCTTCCTCCACGGAAAGCATAGAGAAAGCCAGTGTCAGACTGCCGGACTTCTCTTCCTCCATGGCAACGCCCAGCGCCTTCCCAGCCAGATCATCCCAAGGAAGCAGTTTTACCAGACTGCGGATTTTCTGAATCTGCGGACATTCCGCAAAAGGCAGCCGGGACAGCAGGTAAAGCAGCGCCGTCAGAGCATTTTTCCCGCCCTCCGGACGGGCCGCATGGGCATTCTGCCCCAGAGCCGTAATCTCCAGAGTCTGATTCATCCCCTGAATCTCAAAAAACACCCCAGTCTCCTCCGTTACCCGACGGCCCTCCTCACGAACCAGGTCATCATCCAGGCCTTCAATCACGGCCATCGCCTCACTGGGCACCACGTTAATCTTCAGACCTCCTTTTACGGAATGAATTCTGGGAAGTACATCGGAAGCTTCAAATTCCGCCGTAAAATGACCTGGAAGCCGACCTTTTTCAATGTTGATTACCGGGAAGGAACTGTCCGGAGAGAACGTCATCGGTGCCTCCTGCTCAATATCGTAATAGTGAGCGATATCAGAGCTTCCGCACTCCTCGTCCGTTCCCAGAATTAACCGTACATTTTTCGTAACAGGAATCCCCAGTTCCCGTATGGCCCGCATGGCATAGAGGGCAGCTACCGCCGGCCCCTTATCGTCAGAGGTTCCGCGCCCATACAGCTTTCCGTCTTTCAAAACAGGTTCAAAGGGTTCTGTAACCGTCCAGCCCTCCCCAGCCGGAACCACATCCAGATGTGCCAGAATATCCAGCTGATGCTCTCCCTGATTCAGGTCCGCCGTTCCCACATAGTTGTCATAATTGTGAATGGAAAAACCGTATTTTTCTGCCATGGAAAGTGCCAATGTCAGCGCCCGGCTCACGCCCTCACCAAATGGTTTTCCCACCTGGTAAGCGCTTTTTTCACTGTTAATCCGGCATAACAGGCAAATATCATCCACCATCTCCTGTCTGTGGGCATCCATATACGCTTCAATCTGTTTTTTATACATGCAAGTCCTCCTTTTACCGGAGCATCCCGGCCAGCACCTCGTTTACTACCTTTCCATCTGCCTTTCCTCTGACCTTCGGCATCAGAACCTTCATAATCCGTCCCTTATCGGAAGGGGCCGGTGTTTCAATGGCCAGCTCCGCCAAAACACCACAGATTACTTCCCTGATCTGCTCCGGAGTCAGATCTTCTGGTGCAAACTCCTGATAAACCAGAAGGCGGGCGCTGGCCTCTTCACGAATATCTTCCCGGTCCGCCGGAGCCAGCTCCAGCGTCTCCTTCGTCTGTTTTATCTCCTTCTTCACAATGGCGTCCGCCTCTTCCTCCGTCAGCGGTTCCCGCTTGTCGATCTCCGCATTTTTCAAGGCGGAAAGCAGCATGGAAAGAGAATCCTTTCTGGCCTTATCCTTCGCCTTCATCGCCTCCACCATTGCTGCGCGCACTACATCTACTCTGCTCATCCTGTCTTCTCCTTTCCAGTCCCCATGGCCAGGCTCACTGCCTTAACCACGCCCAAATTCACTGAGTTTCAGCTTCGGATTCCGTTCTTCCACCATCCCTACGCTCCAGCTGTTGATGAAGAGCAGCAGGGCATTTCCTTTCAGATCCTTAATCCGTTTCATATCGGATGTTCCCTGAATTTTTGCCACATCCACCTCTTCCGGATTTACCACCCAGCGAATATGCTCATACGGAAGCTTATCCAGCTTTACCTCCACGTTATACTCACTCTGCAGCCGGTACGTCAAAACCTCAAACTGCAGAACACCGACCACGCCCACGATGATCTCTTCCATGCCCGTATTAAACTCCTGGAAAATCTGAATCGCACCTTCCTGGGCAATCTGGCTGATCCCCTTGATAAACTGCTTGCGCTTCATGGTATCCATCTGGCGTACCCTGGCAAAATGCTCCGGCGCAAAGGTGGGAATTCCCTCAAATTCCACTTTGTCTCCAGACGTACAGATCGTATCGCCAATGGAAAAAATACCAGGATCAAAGACGCCGATAATATCACCGGCATAGGCCTCTTCTACAATTTTTCTGTCCTGCGCCATCATCTGCTGCGGCTGAGAAAGGCGGATTTTCCGTCCTCCCTGCACGTGATTGACCTCCATCCCTGCCTGGAACTTTCCAGAGCAAATCCGCATAAAGGCAATCCTGTCCCGATGGGCCTTGTTCATATTGGCCTGGATCTTAAAAACAAACGCACTGAAATGGGGATCAAAGGGATCTACCATGCCGGTCAGAGTCTTTCGCGGAAGCGGAGAGGTCGTCATCTGCAGGAAATGCTCCAGAAACGTCTCCACACCAAAATTTGTCAGAGCAGATCCAAAGAATACCGGTGACAGATCTCCCCGGCTTACACGCTCCATATCCAGCTCGTCGCTGGCTCCGTCTAAAAGCTCAATATCATCCAGAAGCTGCTGATGGTAGTCCGGCCCGATCACGCTCTCCACTTCTGCACCTTCTGCTGAAAATGTCTCCGATGCCACTTCCTTCTGTCCGCCCATAGCAGCCGTAAAGGTGGTAATCATCTTCGTCTTCCGATCGTACACGCCCTTAAAATTCTTTCCGCAGCCAATGGGCCAGTTGACCGGGCAGGTACGGATTCCCAGCACACTCTCAATCTCGTCCATCAGCTCAAAGGGGTCCCTGGCCTCCCGGTCCATCTTGTTAATAAAGGTAAAAATCGGGATATTCCGCAGCAGACAGACTTTAAATAATTTTATCGTCTGGGCCTCCACGCCTTTGGATGCATCGATTACCATCACCGCTGAGTCCGCAGCCATCAGGGTACGATACGTATCCTCCGAGAAATCCTGGTGTCCCGGGGTATCCAGAATGTTAATACAGTATCCGTCATAGTTAAACTGGAGAACAGAGGATGTCACAGAAATCCCCCTCTCCTTCTCGATCTCCATCCAGTCTGAAACCGCATGTTTAGCCGCTTTTCGTCCCTTTACCGTACCGGCCAGGTTGATGGCTCCGCCGTAAAGCAGAAATTTCTCTGTCAGCGTCGTCTTTCCGGCATCCGGGTGGGAAATGATGGCGAATGTCCGCCGTTTTTTAATCTGTTCTGTTATATTTTCCAAGGGTGTTTCCTCCACTCATAAACATTTTTCCTGTTTATTCTATTGTAACTGTTCAGATTTCCCGCCGTCCTGAACAGTTACATTCTATTATGAAATATTTGGAAAGTCAATTGTGTTTCCTTTTGAAATATTGTATACTCATCATGGAATCTGGACGGACTGGCACGGCAAAAAGGAGCACATATGATTTTAGCCATCGACATCGGCAACACCAACATTGTAATCGGTGTAATTGACACCCGTAAAACGTATTTCGTGGAACGCATAACCACTGTTATCGGCAAGACCAATCTGGAATACGCCGTTTCCCTGAAAAGTATTCTGGAAATCTACCATATTGATCCGGAACAGATCGAAGGAGCCATTATCTCCTCTGTTGTTCCTCCCCTGAACCGAACCCTTCAGGCTGCAGTTCGGAAAATCACCGGCTTAAATGCTCTTCTGGTGGGTTCCGGCATGAAAACCGGACTGAATATTCTGATGGACAACCCAAAATCTGTTGGGAGCGACATGATCGTCAATTCCATCGGCGCTCTGTCTGAACATGAGCCGCCGATTGTTATTATTGACATGGGCACCGCCACCACCATGTCCGTCATTGATAAGCAGGGCCGCTACATCGGCGGAGCCATTCTCCCCGGTGTCCGCGTCTCCCTGGACAGCATGAGCGCCAATACCGCTCAGCTCCCGCGTATCAGCCTGGACACCCCCAAAAAAGTCATCGGAAAAAATACCATCGACTGTATGCGCAGCGGCATCCTCTACGGAACGGCCGCCATGCTGGACGGCATGCTAAGCCGCATGGAAGCAGAGCTGGGACAGCCTCCTGTTATCATCGCCACTGGCGGCATTGCAAAGATTATTTTGCCCCTTTGCTCCCACTCCATACTCTATGACCGGGAACTTCTGTTAAAGGGGCTTCTTCTCTTATACGAAAAAAATAAATAAACCCTGTGTAACGTAAAAATGGGTGTTGTAACATTGATTTGCAACACCCGTTCTATTTTTGTACAGTTCTGGCGCCAGCTTATTTCACTACCTTCAGCTTGCGATTTTCTTTCTCAATCTTATCCAGCTTTTCTGCATCCAGACGCAGTCCGAACCCAAATGGGTTTACCACAATCCCATTTACATTTCCCAGATATTTCTTAAAATCACGGAACCGGATTATCTCTCCCTGAAACCGGTTCTTACGGTCAAACTTGCCAAATTCCACCGGATCGGTAAACACAGGATAAAATTTGCCGCCCTTGTTATCTGTCAGAAGCGGCGCACTGGCCATCCCCGGAGCTGCCGCCGGCGCCAGGAACCGCGCCTTGTAGAGCTCCGAACACATTAGAGCCTGCATGGGCGGAATCGCTCTTGCGCAGGCCAGCGCCTGATAAAACTGGGCGGCCGCCCGCATCAGCGACGGATTGATAACCATATCCGGAGTTTCTTCCCCCTTCTCAATAATATTGAACAGGGACATGGACAGGGAATCCTGCTCCTTGTCGATCACAACTGCCTCAAATCCGCTGCGGTATAAGTCGTTAAAAAAGGCAATCCGCTGTGCCGGATGAATCTCCAGACTTCTGGTTTCCACTCCAACCCACTTCATGCTCTTCACAAAGGCATCCGCATTCTCCCGGCTGGTATAAAGAAAGGCAGCCGCTTTTCCATTTTCCGCACCCATGTAAAAATTGTTGGTAATCCGGGCCGACACGGCAAACATGCCCTCTTCGGTTTTTAAAAGCTCCATAATCCCTCTGATTACGGATTTATCTTCTGTCTCGTAATATTTCTTTATCAGTTCACGCACTTTTTCCATTGCTGTTCCTCCGTTGTCTCAATTTCCATTCTCTATTTTAACACAGAGGCGAACAACAATCAATTAAAAGAAAAATCCAGAAAATCTACGTTACTGTCAAGTAATCGTTGGCAACTTTCTTTTTGATTTATCTTTTTGTTGAA
>CALAAS010000055.1 GCA_937885015.1 uncultured Clostridium sp.
ACATAATTACTGGATTTGTAGCCATTTTTTACTTTCACAAGTGTCAAACTCGGGATTTTACCTAAGATTTACAGGGTTGTCAATATCTATTTTCCGGTTTTTGCATAAGTTTCCGAGTTTGGAGAAACACTATGGAGACAGGAAGGAGAGTGAAGATATGTTTGAAATCCGAACGGATCTGGCACTGGAAGAAAAGGAGAGTTTTGAGGGGGATGGGGGCGAGGTACAGGGGGTGGCTCTTCGGGAGTGGAAACGGAAAGACAGCCATGTGCGCCTGACAGAGGTTTCCATCATGAATGAACAGGGAGCTCGTGCTATGGGGAAACCGGTGGGGACATACCTGACGCTGGACGTGCCGGACCTGTCGGCCTGTAGAGAAGACTGCCATGAGGAGGTGGCAGAGGAACTGGGGCAGCAGCTGCGGGGACTGATGGAAAAATGCTGCAGCGGGTTTGGAAGACAGACTTCCGTTCTCGTGGTGGGACTCGGGAATATGCAGGTTACGCCGGATTCTCTGGGGCCCAGAGTGGTGGGGAATCTGAAGATGACCCGTCATTTTCTGGCGGAGTATGGGGAAGAATTCTGTGCCTGTCATAAGCTTCCGGTACTCAGTGGGATTGTTCCGGGAGTCATGGCACAGACCGGTATGGAAACGGTAGAAATTGTGCGTGGAATTGTAAGGGAAACGAAACCGCAGCTGGTGGTGGCGGTGGATGCTCTGGCTGCCAGAAATGTGAAACGGCTGGCTTCCACGATTCAGTTGACAGATACGGGGATTCATCCCGGTTCCGGCGTGGGAAATAACCGGCACAGTATGACAGAGAAAAGCCTTGGCGTTCCGGTGGTGGCGGTGGGCATTCCCACGGTGGTGGGCGCAGCAGCCATCGTGCACGGTACGGTGGAGGCGCTGGTAAAGACGCTGGCTTCCTCTGAAAAAACGGCCCGATATGGAACCTATATGGAAGAGCTGTCCTCAGAAAGCCAGTACGAGCTGATTCGGGAGCTTCTGGAGCCGGAATTTGGCCCCATGTATGTGACACCGCAGGATATAGATGAGCGGGTAAAGAATTTAAGTCTTACTGTGTCTGAGGGAATCCATCAGGCTTTGTTTGGTGAGCTGTGATGGAAGAAAGAAACCGGGAGAAGCGGAAAGAAAGGCCGTCCTGCTGCATAGAATACCAGAAGGGAAAGGGGCGGGATCGGGATGAGACAGAGATTTCCACTGGGAAGGGCCGCTGCGTTGGCGGCTTTGGCGGCCCTGTTGACAGCAGTGCTGTTGAAATTGGATATGGGAAGTCTGTGGGAAGAGGCTTCCTGGCGGATCTGGTACCCACTTTACAAATCGGCTGCGCCCCGCAGAGAAGAAAAAAAGTGGCAGGCGTCGTGGGAGCGGGATCCCTCCTACCGTCGATATCAGGAGGATCAGGAGGCATTCCTGGAATACAGGGCATTGTTGAGGCGTCTGGAGGGAAGTGAATTGCTGGAGGGATCCTGGCAGCAGATCAGGGATGAGACAGATACGGCTTCTAATCCGTCTGCAGCCGGTAAAGGTTATGCCAGCGGTTCTCTGGGCCGGGTGGCAGGCAGCCGCTTTTTTGCAGGGAAATCCATTCCGGAAAGCAGGTATTATCTGGAACAGCAGCTGGCGGACTATGATTTTCTGATGAAACATTTCTACACCGTCCACCCGACGGCAGCAGCCGGGCGTGAGCTGATGCGGGCGGATCGGTTTCTGGAAAAGGATTTTTCTCTGAAGACGGGAGATGATACAGGGCCGCAGATTTTGATTTATCATACTCATTCTCAGGAGGAATTTGCGGATTATCGGGAAGGAAACCGGGAGGCTACCATTGTGGGCGTGGGGGAATATCTGGCAGAATGCCTGCGAAAACGGGGATACCGGGTCATTCACGATACGTCCGTCTATGATTTGCGGGAAGGCGTTCTGGACCGAAGCAGGGCTTATACATATGCAGCAGAGGGAGTTTCTGCAATTTTACAGAAAAATCCGTCGATTCAGGTAATTCTTGATATCCATCGGGATGGTGTTCCTGCGGATACCCATCTGGTAACAGAATTAAACGGAACGCAGATGGCGAAGGTTATGTTTTTCAATGGAACCAGTGAGACTCCCGACGGTCCCATTGAATACCTGAAAAACCCGTACCGGGAGGAAAACCTGGCCTTCAGCTTTCAGATGAAGCTGTGTGCTGACACAGTCTATCCGGGATTGGCACGGAATATATACCTGAAAGGACTTCGGTACAATCAGCATTTGCGTCCGTGTTCGGCTTTGATTGAGGTTGGGGCTCAGACCAACACCAGCGAAGAGGCGAAAAACGCCATGGAGCCGTTGGCAGATGTGATGGATATGGTTCTGAACAGTCATCAGCTTAGATGAAATTTTTTCCCAGTTCCCAGAAGGCCACTGCGCTGGCGGCAGCCACATTGAGGGAGTCTACTCCATGGGACATGGGAATACGAACGGTGTAATCACAGGCTGCGATGGTTTCCGGAGCCAGGCCGTCCCCTTCCGTTCCCAGAACAATAGCCAGTTTTTCCTCTGTGCGAAGGTTTGGATCATCAATGGAAACGGAATCATCCTTCAGCGCCATGGCAGCAGTTTTAAACCCCATGCGTTTTAGAACCGTCGGGCCGCATTCCTGCCATGAGCCTTCTGTTTCCGGAAAAAAGGTCCAGGGGATCTGGAATACTGTGCCCATGCTGACCCGCGATGCCCGGCGGTAGAGCGGATCGCTGCAGCCTGGGGTGAGAAT
The DNA here is from genome assembly GCA_937885015.1 of uncultured Clostridium sp. Lineage (GTDB taxonomy): Bacteria > Bacillota > Clostridia > Lachnospirales > Lachnospiraceae > Otoolea. Next base: position 2,778 of record CALAAS010000055.1, read on the forward strand.
TACGCCATCCATGTGCAGCGCTGCAGCGGAGCGGAAAATCGCCCCCACATTGGTAGGATTCATGACCTGTTCCAGAACGGCGATCCGGCGCATTCCACCAAGGATGGAGGATAGGGGCGGAAGAGGGCGCCGCCGCATAGCACATAAAGCGCCGCGGGTCAGCTGAAAGCCGGTCAGTTTTGTCAGGAGGTCAAAGGGGGCGGTAAACACGGGAATAGGGCCGCACCGGGCGATGACGTCCTGCCCAGCCCCCTCCGCGTGCTTTTCTTCCATCAGAAGGGACAGCGGTTGGTATCCGGCATTTAGTGCCCGCAGGATTACATTGGGACTCTCGGCGATGAAAATGCCGGTATCCGGTTCATAATAATGAAAGAGCTGCCCCTCAGTCAGGCGCGCGTAGACATCCAGTTCTGGGGCGGAAAAATCCGTGATCGAAATAATTTCTGCCATGTCAGGTCATCCTCTCAAAATGAAATAGGTATGTATTATGGCGGCTTCTTTGTTTGACGCGAAAAGCCGCATGTTTTCTTCCATGTGATTATACAGGGTAAAAAGCTAAATTGTCCACACAAAAAAGGAATCCTGTGATAAAATCGAAACAGAAAAAATTCCGGTCAGGAAGAAAAAAAGAAAGTCTGGAGCAGAGGACAATGGAGAAAAATTTTAGAGAATTTGCAAAATATGCGTCCATGAACGTGATGGGAATGATAGGACTTTCCTGTTACATACTGGCGGATACTTTTTTTATAGCCCAGGGTTTGGGCGCAGACGGACTGGCGGCGCTGAATCTGGCGATCCCGGTGTACAGTGCCGTCCATGGAAGCGGCCTGATGCTTGGGATGGGCGGTGCGACCAAATATGCGATCTTGAAAGGTCAGGGAGTCCGGGAGGGCGGGAGCCGTATGTTTACAGATACAGTGGCCATGGCAGTGGTGCTGGCTGCTTTCTTTATGGCAGCGGGCCTTTTGGGAGCAGGGACAGTGACCCGGACTCTGGGGGCAGATGCGGCGGTTTTTGATATGACAGAGACCTATCTGAAGGTTATTCTCCTGTTTTCCCCGGCTTTTATGGCCAATGACATTCTGCTGTGCTTTATTCGAAACGACGGAAATCCGCGGCTGGCCATGATAGCTATGTTAAGCGGCAGTTTTTCCAATATTATCCTGGATTACGTATTTATTTTTCCCCTGCGAATGGGAATTTTTGGCGCCGTTCTGGCGACCGGGTTTGCGCCTCTCATCAGCATGGCAGTCCTGTCCTCTCATTTTATAAAAAAGAAGAATGGGTTTTCCCTGAAGAGAGCGCTGCACCTGCGCCAGGACGCAGGCTCCATCCTGATGCTTGGGTTTCCATCTCTGATTTTAGAGGTTGCCTCGGGCCTGGTAATTATCGTGTTTAACCTTCTGATTATGAAACTGGAGGGCAATGTGGGGGTGGCGGCTTATGGCGTCATTACCAATCTGTCTCTGGTGGTCATTGCCATATTTACTGGGATCGCCCAGGGGATGCAGCCACTGACCAGCCGAGCCTACGGCCAGGGAAGACGGGAGGAAACGGTCTGCCTGCTCCGGTATGGTCTTCTGACATCGCTTGCGATCGCTGCCCTTCTGTACGGTATTGTGTTCTTTTTTGCGGATCCCATTGCGCTGGTCTTCAACCGTGAGCAGAATGAGACACTGCAGGAAATGGCCGTGTATGGAATGAAGCTGTATTTCACGGGGATATTCTTTGCCGGGATCAACGTGGTGCTGTCTATGTTTTTCACCTCCACGGAGCTGGCGCTGCAGGCTCATGGGATTTCGCTGCTGCGGGGATTGATTTTAATTGTTCCGCTGGCGGTTCTGTTTGCTCGCCTGGGGGGAATGACCGGCGTCTGGCTGGCTTTTCCGGTTACGGAAGCGCTGACGGCTGGCCTTGGATGGGTGTTTGGCCGGAACAGATATGCGCATTCTGGCTGAGTTTATACGGTTTTAATAAATTGCCTGATATAAAACAGCGCTGCTCCAATGGCAGGCGTATACTGCCCGTGTACCCCCAGCAGGATATTATTTTCCGGCATAGGAAATGGAGAGGACAGGTTGATTAGTTCCGTCAGTGTTTTTATGTCCTTGTCCGTGAAATAGGGAGCTAAATAGCCGCTTAGGATGACAGGGGCATCAATAACCAGGTTTAAATTTCGGATTGCAAAAGAAAGATGTTTCAGATAATCTTCCCAGATCGCTTTGATCTGGGGGGATTTTTTTTCTCTCAGGAGGAAGAAAAAGTCTTTAACCGTCAATCCGGAAGTATGCTCCAGAGCATTGGCAGAGCAATAGGTTTCAAGGCAGCCATGGCTTCCGCAATAACAGAGAGGGCCGTCCGAATTGATGCAAATATGCTCAATCGCGCCGCTGTGCATGGAGCTGCCCTGATGGATCTGGTAATTGGTTACGATGGCCCCGCCCAGGTTCCGGTTGAGCAGAAGGATCAAGGCGCTGTCAAGATCGGGGTGATTCCATAATTCCAGATAAGCTGCAGATTTAGAATCATGCTCTAAGTGACAGGGGTACGGAAAATACTGCGAAAAATTTTTCAGGTGCATTCCTGTATTCTCCATGATTTTTCCATACGTTACCACGGAATTATCCTGAGACGTGATGCCCTGTGTGGCAATGGAAATTCCGAGGACTTTTTCCTCATAATGGTTTGTGCGGATAAATTCCAGCACGGTAGCGGAAATCTGCTCATAATAATCTGGAGTATCCGAATAGGGGAGAGAAAACGTATCGGTATAAAACGCATTTCCGTATAAATCAACAGCAGTCACATGATAGATGTTTTTCAAAATGGCAATTCCGATTGAGATTTTAAAATCAGATACAATTTGAATGGCCTGCGCTTTTCTTCCTCCGGTGGAATCAAAAAATCCGTCTCGCTGGATCAGGCCGGCTTTTTCCAGTGCAGTCAGGTTCTGACTGACTGTCGATAATCCCATTTGTAAATCCTGAACAATCTGCAGCTTAGAAGTCTTCTTTTTGCTGTAAATATACTGATAGACCTTTGATTTATTAATTTCCTTTAATTGAATTGTCGTTAATCCTTTTTCATTCATGGTTTTCATCATTCCTTTCGCTTCGCTTAAGTCACAAACAAGTGGGACTTTGAACCCGGACTCTTATCATTGGTAATAAACCATGTTTATTTAGTCGCAGGATGACAGTCACTGTTGCTATTCCTTTTTTATTAAGGTAATGGTACTCAGGATGAAGTTAAAATACTCCATCTGCTGTGGACTTGATGTCCGCATCAAGCCATCTATGTTCCTGGTGTGGGTTTTCTCCTGCCAGCAATGAATCCGCTGGTAAGAAAAAGTCTGTCCGAATTGCCAAAGCAGGCGACTGCCTGAAACCAATTTTTCTGTAATTTGCAAAAAAGGGTTTTTATGAACCCTTATACAAGTGCGTCCCAAAATCCACTTTATTTTTCACTCTTAATCCCCTGAAAGTTATATCTGTATCATACAGTTAAGATCTGGTTTTATTTTAATCCATTCCTTACTGAAATTCAATTGAGAGACCGAAATCTGACATAATTGCTAAAAAACAAATAAAAAATTGTATTTTTTGTCTATTGATTTCAGCGATAATACAATATAAACTAAACTTAAAGTTAAGTGATAAGCTTAAGTTAAAATTAAAAGGAGAAGATGGGATGAAACTGACAAAGAGTGGAATAAAAAAAAGCGAATTATGGGAAAAGGCGGGAATAAAACTTCCTGCGTATGATGTGGAGCAGGCTTGCCAAAAGGCGAAAGAAAACCCGGTCTGGGTACATTTCGGGATCGGAAATATTTTTCGCATTTTTATCGGAGGAATTGCAGACGGCCTTCTGGAAGAGGGGGGATTAGACAGAGGGATTACCTGCGTGGAGACATTTGACTATGATGTTGTGGACAAAATATACGAACCTTTTGATAACCTTGGCTTAAGCGTCCTTCTTCATGGAGACGGCACGCGGGAATACAAAGTACTGGGATCGCTGGCAGAGGCAGTTAAAGCAATTTCTTCCGATCCTGTTCAGTGGAACCGGCTGAAAGAAATATTTACCAGTCCCTCCCTGCAGCTGGCTACCTTTACCATAACGGAAAAAGGATATGCATTACAGAAGGCGGATGGAACCTGGTTCCCCTTTGTGGAGTCGGATATACGGAAGGGGCCGGACAAGGCCGTTGGCGCCATGGCGATTGTGACGGCCATGCTTTATGAGAGGTATAAGGTGGGAAAATACCCGCTGGCTCTGGTCTCCATGGACAATTGTTCTCATAATGGGGCAAAGCTCCGGGAGTCGGTCCTTATCATGGCTGAGGAGTGGAAAAAGGCGGGTTTTGTGGATGAAGCGTTTATTGAGTACGTAAAGAATGAAGAGGTGGTTGCGTTTCCCTGGACTATGATCGATAAGATCACTCCGCGGCCCAGCGAGCAGATAGCCAATGACCTGGAGGCGCTGGGGATAGAACAGATGCACCCGGTCATCACTGAAAAGAAAACGTATATAGCCCCCTTTGTCAATGCAGAAAAACCACAGTATCTGGTTATTGAGGATCATTTTCCGAACGGGCGGCCTGCGCTGGAAAAAGGCTTCGGCGTTTATATGGCAGACCGGGAAACCGTAAATCTGTCAGAGCGTATGAAGGTAACGGTGTGTCTGAACCCGGTACATTCTGCCACAGGGCCTCTGGGTGTAGTTCTTGGATACGATTTATTTGCCCACATGCTGAATACAAATGAAGATATGATGAAAATGGCACGGATGGTTGCATATGATGAGGGACTTCCGGTAGTGGAGGATCCAGGGATTCTTTCGCCGCAGGAATTTGTGGATGAGCTGTTTACGGATCGGTTTCCGAATGAATATCTGGGGGATACAAATCTTCGTCTGGCAGTCGATGTGTCACAGATGGTGGGGATCCGTTTTGGGGAGACGATCAAAGCCTATGTGACCAGATATGGAGATGCTTCCCGGCTGACGGCCATTCCTCTCGGAATAGCCGGGTGGCTTCGCTATATGCTTGGAGTGGATGATCACGGAAAGAAATACGAACTTGCTCCGGATCCGATGAATGAAGAAATCCAGGATCAGTTAAAAGATATTGTGGTGGGTCAGCCCGAAACTTTTAAAGGTCAGCTGAAACCCATTCTCTCAAATCAGCGCATTTTCTTTACTGATATTTATAAGGCGGGACTTGGCGAAAAGATAGAGGCGATGTTTCGGGAGATGCTTGGTGGGCCGGGAGCCGTAAAGGCAGCTGTGCACCATTATGTAGGAGGAAGATAAAATGATGGATCCTGTATTTGCGGCAGATCCGGTGCGGCTGGTACTGGCTGCATCTTGCGGAGTGATGGTATTATTGTTGCTGATTATAAAATTCAAAATCCATCCTGTATTATCTCTTCTGATTTCAGCGCTTTTTATAGGCCTGGGGGCAGGAATGCCTGTTCCGGTTCTGATCGGTACAGTGGAAAAAGGAGCCGGGGAAACTCTTCAGGGGATCGTATTGCTGATCGGACTGGGGTCTCTCTTCGGAGGAATCCTGGAGGTGTCCGGAGGGGCCCAGTGTGTTGCCCAGACTCTGGTCAACCGATTTGGCGAGAAAAAAGCAGGCCCTGCGCTGGGGGTTACGGGCCTTGTGGTTGGTACAACTGTATTTTTTGAAGCGGGAGTAGTCATTCTGATCCCACTGGCATTTGGACTTGCGAAAAAAACTAAAAAATCTACTTTGTACTATGTAATTCCTCTTTTGGCAGGATTGGCTACAGGTTTTGCATTTATCCCTCCCTCCGCAGGTTCGGTGCTTGTTGCAAATATGCTGAATGTGGATTTGGGGATTATGATAGCGGTTGGGGTCCCGGTGGGAATCCTGTCGCTGATATTTTCGGGTGTAGTATGGTCAAAATTTATCGGAGATCGCATCAATACGGGACTCCCTTCCAATATACAGGAGGTGCGGGAGGCAGAGGACGAGGCACTTCCGCCGTTTTCCACGGTGCTGTGTATTATTTTAGTTCCGCTGCTTTTGATTTTATGCAGTACCGTTTCCGCGTACATTCCGGGAATTGAAATGGTACGCCCGGTATTGCAGTTTTTAGGGACACCATTTGTTGCTTTAATGATCGCAGTTTTACTTGCCATGTATTTTCTTGGGAACAAGCAGGGGTACGACGGCGAACAGTTAAAGAAGATACTGGATCGCTCCCTGCGCCCGACAGGCCAGATCCTTTTAGTGATCACGGGGGGCGGGATTATCCGCTGGGTACTTCAGGATTGCGGAATGGGAAATATAATCGGACCTGCACTGGAAAAAAGCGGACTCCCCCTTGTACTGGTGGCGTTTTTGATCGCTGTCCTGATCCGTGCTTCTGTCGGAGCTGCTGTTGTGGCAATGACAATGGCAGCCGGGATTATGGCAGCAATGCCTGGAGTGGCGGAACTGCCGCCGGTCTATCTGGCAGCAATGGTCTGCGCCATCAATGGGGGGGCAACGGCGTTCAGCCACGTCAATGATTCAGGATTCTGGCTCGTGAATTCGCTGCTGGAAATAGATGAAAAAACCACGTTAAAAACCTGGACGGCCATGGAGACCATAATAGGATTTACCGGTCTGGCCTGTGGGATGGTGATCAGCTTCTGGGCGTAGAAAGAGGAAAATAATATGATTGTAAAAGTTGCTTTAGGAACCATGCAGAAAGCGAGAAGACTGGTAAGTATTGTGGAATCGACCCCTTATGATGCAGAGTTGTGTGCCGGGCGGTATGCAGTAAATGCGAAATCCATGCTTGGGGTGCTGAGTATGCCGGAATTCGGTACCGGAGAACTGCATATCCATACGGATCATGAAACAGATTGTGAGATGATTTTAAATAAACTTCTGGATGCGGATCTTATCATGGATACAAACGATGCGGTCAGTCATTCTATTTATGATATCGTTGCGTTCGGCGAAATCCTTATTGACTTTACGTCTCAGGATTATAATGAGGATGGGCAGATGGTGTATGCGAGAAACCCGGGAGGGGCCCCGGCGAATGTTGCGGTTGCAGCGAGAAAATTGGGTGCCCATACTGCGTTTATAGGAAAAGTCGGAAACGATATGCACGGAGAATTTCTTCGGGAGACGCTGAAAAAAGAAGGCGTAGATATAAAGGGACTGCTTCTGGATGAGACATATTTTACAACGCTGGCTTTCGTGGATGTAAATAAAGATGGGGAGCGTACGTTTTCCTTCGCCAGGAAGCCGGGGGCGGATACGAAAATACGGAAAGAAGAGATAGAGGTTGACGTATTAGATAATACGAATGTTTTTCATGTAGGTTCTCTGTCTCTTACGGATGAACCGGCAAGAGATACCACTTTTTATGCAGTGAAACGGGCCAAACATAAAGGAAGCATCATCTCTTACGATCCAAATTACAGAGCGTCTCTATGGGGAAGTGAAGAAGCAGCAAAAAAACATATGAGGAGTATGATTCCTTACGTTGATCTCATGAAAATATCCGATGAGGAGACGGAGCTTTTAACGGGCTGCCAGGGCGCAGAGGAGGCGGCAGAAACACTGTATCGTCAGGGGGTAAAAGTGGTGGTGGTAACCCTTGGCAGCAAAGGAGCTTATATATATTGCAAAGATGGCGGCTGTGTAGTTCCGGGATTTTCTGTAACCGATATTGCGGATACAAACGGGGCAGGCGATTCATTCTGGGGCGGCTTTCTGTATCAGATATGCGGTTCCGAAAAGAAGGTAAATGAATTGTCCCTGGATGAGTTGCGGGAATATGCTCGCTTCGGAAATGCAGTGGCAAGTCTTTGCGTTGAAAAAAAAGGTGCGATTCCGGCAATGCCGGATTTGCTTCAGGTAGAGGAGAGAATGGGAAAAAAACTGGACACAAAATTTTCACAAAAGAATTAGCACTCACCTCTTGATAATGGAAGTCGATTTTTGTCCTGTTTTGTGTATCCTAGAAGTGCCTGTTTTACAGGCTTTCCGGGGCATCAGTCATTTTGTCTGGTATTGTAAAGCAGTGTCAGATTTGTCGTAAATGTCGTAAATTTGTGGTCAAAAAATGATGAGAAATGGAGAGTGCTAATAAAATGAAATTAACGTATACGAATGTAAATGGATATCTGATCCCGAATCTCACCTATAAATCCGGTGAACAGATGGAGCAACTTGGCAAGTATGGTTTTCTTCGCAGAGATTATCTGAAAAATCATCGAAATTCAACCTATCAGGTGATGCTTTTACAGGATACAATTGGAGAACACCTTCTGGAAGTAGATAAGGCAGCAAGAGAACGGGAAGAAGTGATCCTGAAGCAGCTGGAAGAAAAAGAACCACTGCCGGATAAGGAGAAAGATCAGATGGCATGGGTAAGAGCTGCTAATCAACACAGAGCGATTGCGGAAGAGATTATTCTCAAGGAATTGATTTATGTTTAAATGCAAGTTCTAAAAGGATACGCAGTGCGTAGCGAATCGTAACTGTAAATCGGAACTTTTTTGCAGAGTTCACAGAAAAGTAAATAAGTGCAGAGAAAGGCGTGAGTCATAGAAATGTGGCTTGCGTCTTTTTCTTTGCCTGAAAGGAAGTGATAAGTTTGAACAAGAAGTTTTTGAAGCATTATATGGAAACCAATCCGGAAGGAACAGCACAGACCTATATCTTTCTGGTGGACAATCAGGATATCGCACTTAATATTGTGATGTCAGGTTATCAGGCACTTTGTCTGGTTCAGGAAGATGACGGATATTATTTCAGTGCAGATTCCTTTATAGAAGAAATGAGAGCTATTCAGTTTACTGGAAGTTGCCAGTGTGCCTATCATTATGTGGCTTCCTGTTCAGTGAAGTGGGTAAATGATAAGTTACTGACATTTTTCAAAGACGCTGGTCTTGATGGAAAAGCAGGCTGGCAGTTGTTCAAAGAGAAAGAGTATCTTGGCAAACTGGATA
>CALAAS010000056.1 GCA_937885015.1 uncultured Clostridium sp.
CAGCCTGGTGGGGGATTTGGTTTGACGGCGCCATGGGAAACCTAAAGACCGTCACAGTTCTGGTTTCGGGATCTCCACCCAGACATTCCAGATATGACAGAGAGGCATCCTCGTGAGAGGGTGTCTTTTTAGCGGATTGAACTTAATAAATTTTCGGTGATAATCCTTGAAAATTTTTTATATTATGATATAATATATGCTTAATCACAAGGCAAAAGGCGGTGAGGTTTATGATATTAGTTGATAAAAATATTAAAGAATTATCCGCTAATGGTCAATTAATATCAAGCGGTTATGTGCCTGGTAATGTGAATAGCATATCATACGATTTGACTTTGGGGGGATTTTTAAATTCCAATGAGAACACGATGGATTTGATTCCAGGCCAGTTTTTGATGATAAAAACAAATGAGGAGCTTAAAATACCTACAAGCATAACGGGAAGAGTAGGTGAAAAAAACTCTTTGATGCGTATGGGATTAAAAGTTGACGGCCCGCAATATCAGCCAGGACACACCACATATGCATTTTTGCGTGTGCAAAACGTATCTGATAACATTATCACCCTTCGAAAGGGCATGAAAATTGCCCAGATATATTTTGAAGAGTTAAAAGAAATCCCCGATCAGCCATATAATGTGCAGCCGGGCGCCTCGTTTAATAATGAGAATAGTTATCTGGGATTCGGGATGTACGATTCAGAATACAGAAAAAGCATAAAATCTTTTAAACAAGCCAAAGAAGATATCGAGAATCTGTCAAATAAAATATACGGAAATGTCTTGACATTGATGGGATTGCTTGTTGCAGTGTTTTCAATGCTGACGATTAATTATGAGGCATTTGCAAATGCAAGCTTAACTCCAAATTATGTAATAGCTATGAATCTTTCTTTAACATTTTGTATTGTTGTTATGTTTGGTTTGCTGCTGTTACTTGTAAATGCCTGGAAAAAGAAATGGTTCTGTGTATTCTACGCAGCGATTCTTTTAGGTTTGGGAGTAGCAACAATTTTGGTTTTTTTAATATAACATTGGAAAGGTCCTCGCTGCGGCGGGGGCTTTTTCAATATTATATAAAAAGTGAGTTCCAGTGACACTTGTTTTGGTGATATGATTGAGAAGAAGGAGGTATTAAAGATACAAAATTTTTCTCGTCAAAATGTGCTTGAAAGGAATTTGGAATATGAAATGTGAACGATGCAATGTAGAAATGGAGAAATATGAATTAGAACCGCCATATGCGACATTTGGTAGAACGTATTATCCGCTAAATTCTAAATATGGTGGAGAGCCTATTTTGGGAAGAAGCGTGTATATTTGTTCTGAATGCGGAAAAATAGAGTTTAATGTAAGATTAAAAGAGTAGAGTATTACCATCAGAGCCGCCATCGTGCGGCTCTTTTCTATACCCAAAAAACGAAACGAATGAGAGGTGGTGGTGAGTGGGAAGAGCCAGGGATCCTAATCGGGACAAAGCCTTTGAAATATTTAAGAAGGCTGGCGGAAATATTGATTTAGTTGAGATTGCAAGTCAACTAAACCTTTCGCCGGGAACAATCCGAGGCTGGAAATCCAAGGATGATTGGGATACAAAATTGAATGGAACGCTCCGAAAAAATATGGAACGCTCCAAACGAAAAAAAGGAGCGCAGCCGAGAAATAAGAATGCCGTAGGTCATGGCGGCATTGGGCCGCCTGGAAATAAGAATGCAGTAACGACAGGAGAGTTTGAAACTCTCTTTTTTGATTGCCTGGATTCCGATGAGCGTCGGCTGGCCGAGGCAGTCCCCCAGGACAAAGAGCAGCTTCTCCTCCAGGAGATACAGCTCCTGACTGTCCGGGAACGCCGGATGTTAAAACGCATCGAGAATTTGCGGCAGGCTGATTTTACAACGGTTTCAAAAAAGACCGGAATTGAAAAAGGTGAAAGGACGGATTTGAGCGAGGACCGTGCAACGCTGGGGCAGATCCAGAACATAGAGGACGCGCTGACCAGGGTACAGGCCCGAAAACAGGCTGCCATTGATTCGCTGCACCGGTATGGCGTGGATGATGCTCGCTTAGAAATCGAACTAATGCGGCTTGATTTGCAGGCCCTTAAACTGGGCGGACAGGAGGCTGAGATAGAGGATGACGGCTTCCTGTCCGCACTAAACGCTGAAGCTGGAGAGTTGTGGAGTGATGCAGATGATTCGATACAAGATTGAGCAGATAAAAAGCAAAGTAGAAAGCCTAAAAGGGCAGCGCGGAATCCTGACAAAGGTGCAGGTCTTTCAGTTTCAGCCGTTCTCGCGCCGGCAGAAGCAAATTCTTACTTGGTGGACTAAAAACAGTCCTGTGAAGGATTATGACGGCATCATAGCAGATGGGGCGATTCGTTCCGGAAAGACGGTATGCATGTCGCTGTCGTTTGTGATGTGGGCCATGAGCGCCTTTAACGGTCAAAACTTCGCCATGTGCGGTAAGACCATTGGTTCTTTCCGGAGAAACGTGCTGTTTTGGCTGAAACTGATGCTAAAAAGCCGCGGATATCAGGTTGTAGACCACCGGGCAGACAATCTGGTGGAGATAAGCCGCGGAGCA
>CALAAS010000057.1 GCA_937885015.1 uncultured Clostridium sp.
GTGTTCGGGACTTGCACCCGTTAGAGCGCGCCCATGGCGCGCAAACCAAAAAAAGCCGCCTCACGGACTGCCTGCTGAATCAGCAGGCTCGTGTGGCGGCCCTTCCTTCGGTGCGCGTACTGCACACCAACACGTAAAACCCGGAACGCTTTACCCGGACATTCTTTTTGGCTAACAGATCCGCTCCAGTCTGGTGTCTTCCACGTATTTTGCCTTTAATTCCTGTACAACCGCCATGTGAGGCTGCTGCAAATGCACTTGTTGCTGTTCCACAGAGTCCCAGCTTTCCACCAGCAAAAGAATGTTTTCATCTTCCTCTGACAGAAAATATCCATAGGATTTACATCCGTCTTCTCTCCGCACCTTCTCAAGTATCCCGGCCTCTTTCGCATCCCGCAGAAAATCTGCCCGTTTTCCTGGTTTCATCGTATATGTAACATGCAGTACTGTCTGTCCCATCTCTGTCTCTAACCCTCTCTTCCTTTTTCTATTCAGCCAATGTTGCCAGCCACGCCTTTAAGCTCTCCTCCGTCTGCGGCCCATTCAGCACACCGCCCTCCCGGATTACCGCCTCTGGACTCAGGCTGCTTTGCAAAGCTTCCGCGGTTTTGCCCAACTGATTGCCTCCAGAGGTGGCAAACAACGTAATTCTCTTCCCGGAAAAATCATATTTTTCCAGAAATGTATTTACAATTGTGGGAGCAATCTGCCACCAAATCGGAAAGCCTAAAAAAATTTCATCATAAGCCTCAATTTTAGCATCACCCTCTGCCACCGTCGGCCTGGAAGACCGATTCGTCATTTCCAGCGTACTGCGGGAATGGGTATCTCTCCAATCCAAATCCGCCGCAGTGTATGGTATCTCCGGGCAAATTTCGTACAGATCCGCCCCGGTTACCTTGGCCAGACCTTCCGCAACCTTTCTTGTCACGCCACTTGCACTGAAATACACAACCAGCTTTTTACTCATAATGCCAAACCTCCTTTTTCGATATCGTCACCTGATGCATTTATCTGTTTACTATGTGAATTGGCTGTCCCTGCTGAAATGCCCGGATATTTTCCACCGTGACATCCATAATTCTTTGGCGCGCCGCCTGAGCGGCCCATGAGATATGCGGCGTAATAATACAATTCGGTGCAGTCAAAAGCGGATTATCCCTTCGAATCGGCTCAGAGGAAACAACATCCAGGCCGGCCGCATACACTTTACCGTCATGCAGAGCTTCCGCCAGATCTTCTTCCACAATCAGCTGTCCCCTGCTGTTATTGATGAGAATTACACCATCCTTCATCTTTGCAATCGTCTCCCGGTTTATGAGTCCTTCCGTCTCCGGAAACAACGGACAGTGCAGAAATATCACATCTGAACGGGCCAGCAATTCCTCCAGCTCCACATACTGCGCTACCCTATGTCCCTCTTCGCTTGGTCTGACATCATATGCCAGCACCGTCATTTCCATAGCTCCAAGAATTCGGGCCGTCGCCTGGCCAATTCGCCCCAGTCCAATGATACCAGCTGTCTTCCCATACAACTCAATCATCGGATGATCCCAGTAACACCAGTCCTTCCCCTGTTCCCATCTTCCAGCCTTTACCGTCGCGTCATGATGGCCGTAATGGGAACAGATTTCCAGCAAAAGTCCCACCGCATACTGCCCCACAATCTGCGTTCCATAAGACGGGACATTGGCAACCGGGATTCCCCGCTCATTGGCATATACTACATCCACAATATTGTACCCCGTCGCCAGCACCGCAATCAGTTTCAGATTAGGGCAGGCCTCCATGGTCTTCCGGGAAATGGGCGTTTTATTTGTGACTGCAATTTCCGCATTCGCAAGGCGCTGGGCAATTAAAGGCGATTCCTCATAGGAAGTTCTATCATATACCGTAAGCTCTCCCAAACGTTCCAACGCTTCCCAGCTCAAATCTCCCGGATTTTCTGTATATCCGTCCAAAACAACTATTTTCATATGTTACCTTTTGTCTATTACATGATTTTATCTGTTTCCATATTCATTTTAGCACCAGAATGCTCGATATCCAAGGCCTTTTGAAATTTCTGTTCTGTATTTCTTAAAAGTCAGACGTATCTTCTATAGAAGAATCTCTTGAATAATACAGATGATTTGCATACAATAAACAACAAAAAAAGTCCTTGAAAATCAAGGACTTTTAGAGGCGACAACCAGATTTGAACTGGTGATCAGGGTGTTGCAGACCCACGCCTTACCACTTGGCTATGTCGCCGTAGTGACCCCAACGAGATTCGAACTCGTGTTACCGCCGTGAAAGGGCGATGTCTTA
>CALAAS010000058.1 GCA_937885015.1 uncultured Clostridium sp.
AGACTGTAAATCTGTTGCGACACGCTTCGGTGGTTCGAATCCACCTCCATCCATTTAAAATAAGTATTGATATTTTGATACTTATTGTATATAATAGAAATGTAAATATTGACGCGGGGTGGAGCAGTCTGGAAGCTCGTCGGGCTCATAACCCGAAGGTCGCAGGTTCAAATCCTGCCCCCGCAATTTTTTTGCAGTGAAATGCGTGTAAGTGGATTGCCATCAGCGGTCAAGAGTGATTGCACTCATGAGCGATGTATGGTATTTTTTTTGCAGAAGATTAAATTTTCTCAAAAGACATGCGATATATTTTACGCAAAGAAGCGCCCAGATAGCTCAGTTGGTAGAGCAGAGGACTGAAAATCCTCGTGTCACTGGTTCGATTCCGGTTCTGGGCATTTGTGGGGTATTAGCTCAGTCGGTAGAGCACTTGACTTTTAATCAAGTTGTCCGGGGTTCGAATCCCCGATGCCTCATGTGTTGAAAATAGCGGAAAACCTAGTAGTTTCAAGGGTTTCCGCTATTTTTTGTTTAATGAAAAGTAACCGAAAGTAGCCGAAAGTAACCGAAAGTAAATGTCTAAATTTGGTCTAAAACAGTGGGTTTGAAAACCAAATGTCTAAATTATGTCTACATATAAAAATCGAAAGATCTGGCTAAGTTGAACATGATTTCATTTTTTTGTTGCCCCCAGCCAACAGGAGACCGGCCATGACGGCAGTAAAAGGTGCAACTGTCACAAGGCCGAAGCTGCCAACTACGGTGTCTAATATCTCGGAGGCCACATATTTGTAATTTAAAATATGGTCAATGGGGGTGCCCTGGGCCATGAACACCATCAGAAGGGAAATGTAGCCACCGGAATAGGCCAGTAAAAGCGTGGTGGTCATGGTACCCATGGCGGCCCGCCCTACTGTCATACCGGACAAGATTGCATCTTTGCGGCTTATGTCCGGTTTTTTCATGATCACTTCTGAGATAGCAGAAGTGATATCTACGGACAGATCCATCATAGCGCCGGAGGCTCCGATGAAGATACTGCTCATGAAAATGGCGGTCAGATCCAGGTGTTGGTAGCCGCTATATAAAAGCGATTCAGCATTCGGCATAATCGCTCCGTGGATCTGGAAGAGATCCGTAAATAGAATCCCAAGCAGGCAGGTGGTCATAATTCCGAGAAAAGCACCGGAGAATGCTGCAGCAGTTTTCCGGTTTGGCCCGTAGACGAAGAAAATAATGATAAAAGTCAGGAGTGCGGTGATGGCGATACCGATCCATATCGGGTTATATCCTTTCAGGTAACAGGGAACCAGGATTTTCCAGATGACGAGGATTGTGATCAGAAAAGAAAGGATTGCCTGAAATCCGTTTTTTCCTGCAAACAGTACGAGGAAAAACGCAAAAATGAGAAGAAGAATAATTTCTTTATTCAGTCGGTAATGATCAGACATGATGACAGAGCGGATTTCCCCGTTCTGGCAGCTGATGGTCAGCAGAGCCAGGTCTCCTGTCTTGAAAATTTTATCTTTTTCAAGAGAGCCACTTAAAAA
Organism: uncultured Clostridium sp.; assembly: GCA_937885015.1. Taxonomy (GTDB): domain Bacteria; phylum Bacillota; class Clostridia; order Lachnospirales; family Lachnospiraceae; genus Otoolea. Next base: position 1,551 of record CALAAS010000058.1, read on the forward strand.
ATTGACACCGGTTAGGGTCTTACCTTCGAAAATGCCGTTTTGGATTTCCAGTATGCAGGACTGATCGCCGGATTGGACAAGACCGGAAGGAATAATGGCAGAATTGTCCGTCTTTACCACTTTGCCGATGGCCCGTTCTGTACCCTTATAAATAAGGGCATCCTCATAGCCCGTTGGAAGAGCCATGAGGATACCGATGAGGAATAGTCCGACAAGAGTGGTAAGAAGGAAGATTTTCTGCTTCGTAAAAAGCTGTTTCATGAAAATCGCTCCTTTTTTTATTTACTGGATCTCCAGAAGAGTAGCCAGTCTTTCGTAAATCTGTGTGTTGTCATAGTAGCCATCAAAGGCTTCAGCACCGGCGCCCTGTACGAGTACTTCCACTGGAAGGCCTGTATGGGCATAGGAACCGAAATTAACACCGCTTTTGTTATTGAGAATATGGGTAATGGTAACGGTCAGCGGTTCATAGCTGCCATACTGAATGTATTCTTCCTGACCGAATTCTTTTTCTTCGCCAGTACGGGCCATGGTTGTATCGTAAGCATTTTTTAAAAGTCCGTATTCATATTCTGTCATTTCCAGAGTACCGGTACCGTCGGATTCCGGATGCAGATCCGCGCTGTCTTTCTGCTGGGTAGTTTCTGCACTTTCAGAAGAAGGGGCTGCCAGTCCGAAGAGCTTTGTCACATCCGCCATAACAGTATTGAAATCGGTCTTATTTTCTTTGTAGGCAGCAACATAGTCGGAATCGTATTTAGCATAAGATATTTTCTGGTTGTTAAAGTTCGTTAAGAACGTATCATAGTCGGTTCCGGCAAAGCCAATGGTCAGTCCGCCGGTCTCATGGTCGCCAGTTACCAGAATCAGAGTTTCTTCCGGATGTTCGTTGTAAAAATCAACGGCTTTTCCTACAGCATCGTCCAGGGCAATGGTATCGGCAATGGTGGAGGCGGCATCATTGGCATGGCAAGCCCAGTCGATTTTACCGCCCTCTACCATCATGAAAAAGCCATTGTCATTATCGAGGACTTCAATGCCCTTTTCTACATAGTCAGCCAGAGACCATTGGCCATCCGGGCGATCCAGCTCATAAGCCATAGCGTCACTGTCAGCCAGGTGCTCATCGATTACGATGGCCTTTCCGTCGGCGGCAGTAAGTTTTTCTGCTTCAGCCTGGGTTTTGATGATTTTGTAACCGGCATCCTCTGCCAGATCGTAGAGATTCTCTTTGTCCTGATCGGCGCCGGTCGGCTTTAACAGGTCGCCTCCGGCAAAGTAGTCGAAATTGCTGGCAATCAGCTCTTCTCCGATTTCATAATAGCTGTTTCTGGAGGCCTGATGTGCATAGAAAGCAGCCGGTGTGGCATGATTTAAGTTTACAGAAGATAAAATACCGATCTTATAATTTTTCTGTGCTTTCAGCTGCTCTGCAATGGTTTCATATTTTTGCGAAAAATCTTCACTGACATTGATGCTTCCGCTCCAGGTTTTATGGCCTGTGGCGATGGAGGTGGCGGTTGAGGCGGAATCTGGCGCGAAGGAAGTGCTGTCGTAGGTTTGGGCGGAGCCTGAAACCGGGAAGTCCATCATATGCAGCTGATTTTTGCTGGAAAGAATGTTTTTTTCTTCTCCATCCACTGAAACCGTGTCGGATGTCTGGGAATTGGCACTGACAAAATAGTTTGTAAGCTGTACCTGCGGGTAACTCATACCGTCTCCGATAAACAGGAATACATATTTGGGAATGGCCGCTGCAGCCTGGCTGGATGCTGTAGTTTTGTCATTGGCAGCGGCCGTATCAGAAACGGCTTGTGTCGGAACACCTGATTCAGAAGCAGGCGCTTTCGCCTGTGCGCTGCAGCCGACAAGGGAGGCCGCAAGAACTCCAGTCACAAGGGTTGATATTATTTTCTTTTTCATACCATATTATCTCCTTTTGAAAAATGATGTTACAGGGATTATAAAAGAGAAACTGTAAAGTTTGTCAGAATAAAATGGTAAAATGTTTGTAAGCCGTTAGGATTGTGTTTCCGGTTTTCAACTGTTATAATGCATTTGGCGAGGTATGATAGCCGCTGTGTGAGTATAGAAACAGTAAAAAGGAATGGAACGCTGAATGAAAAATATAGAGCAAAGAGCAGGGATACATATAGAGCAAAAAGTCGGGGGAAAGAGAAGAAAAGAAGTGCTGGCGCTTTTTATGGCGGTGGCGGTGATCTGTCTTGGAGGATGTGAGGAAAAACAGCCGGATTCCGGGAATGAGTCTGTTACAGCTGATACAGAGTCTGCCTTAGAGGCAGAAAGCCGGATGGAAGGTTCAGCAGCAGTTGCCGCGTTGGAGGCTCTGGAAGCAGCCAATGCGGCGGAGGGGATTGAAGAGCCATACCTGGACGGAGCCGTTTTAAAGCTTCTGGAGTGCGCCGATGGAAGTCAGAACCTTTCCTGTGTGATGCAGACGAGAGAGGGCGGTGTGATTGTGGTGGATGGAGGCCGTGATACGGATGCAGATCATCTGGCAGAGATAATTACCCAGTATGGCGGCACAGTGGACGCCTGGCTGATTACGCATCCACACAGTGACCATGTGGGGGCGCTGACAAAGCTTCTGGAAATGGATCCGGTTCCTGTGGAGATCCAGGGAATCTATTATTCATTTTTGGATCGTGATATTTACAGCCAGGAGGAAAGTTCACGCCGGGAATCGGATCTGGAATGCCTGGATGCGGCGCTGGCGGCTTTGGAAACGGTTCCGCAAGAGAAAAAGCACTCTGTAAAAAAGGGCAGTGAGATTGCTGTAAAAGATGCCCGAATCACAGTATTGAATGACGCATTTGTCTGTTCGCAAAATACCTTCAATAACAGTTCCGTGGGATACCGGGTGGAGCTGGGGGGAAAGAAGATTCTGTTTTTGGGCGATATGGGATGGCAGGCAGGTGAGAACCTTCTGGACGTTTGCACCCCACAGGAGCTGAAGGCGGATGTGGTGCAGATGGCGCACCATGGTCAGCAGGGGGTGGAGCGAGATGTGTACGAGGCAATTTTGCCGGAGGTATGCCTGTGGCCTACTCCGGACTGGCTGTGGAATAATGAACAGGACGGAGTTGTCGGAATAGGGCCCTATAAGACGTTGGAAGTAAGAAACTGGATGGCGGAATTCGGGGTAAGGAAAAATTTATGCATCAAAGACGGAGATCAGACGCTTCAGTAAAGTAGGGAGGAAAACGGTGAAACGGCGCATCCTTTTGAGAAAAACAATCCGTACAGCCTGGACCGGAGATACGGGAGGGTTTGAAAATTTCTATATCCTCACAGTGCAGGAGACCTATGGAAAGCTTCGCTCCCTGGTAAAGGAGCCGGAGGCGGCAGAGCTGTTGAAACAGGTGTATGGGACTCTGTACCGACAGGCGGGGACGCTTCCGCTGGAAGAGGGCGATCTTCGGATGCGTATTGAGGATGAAATTTACCGGGCCGCCGGGGAGTACCTGGGGGACGACCTGAGTGAAACGGTTCTGGAGGAGATGGGAGAGCCGCTGAGTGAGGAGCAGGCGGCAACGATTTGGCTGGAACTGGAAGAGCAGGAGCAGATGAACAGAGAGGAAGAAGAGGAGCTGGGGGGATGGCAGCTTTGGTTTTTTAGCAGTCTTCGAATTGCAGTTGCCCTTATGGCGCTTGTTTTGACGGGGACTGTGCTGTATCTGGGAGGCCGGTGGCTGTTGGGCAGTACAAAAGAGACCAGAGTGCCGGCAGAAACGGCGGCGTATGTCGGCACGGAGACAGTTTCTCCAGAGTTGGTGGGGGAAGATCAGAATTATACGCCCGGGTGGACACGCCACCCAGACGGAAAGCTTTATTATGTGATGCACTCCGGTAAGAAAGCATCCGGGTCCGTTTTTATCGGAAAACAGCAGCTTACATTTTCCAAAACTGGAGAACTTACCATGATAGGGACGAATCGAGAGGTGGCGGAGAATGAGGCTTTATGCTTTGATGAGGATGTGCGTTACGAGGTAAAAAACGGCAATATTTACAGAAAGGATTCGGCGGACAGTCCAGAGCAGTGTGTGGTAAAAAACGGACACGTGGTGCAGGCAGATATACGCTGTGGCTATCTCTGGTATATCAGTGAGTATCCAGTTTCTGAAACTTCCGGAATACGGACGGTTGTTAATCGGGCCCAGCCGGATGGAACGGAGGCGACAGAAGTATTTGAGACAGGAAATACCCTGGAAACGGAAGGATTTCAGGTGACGGAGAAATGGCTGTATTATAAGTCTGATGGAAAATTGTTCCGCACATCGCTTGAAAACCGGGCAACGCAGTATCTGGCTGATGAGGTGGAATACTATTTTGCCTGGGAGGATACGGCCTATTACATGGACGGAAGGACTTTGGAGGTGGTTTCTTCCGGTCAGCCTTATTCCGGCATGGAGGCCGGATTCCGGATCGAAAAGCAGGGGAATGATTTCCAGCTTTACAATTCACAGGGAGGGCCGGCTCTGGAGAGTGGGAATGGGGAAGTACGGGCTGGAGATCGGTTTTACCGGTTAGAGAACGGGAAGATTGCATCGGTCCGTCCGGCAGAACGGAAAAGCGGAGACATTCATTTTGGTATTGAAAACAGCGGTTCTGAACGAAAAATTTATTGGGTAGACGGGTCGGGAAGGCGAAGTTTGCTGCCTCAGGAGGGAATAGCAGCTGACAGCCTCTGTCTGGCGGGAAACTGGTTGTATTACAGTGCCAGACTTAGTCAGTATGGCGGAGAGTGTGACAGCCAGATATATCGATTGAATCTGCAAACCATGGAGCAAGAGTCTGTGGGAAGTCCATTTCGTGGACATATGCGAAATCTATATTATTACGAGTATTCACAGTGTATATATGGGGAATACATTCCGACCGTGGCAGATCCGGATGCCATTCACGGGCAGATTGCCCAGATTACATCTGATGGGATCCGGGTTGTCAATGACACTCCAGTTCGTCCGAAACATACAGGGAGCGATATGCTGGAGCTGGTTATGGCAGGGGAGGATCGGATCTATTGCCTTTATCACGTCTGCAGCTATGACAGCGTTTCTGGGCAGATGGCCTGGGAGTCTACCAGAGCTTTGGAAATTGATGCAACAAAGCCGGGAACCCATTCCTGATCCCGGCCTTTTTAAGATGGGAGAAACAGATGCTGATTGATGATTTAAAGCGGTACGGGGCATCGGATTATTACCCCTTTCATATGCCCGGCCATAAAAGGCAGTGCAGAGCGGGGATAACGGTATTTCCGAATCCTTTTTTGGTGGATATTACAGAAATTGACGGATTTGACAATCTTCATCATGCAGAGGGAATTTTAAAAGAGTCCATGGAGCGAGCGGCCAGGATCTATGGAGCGGATCGGACCTGGTATCTGGTTAACGGGAGTACTGGTGGGATTTTGAGCGCCATCAGTGCGGCAGTACCGGCCGGAGGCCGGATTTTGATGGCGAGAAATTCCCATAAAGCCGCTTACCATGCGGTAATGCTGAATCGGTTAACGCCGGTATACCTTTATCCGGAGCATATCATGCCGTGTTCCATTCCCGGAGGAATAACGCCAGAGCAGGTGGAAATCAGTCTGGCTAAAGAATCAGATATCCGGGCAGTATTTATCACGTCCCCCACCTACGAGGGAATTCTTTCGGATATACGGGGAATTGCCCGGGTGGCTCATCGTCATGGTGCGGTGCTGATTGTGGATGAGGCTCATGGGGCGCATCTTCCTTTTGGCGGGAAAAAAGGGGATTTTGACAATGAGAACCGCCTGTTTCCGGAATCGGCGCTTTCCTGCGGGGCAGATGTGGTAATTCAGAGTCTCCATAAAACATTGCCATCCCTGACCCAGACGGCTGTCCTGCACCTGAAGGGGGAACGTTTTCCAGAGGATCGTTTGGAACGGTATCTTTCCATCTTTCAGACTTCCAGTCCGTCCTATCTGTTTCTGGCGTCCATGGAGAACTGCATTCGGTACATGGACGGCGAGGGACGGGAGGAGATGGTCCGATACAGGAAGCGGTTGGATGCATTTCGGGAAAGAGTCTCTGGATTTCATAATTTCGGAATGGTCACAGATGATATCTGCGGAATGAGCGGAGTAGCGGCTCTGGATCCCTCAAAGCTGGTTTTTTACGGAAAGGGAATGGCAGCGGAACTGACAGGCCCTGCTCTGGCGGTAATTTTAAGAGAGAGGTATCACCTGGAGCCGGAGATGGCCTGCGGCCGGTATGTACTTTGTATGACATCTTTGATGGATACAGAGGATGGCCTGGAGCGCTTGGAAGGCGCGTTGGAGGAGCTCAATCGAGAGGCGGACTCTGACTGGTCGGTTGAAACGGAATGTGCCGGGGAAGAAGAAACGGGGATTGTTTTCAGACCGGAGCGGGAAAAAGCAGGCAATAGGGATCAGGCAGCTGGGGCACAGGTTCTGATACCAGGAGAGGCCTGGAACCATCCAAAGAAAAAGGTTCCAGTTGCGGAGGCCGTAGGAAAAATAAGCGGAGCTTTCGTAACCATATATCCGCCCGGTGTGCCGCTGGTGGCACCGGGGGAGAGGATAACCGGGGAGGCAGCTGGAATTATTGTGAGAGAGGCCGGTATGGGCCTGACGGTGGAAGGGTTTGACGGGACGGGTCTGTTTGTTCTGGACAATCTGGGGGAAGAGGGGTAATATGGGAAAAATTTTTTATGTGATGGGAAAAAGTGCATCCGGAAAGGATACCATATATAAAAAACTGCTGGAGCGGCTGCCGCAGCTTCAAACAGTAACGCTTTATACCACCCGGCCTCGCCGCGAGGGGGAGACCGAAGGCGTGGAGTACCATTTTGTCACGGATGTGGAAATGAAAAAAATGGAGACACGTGGAGCTGTGGTTGAGAAGAGAACCTATGAAACGGTATATGGTCCCTGGAGCTACGCGACAGTGGATGACGGGCAGATTGACCTGAAACATTCTGATTACCTGATGATTGGGACGCTGGAATCCTATCGGAGTGTTCGGGAATATTTTGGGGCCGGGTTCCTGATTCCAATTTATATTGAGGTAGAGGATGGAGAGCGGCTGATGCGGGCCATCCGCCGGGAGCGGCAGCAGCCTGAGCCGAAGTATGAGGAGCTTTGCAGGAGATTTCTGGCAGACGCCAGAGATTTTTCACAGGAAAATCTGGCAGAATGTCAGATCGAGCAGCGATTTCAGAACAGCGATTTAGAGGTGTGTCTGGAAGAAATCTGTACTCTTCTCACTTCGAATATCTTATGATATAATGACTGTGAAACAGGCATTATATCATTGCGCACATCGGTTTTCGCATTCACTGCGAAAAACCGGGCGCTTAATTCCGTCGGAGACATATCATATCCGAAGGATATGATATAATGACTGTGAAGCAGGCATTATATCATTGCGCATACCGGTTTTCGCGTATACCGCGAAAATCCCCCGAAAGGAGTTTTATGGCTGGTTTTCACGATATTATCGGACACGACAGGATCAAAGATCATCTTCAGAAGGCGATTGAGTACCACCGGATTTCTCATGCCTATATTTTGGCAGGGGAAGAGGGAATGGGAAGAAAAACGATTGCCCGGGCGTTTGCCATGACGCTGCTGTGTGAGAACAGCGACCAGGAGCCATGTATGAAGTGCCATGCCTGCAAGCAGCTTCTTTCCGGCAATCATCCCGATGTGATCTGGGTAACCCACGAAAAGCCGGCCAGTATCGGTGTGGATGATGTGCGGACGCAGATCAATGATACGGTTATGATTAAGCCGTACAGCAGCCATTACAAGATTTATATGGTGGATGAGGCGGAAAAGATGACCGTGCAGGCGCAAAATGCGCTGTTAAAGACCATTGAGGAGCCGCCGGCGTATGCAGTTATTATTTTAATGACAACGAATCCGGAGGCATTTCTTCCCACGATACTTTCCAGATGCATCCAGCTCAAGCTCCGCCCCCTGAAGGATCACATAATCAGGGAGTATCTGACTCAGACGCTTCAGGTGCCGGAAAATCAGGCGGATATTTATGCGGCTTTTTCCCGGGGAAATCTGGGGAAGGCGATTTATCTGGCTTCTTCCGAGGAGTTTGCCCTGCTTTACCGGGAGGTTCTTACACTTCTCAGGAATATTAAGGGTATGGAAATACCGATGCTGTTGGATTATATCCGGAAGCTTCAGGAGGATAAGCTGGATCTGAAGGAGTGCCTGGATTTTATGCAGCTGTGGTATCGGGATATCCTGATGTTCAAGGTGACAAAGGATATCAATACCCTGATTTTTAAGGATGAATACGGAACGGTCAGTACGCTGTGCCAGAAAAGCTCTTATGAGGGTCTGGAACAGATTTTAAATGCGATAGAGAAAGCAAAAACCCGGCTGGATGCCAATGTAAACACAGATTTGGTGCTGGAGTTGATGCTTTTGACAATGAAGGAGAATTAATTTTATGATAAAGGTAATCGGAGTCAGATTCCGGAAGGCCGGAAAGGTATATTATTTTGACCCGGCTCAGATGGAAATTAAAGCGGGGGATCACGTAATTGTGGAGACGGCCCGTGGGATTGAGTTTGGACAGGTTGTTCTTGGCGTGCGGGAGGTCGATGAAAAGAAGGTAGTTTCACCACTAAAATCCGTGATCCGCATGGCCACCAGAAATGATGAGGAAATTGAGCAGAGAAATCGGGAGCGGGAAAAAGAGGCGTTTCGTATCTGTGTGGAAAAGATTCGGAAGCATGATTTGCAGATGAAGCTGATTGATGCGGAATATACCTTTGACAACAACAAGCTGTTGTTTTACTTTACGGCGGACGGGCGGATTGATTTCAGAGAGCTGGTAAAGGATCTGGCTGCTGTTTTTAAGACCCGGATTGAGCTTCGCCAGATCGGAGTCAGGGATGAGACGAAGATCATGGGCGGCGTGGGTATCTGTGGCCGCCCTCTGTGCTGTCATTCTTACCTTTCGGAGTTTATTCCGGTATCCATCAAGATGGCTAAGGAGCAGAATCTTTCCCTGAACCCCACGAAAATTTCCGGTGTCTGTGGCCGGCTGATGTGCTGTCTGAAAAATGAAGAGGAAACCTATGAAGTTCTCAACAGTAAACTGCCCAGCATTGGAGATTATGTGACTACGGATGACGGTCTGAAGGGAGAGGTGCACAGCGTTAGTGTACTTCGCCAGCTGGTCAAGGTAATCGTGACAGTAGATCGGGATGAGAAGGAAATCCGGGAATACAAGGTGGAGCAGCTTCGGTTCCGCCCTAAGAGACGCAGGGAAAAGGCAAATGTCAATGATGCGGAGTTAAAGGCACTGGAAGCACTGGAAAAACGGGAAGGAAAATCGAGATTAGATGACAATTAGAGAGGGCGAGCGGATTGACGAGCTCCACAGAAACGGATACCGGATTATTCAGAAGGAGAATGGCTTCTGCTTTGGAATGGATGCGGTGCTTCTGTCCGGGTTTGCAGAGGTAAAGCCGGGAGAAAATGCGCTGGATTTGGGAACAGGAACTGGTATTATTCCAATTCTTCTGGAGGCAAAGACCTCCGGTCGGCATTTTACAGGCCTTGAGATCCAGCATGAGATGGCGGAGATGGCGGCCCGCAGCGTGGTGCTGAATGGATTGGAGGAAAAAATAGACATAAGAGAGGGAGACATTAAAGAGGCAGGCCGTATATTCGGCAGAGCCTCTTTTGATGTAATAACCACCAATCCACCGTATATGAACGATAGCCATGGATTGAAAAATCCGAATCTTCCAAAGGCCATTGCGCGGCATGAGGTGCTGTGTACGCTGGAGGACGTAGTGCGGGAAGGAGCATCGCTTCTGCGGTCCGGGGGACGGATGTATATGGTTCACCGACCGCGAAGGCTGATTGAGATTTTAAACACTATGACCCGTCACCGTTTGGAGCCGAAACGGATGAAGTTTGTTCATCCGTTTGCAGACAGAGAGGCTAACATGGTTCTGATTGAGGCGGTCCGGGGCGGCGGCGCGCTGATGAAAATAGAAAAACCCCTGATTGTGTACCGGGAGCCGGGGGTTTATACGGATGAAATTTACGACATCTACGGATATTAGAGCCGGACGGTGTGAAACGGTTCAGCTCAGGATGGAAAATCGGGAGAAGGATATGGAAGGAACACTGTATTTATGCGCCACCCCCATCGGAAATCTGGGGGATATTACGCTGCGGGTGCTGGAGACATTAAAAACGGTTGATTTGATTGCGGCAGAGGACACAAGACATACTATTAAGCTTCTGAATCATTTTGATATCCACACGCCGATGACCAGCTACCATGAATATAATAAGGTGGAAAAAGCGGTTCAGCTGGTGGAAAAGTTGAAATCCGGCGTGGATATCGCGCTGGTTACGGATGCCGGGACACCGGGAATTTCCGATCCAGGAGAGGAATTGGTGCGTCAGTGCTGTGAAGCGGGAATTCAGGTGACGGCTCTGCCAGGGCCGGCTGCCTGTATTACGGCTCTGATTATTTCCGGTCTTCCGACACGGCGGTTTTGCTTTGAGGCATTTTTGCCTCCGGATAAGCGGGAAAGGCAGCGGATTCTGGAGGAACTGCAAACGGAAACGAGGACGATTGTGCTATATGAAGCGCCTCACCATCTGGTACGGACGTTAGAGGAGCTTTTGGAGGTATTGGGGAATCGACGGATTTCTGTGTGTCGGGAGCTGACAAAACGATATGAAAGTGTTTTTCGGACGACACTTCTGGAGGCGGTTGAATATTACCGGGTCAACGAGCCGAAAGGAGAGTGTGTGATTGTGCTGGAAGGTCGTTCTGTGGATGACCTGGAGAGGGAGGCCAGAAATCAATGGCTGCAGATGTCCCTGCAAGAGCACATGGCCTGTTATGAATCGAAGGGGATGGACCGCAAAGAGGCGATGAAGCAGGTGGCAAAAGACAGAGGGATGGCGAAACGGGATGTGTACCGGGCTTTGCTGGAGGAATAAAAGCATATAGAGAGAAGGCGGGGCGATCCGGGGATATGCGGGAGAGGAGGCAAAGAACGCATGGAAACGGGGATTCAGATTGTAAACTGGAAGACAATGATAGCTGACAGCAAAAAGGATGTCGATCAGAACGGGACAGGACAAAGCCTGAATGGATGTGAAGCGGGAGAGCAGGGCATGACTGGGCGGATCTGCTTTTCCGTGGAAGAGGCCAGAAAGGTCAGGGCGTTTCATGCCGGTTTTTCGGAGTATGGTGTGACTCCTTTGGTGTCTCTGGAGGCATTGGCTGAAGAATGGGGAGTCAGCGGAATTTATGTGAAGGATGAAAGTGCCAGGTTTGGACTCAATGCCTTCAAAGCTTTGGGCGGCAGCTACGCCATGGGGGCTTATGCCGGTGCAGAGCCGGGAACGCTTACGTTTGTGACAGCCACAGATGGTAATCACGGCCGCGGCGTGGCCTGGGCGGCTGCCAGGATGGGAATGAACAGTGTGGTGTATATGCCGAGAGGAACAGCCAGAGAGCGGCTGGATCGTATCCGGTCCTTGGGGGCAGAAGCGTCCATCACAGAGATGAACTACGATGATACCGTGCGTTTTGCCAGAAAGCAGGCGGAACGGAACGGGTGGATTTTGATTCAGGATACAGCTTGGGACGGATACACGGAAGTGCCCATGAGAATTATGCAGGGATATATGACGATGGCGGATGAGGCAGCGGAGCAGCTGGGAGAGAAGCGGCCCACGCATGTGTTTTTGCAGGCGGGGGTAGGCTCTATGGCGGCCGCGGTGGCAGCCTATTTCGTGAACCGGTACGGAGAGAAAAATAGGCCTGTTCTGACGGTGGTAGAACCACAGCAGGCGGACTGCTTTTTCCGTACAGCCAGGGCGGATGACGGGACTCTGCATGCAGTTGCCGGGGATCTTACGACGATTATGGCCGGTCTGGCCTGTGGGGAGATCAATCCATTGGCCTGGAATATTCTGAGAGAGTGTACGGATTATTTTGCTTCCATACCGGACTGGGTGGCGGCCGGGGGGATGAGGATTCTGGGAAATCCCCTGGCGCAGGATCAGCGGATTATTTCCGGGGAAAGCGGGGCTGCGCCTTTTGGACTGGCGGCCTTGCTGCTGCAGGGAGGCCGGCTGGCGGGGAGGTCTGCAGACCGCCAGGAAATGTCGAATTTTCGGCGAGAATGGAAGGAACGCCTCGGACTTAACCGGGATTCAGTTCTTCTTTTCATTTCCACGGAAGGGGCGACAGATCTGGAGAATTACAGGAGGATTGTATGGGAGGGAGCGTATCCCATGCCGGAATAGAAGACAGTTTCATGCCGGAACAGAAAAAACGGCATCAAGTGTAAAATCGGGGGCGCTGCAAAACAAAAATGATATGTTTTGCAGCGCCCCTTTATGTATCAGAATATGTTCATGTGTCAGAACACATCTAAGTATCACATAGTATTGAAGCTATATATCAGTTAGAAGCGGAATACCGCTACTCCGTAAGCCGGAAGCGGATAGCCAAAGGAGTAGGGCTGTCCATCGCATTCGCTCTTAACGGAACGGTAGGATTTTGTCTTTTCTCCGCGTTCATAGTAGCCATGTTCCTGATCCAGAACCAGAGTAAAGGTTCCGCGCTTGGGAACGCCAACCCGGTAATCGTCGCGGTAAACCGGGGTAAAGTTGCAAATAAAGAGCAGATTTTTTTTCTGTGTCTCATCCCGCCGGATGAAGCTGAAAATACTGCGGTCGCCGTCATTGGCGTTGATCCACTGGAAACCGTCATAGTCCTCATCCAGCCGGTACAAGGCTGGATATTTGCGGTACAGGGTCAGAAGTCCTTTGACGAAAGTCTGAAGGTCTGCGTGCAGAGGCTCGCGGGTCAGATACCAGTCCAGAGAAACTTTTTCATCCCATTCGTGGAACTGGCCGAAATCCTGCCCCATGAAAAGCAGTTTTTTTCCGGGATGGCCCAGCATAAAGGCATAGGCGACCTTCAGATTGGCAAATTTATCCTCGTAGATTCCAGGCATTTTGTTGATCATGGAGCATTTTAAGTGTACGACTTCGTCGTGTGACAGTACGAGAATGAAATTTTCACTGGTGCAATAGGTAATGCCAAATGTCATTTTATTGTGGTTGAATTTTCTAAAATAGGGATCCAGCTTCATATATTCCAGGAAATCATGCATCCACCCCATATTCCATTTAAAGGTAAAGCCAAGACCGTCCTCCTCAGGGCGTTTTGTTACGCCAGGCCAGGCAGTGGATTCTTCCGCGATAATGACAGATCCGTCGCCTCGGGCCCGGATCCGGCTGTTTAAATGCTTGAAGAATTCGATGGCTTCCAGGTTTTTATTGTCGCCGTACTGGTTGGGCACCCACTGACCGTCCTGACGGCCATAGTCCAGATAGAGCATGGAGGCCACAGCATCCACCCGCAGGCCGTCAATGTGGTACTCATCCAGCCAGTAAAGTGCATTGGCAATCAGGAAGTTGGATACTTCATTTTTTCCGTAATCAAAGACTTTCGTCCCCCAGTCCGGGTGTTCGCCCTTTCGCGGATCCGCATATTCGTACAGCGCCTGTCCGTCAAAATTGGCCAGTCCGTGGGCATCTCTGGGGAAATGGGCCGGAACCCAGTCCAGAATGACGCCGATTCCTTTTTTGTGGAGATAATTGACGAAATACATGAACTCTGACGGAGTGCCGTAGCGGGAGGTGGGGGCGAAATATCCTGTTACCTGATATCCCCAGGAGCCGTCAAAGGGATGTTCTGCAATTCCCATCAGTTCTACGTGGGTATAGCCCATTTCTTTGACATAGTCCGCCAGCTCGTGAGCGGCTTCCATATAGGTGTAGTAACCGTCTTTTTCGCGGCGATTTTTCTTTTTCCAGGAACCCAAATGTACCTCATAAATTGCCATGGGGGAGGTAATGGGGTCAGCGGCAGCTCGTTTTTCCATCCAGGAGGAATCCGTCCATTTGTAGTCCTGGATATCAGCGGTCACAGAAGCCGTTCCCGGACGAAATTCTGCGTAGAATGCGTAAGGATCCGCTTTGAACAGGATTTTATCATCCTGCGTTGTGATGGCATACTTGTAGAGTTGCCCAAGAGCCAGGCCGGGGACAAAGGCTTCGTAAATGCCGCTGTCGGCCACGGGTTTCATGGGTGTGGCGTCTGGATCCCAGCTGTTAAAATCGCCTACAACGCTGACAGCTTTTGCATGCGGGGCCCAAACAGCAAAATAGTACCCTGCCTGTCCGTGGTATGTAAAGGGATGAGCACCCAGTTTTTTATAAATCTGATAGTGGCGGCCTTCCCCAAACAGATATCGGTCCAGTTCGCCGATTACTCCGAAATCATTGTTTTTTGTCTTCGTTTTTTCCGGATTTTTTCTGTGAACCGTCTTCGCTGCGGTGCCTGCAGCCCTGTCTGCTTTCTTGTTTGAACATCCTTTCATAATCTTACCCCTCCGTTATTTTCAGGATAACAGCGCTGTTACCCTCTAATTCTATCTGAACCTGATTATTCTGTATGGTAAACGGTCTTCCGGTCAGAAGATCGCAGAGCTCTGTTTCATTAGTATGAAACGGAAGCGAAACAGAAAACGAGGCTGGTGCATCGTCGTTGTTGGCGGCTGTCAGAACAGCAGAATAGCTGTTAATACGGGCAAATGCATACTGCCGGTTTGTAAGAAAAAGCTCCTGGTAAAGTCCGCTGTGAAGAGCTGGTTCGGCACGGTGAATCTCTGCCAGCCTGCGGATCAGATGGTATAATTCAAGGTTCTTTTTTCTGTCATCGGTGTGCTCCTCCTGCGGCATTCTGTTTTCCCCGGACGAGGATTTCTCTTCCGATTGCGGGAGTTTATCCTTCGGTTGCAAAAGTTTACTCTGGTACGGGAGCTCCTCCGGCCGGATCCGCGGGCGGAGCGCTGTGTCGGAAGAGGGCCCCCGCAGGCCCTGAATCCCCCATTCGCTGCCGTAATAGATGGACGGGATTCCCGGAAGTGTGAATAAAAGTGTGTAGACCGGGGCCAAATGGCTTCGGCTGTTCAGCTTGCTGGCAATCCGGTTTTCGTCGTGATTGTCCACGAACGTATAGAGCTGCCGCCCCATCGCTTCCAGGCGGCGGACATTGTGAGCCAGCTCGAAATAATTGTGGTCGTTATGGGCGGAATAGATGCTTTTATGCATCTCGTAATTGGTCACAGAATGAAGCATCTGCGGACGGATGAACCGGCTGTAGTCTCCGTGTATAACTTCTCCCATGAGCCAGAAGTCTTCCTTTAAAGAGGTGGAAAATTTTCTCAACTCCTCCATTAGAAGGAAACTCAGGTCGCTGGCGCAGTCCAGTCGGAGACCGTCTATGTCGAATTCATGGATCCAGAAACGGACGGTATCCAGAATGTAATCCCGGACCTGGGGATTGTCGTGATTCAGGCAGGGAAGATCCCAGATTCCGTGCCAGGCTTCGTAACCAAAGGGGTCTCCCATGGGACTGCTCCAGCCAAAGTGTATGCCCCTGTACCAGCTGCAGTAAGGGGAAGCGTCCAGATTTTGGCGGACATCCTGGAAGGCAAAGAAATCGCGTCCTGTATGGTTGAATACAGCATCGACGATTACCCGGATTCCTGCTGCATGGCAGTGGGATACAAAGGCCCGGAAGTCTTCGGAGGTTCCCAGGCGCCGGTCAATTCGGCGGAGATCACGGGTGTCATAGCCATGGGTGGAAGACTCGAAAAGCGGTCCGATATAAAGGGCAGAAATATTCAGGTCTTTTATGTATGGAATCCAGGCATTCAACTCAGAAAAAGCAGTTCCGGATTTGCACTCCTCCAGACAGTCCGGTCTGGAGGAGGCGTTTTCCTGAAAATCTGCCGGAAATGGATTCTCAGTGGGAACCCCGGTCATTCCCAGGGGGTACATGTGGTAAAAAACGGCATCTTCATACCAGGTGCTCATGGCAATTTCCTCCGGTCATGTGAAAGCTTTGCTCCTGGCTTTTGATTCGGCGCAGGAGAAACTGATATCGCAGCTGTGCCGCGTTCAGTTCATAGATATAACAGTCGATCAGCGTCGGATCTACCACCTGTTCGAAATGGTTCAGCGCGGTATCAATGCGGCCGATCGCCTGCCGCAGCTGCGTCAGAAGTTCCGGGTCAGTCCGGTCAGCCTGGCGTTTTTGCCGTCTGGCTTCTCTGCGCGCGGCGGGTTCCGATGATTTCATATTGCTCACTCCTGTCTGTTGTGCTGCCAGCCTGGCAGATTAAAAAAATTTTCTAACTACCAGTATATACAGGAATGGAAAATATATGCTTTATTTTAAAAGTTAAAATGAAAAAATTCTTTGAGCCCGTTTCCCAGCTGCATCAGCTGCCGGGTACTATCCTCAATGGAGAGATAGTAATAATTGCATGTTCCCTCACGCCGGGATGCAATCAGGCCGGCTGTTTTCAGAATTTTCAGGTGATGGGATACAGCAGGTCTGGACAGGTTGGTTTTTTCCGTAATTTCCCCTACATTCATGCCATGCTGCCGCAGATTTTCAGGGGAAAAATCATGGTCGCACCGCTGACAGGCAGCATCCGTCAGGGCCTCGATAATGGTAAGGCGTATTTCGTCCCCCAGGGCAATGAAAAGAGGCATGCACTGATAAAACTGATCCTTCAGTCCGGATCCTTCCAAGTCGGTCACGGTTCTTCACCTCCCTTTGGTTTAAAAATTTAAACTAATATAATTTTATCATTTTTCCTGAATTCAGTCAATGAAAAGGAGAATCAGAGAACTGGAATTTATATATAAAATTTGTCAGTTTTTTTTGGTGGTTTTTTTTAGAAAATAGAGTTGACTTTTTGATAAAAACTGTTCATAATAAAGAAACATTCCAAATTGACTGTTCAGGAGAATAAAGCCTGTGGTTCTGGATGGTTCGCCAGCGGTTTCTTCCGCGGTGTTTTGGGGACAGTTCCCCATATTCTATGATAGAGTTTCTTTTAAGTTTCTCGATCGAATTCGATGATATTCCTTGAGAATGAATGTAGCTGTAAAGAGGCGGCGCTTTGTATTTTGTGGTGTAGACTTAGACTGTGACGGGCCAGGTGTTTTGTCGGTGCAGGCTGTGTGGTTTATTTTGATATTTGGTGAGGACTGGTGTTCAGAGCAGGATAGGGGGGATGATGTGCTTACAGGGATGGTATTAATCTTTCTGGCAGGTGCTTCCGTGTGGGACTGGCGTTTCAGGAGAGTTCCAAACTGGTGGGTTGTTTTCTGGGGAGGAGCGGTCTGGTTTTGGCTAATATGGAGTGGGGGGCAGGACAGAGGAGAGGGGGTGGGAGCTCTTATGGCCGGTGCCTTTGGCCTGGCGGGGGCGTTGTTTGCCCTGACATGCCTGTTTCCGCTTTATGTGTTCCGGATGATGGGAGTCGGCGATATAAAGGTAATGGCGCTTATGACAGGGGCTCTTGGAGTAAAGGAAGGTTTTTTCTGTATTTTCTATGGTCTGGCAGCGGCGGCTGCATGGTCTGTGTTCATCATGGTGCGTAGGCACCTTCTTGTGAAACGTATCCGATATTTTCTGTATTATTTAGAGCAGCTGGTATGGTTGAGGGAGGCCGTTCCGTATTACTGTGCTGACCGGGATGGCTCTGAGGCAGCTCTTTGTCTGACACCGTTTTTACTGTTAGGTTTCTGTATTTATCTGGTGGAAGGGGGAGTGACATGAGAAAAATTATGGCAGTATACGATGTGGATCCGTTCTATGCGGCCCGTTTTGCGGAGGTGGTAAATCAAAAGGAAACCATACCATATGAGGTGGTAGCATTTACATCCATGGAAAAACTGCGTTCTTTTTCCGGAAAACATCCGGTAGCACTGCTTCTTCTTGGCGGAGAGCTAAAGCGGGAGGAGGCGGAAACCATCGGTGCAGGACAGATTATTATTCTGTCGGAGGGGGAGACGGCAGAGGTGGAGTCCTTCTATCCAAGTGTGTACAAATATCAGTCTACAGATGCCATTGTTCGGGAGGTAATGGAGTATTGCTGTGATGAGGTTGTTTCCGGCTCGGTAATTCGGGAGGGGGCGGATATTCTGGGGGTATATTCACCGGTTAGTCGTTGTTTGAAGACCTCTCTGGCAATTACCATGGGAAAGATTCTGGCTCAGGAGGAAAGGACACTGTATGTGAATCTGGAGGAGTTTTCCGGGTTGTCTTCTCTGACCAGAACAGAATACCGATCTGACCTGTCGGATCTTTTATACTTTTTTAGTGAAGGAAATTACAACCTTCTTCGGCTGAATAGCGTTGTCCATACAACTGGAGGTCTGGATTATATTCCGCCGGCCCGGTATCCGGAGGATCTGGACGAGGCGGGAGAACAGGCAGCTGGTCTGATCCGGGCGATTGCCATGGAGAGCGGATATGAGAAGGTTGTGGTGGATGCGGGAAACTGCAGAAAAACGGCACTGCCGGTCATGAAGCTGTGCCGGGTCATTTATATGCCAGTTTTGGAGGACGGAGTATCTCGGGCCAAGCTGGAAGAGTTTGACCGTTATCTTTCCCTGACGGGAAATGCAGATTTGAGAGAACGGATCCGGAAACTGAAGCTGCCCCATCACGGAATTCCGGGAAGAAGCAGCAATTATCTGGATCAGCTGTTGTGGAGTGAGCTGGGGGATTATGTGCGTCAGCTGCTGCGGGGGCATTAAGGAGGGGCGAGGATGGGGGGAGAGCAGAGAAAAGAAGGGTGGAGGGAACAGAAGGCCAGGCTGAGGAATCGTCTCTCCGGGCAGCTTGAGGGGAGAATGCAGGTAGAGGATTTGGAACTGCAGGAGATGATTGACAGCGCAGTGCTGGAAGAGGGGGAGCAGAATTATCTTCCGCTGCGGGAACGACTGCGGCTGAAAAAAGAGCTGTTTGATTCTTTTCGGCGCCTGGACATTCTGCAGGAGCTGGTGGAAGACCCCGAAATTACGGAGATTATGGTGAATGGGGCAGACTGTATTTTTGTGGAGAGAAAGGGGCGGATCAGTCGCCTGGATCAGCAGTTTGAATCATCAGATCAACTGGAAGATCTGATTCAGCAGATTGTGAGCCGGGTAAATCGAACTGTCAATATGGCATCGCCCATTGCGGATGCGCGATTGGAGGATGGCTCGCGGGTTCATGTTGTACTGGCACCGATTGCCCTGAACGGGCCGGTGCTGACGATTCGGAAGTTTCCGGAGCCGATTACCATGGAGCGTCTGATTGAGCTGGGCAGTGTCAGCAGGGAGGCCAGCGGATTTCTGAAGACAGTAGTGCAGACGGGATATAACATCTTTATCAGTGGAGGGACTGGATCCGGGAAAACAACTTTTTTAAATGCCCTGTCGGCGTTTATTCCGAAAGATGAGCGTGTCATTACGATTGAGGATTCCGCGGAGCTTCAGATTCGTCATGTGGACAATCTGGTGCGTCTGGAAACCAGGGCGGGAAACAGAGACGGAGTTCAGGAGATTTCCATGCGGGAGTTGATCCGTGCCAGTTTGCGTATGCGGCCGGAGGCCCCGCATCATAAAAAAGCGAAGCTTACAGCTCAATAAAAAGCGACTCTCCATCCCAGATGCACTTCTTCAGCACTTCCCTGGCAATAGCGTTTTTCTCGGTCGCCGTAAATTCGTCAAAGT
>CALAAS010000059.1 GCA_937885015.1 uncultured Clostridium sp.
TTCCTCGGAGGAAGAATCAAAGGAAGAGGAGGGAGGCAGCAGGCCTTCCTCGGAGAAGGAATCGAAGGAAGAGGACGGAAACAGGCCTTCCTCGGAGGAAGAATCAAAGGAAGAGGAGGGAGGCAGCAGGCCTTCCTCGGAGGAAGAATCAAAGGAAGAGGACGGCAGCAGGCCTTCCTCAGAGGAAGAATCAAAGGAAGAGGACGGCAGCAGGCCTTCCTCAGAGGAAGAATCAAAGGAAGAAGACGGCAGCAGGCCTTCCTTGGAGGCAGAGACGCTGCCGCAGGAGGAAGACCTTCCCTGGATTGAATTTCAGCCACTGGCTATGTCCTCCTATTCCTTTGAGGAAAAGCCGGATTTACAGGAACTCTTCCTGCAGTTTCCGACAAGGCTGAAGGCGGTTGATGAAGAGGGAACGGCCTTATCCATTCCGGTGTACGAGTGGGAATGCGAAGAGGATTACGAAAGGACAGAGCTGGCGGAGTATCTGTTTTATCCGGAGATAGACAGGAAAAAATGGGAATTTGAGGAAGAAGCGCTTCCCTCGATCCTGGTTTCTCTGGAAGAAGCGGAGAAGGAAATGGAGCTGGTGGGATACGGGGCCGGTTTGAAGGTCACGGTAACGGCCGATGCCGGAGTTCTGCCGGCCGGGACGAAGCTGCGGGTGCTTCCGGTAAAACAGGAAGCCAGGCTTGAAGAGCTGCGCTCGTCCATCGAAGAAAGCGAATCCGAAACCGGGGATAGCCGGAAAGTGGAGGAATTGATCGTACTGGATCTGACGCTTTGGAAGGACGGAGAGGAGATTCAGCCGGATACAAAAAAAGGCGAGATACACGTTTCCTTTGAGCGGATGGACCGGTCAGCTTCCGGAACCCTGGAAAATGCGGCGGTTTATCATGCCGGAGACGGGGAAAACAGCAGCAATCTGGAAAAAGAGGATGCGGTTGCCGGGGAAGACTATGTAAGCTGCAGCGTGGAACATTTTTCAGAATTTGCCGTTGTACTTTTGGGGGACAGGTTTGTAGGCAACGGCCCATACCTTGTAAAGAACGGAGGCACAGTGAGGGATAGGCTTTACGAGACGATGCATGAAGCTTTGACGGCCAGCAGGGAGAATGGAACGGCAACCATCCAGCTTCAGAGGGATGCCCAGGAAAAAAGAGATGTGGAGATTAACAAATCCGTAACCATCGACCTGAACGGCCATACATTGTCGGGATCTCTTACTATTGTCCCTCACCCCCACGAAAATCCCGGAGTGGCCATTGTGGGCGGTTCCGGGGAGGATGGCAATGTTATAGACGGTACGCTCAAAGTGAATGGCGGGGGTATTCTGACGATGGACTCCTGCAAGATGAACGGCCCCATTACCATGGACGGGGATAAGCTGACAATGACAGACTGCAGCGTAACGTATGCGGGGAACGGCGATAGCGCCATCCAGGTAAATTCGGCTTCGGAACTGAATTTAACCGATACCAGCGTGACGTATGAAGGAGCCAAAACGACTGGCGGAGCTGTCTGCATATCCGGGGCCGGAAGCATTGCGATGGAGGGGTGTACGATTCAGAACCTCTCCAGTGCGGGAATCTATTTTCGTAAGGATTTGGATGTTATCACAATCGGGAACTGCCGGATAGAAGGCTGTCAGATCGAGGCTGGCGGTCAAAATATGGAGGCCATCTGGATCGACACATTATCGGCGGGAAATCAGATTACGATAGAAAACTCGAAGGTTTCCGCCCCCAATGGCTATGCGGTGTCGACGGGATGGAAGCTGGACAAGGACGCGACCATCACGCTGGGCGGGGGAAATACTTTTGACGGAAGGATTCGGGTAACGGGAAATACAGATCCCGCGTACCGCTATCGCTTTCTCGTCACGGGCGGCCAATTCAATTACGACAAGCCGGATGTGTTTGTGAACGGGAATAAGGTGGGCGGACAGGCGGAACTGAAAAACCGTCTCTCTCTGACGGGCGGCGAGTTCAAGGCCGATGTGAATGATTTTGTAGGAAGCGGATATGAATGTGTCCAGAATCCATCCGGCGGGGAATACCCCTACGCGGTGGTACCGAGCACCGGCAGCGGCCCGGTCTTTACGCTGGGCGCCTCCGGAAAGACGTATTACGAAAGCCTGGCGGCGGCAATTGCGGCCAATGGCGGGGAAACGATCTATCTGGGAGAGGAAGTTACCCTGGGAAATGAGAACCTTTCCGGCATTACGCTGCAATGCGCATCGGGGGGGGCTCTTCTGTATGGAGGCACGTTGGAGGAGTTCCTGGCAAAGGGAGCCAAAACAGAGGTGATTGCCATTACGTGCGCCGGCGAGCGATTTGATAATATTACCTCAGAGGGAGGAAAACTCCAGGGAGGAAGCGGCTTTACGGCAGATAATTACAGCCGCTACACAGCACTTCTGGATTCGGGATACCTGTTCCGGCCAGATGATCATTATCGCATATGCCAGGAGAGCGAGGTTCAGGCCAAAATCGGAAGTCTGGGGTATTTTTATTTCGGAAATGCGGTGGATGCGGCACTGGCCAACGATACGGCGGGGAGCCGCGTGAAGGACGAAGTCGTTCTTTTGAAACCCGTTACGCAGACGGCGCTGATCGACAGCGATTACGGTTCTCTGACTATTGATCTTAATGGAAATACGCTTACGGGAAATGTCAGCGGCTGCGGCGTCCTGATTGAAGCCAGCCATGTGGACGTGACCCTTAAAAATGGTTCCGTGCATGGGAAAAATTTTGGAGTGGTAACCAACGGCGCCCAGACGGATGTGACGCTGACGGTGGAAGGCGTGGACGTAAGCTCCGATGAAACGGCCTATTACCTTCCGGCAGACGGAACAGCGGCGATCACGGGCGGAAGCGCCTCCGGAAAGACGGGAATCGAAGTCAGGGCAGGCCGGGTAACAGTAACGGATACGCAGATTTCAGGGAATGGAAGCTTCAGCGAGGCGCCCAATGACAACGGGGCCACCACCTGGGGCGTCGGTGTGGCGGTGGTACAGCACACAACGAAACACCCCATTCAGGTTACGCTTAAAAACTGTCAGGTAAACGGGACGGAGAATGCCCTGCGCCAGAGAGACCTTCAGGGAAACCGCCTGGACAACGTTTCCCTGTCTGTGGAGGGCGGAACGTATCTGGCTGCAGGAGGGCAGGCTGTGTACAGCGAAAATGGCCTTGGTTTTATCAAGGCAGGAATCTTCAGCAGTGAGCCGGATCCGGCGTACCTCGCAGAGAACTGCGAGGTGACGGAACGGGATGGGAAATACTGGGTTCGTGAAAAGGCAGTTTCCGGCGGCTTGCAGGATGGAAAGGCCGAACTTTCTGTTCCTGAGAGTGTGCTGCCTCAGCCGGAGGTTCCCCAGGAGCTGCCGGCGGAACAGCACCAGGAATACCATGAGCAGTTTGAAACGGCAAAAGACTCTGTAAAGGATATGGCACAGAATACAGCTGTGGTGGGAAATGCGGCGTCTGTAGACAATCTGGCGGCGGCCGCAGCGGCCAATGGGATCGTGGATACTTCGATAAAGGCCCAGATTTCTCTGTCACAGGAGCTGAAAGAGGCAGAATTTGAGACGATTGTGGAGAAAGATGAAGCCGGAGCCGTGACGGGCGTGCAGGTGCTTCCGAAGACGCTGGTGTTCGAAGTGACGGCCAGCTCGGTTGAATTAAACGAAGCGGGTCAGCCGATTTGGGGAAGTGAAAAACCGCTGGATCTGTCCCAGGCAGCCATGGGCGGGAGGAAGACACGGTTTTATTTCCGCCTCCCCGTTCCAGCGTCGGTAACGGCAGCCTATGCCAATGTCCAGCATGAGGGCGATCCGCTGGTTCAATACCGGATTCAGGGAAGCGGGATCGGAAAATATATTACCGTCAGCGCATGGCATCTGAGCCAGTTTACCGTAACCTTTACCAATGAGCGTATGGAGACCTCCGGGTCTGATTCCGGCGGCTCTTCCAGAGGGGACTCCTTCCGGAATCCCTACGCCGGGATCTGGAAACGGGATGAGATCGGCTGGTGGTTTGTAAAGAGTGACGGGACATACCCCGTCAACTGCTGGCATCAGTGCATATGGAACGGCGAGCTTCACTGGTATCACTTCAATGCCCATGGATATCTGGATGCAGGCTGGTTTACCGACACGGACGGCCAGATCTACTTCCTCCATGACCTCCATGACAACCGGTTTGGTTTCATGTATAAAGGCTGGAACTGGGTCAACGGAAAGTGCTATTATTTCAGTGAGAAAGCCATGGAAAACGGTATCAAAGAGGGAGCGCTGCTTCGGAATACCGTGACACCGGACGGATATACGGTGGATGGGACGGGCGCCTGGACGGTAAATGGGATCGTTCAGACCCGCTAAAGAGCGCAGTATGGAGATAGGACTGCAGGCGGATACGGATTTGCAAAAAGACGTATCCGCCTGCGGCTTTTTTCAGCTCCCGAACTCGTCTTTCCCGATTCCCGGGCGCGTCTTTCCCGATTCCCGGGCGCGTCTTTCCCGATTCCCGGGCGCGTCTTTCCCG
>CALAAS010000060.1 GCA_937885015.1 uncultured Clostridium sp.
ATTTTTGAACTTAGCACAGGGTGTGGTTGAGGAACACATTCATGCGTTTGTCGTGCCGGAAAACCCTTTTAAAAACGCCATATTCAATTTTTTTCCCTTTTTTGCCTCAGAATCTTGCATCACAACAGAGAAAACATTATAATTAAGAAATCATAAAGCAATAAAAATTCTGACAGATTGGAGCGTTAAATATGGAGAAAAAAAATCTTGACTGGGGCAATATCGGTTTCAGCTATATGCCTGCAGATTATCGCTATGTTTCCATGTATGAAAATGGTTCCTGGGACGAGGGAACTCTGACTTCGGATCCGAACATCACACTGAATGAATGTGCCTGTGTTCTTCAGTACGCCCAGACCTGCTTCGAAGGCCTGAAGGCTTATACCACTGAGGATGGCCACCTTGTAACCTTCCGCCCGGATTTAAACGGAGAGCGCATGGAAAATTCCGCCAGAGGACTCGAAATGCCGCCCTTCCCCAAAGACCGCTTCGTAGAGGCCGTCACAAAGGTTGTAGAAGCCAACGCAGCCTTCGTTCCTCCCTATGGTTCCGGAGCGACGCTCTACATCCGCCCTTATATGTTTGGATTTGACCCTATCATCGGCGTAAAACCGGCCAATGTATATCAGTTCCGTATTTTCGTAACGCCAGTGGGACCATATTTCAAAGGCGGGGCAAAACCTATTACCATCCGGGTCAGTGACTTTGATCGGGCGGCCCCCCACGGAACCGGACATATCAAAGCCGGACTGAACTATGCCATGAGCCTTCATGCCATTGTGGATGCCCACAATCAGGGATATGACGAAAACATTTACCTGGATCCGCAGACAAGAACAAGAATCGAGGAAACCGGCGGCGCCAATGTTATCTTCATTACAAAAGACAACAAGCTGATTACCCCCAAATCCTCCAGCATTCTTCCATCCATCACACGCCGTTCCATCCTTCAGGTAGCCAGAGATTATCTGGGTATGGAGACAGAAGAACGCGAAATTTACCTGGATGAAGTAAAGGATTTCGCCGAATGCGGTCTCTGCGGTACGGCTGCAGTCATCTCTCCAGTTGGAAAAATCGTGGATCACGGAAAAGAAATCTGCTTCCCCAGCGGAATGGAAAAGATGGGTCCCACGACTCAAAAGCTTTACGACACACTGACCGGCATCCAGATGGGGCACATCAAAGCCCCCGAAGGCTGGATTCATGTAATCAAATAGTCCAAACGCCCCAATGATACCACGGGAATATTCCGTTTTCCAAAGGGTTTGCGAAAAACGTGTCTTCGTTTTTTCGCAAACCCTTTTTCATGGTCTGTTATTTCACAATCCCTCTTTTATCCTTCATCAGAATTAAACACCGTTTTTTCCCGGCTCTCTTTTTTCCTTTTTCGAAGCTCCCGAAAAAAATCACGCAGCATTCGCGAACACTCCTCCTCCAAAAGGCCAATTTCCGTCTCCACCTGGTGGTTAAAACCTTTTTCATTCAAAAGATTCAGTACAGATCCGGCACACCCGGCTTTGGGGTTCATAGAACCAATATACACTCTTGGAATCCTCGCCTGTACAATCGCTCCCGCACACATGGGACATGGCTCCAAAGTCACAAACATCTCGCAGTCCTCCAGCCTCCAATCTCCCATTTTTCGACACGCCTTCCGAATCGCAGTAATCTCCGCATGAGCCAGAGCACTGTGATCTACCATTCTCCGATTGTATCCACGGCCAATAATCTTATCCTCCCAAACAATCACGCATCCGATCGGCACTTCGCCCAATTCTCCCGCCTTTCGCGCCTCCCGAATGGCTGCCCGCATATACTTTTCCTCTCGCGTCATTTTCATCGTATATCCCCTGTTTCTTTCTCTTTTCCGCTATGGTACTGTCTTTTTTCCATGTTTGTCAAGGGATTTTTCAAACCGCACCGCGTTGCCATGCCGCCAAAAAAATATTATAATAGAGGAATCTGCAATCCGTTTCCCTGAAAGGAGCTTTTTCATGATTATTTCCGGTCTGCAAAAAACAACGCTTCTGGACTTCCCTGGTCTGGTAGCATCCACCATTTTTCTCGGAGGCTGCAACTTCCGCTGCCCCTTCTGCCACAACAGCGAGCTTCTGGATGCCCGCTGTCTTCCAGAGCACAGCGTCATTCCTCCGGAACAGATTCTAAACTTCCTGAAAAAACGTTCACACATTCTCCAGGGCGTCTGCATTACCGGCGGAGAACCAACACTTCAGCCTGATCTGGAAAACCTGATCCGTTCCATCCGTCAACTGGGACTGGCCGTTAAGCTGGATACCAATGGTTCCCGTCCAGATATCCTTCGCAGCCTCGCCCAAAAAGGCCTTTTGGATTACGTTGCCATGGATATAAAAGCCGGAAAACACCATTACGCCGCAGCAGCCGGCTGTCCCACCCTCGACCTTACTCCCATCGAAGAAAGCATCTCTTTTTTATTGCAGGGGACAGTGCCCTTCGAATTCCGTACCACCACTGTAAAAGGCCTTCATTCAGAAGAAGATTTTCTGGATATTGGCCCATGGATTTCCGGTACCTCCTCCTATTACCTCCAGTGCTTTCAAAATTCCGCGCAGGTTCCTGTTTCCGGCTTCAGCGCCTTTTCCCGCGAGGAAATGCATCACTTTTCCTCTCTTGTGGCGCCCTATGTAAAAAAGGTGGAAATCCGTGGACTGGCTGTCTAAAATATATTGATTTCCTCACAAATAATTCAATTTCCCATCTGGATATCCGTATACCAGTATCCAAAGCGACTATCCCGGGGCGGCTGGCGTTTTGACAAAACAAAATCAGAAAAACCAAACATGGATGCCATATAGCGCTCATTGCTCTGATAGTGTCCCGGCACTCCCAACAGATACCGTCCTCCACCGCCAGGCTGATTTAGGCGCGCCAGGATCAGATGACGATAATTATAATAGCCGTGCAACAAAAAACTATTATTTCCATATACCCAGTTTTCCCGCGGCAAAAGTCCGATGTCCTGCGGTTTTATGGCAAGAATTTCACAGCCGTCCGCATAATCAAAAGCCAGAATCTTGGAGTATTTCCCCCTGAACTTCTCCCAAATTTCCTGCGCC
Organism: uncultured Clostridium sp.; assembly: GCA_937885015.1. Lineage (GTDB taxonomy): Bacteria > Bacillota > Clostridia > Lachnospirales > Lachnospiraceae > Otoolea. The sequence continues at coordinate 3,096 of CALAAS010000060.1, forward strand.
TTTTGCGTATCTGCTCCAGAACGAAACGGCACTGGTATAGAAGAAGATGGTACCGATTCCGGCGGCCTTCTGTTCTTTAGCACTTCCCGCCGTATCTTTCCCGCTTCTCTTTCCGACTCCCGCTGTGTCTTTAGAATAATCGGCTCCCGGTTCTTTTCCCGAATTTTTAAAATACCTAGACGGTTCAGTTCCTCCCGCTCCAACTCTCGCTCAATTTCTTCTGAAATCGGAAATTTCTGCTGGTTTTCTCCCTCTCCTGTACTATGGCTGGGGATTTCGGGCCTTTTCCCATCATCCCATGGGACTCCCGACTCTCCTTCGACATGCTCTGAGTCTCCAGACTCTCCTATAATAGCTTCCGGCATTCCGGGTTCTTCCACCATCGGCTCCGACACCCCTGTCTTTTCTACAACAGCTTCCAGGAATTCGGAATCTTTTGCAGTATAATCCGACGGCTCAGGCTCCTTTGCATCATAGTCCGGTAGCTCAGGCTCCTTTGCGGCGCCTCCGGTTCCTCCATTCTGTTTTTTCTCGTCTGTTTCCTCGTCGCTCTTCCTGTTTCCCGACTCTCCGTTTTCAGGATCAACTCCTTTTTTCTCCTCTTTTATTGCTTCCTTTTCCCGGATTTTTTCCGAAGTGACATCCGCCAGTTCTATTTCTGCCGCATGGGCCACCGCATCCTCCCAGATTGTGGTATAAGAACGCCAGGTACTCTCTGTGTCATGGACTGTCAGGCCAAAAAACTCTTCCATACGACGCCCGGACCCCTCTACATCCTGTGCGTTCACTACCGTTCGAAATTCCCCGGCATTCCCCCGGGCAAACAGCGTTCCAATCCGCACTTCCTCCCGGCCCGCCATCAGGTAAATGCCAACAGGATTTCCTCCCACAAATATTTTTTTCACGTTGACCATAATTCGGCATTGACTGCCGCGATTTTCTATTTTTGCAAACCCGATATTTTTTCCCTTAATTCCGCCTTCGTATGCATAGATATATGAAATTAATCGCTGATAACCAGACATGCTCTCACTCCTTTGCTATCTATTTTATGCAGACAGCATCGGAAACTATGACTTGATAAAAGAATTGCAGCGCTTCATCAACAAATTTTGTTGCCATTGGCACTGAGTTTAAAGGTCATGCCAAGCACCGACGCTGCCCGGCGGCACATCAGCATCCTCTGAAGAAAAATCTCAAAATAATCCATCATGGAACAAATCGATTCATCCAGCTTAAGTTCCAACTTGATCACCTTTTTTTCTTTTTGTATATTCAGCGCTGCTGAAATAACGGCATAATTAACTCGGTCGTGCTTATCAAAAGAAGCCTGGTTTGTGTTTCTTACCCGGTTTCGGCGCACATCCGTCTTATCCGCCAGAATAAGCGCTGCTGAAATCGGATCCACTGCTACCCCGGTATGCTCGTCATGCATTCCAATAGCGTTCATTACGAGGGCCACATCTTTATAATCCATTCCCATTTCTGTGAGAATCCGGCTTGCCAGCAAGGCTCCCGAATGCGCGTGATCCTCCCGGTTCACACAATTTCCAATATCATGCATGTATCCGGCAATTTTTGCCAGCTCCACCGTATGGTCATCATAGTCCAGGCGTTCCAGCAGCTTTCCGGCCATAACGGCCACCTTCGCCGTGTGAACAGCTGAGTGATCCGTATATCCCAGCACCCCAAGAGTGGCATTTCCCCGCTCCAGATACGCATTTACCTCCTCGGATTTCCGGATCATGTTATATGTAATATTTGCCAAACGACTCTCTTCCTCCTTTGTTTTCATCCAGGCCGCTACACTGTTTTTAAGATTTTGCTGCAGCCTTGGAAGATATCATACCAAATCCCGCATCCGCAAAAAATGCAGTTTTTGAAAAGTCTCTGTCAAAACTGTGTAAAATCAGAAAAAGAGGGCATACCCAGCGTTCTCTCCCAGATATGTCCTCTTCTCTACTTATCTTCTTCTAAACCAATCTGCGCACTGCCGCATTGCTGCATCTGGATCTTTATAAAACCCAGCCCCCCACAGACTGATAGAAACTGTTCCTGCATATTCTCTGACTGCCAGTTCTTCCAGAAGCTTCTCCAGGCCACCGTCGCCCGTTCCAAGAGCCATGTAACCGTCGGCCCCTGCATCCGCCATATGAACATGACCGATCGTGCCAAAGGCCTCATAATAATCCGCCAGACTCTCATTATTCCCTGCTGCCATTACTGTATCCAGACAGGCGCCCACATTCTTGGAATTTACTGCGGCCAGCATCTTTTTCAAATGTGAAAGATCCCGCACAAATAGCGTGGATGTGGCTCCCATTTCTTCCATCCAGAGCTTAACCCCCAATTTCTGTGCTTTTTCATCCAAAATCTGGATAGCTTCTACTGCCCGCCTAAAATTTTCCTCACTCTGCTGATCCACATACTCCCATCCAGGAGTTAAAATCATATTCTCCGTCCCCAAAGCGATCGTATCCTCCAGATACTCTTCCATAACCTTCAGGCTGCAATTTCGAATATACTCCACCGGAGATGCAATATTGATCGGGTACTGACGGCACTGCTCCGGATAAAAGGCTGACAGGCTTAACCCGCGCTCCCGCAGCATTCTGCTGATATCGCGAATCCGTGCGCGTTTTTCTTCCGGTGTATAATCATCCATACAAAAATGCGGCGACGCCCCCCACAATTCCACACTCTGAAATCCATTTGCCGCAATCGAATCCAGCGCATATTCAAATGTATGATGTAAATACGGAGATGTTAACACACTAAACTGCTCAAACTTCAACCCTTTCATCGCAATTCTCCTCCGTCAAAATGTTTTCTTAAAGTTTCAATATTAGCGCGATAATGGGGTTCCGGATCAAGCTGGTATGCGCCATTGGCCATCTCCATGGTAATAATTCCCTTATAATTATGGTTTCTCATGGCATCCAAATGGGCATCTAAATCCTGGAATCCATCCCCCCACTTCATATGGCCAAAGGGCCGTCCGTCATTCAGGTGAATATGCGCCAACTTATCTCCCAATACCTGAAAATACTCCTCCAGCGTTTCGCCCGCATAAGCCACCGGAACTGTATCTACACAGCACTTCAAATATGGGGAATCAATATCCTTTACTACCCGGTACTGGTCAAACCGATTCGTTGCAAGGCAGGATTCGCGCTCATTCAGGTTTTCATACATCAATACCACGCCGTACTTCTCGCCATGGCGGACCAGGCGTTCCACGGAATCGCGCCCCCATTTATATCCCTCTGACATTGGCCTGTCCCAATACGGACGTCCCGGGCACAGCAGCATCTGCGGGCATTCCAATTCCGCTGCCGATTCAATAAACCGTTTATACTGCTCCACCGTTTTATTCCGGATGTTTGCCTCCGGCGCTGCAATATTTACTGCGTAGGTATTTTCCTCCGGCATCAGAGATACCACCTTGAACCCTCTGGCGCTCAGCTTTTTCTTCATGGCCGGGGTCGGATCTTCCATAGAATCGTAAAAATGGAAATGGTGGCTGCAGCCATATAATTCCAGCTGGTGTACGCCGAGACGATCCATGGAATCCAAAAAATAGTCAAATGAAAATCGCATATATACCATGTTGGTTGCCGCAAGCTGCGACATGAGCAATTCTGACATTATACACCTCTTAATCTTCCATATACATTCTTAAATTTCTCATGTTTCTCTTGTCGTGATAGAATGGATCCGCATAATAACTGCGATCTGTCAGCTCCTGGCTAAATAATCCCGTATACCCGTTGGACAGCATATCTTTCAGATCCCGCTGCAGATTCCGTTTTCCGTCTCCCCAAACATAATGCCCATACGGGTCACAGTCCTGAAAATGACTGTGAATGATATTCTCGCTTCCAAATGTGTCAAACCAGTCCTGAATCGTCTCTCCAGCCACCGACATTGCCGTTAAATCAATCATAACCTTAAAGTTCGGATGATTGACCTCATCAAATAAATGCTTAATCTGATCCAGGCGGTAGCCGATCAGCGACTCCTGGGGCCGCAGGGATTCGCAGGCAATCATCATACCATTCTCTTTTGCCACCTCGCTCAATCTCTGATGCATCTCAACGGATCGTTTAAATCCCTCTTCCTCCGGCTCATTCCAGTACCCCCATCCGGAATTTGCCTCCAGTATTTTTGCTCCCAGCTCTGCCCCAAACTTAATGCCGTTTGAAAAATAGCGGAAACATCTCTCCCGCAGCTCCGGTTCCTTGGCCGCAAACTGATACCCATAGCAGCAGTTTTCCGGAGTGAAAACCGGGCATTTTAAACCCCTTTCCTCCAGTTTTTTTCGAATTGGCGCCGCATCCTCATACCCCTGATGATCCATCCAAAGGCCCTGATGAGCGCCCAGTAACTCTACATTTTTAACGCCCAGCGCCTGCTGGCAATCCAGAAAATAGTCCAGCGTATAATTTCCATAATGTATATTTAAAACCGACAGGCGTTCCATATCAATCAGCTTCATACGTCTCTCTCCTCTTTAAAAAACGGCTCAAATGCAGCGATATTCCGGCGATCCGCCTCTCTGGGATCTGCAAAGTAACGGCCATCCGTAATTTCCTGTCCCAAATATCCTTCATAATGATACTCATTCATCAGCTTTATATAGTCTTCCATCGGATGAAGGCCGTCTCCCCACACCAAATGGCCGTAAGGCCTTCCATCTGGAAAATGCATATGACGAATGTCCGAACCCAGCGTCTCAAACCATTCCTTCACAGTCTCTCCAGCCACTCCGACTGCCGTCAAGTCAAGCGCAGCTTTTACGTTCGGATGGTCCACCGCATCCAGCAGGCGCTTTAATTGCGGAAGCGTGATAATCATTCTGGATTCTTCCGGCCGAACCGTCTCAACTGCCAGCGTAACATTATTATCCGCTGCAATCGGCGCCAGCTTGCTCAGAACCTGAACTGCCCTGTCAAATGTACGTTCCGGATCCTCATTCCAATCTCCTCCGCAGCAGTTCGTCAGCATCACTCTGGCCCCCACTTCCCCTGCTGCTTTGATTCCATTGGTGTAATACCCCATTGCATGTTTTTGCGCAACCTTGTCATGTGCGCATATCAGGTAATTATACATGGCACATTCCGGCGTAAATACTCCGATATGAAGTCCGTGCGCCTCTACCTTTTTCTTCAGTTCCGCCGTATCCTGATAACCATAGTCATCCAGCAAAAAATGCGGAACGCCACACCACATTTCAATTGTCTTAAAACCGAGCTCTTCCTGGCATTTTAAAAAGTAATCAAATGAATGGTACATATAATGGATCCCCATTCCTGCCAACTGTTCTCTGCGTAAATACGGCATACGTTCTCCTCCTCCATAATATCCCCGTAGACAGTATAATTTTGAAAAATTGTGATTTTTCTTGCAACTTCATTCTAGCACACATCTCATATTGTTGCAAGTATTTTATATATAATTGCAATTAAAATCAAATTACTGCAAAATTCTTCTTGCTTTTCCTTTTCATAAATGCTATATTTACATATGTAAAAGCGTATGATTTTATATGATTCATGCTGTCTATACGCCGATGGAGCGTCAGCAGGATAAGATCCCGTCTAGGCAATACACATTTTTGAAACTTTTGAAATTTTCTTGCACGTTTTAGTTTTGTCATTCAATAACTGTATAAATATGGAGGATTTTATCATGTGGACGGAAGAATTATTTGGAGTAAAAAAACCGATTATAGCACTCTTACACCTTCGCGCGCTCCCGGGCGATCCCGACTTTTGCGGGGATATCCAGGCTGTCATCAATCAGGCCCGCACCGATCTGCACGCACTTCAGGACGGCGGAGTTGACGGCGTTCTGATTGCAAATGAATTCAGTTTTCCTTATCAGCTGAAAGCGGATCCTGTCACAGTTGCTTCCATGGGATATATCGTAGGGCAGCTGAAATCTGACATCAAAATCCCGTATGGAGTAAACATTGTTTTCAATGCCCTCGCCACCCTGGATCTGGCCGCCGCAACCGGCGCATATTTCATCCGAAGCGCATTTACCGGAGCCTATATGGGCGAAAGCGGCATCATGACTTCTGACCCCGCTCTGATTGCGCGCCGCAAAAAAGCGCTGGGGCTCGACCATTTAAAGCTTCTTTATAAAGTCAACCCGGAATCCGACGCTTATCTGGTTCCCAGAGACATTAAAACCATTACCAAATCCATCATTTTCAACTGCAAACCAGATGGGCTGTGCGTATCCGGAGCCAATGCGGGATGCGAAACAGACACAGAGATTATCCGCAACGTCAAGGACGTATCCGGCGATGTGCCTGTATTCTGCAACACCGGATTCAATGCCAGGACAGCAGCGGAAAAACTTGCGATCTGTGACGCCGCCTGTGTGGGAACCACCTTTAAGAAGGACGGAAAATTCGAAAATAACGTAGATCCGGAACGCGTTGCCGAGCTCATGAAAATTGTCAAAGAAATCAGGACTCAGTTATAAATCAGGGCCAGTCACAGGAAAGGAACTCATCGGAGGTATTCATGAAAAAATATTATTTAGGGGTTGACGTAGGAACATTTGAAACCAAAGGCGTTTTAGTAGACGAAAATTTTCAGGTGGCCGCCTCTGCCGGCATAAAACACGGAATGGAAAATCCCAAACCCAATTTCTTTGAACAGGATGCCGAGGCAATCTGGTGGCATGATTTTTGCGCGGTTTCCAGAGAACTTCTCGCAAAAACCGGAATCCGCCCCGATCAGATTGCCGCCATCGGCAGTGATGTACTTGGCTGCGACTGTCTCCCCGTCGATGAGAAATGCCGCCCTCTTCGAAAAGCTATTCTCTACGGTATCGACGCGAGAGCTTCGAAAGAAATTGAAGAATTAAATGCCCATTACACCCAGGAACAAATCAAAGAACTTTTTGGCCATCCGCTCTGTTCGGATGACATCGCACCAAAAATTCTCTGGATAAAACATAATGAACCGGATGTTTACGAAAAAACGTATAAATTTCTTACCGGATCATCCTATATTGCCGCCAAACTGACGGGAGAATACGTCATCGACCAGTTTCTGGCAAAATCCTCATTTGGCCCTCTTTACAATCCAGACGGATCCATAAACGAAACGGAATGTGCTCTTTTTTGTCGCCCAGATCAGCTGGCGCAAGCACGTTTTGTTCATGAAATAGCCGGGTATGTCACTGCACAGGCTGCCGCTGAAACCGGACTGTGCGAGGGAACTCCCGTGATCTGCGGAACCGGCGATTCTACTTCCGAAGCCATCAGCGTAGGGATCACAGAACCCGGTAAGCTTATGTTCCAGTTCGGTTCGTCGCTGTTCTTTTACTATTGCTCCGCTTCTTTAACCTACGACCACCGGATTCACGGAAGCAATTTTACCATTCCGGATACTTACAGCGTTTCCGGCGGCACCAACACAGCCGGAACGCTGACGCGCTGGGTTCGTGATACGCTGTATTTTGACGTAATGGAAGAACAGGGCCGAGGCGGCGCGGAGCCCTACCAGGTTATGATGGAAAAAGCCGCCCATATCCCAGCCGGAAGCGACGGACTCATTGTCCTTCCCTATTTTGCCGGCGAACGCTGTCCCATCAACGATGCATTGGCCAAAGGCATGATCTTCGGCCTTACCCTTTCCCACACCCGGGAACACATTTACCATGCGGCTCTTGAAGGGATTGCCTATGGGATTGCCCAGAATATCCAGGTTATGGAAGAGCTTGGCCTTCCCGTTGAAAATATTATCGCCGTAGGCGGAGGCACTAAAAATCCTCTCTGGATGCAGATCGTTGCCGATATTACCGGAAAACCCGTTTTGATTCCCAAAGTCAGTATTGGCGCCAGCTACGGCGAAGCTCTCATGGCCGCCCTTGGAATTGGAGATCTGAAAAGTTTCCAGGATATGAGCCAAATCATTCAAATGGAGCAGAGCATTCAACCCAATCCGGAAAATCACAAAATTTACGGGAAATATTTGGAAATATATGATAAACTATATAAATGCAATAAAGATTTAATGCATTTATTATAAATCAAGAGAGGTCTTTACTATGATACGTGCGGAACGTTTTAATCTGATTACAAGTTTAGCAGATGAAATGGATATTGTTACTTTGGATGAGCTGGCAGAACGCCTCAAAGTATCAGTTGCCACTGTCCGTCGGGACGTAGATGAACTCTGCTCGCAGGGGATTGTAGAAAAAACGAGGGGCGGGATTATTTTCTGCAACAAAAAACAGGATTCCGAACCATCTCTTCAGCTCCGGCGCTATTCCAATGTAGAAGAAAAAAAGCGGATCGCACAGGCCGCTTTCGCCTATATTGAACCCAACTCCTACTATATGTTCGATTCCGGATCCACAATTGGAGAATTGATTCGTCTGATTCCAAAGAATTTTCCAATTTCAATCGTAACGTATGACCTGAGTTATATTTACGATCTTAATCTTCTGGAAAATGCAGAAGTTTTTATTCTGGGAGGTAAGCTGCGCAATGGCCAGCTTGCCTGCCACGGCGCCTACGCAGAGAAGTATCTGGAACAAATGAACGGCCACATCGCATTCATCGGCGCCGACTCCATTGACCTGAACAAAGGGATTATGGGATTTAACACCAATGATGTTCCTCTTAAACAAAAGATGATCGCTAATTCTGAAAAGACGATTCTGCTCTGCGATCACAGCAAATTTGAAAGCCGCGGTTTCATCAATATCCATGGTTTCAATGGCATCGATTTAATCATTACCGATTCCGAAACTAATCCCGATATTCTCGCCCGGCTTCGGGATATGGGCGTTCAGGTAGAAGTTGTTTAGCTTTCCCATTTTCATCAAAAAAACCTGCCAGGCAGAGATTTTAACTTCCGCCTGACAGGTTTTTATATCAGCTTCAATTTTTCCAACGCTGCGGCCACTCCGTCTTCTTTCAAATCCGCCGTAACCAGTGCTGCACAAGCTTTCAATTCCTCCGGGGCATTTCCCATGGCCACGCCTACTCCGGCTATCTGAAGAGCCGGGGCATCATTCATGCTGTCGCCAAACGCTGCGGTATACTTCATATCCGTCTTATACCAGGCCGCCACTTTTTCTATCCCGGACGCTTTATTGATTCCCTTCCATACAAATTCGCCAAAACTTCCGCTGTTATTCTTATAAAGCTCATAATCCCGAAGAAGCTGCGGCATTTTTGCAACGATCCGGTCGATATGCGCATGATCCCGCGTATGGATTGTAAACTTTTCAATCCCCAATGCCGAGCTTACCTCTTCCGGCCCCCGCAGCCTGGGCCAGTCTCCATCAAGTTCTACCGCCCCGGGTATAAAATAGATGTTTTCAGTCCCTTCCAGTACGCCGGAAAAACCATTCTCATATATCCCGGCAACCGTTTCCAAAAGAGCCTTTTCCGGAATAAAATGGTGAAATATCTCTTTCCCTTCTACCAGAATATGGGCTCCGGCTCCAGCTATGATACCGTCAAACCCCACTTCCAGCAGGCTGTCGTAGATATCGCACATGGTCCGTGCCGTACAGATAAAAGCCTTATGGCCATTTTGGCGAAGACGGCGAATCGCCGCCGCCGTCTTCGGCGGCGGCGGCTGATTATTCTCCGCTATCGTTCCATCAATATCAAAAAAACAGAGAAACTTCATTTTCCTATTTCCTTTTTCCCTCCATCGTAACCATGCATACCCCGACGCAGTTAATAACAAGGCTTATGAGCAGTGTCGGAGAGTTTACCGCCTCGTGCAGCATCAGCGCCGACAGGATTACCCCAAATACAGGCAAAAGAAGCGTAAAAATAACCACACGGCTAATATCATTGTACTTGTACAGCTGGTTTGAAATAATTAACGCCAGGCAAGATGACAAAATCAATCCCCCCGTGGGCATCAGGGCTTGCGCCGCGCTTTCCGCCTGCAGCGCCCCTCCTCCCAGCAATCCTGCTGCTATCAGAAAGCCGCCGCCTAAAAGCGTCTGCCAGGCGCCCACCCAGATAGCCGATTTCTGCTGGGAAATACATTTTAAATAAACGGCCCCCAGCGTCCCGGCTCCCTGGGACGCGATAACCAGAAATCCTCCAAAAATGGATACCGTCATGCCAGCCTGCAAATCCTGTATGTGCAATACCACAACAGCAATTACCCCCAGTATACAGCCGATTATTTTCCGAGGTGTCAGGCGATCCTCCTTGAATACCAGGCTGGAAAATAAAATCCCCTGAAATGCCCCCGAACTCGCCAAGATCGAAGTAACAACCCCAGGGGAAAGGGCGGTTCCCACATAGAGACAAATATATTGAAGCACAGACATAATCGCGCTCAGCTTAATCAGCTGCCAGACTTCCCGGCGCGAGGAGGGGAGCAGCCTGCTCCCCTTATATACGCAAAACCCCAAAGCCAGAAAACCGGCAAAAAACAGCCTCACTCCAGCAAACGTAAACATGGCAGGCACATTATTTTCCTTGATTTCGAATGCCTGATACCCCAGCTTTGTCAGAGGCACGCCTACGGCCCACAAAAAATGGACAATGATTACAAGTACTAAAAAGCTTTTCGCTCCTGTATAAAACTGGCGTTCTTTTTCACCATTTTCAGCCTTCATAGCTCATTTCCCTTATCCCGCAAATTTCGTCCCGAGCACCATGCTGGGCACAGTTAAAGAAAGTTCCGGAATTAACACCGTTAAAATCAGAGTCGGAAGCCATGCAAACAAAATAAGAAGAAGCGTGGGTTTTAATGTATCTTTAAATTCCGCTCCAACCAGGTTTGTCGCCATGTATAAAAACGGGGCGCAAGGAGGCGTTACCGTTCCCATTCCCAGGTTTACACCAAGGATTGCAGCAAAATGGATCGGGGAAATCCCAAGCTTTGTTACAATCGGAAGCAAAATCGGCGTGCAGAGCAGTACACTGCTGACATCATCCATAATCATTCCAATAAACAGCATGAAAATGTTGATCATAAACATAATTATCATGGTGTTATCCGAAATGCTCAAGAGAATGTCCATAATCATCCCCGGAAGGTTCTCCAGAATAAACACCTTACAAATCATATTCAGCGTAATCGTCATAACAAAAATTGCGCCGATGGAGATGCAGGAACTCCGGATCGTCTCTACCAGTGTTTTCCCATTCAGTCCCTTATACACAAAAATCGTAATCGGGATCGCATAAAGCGTCGCCACTGCCGCGGCTTCCATCGCCGTAAACACGCCGCCATATATACCGCCCAGAATAATTGCCGGCATAATCAGAGCCGGAATAGCCGTTTTCGTCTTTCTTCCAAGCTGAATCCCCCATTCTCCCTGGCTTACTTTTTCCGTCAGCTCAATTTCTTTGTGCGTGCGGAGCATGATAAAAGACACGATGCACTGCAGAATGGTTAAAATAATTCCAGGAACCAATGTGGCGAGAAAGCAGGCCAACACCGACTGCTGTCCAGACCACGCATAGAGAATCATCATCCCACTGGGCGGAATCAGCATCCCAAGAGGAGCTGCATTGGCCACAATCGCCGCCGTAATCCCTTTCGGGTAATTTTTAGCCGACATCCGGGGCGCTACAATGGATCCGATACAGGTCAGCGTCGCCGCTCCGCTTCCCGTAATCGCGCCAAATACTGCGCTGGCCACGATTTCCACCGACGCCAGGCCTCCGCGGATTCTTCCGATAAAATGCTCGATTAAATCCACCAGGCTTTTTCCGATACCGCCCTTTTCCATAATGCCGCCGCATAAAATAAACAGTGGCATTGCCATTAAAACAACGGAATTCACTTTGGAAAAGCCATAGGGAAGAAGCATCTGCGGACTATATCCCAAAGCCAGTACCATATAAGCCAGGCTTCCGCCAAACGCAAAAGCCACAGGGACTCCTGCTACCAGAAGCACGATTGTCATTATAATTCCGATTGCCAATTCCATACTATGCTGCCTCCTTTCTGGCTCTTCCATCGTCTATCGTGCGAAGAATGTATAAAATCGTATTATAGGCGTGGTAAAGTGACATAAAAAAGAAACCGATCAACAGAGAACTCTGCGGTATAAAATACGGTATCTTCAATACCGGCGTCCGGCTCCCAGCCGCAAAATTGTATGCCACATACTCAAACAGCCAGACCGTATATACTGCGCAGATCAAGGCAGACATCCCTTCCTGGAAAACCCGCAGCATATGCTTTTTCCTGTCACTGCTGATAAAACTCGTCAAAATATCCGCGCTGATCTGGGCCTCTCCATAGCTGGCAAACGCGCCGCCCAGAAAATACATAAAAATCATCACAATCATCAGCAAATCATCCATACCAAAAAAGTTTCTGTGAAACAGATATCTGCCTACCACATTATAGCAGACACCCAGCACTCCAATTATTGCGCACGCGGTTGAAATACTCGTCTCCGCCTTCAGAAAAAACCTCCAGATCAGATTCTTATTTACCCTCTCTTCGAACCTCTCTGCCAATCCCATATCCTCTCTCCTCTCTGAACACCTCTTCCCGGCTTTCTCAGCAAGACGGCCTCCCCTTATTGTCAAAAAGCGGTTCCCGAATCTACGACTCGAGAACCGCCAGTCTCCGGATTTTCGTCTTTTTATCCTTCTACAGCCGAAACAATCTCATCAATTACTTCATCTCCATGAAGTTCTCTTAAGGACGGCCATACAGCTTCTCGAACCGCATTTGCAGCTTTCTCCAGATCCTCGTCGGACGGAACGTAAATCTGAACTCCGTACTCTTCTAACAGTTTTTTATGCTTTTCCTCTTCGCTCTCTGCCTGCTCAAAACTCCACATGGAAGCGTTTCGGAATGCCTCTTCAATAATGTCCTGATATTCCTTGGGCAAAGACTTCCATAAATCCATATTCATATTGATACACATCATCTCGGAAGAAGTGCGTGCGTCTACCCAAACCTTAATAATATCTCTGTACGCGGTATAGTTAATGGTAGCCGCTCCGCCGAACCACCCCTCGCAAATGCCGCTCTGCAGCGAAGAATATAAGTCGGCATAAGGAAGCGATGTATAATTGAACCCTAAAGCCTCTGCCATCTTTGCAAATTCATCCAGCGGCGGAACACGCATAAGTTCATCCTTGCGGACATCCGGGTTAATAACGTCTTCCAGCTTACTGCACCCCGTCATGCCAAGGCCCTGCAGGCCCTCTGTACAGAACCCTAAGAATTTAATGTTATCCTCTGCCAGATATTTTTCCATTACATTATATAAAGCGCCGCCCGGGTAGCATACCTTCTCATACTGATCCCAGGACGTAAACAAATACGGCATCGTCGAAATACCCAGCCTTGGATCGTAATCAGCCGGCGAAGAAAACATAGACATATCCAGTGTTCCTTTCATCAGATCCTCAAAGCATGTCGTATAATCCCCCAGCAGATTGTCTGCATACAGAGTGATCCGCACCTTTCCGCCCGTCTTTTCAAATACTTCATCACACCCTCTCTGCATCGCCACATTGGGATACATATCTGCGGAAGCTGCGGAGGCCATCTTCAAATCATACTCAATCTTGCTCTCGTCCACTTCCGCCTTTTCCCCCTGATCTGCCTGTTCCGATACAGCAGCAGATTTATCCGGCTCTTTTTCTTCTCCGTTAGAGCCGCAGGCTGTCAACGAGAATGCCATTGTTGTTGCGAGCACACATGAAATCATTTTCTTGCATTTCATAACAAAATCTCCTTTTCTCCCTCTTTAGAAGTCCCCCCTCAATACTCATCGTGTACGTACTGGCATTTTTTATGATAAGAATCGATTTCTTGACTTCTTTTTGTTTATTTTGCAATTTAATCTTACCACACGCTTCAATACTTGTCAATATGTTCCATATAAAATCATTTATGTTCATTTTATCCGTCATTTTGTTAAAAATAGCTTGTTAGCGCTTTAATCTTGAAATATTTTGAAATGTTTTTATGTTTTGAATCATTCAAAATACCTTTTGAACACGAAAAAAAAGAGCTCCCTATCCAAAGATAGAAAGCTCTTTACTGCCGGCGACCGGAATCGAACCGGTACGAAGTTTAACCCTCGCAGGATTTTAAGTCCTGTGCGTCTGCCTGTTCCGCCACGCCGGCATTCATGACACACATGACTGGCTGAAAGCCAATGGATGGAGGTGGATTCGAACCACCGAAGCGTGTCGCAACAGATTTACAGTCTGCCCCCTTTGGCCACTCGGGAACCCATCCAAAATTGCTCTGACAGTTTAGAATCATATCATAAAGGCGACAAAAAATCAAGCACTTTTCGCATACTTTTGTTTCGCAAACCCACTTTTTTTCACTCCACTTATCCAAACCCTTTTTCAGCCAGAGCAAGACTCCCCGGCTCGGGTATTCCATCCGCACGGAAACCAGTTATTTGACATCAGCTGCCACCAGAACCATACTTCCCACTGGCGGAATTTCTATCTCCACCGCACCGTCCTTTACCAAAAAATCCACACAGCCGACATTATATCCTTCCTCATACGTCATCATACGGCGCTGCATAACCTGATCATTCTTTACCCCGATCTGCCATACCGGAATCCGGACAAAACGTGGCTCTGTATCTGTATTAACCGCCACCACGCACCGGCTTTCTCCGCCCTTTCGCTCCCCGCTCTGGAAACGTCCATAGGCAATCACTCCCTGCTCCGCTACCAGTTCCTTCAAGGAGCCATTTCGAAATGCCGGATAATGCTGACGGATTCCCGCCATATACCGGTGAAATTCAATCAGTTCCAGATTTTCCTGTCCCCATGGATAGGTACGCCGGCTGTCCGGATCCGTCCAGCCACAGACGCCAGCCTCATCACCATAATAAATCGTCGGTGCTCCAGGCCATGTCATCTGCATTACCACTCCCTGGCGAAAGCTGCCATAACGAATTCCCTCCGAAGCAGCCTCAGAGCCGGCCGTAGCAACCCGCCCTACCCTTCGGTTTGTCCTGGTCATAAAACGCGAATGATCATGATTAGACAATTCATTCATGGAACATTGAATAGACAGCGTCGGCATCTGGCTCATGTGGTAACGCATTGCCTCAAAAAAGGCAGGGCCGTTTCCCAGTAGATTTTCATTCCATTCGTCACTATGTTTTTCCATTCCTGTCAGGAACCAGGAAACCGGCTCCATAAACGCATCGTAATTCATCACGGTATCCCACTGGTCTCCCTGTAACCAGTCCGCTGGATTTCCGTAATGTTCCGCAATCAGTATGGCATCCGGATTGGCATCCCGAACAGCTCTTCGAAATTCCCGCCAAAAGTAGTGATTATATTCACCGCTGCGCCCCAGATCTGCCGCCACATCCAGCCGCCATCCATCCGCATTAAACGGTGGTGACACCCATTTTTTTCCGATTTGCATAATATAATCAAATAATTCCGGCGACTCCTCATAATTCAACTTGGGAAGCGTAGCATGCCCCCACCATCCGTCATAGCTGTCATTAAAGGGCCAGCCTTTTTCATTATTAAACTTAAAAAAGCTGCGATAGCGGCTCTGGCTGGATACATAAGCCCCCTGCGGATAACCGCCTGCATGCTGGTACAGAAGTTCCGCATCCAGCCATTTATTAAAAGAGCCGCAGTGATTAAATACTCCATCCACCAGAACCCGGATTCCCATGTTATGTGCTGCCTGTACAAACCGGCAGAAAAAGGCATCGCTGGCTTTTAGGTTCGCCTGTTCCGTAGTTCGTACCATATACTTTTCCGCATTGTCGTTATCTTGTGCCCCCTCTTCCACCAGGCCGGCCTCATCCTCCCTGATAACACCAAAATGCGGATCCACATGGTCATAATCCTGGCAGTCATACTTATGATTGGATGGAGAAACAAAAATGGGGTTCAGATAAATCGCCTCTACCTTCAACTCTTTCAGATATGCCAGCTTATCCCATACCCCCTGGAGATCTCCGCCGTAAAATCGCCCCACATCAAAAGCCTCCGGCAAAGCATTCCAGTCTTCCACCCGCTCCACGGGCCGATCCAGATAAACGTACTCATTCGTCTCCACATCATTTTTCGAATCGCCATTACAGAAACGATCCACATAAATCTGATACATTACTGCGCCCCTGCTCCACTCCGGCACATGAAAACCAGGGATCAGAGAAAAAGAACATTCCCTCGGCCGTTCTGTCACGCCAAGCCGATTATAAAAACATACCTCGCCACGGCCGGATATACGAAATGCATAATAAAATGTCTCTCGCCCCATTGTCACACGACAGCTGTAAAAATCAAAGAGATCGCTGCTATCCGTCCGTTCCATGGGTCTTTCCCGCACGATCTCGTTTTCTCTATATTCCAACAGGACGACCGCATCCGCATCGTCCTTTCCTGTTCTAAAATAAAATACTACCTCCTGCCCGGCATCTGCCTCGCAGGGGAAACGGTAATCCTCCGTCTCGTCGCAGAATATTGCCTCCCGGTTCATCTGTTCCATACAGTTTCCTTTCCTTTGCCGTTCCCAAATTTTTTCGCCCCATTGACAGCCCCTTGCTGTGCAGATCTTTTCATTACCGCCCGCTCTGGACAGTTCCATCAAGAACGCTTACATATATTGTAAATGATTCCCTGTAAATACACAACATAAAGCCCTATTTTTCTGTCCCTGTTCCACAAATCCGCCCTGTTTGCAGAATAATTAAAAAGGCCAGCGGGGTAGCTGGCCTTTTTAGGAGAAGGTATTTCGTTTTATGGGGTGTAGCAAAAACTATATAATGTATTGGGGGGGTTACGTCTATTATAATAGCACAGGCCCAAAAATAAGTGTGCACAAACTTCCCCCAATTTCATTTTACTTTTTGTGCGAATTGTTATCCCCACTTTTTTCATCCGAAACCTACTCTGTATCATTTTGCACAAAAGCATCCTGTTCCGACGTTTCAAACAGCGCCTCAAACTCTTTCTGCCCGATTTTTTCCTTTTCCAGAAGAAGTCTGCAGCAGCTGTGCAGAATATCCTCATGATCCAGAATGATCTGTCTTGCTTTGGCATAACACTCGTCAATAATCCGCTTCACTTCGCTGTCAATGGTTCCTGCCACCGCCTCACTGTAGGCCCGGGCATGCGCCAGATCCCGCCCAATAAAGACCTCGCTGCTGTCGCTTCCGTAATTGATCATACCCAGCTTATCCGACATACCATACTCGGTCACCATTGCCCGGGCCAGAGAAGTTGCCTGTCGAATATCCTGAGATGCTCCGGTCGTAATATCATCGAAAATAATCTCTTCCGCAATCCGCCCGCCCAGGGAGACCATGATATTCTGCAGCATCTTCCCCCGCGTCATGTGAAGATCATCATTTTCCGGCAGGGGCATCGTATATCCCGCTGCCCCTACGCCCGTAGGAATAATAGAAACCGTATGAACCGGCCCCACATCCGGCAGTACATGGAACAAAATGGCATGGCCCGCCTCATGATAGGCTGTAATTTTCTTATCCTTTTCTGAAATAACCTTGCTTTTTTTCTCCGCGCCAATCCCGACTTTGATAAACGCTTTCTCAATATCTGCCTGCGTCAGAAATTTCCGTCCTTCTTTGGCTGCATGAATCGCAGCTTCATTCATCAGATTCTCCAGATCCGCTCCGGTGAAGCCAGATGTGGTCTGCGCAATCCGGTGCAAATCTACATCTTCTCCCAACGGCTTATCTTTCGTGTGAACACCGAGAATCTCCTCCCGTCCTTTTACGTCCGGACGGCCTACTGCAACCTTCCGGTCAAAACGTCCTGGCCGCAGAATCGCCGGATCCAGGATATCAACCCGGTTCGTTGCCGCCATTACAATGATTCCCTCATTGGCCCCGAATCCGTCCATCTCCACCAGAAGCTGATTCAAAGTCTGCTCGCGTTCATCATGGCCGCCTCCCATTCCGGTACCTCTCTGGCGGGCCACTGCATCGATCTCATCAATAAACACAATACATGGCGCATTTTTCTTAGCATCCTCAAACAGATCCCGGACACGGGATGCACCCACGCCCACGAACATTTCCACAAAATCCGAACCGGAAATGGAAAAAAACGGAACTCCCGCCTCCCCGGCAACTGCCTTGGCAAGAAGTGTCTTTCCCGTTCCAGGTGGTCCCACCAGAATCACGCCTTTCGGAATTCGCGCTCCAACTCCTGTATATTTCTGCGGGTTTTTAAGAAAATCAACAATCTCCTCAAGCTCTTCTTTTTCCTCTTCCAGACCGGCCACCTTTTTAAAGTTCACATTGCTGGCAGCCACCATCCTGGCACGGCTCCGGCCAAAATTCATCATCTTGGCGTTTGCTCCGCCCCCTCCGGCCCGGGCGTTCATAAATACGAAAAAGAAAATCAGAACTCCTGCGGAAAGAGCAATAGGAAAAATAACATTCATAAAATAATTGTCCTGCCGAACTGCCCCGGTAGTATACGGAACTCCCGCCTCCCGCAGCGCTTCCTCCACCTCCCGGACATCCAGAACATTGAACTTCTCCGTTTCCCCCGAAACGGTAACAAAACTGACCTCTCCAGTGGGAACCTCCCGGTTAGGGCGTATCTCCACACTGCTGATGACTTTATTCTCCAGATATTCCTGAAATTCCGGAAAATTGACTCCGTCATCTCCATTTACCCTCTGGCCTTTCATGGAAAGCAGCATGACCATCATTAAGATGAAAATCAGAAATCCCATGCCTCCCATTGACTGACGCTGTCTCAAATGTCTTCCTCCTTATCCCTTCTGTCAGGCCTCCGGTTCCCCGGCAGCCGCTTATACCTCTACCACTCCAATATACGGAAGATTCCGGTACTTCTGGTCGTAATCAAGGCCATATCCTACCACAAACTCATCCGGAATAGTAAAACATGTATATTTCACCTGCACCTGCTTTTTGACACGGCGCTCTGGCTTGTCAAGAAGCGTACAAAGCTCTATACTCTTAGGATTTCTCTGCTTCAGAACCTCAATCAGATATGCCAGCGTCCGCCCGGAATCAATGATATCCTCCACGATCAGAACATCTTTTCCCTCCAGCGGCTCATCCAAATCCTTGACAATCTTCACAACTCCACTGGACTCTGTCCCGGCCCCATAGCTGGAAACTGACATGAAATCAAGCGAAACCGACAAATCCAGGCGTTTCGCCAATTCACAGGTAAAAAACACACCGCCCTTTAAAATGCAGATCAGATGTACATGTCTTCCCGCATAATCGCGGCTGATCTGAGCCGCCACCTCACTGATTCGTTTATTTACTTCTTCTTCTGTTAATAAGACTCTGATTTTGTCAGCCACTTTCTCTTCCTCCATCGTATTCAACCTGTAATATCCATCTGGTCTGATCAGTTATCTTATAATATTCACTGATCCTGCCTCCCACAATCCACAAAATATGAGAGCCATCTGCCAAAAGCCAAATCTGATCTCTCTGCCCTCTTGGGATCTTCTCATCCACCAGGTAGGATTTTACACTCTTTCGTCCACCAGACGCCAGTGCAAAATAATCTCCCTTCTGCCGGTGGCGTAAAGATAACGTATCTTTTATTTTATCATAATCAAACCATTTCGTATACCGGTTTTTGGGAAAATCCACTGAATTTTCCCGCTGGAACACTCGGGCAGAAAAGCCGGATTCCAGTCTCACCGTTTCTCCCGTCTCCAATATCTCTGCCAGCAAAAACATCCCGCTTTTTTCCACCTGCTTTCTCTCCGGTTCCGAAAGCCGTCTCTCCCTGGCCTCCCCCAGGCTTCCCCGGCGAAAAAAACGCAGTGTCCCATATTCTTTTTCCACCAGAATTCCATGGGGCAGATCCAGCCGTTTTCCCGTCTCCCCTCCGGCCAAAAGCAAAACCGCCTCGATATGGCGTGCAGAAATATTCTGCATAGAGCAACCCAAACGGCGCAAAGCGGCCCGGATCATATAACCCTCCAAAATTGGTTTTTCATCAAGAAGGCGGTTCACATCCATCAAAATCTCCGGCCGGTTCACCTCGCATACATCACTCATAATCAGCCTCGCCATACGCTGTCCGCTCCCGGGCAGGCAGCTTCCGGCCAGTTTTTCTTCTGCCATCTGCTCCAAAAAATCATCTGCCTGCCGGATCAGCTCTCCTGCCTGCAAAATGTGGCTCTCCGCACCCTCGTTAATCTGTCGGCGCACGGTCGGAAGAATTTCATTGCGAATACGATTTCGGCTGTATTCATTTTCCCGATTCGTAGAATCCTCCCTCCAGGAACAGTGCTTTTCCTCCAGATAAGCATAAATTTCACTTCTTCTGGCCCAGAGCAAAGGGCGGATTATCCGCCCCCGCACCGGTGCAATTCCCCCCAGTCCCTTTAAGCCGCTGCCACGAAACAGATTAAACAGAATTGTCTCCGCGCTGTCGCCTGCATGATGCGCCGTAGCCACACGGACCCGCCTACCCTCTTTTTTTCCTTCCGACTCCCAGGCATCTGCTCTCCCTTCCAGAATCCGGTAACGCGCCCTCCGACCGGCCTCCTCCACCGAACAACACTGCGCTTTCGCCTCCCGGGCAGCGTCAATGTGCACCTCCTGAAAATCCACGCCTAAGTCCCTGCAAAGCTTCTCTGCAAATTCTGCATCCCGGTCCGCCTCCGCCCCACGCAGGCCATGGTGCACATGCAGTGCCCGGAGTTCTATACCCAGTTCTTTTTTCAGGCACCACAAAACCATCAGCAGACATACCGAATCCGCGCCTCCTGACAATCCCACCAGCACTCCGTCACCGGGTACGGTCATCCGGTGACTCTCCATATATTCCTTCGTCTCTCTCTCCATCTCCATGCCCCGCTGTTTTTTGCTTTTTATCTTCAGTATAGCGAAATCCGTCCCGTTTCACAAGGATTAGCGTTCAAAAATTCCGCCAACCAGCACCGTCATATCATCTGCCGCCTCCTCGCCGATCGATGCAGCAAACTCCAATATAATATCTGCCATTTCCTGAGGATTTCCGCCCTCCATGCCCTCCAGAAAGGTCTGAAACGTTTCTTCCTTATTTTCTCCCGGCATTGCCTCCAAAATCCCATCGCTTATCATAATAATCCGCTCATTGTCCCACAATTTCCTTGAAAGAAGAACCGGCTCCACAGTCCGGACAACGCCCATGGGAACATCCCCGGCCTCCAGTATTTCCACCCCGTCGCGTCCCACGATAAATGTCGGAGGCGCCCCCAGCTTCATGGCCTCCAGAACACCTGTCCCAAGATCAATGCAGCACAGATCCAAAGTGGCCGGATTCTGCTCTGTCCCCGCCAAAAGAAGCACCGTATTTACCAGCTTTAAAGCCGAACGGGAAGAAAAACCCGTTTCCAAAAGCTGTTCTGTCAGCTCAATGACCTTACTGCTGTCTTCGCATGCTGTCCGCCCGCTCCCCATTCCATCTGAAAGGCTCATGATAACCTGACAGGGCAGACCCTCCTGAAATGTATAGCTGTCACCCGAAACCATCTCTCCGGCCCGGGCCGTCCGGGCCACTCCGCACAGCATCCTGTATTTTCCTTCTTCCACAAACCGGAAGGTCGCCGTATTCCGTGTAATAATGCTCTTACTGTCCCGGGCGGCACTCCAATGACTGTTATCCATGGCTCTCCCCACCAGCTCTGCCGCATCCCGGGCCGTCATACACCGTCCATTGGTACTGCGCGCCGTGATAAACGCCTCTCTGTTTTCTTCTCCATATCGGAGAATCAGCATATTTTCCACCTTCAGATGGTGTCGGCGGAACAGGCAGCGGATTGCCTCCTCATAGGCTGCTGTCACATCTGTCGCATTCTCCATCTGCCCGGAAAACTCCTCCAGGATGGACGCCAGCTCCCGAAACTGAACGATAACCGTATCCCGGCTTTCCATAAAACGGCTTTTCCAGGAAAGGTTCATGGTTGCCCGCCCCAGGCTCCGGTTCAACTGCATGACATATTCCGTTTTTTTCCCGCACGCCTCGTGAAACAGACGAGGCATGTCCTCCATATCGATTTTCCCCTTTTGCTCAAATGTACGCAGAAGATAGTACAGATAATAGCTGTCATCTCTGCGGCTGCCGTAATACAGATTGCACCTGGTGCATTCGCCGCAGACCGCTGCCGCTGCCGTCTGCATGGCCGCCAACCCATCATCCCGGGTCAGATGCCCTCCTCCACCGATTTCATCTGCAAAGGCCTGAGCCAGTCCCCCAAGAGACATCGCCATGTCCCGCAGCCGTTTGGCCGTATACACATTCACATCTGCCATATCTCTATGTAAGCTTCTTTTTTTAAGCACAAAAATCCCTCCTAACCTGCATACGCACATTATATACAGGTCGGAGGGAAATATTTGTCAAACCATTGGCATCTCCCGCTAAATCTTTTGACAATTTTCGCCGCTCTATTTCAGTAATTTTGCTCTATTTCTTTTCCGCTGGCTTTAAAAGAACCTCATCCTTATTGACCAGTCCCAGCTTCTCCTTGGCAATCTTCTCCACATACTGTTTGGTCTGAACATATACCCGGTATTCCTCCAGCTGTGCGGCCCGTTCCTCCTCTTCCCGGACCTGGGCCATCAGATTCTCCTCCCGAATCTGGTAATTCAAATCCTTCTGCCGCAAATCAATCCCTTTCAGGTGAACCGCGATCGCCAGACTCAGCACCACCAGCGTCACACCAATCAGCGCCATACGGTTATTCAGATTTTCTTTCTTTTTTTTACGAACGCGCCGATTATCCTGCTGGCGGCCATTTTCCCGCATCATCCCCTGCTGCGGACGTCTGTTTTCCCGCACAATCCCCTGCTGTGGACGGGCGCTGCCTCTCCTTTGCTCCATCGCCTCTCTCTTCCTCCCGCTTCCTCCCTGGCATTTTCTTTATTGTAAAATATTTCTTTGCTTTTTTCAATAGGTGCAAATAAATACGGCTTATGGTCATATTATACACCAGCATACCCACTAGCACTCCGCCCACCGCATACCACCGCACCACTCCTTCATTGAGATGCAGCAAAAGAAGAAATGTTACCAGACTGCACACTGCCCAGTACACAAAATCTTCCATGCCTGTCCAAAGCGCACTGTGGGCAGCCATAGCTCGAAACAAGCGCAAAACATCGTAAAACATCATCAGCGCCACTCCCACAGCCAAACTTTTCCCCAGCAGCGTCAGCTCTCCAAAAATCGTCTCACTCATCGCCATCACTGCACCTATTTAAACAGGCGAGTCAGCAGCGATTCCCCTGACTTTCTGTATTTTTCATTGGAAGAATACAGCAGACTGTCCAGCTTCCCCTCGATATCTACCTCGCCTTTTTCCAGCGTCAGGCGGCTCACGTGAAGCTCTTTTCCTTTAATCGTCATAAGTCCCAGGTCCGTGTCCAAAACAATCTGATTCTCATCAAAGGAAACCACATCCTGAATACCGGATATACTGCCCCGCTCCCGATTGGAAAATTCCAGCTTATGGGATCTTCGATTTATCTTTTCCTCCATACAAAAAACCTCCCAATATATCTAACCTGTTGTTAAATATATTAGGAGGCCGTCCGGTTTATGAATCACAAATATCGGTACAGTTCTCTGGCATCATCTTTCCGTACCGTTTCCGCCACATCCAGAACCTCTACCTTTACCGACTTCACGCCGAATTGAATCTCGATCACATCGCCTGCTTTTACGCTCAAAGACGCCTTGGCCGGCTTGTCATTGACCAGAACACGCCCCGCGTCACATGCCTCATTGGCAACCGTCCTGCGCTTAATCAGACGAGAAACCTTTAAATATTTATCTAATCTCATAGACTTATGCGTTTACCATATCCTTTAATGCCTTACCAGCCTTAAATTTGGGAGTCTTGGAAGCAGCGATCGGCATGGTCTCTCCTGTCTTCGGATTTCTTCCCTCTCTTGCGGCTCTCTCTGCCACCTCAAATGTGCCGAAGCCAACTAACTGGATTTTTCCGCCCTTTACTAACTCCTCGGAAACTGCATCCGTGAAAGCCTTGATTGCCTTCTCTGCATCCTTCTTGGAAATCTCTGCCTTTTCTGCAACAACTGCAATTAATTCTGTCTTATTCATTGACAAATTCCTCCTATAATCTTCGCACATGAGTACTTATGTTCTTATTTTTTGCCCTCTCGCAATCTTACTTTACATTTATATACATTTTGCCTTCCTTTGTCAAGGTTTTTTCCTCTTTTCCTCTGATTTTATGCGCTCCCACAGTGCCTGTCCCTCTTCCGGAGAACTGACCTTTACATCCCCAAAAACATTGGGATGACGCCGTATCATTTTGGCACAAATCCCATCCACCACATCATCAATGGTAAAATCTCCCTGCTCTTTTTCAATCTGACTGTGAATCATAACCTGGAACAGCAGATCCCCCAACTCCTCACAGAGATTTTCCGTATCGCGTTTCTGAATCGCTTCGATTACCTCCCCCGCCTCTTCCTGTAAATGGGCAATCAGGCTTTCATGGGTCTGTTTTCGATCCCATGGACATCCGTGTTCTGAACGCAGTGTATCCATAATCTCTTTCAGATCTTCAAATGTGTAGCGTTTCTCCTTTTCCGCCATCCTGTCTCCTCCCGCCGCTTTTGTATCTATTCTGATGTTACATTATTATAGACTGCCGCCATTCAATATACAAGCCTGTTTCTTCCCAGATACAGGCAGCGCAGCAAATTTTAAGTATAAATTTTCCCTTTTGACAAATACTACATATACCGACAGCATTCCGAATAAATTTGAAGAACAGATGGAGGAAATTTTATATGAAAGCTACAGGAATTGTACGTAGAATTGACGATCTGGGGCGTGTCGTAATCCCAAAAGAAATCCGACGGACTCTCCGTCTTCGGGAGGGCACACCACTTGAAATATTTACAGACCGGGAAGGCGAAATCATCCTTAAAAAATACTCGCCTATGGTAGAGCTGACCGCCTTTGCTGTCCAGTATGCAGAAGCCATGGCACAGTCCACGGGACTTATGATCTGTATAACTGACCGGGATCAAATCATCGCCGTATCCGGCGGCCCCAAAAAAGAATATCTGCAAAAACCAATCAGCCGCCAGCTGGAGCAGGTCATTTCTGAACGCATGACCGTCAACACGGTCAAAGAAGATAAAGCCTTCACGCCGCTGATAACGGAAGAAAGCGGAAATACCACCGCGCAGGTCATCGTTCCCATTATCTGTGAAGGAGACGCCATCGGCGCTGTAGCCATTCTGGGACGGGAACCGCGCATGCGCTTTGGCGATCCGGAAATACGCCTGGCCGCCACCGCAGCCGGCTTCCTCGGCCGCCAGATGGAGGGGTAAATCAGTCCCTGCTGCCCAGGCCTGCTTTGTTATTTTAAAAATGCTGCAGAAGGTTTCTGCCCGGCGCCTTTAAACGTCCCGCAGAAACCTTCTGCAGCATTTTTCTTTTTTTCACAGGACGCCCCTTCACTCCTGAACAGCGTCCCTCCCCCATGTCTAAAACTGCAGCACAATCCCGACTGATGCAGAAAATACAATATATACAATGGGATGTTTTTTAAATTTGACAAAGCCAACCCAAACAACCACTGCCAGACACAATGCCTTCCAGTTAAAAAAATCCATAAAATGCATGGCATCTGCGCCATTTATTTCATCCAGGTGAAAAAAAACAATTTTGGCCACACCGATTCCGGCCGCCGCAATCAGCGCCGTAGATGCCGCCCGCAGACCATATAATGCATTCTGCACCAGCGATGATGTCTTAAATCTTTCCAGAATTCTGGAAATGACAATAATAATAATCAATGAGGGCAAAATCAGAGAAAGCGGCGCAATCAACGCTCCGGGTATTCCTGCTATCTGGTATCCCACATACGTGGCCATATTGACCCCCAGCGGCCCTGGCGTAGATTCAGAAATCGCAATCATATCTGAAATATCACCAAAAGTAAACCAGCCTGTAGCCTCTGAAATATCATACAGGAACGGCAATGTCGCCAGGCCTCCGCCTATGGAAAAAAGGCCGCAGAAGAAAAAGCGCAGAAACAATTCCAAAAACAGCATCATTTCTTCTCCTCCTTTCTCCCCTTCAGAATAATCCCGGCAATGCCAGCCAAAATCACCAGTAATGCCGGCGAAATACTCGTAAACAGTGATAAAACCAGAATTATGACAAACAGGACAATCGACGCCCCGTCAATCAGGGATTTCTTCGCCAGCTTCACCACCGCATTTAAAATCAGCACGCATACGCAAGCCCGGATTCCTGCAAACGCACTTGACACAAAACTCAGTTCCATAAAATTAGAAATAAAGGCCGCTATAATCGTAATAATAACCAGTGAAGGCGCCGCAACTCCCAGAGTCGCCATAATCGCTCCCAAAATCCCCCTGGTCTTATAACCGATAAATGTAGCCGTATTGATGGCAATAATCCCCGGCGTACACTGCCCGATGGCATAATAATCCATCAGTTCTTCCTCTGTGGCCCAATGCCGGCTGTTTACCACCTCTTTTTCCAGCATTGGAAGCATGGCATAGCCGCCTCCAAAGGTAAAACCGCCAATTCTGGCAAACACAATAAACAAATCCAGCAATTCTTTCATTCTCCATTCCTCCTGCCGAATCTCATTTCATACACCTGCTGTTCTTCGCCCGTATCATAGCAGAATTGTCTGCAAAAGAATACTACTAAAAAAATATAGAAACCATACTTTTAAAATATACATTGCCCCCTCCCCGTGCTATAATGTCTGTAAAACAGGAGGATACCATGGAACTTCGTCAGCTACACTACTTTGTAACCATCGTCAACGAGGGAAATATTTCCCAGGCAGCCAAAAGGCTCCATATCTCCCAGCCACCATTAAGTCACCAGATGAAGCTCTTAGAAGAGGAACTGGGGGTTACTCTCTTTGAACGCGGCTCCCGACGGATCCGCCTGACACTTCCCGGAAAGGCTTTATATGAAAAAGCCCTGGCCATTCTGGATCTCAGCGCCCTGGCAAAAACAGAAATCATAAATGTGAATCACGAAATTCTCGGAGTCATCAAACTGGGAGTTATTTCCTCTGCCGCTGAATTTGTAACCAGTCGTTTTCTTTCTCCCTTCCGGGCCGTCTATCCCCGGGTAACCTTCGAAGTATTCGAATCCAATTCTTACCAGCTGCTGGATATGCTTCATATGAATCAACTGGATCTGGCTGTCATCCGAACGCCATTTTCCCATACTGGCCTGGACTGCCGCTCCCTTCCGCCAGAGCCTTTTATTGCGGCCGCCCGCGCTCCGTTCCTGCCCGAAAATGGCGATCCAGCTTTGGCACTGTCCTCCTTGAGCAGTCAGCCACTGATTATTTACCGCCGATGGGCACAGGTTATTTTAAATTACTTTGACGAGCTGGCTCTTTCTCCTCATATCGTCTGCACCACCGACGACGCCCGGACAGCCATCTTATGGGCCAGGGAAAACCTGGGGATTGCCGTGATCCCCCAATCCGCCCTATACCTGACGCAAGATCCGGAGCTGATTCAGAAAAAAATATCCGCTCCCTCCTTAAATTCCAGCATTTGCCTGGCTCGCAGACAGGAAAAATTTCTGTCTCTGGCCGCTTCTGCATTCTATGAAACATTTTCACTGTGATTTTACCCTTAATCAGTTGTGTTTTATCGGCGATGCTATATAATATGATGTAGATTTACTTTTTCGATATATGTGAAATCAATTTCAAATAGGAGAAATGGAGCCTCAGCTTATGAGCGAAAAACTTACGAAACGCAAACAGCAAGCCATGCAAACACGCAAACGAATTCTCAACTGTGCCCTGGAACTTTTTGAAAAAAAAGGCTACGATTCCGTGACCATTCAGGAAATCGCAGATACCGCTCATACCTCTGTCGGATCTATCTACCGCTATTTTAAAAGCAAAGAGGAAATGGCAGCTCAAAACAGCGAACCCCTGGATGATATCTATCACGAATATTTTCAAAGCCTGATGCATGATGAGACCTATCAGCCTCTCAGCGCTTTAAAAAAGCTGGAACTTTATTACCTCTTTGTTCAGAAGGCTGTTTCCAGTTACAGTAACCTGCGAAGCATTTACACCTACAGCCTCCGCAAATCTGCCAGCAATCTATATCTGACGAATCCAGAACGCGAATTGTATCAGGATTACCGCCAGCTGCTGGATGCGTGCCGGCAGGAACACTCCATCCGAACCGACCTGTCCAATGAAGACTATTTTGATCTATTCCTTCAATCCAGCCGCGGCATGCTTCTGGACTGGCTGCTTCGCAATAAAAATTTTGATTTCGAAATGCAGGCGCAACTCTGGTGGGAGATCCTACGCTCCTTCATCCAGATATCCCCCTCCTGACCCCGCATTTCCTTTCCGTCATCGGGAGTCTGAAATGTTCCTCCTTCTAAGGACAGAGACGTTTCCGGCTCCTATTTACCATAAACTGCCTTCCTTACATGTCCCCATAACAGCAGCGCAGGAGCGGTCCAAATCTCAGTGACTCCCCGTACAGATTTCAGTATATACGCTGTTCTGTTTGATTTATCTTCTTATTTCCCATATTTTTTTCATTTTTTTATCTATCATGCTGATTTTTTTCAAATATTTGTTTTTTTATTGACTTGTTCAAACTCTATGTTGTATCTTTTAATAAAATCAATTCATTGAATATATTCACTGAATGTATTTTAATCTATTCTTTGCTTACCATCGCGCGCGAAAACAAACGCAATATAAAGGAGGTCTTTCTACAATGAGTGAAAGCTGGAGTAAACTTCTCTGCGGAAAACTCTATACCGGCTTAGAAGCACGGTTCCTGACAAACGCGGAGATTCTGATTCGCGGCAAAACAATTGAAGCCGTCGGATATCAGCTCCCTTGCCCGGAAAACACCAGAATCCTGGACTTACGCCACTTAACCATTACCCCCGGCATGATCGACGCCCATATGCACCCGGAATATTTTGATTGGCGCGATGTATACCGGGACACCGTCTATAACTCCGACGGTTACCGCACACTGGCTACCTACTGCACCGCTGAACGGGCTCTCCACGGCGGTTTTACGACCATCCGCTCCATGGGATGGTTCCGCGAAGCGTATGAACTAGACGTTCGCCGCGCCATTCAGGAGGGGTATTTGCCTGGCGCCCGCCTTGTTGTTGCCCCTCATCTTCTCGGCACTACAGGAAGCCACGCCGATATGACACAGACCGTCCGAACCAACCCAACCCTTTTTGACTTCATGGAAGGTCAGTACCCCGGAATCGGAAATGGCCCTGATTTCTTTACGGCTGCCGTCAGAAGAGAAAAAAAACTTGGTGCGGATTTCATTAAAATCATGGCTACGGGAGGCTTTGCCACTCCATATGATGATCCGGATGACATTCAGTTAAGCGATGCAGAATTCCAGGCTATTTTTGATACTGCCAAAGAGCTTCGCATCTCGGTTACGGCCCATGCCTACGGCCCGCGGCTGATGAAAAAACTTATGGGGTTTGGAATCACAGGCATAGAGCACGGATCTCTGATGGACGAAGAAACTGCCCGTATGTTTGAAGAAACCGGGACTTATCTGGTGCCGACTTTCAGTCCCTTCCATGAAGCAATTTACCCGGATCCTGAAAAAATGGCACAAAAATCTCCGGAATTCCAGAGGAAACTCGGTATTTACCAAAAACGGATGCAGGAAGGAAGAAAAATCATTGTAGAAAGCCACATCAAGCTGGGGTATGGAACAGACTTTGTGGCTGCCTATCAAAATTACGAAAGCGGCATGGAATTCCGCTGCATGATGGAAAGCGGCATGGACGCTTTCCGGATTCTGGAAGCGGCCACAAAAAACAATGCAGAAATCTGTGAAATTGACCACCTCACCGGTACCATTGAACCCGGAAAATATGCGGATATCGCCGGTTGGGCCAGAGATTTGCTGACAGATAAGGACGCGCTCCGCGACTGTGCCTTCGTTATGAAGGAAGGCGTGGAATACGAAGCAAAAAGTTATATAAACGTAAAATAAAAAACGAGGGGGGTATTCTTTATGCAATTTTTACAGCTTCAAAACACACCGCATCTTTTAATTTTTGTAGTTGTCTATTTCATCGTCATGTTACTGATCGGTGCCTGGGCCTCCAAAAAAATCAAAAATAGCGAGGACTATGCACTGGCCGGACGCAGCCTCGGCCCATTTGTGCTGATGGGCACTCTTCTGGCTACCTCCGTCGGCAGCGGCACCATTACCGGAGGCGGCAACTCTCTGGCTTATAATTACGGCTACTGGGCCGGCATTCAATGGGTTATTCCTTTTATTGTATTCTGCATTATTTACATGTGCGTATACAAACAGATCCGAAAAAGTAACTGCTTTACCGTACCGCAGATTCTCCAACAGAAATACGGCGCAGAAACAAGAATTCTCGGCTCTGTCATTAACCTGATCGGCATGGCCGGAATTATCTCCTCTCAGTACAAAGGCTTCGGCTATGTGCTGAACATTACCGTTGGCGTTGATCCAAAAACTTCGACATTTATCGCCACTGCTATTATCATCCTGCTCTCTGTTACCGGAGGACTTTTCTCCGTAGCCTGGACAGATGCCATTAGCGCATTTCTGATTGTCGCCTGCTGCCTGGTCGGAGTTCCCTTTGTTCTGAAAGCCGGCGGCGGATGGGAATCCATTACCACAGCTGCAGCTGCCATTGATCCGGAAAAACTGACCTTCTTCGGAGGCCGCAACCTTCTGCTCTGGATTGGATCTTTTCTTCCTTTAATCCTCTTGGAAACTGGAGATCAGAATTTTTATACCCGGCTGACAGCCGCTAAAGATGATAAAACTGCCCGCAATGCTATCATCGGCTGGGGCCTCATGGCTCTGCTCGTCATGCCGTGTGTCGGCATTATCGCCTTTACCGGAAGCATTCTATTTGGAGACAACATTGACGCAGGAATGGCCTTTTTATCCACCACAACGATTATTCCGCCCTTCATCGGCGGTATGCTGCTGGCCGCCTCTACTGCATTTATCATTACCACAGGAACGTCCTACCTTCTGACCTGTGGAACCAGCGTTACATACGATTTCTATGTGCAGTACTTTAACAAAAAACCAGGAGACAAACAGATCCTCTGGATCAATCGGATTGGAACTGCTGTAATCGGTATTATTGCCTTAATTATCCTCAATTTCTTCCCGACTATCCTGGCTTTGCAGAACTGGTCCTATACCATGATCGGTGCCAGCATTACACCAGCCGTTCTGGGTTCCATGTTCTCAAGCAAGGTTACAAGACCTGCCGGTTTCCTGTCCATGCTTTTAGGAGCTGCTACGACCCTGATATGGGAGATTCTCGGGTGTCCCGGCGGGTACCAGAGCGCTCTGATTGCTGCGCCAGTTTCCATTCTTGTACTTATCATTGTCTCTGCACTGACGCAGAAAAAAGAAACCGCCGCAGTCGGCCAGTAAGCACCCCCATTCGAAAGGAGTCATGCCATGAGCTTTTATTTGACAAACGCCCAGATTTTGGACGTAAAAAAAGGGAACTTCTATAACTCTACTCTGGAGATAAATGGATCCTCCATTTCCTCCATCGGGAAAACCCCCGACTCAGACGCTCAGGTTCTTGATATGAGCGGAAAATACCTGATCCCTGGCATCATGGATGCCCATGTGCACCTGGTCTGGGATGGAACCTCTCCGGATCCCATGGGCGATACTGTGCGGGACGGAAATTATATCTGCTTTGCCAGAGGCGCTGCCGGAGCCATGGATTCTTTAAGAGCCGGCGTTACAACCGTCCGGGATGTGGGATCCAACGACGACGCAGCTATTCCCCTGGCCAGCGCCATCAACCGCGGTATTCTGCTGGGCTGCCATGTCATCCCTGCCGGAAGTGCAATTCAGGGTTCTTACGGCCACTGTCCCATGATCGGCTGTATTGCCAACACAGAGGCTCAGCTGATCGAGCGCATCAAACGCCTGAAAGGTTACCATATTGAAATGCAGATTCCCCCCGTCCACTGGGCTAAAATTATGGCCAGCGGCGGAGCTGCCGGCCTGGAGGATGTAGGACCCTGTATGTATTCCCCCAGAGAACTGGAAGCCCTTTCCTATGAAGTTCACCGCCTCAACATGAAGGTTGCTGCTCACGCGCTATCGTATGACGCTATTTCTAAATGTGTGGATGCTGGAATTGACACGATTGAACACGGTGCGGAAATGACGGATGAAATTCTGAAAAAAATGAAGGAGAATGGCCAGTGCTGGGTTCCAACTCTCGCAGTATATAAAAGCCTGGCAGAAAGCGAGGGCATCATCGCAGACGTAATCGTAAAAAAAGCGCGGACTGTGGTCGAAAATCAGAAACGTTCCTTCCAAAAAGCACTGGAACTGGGAACAAAAATCATTCTGGGCAGCGATGCCGGATCCGCTAATTTTGGCCCGCATCCTTCTGCTTTCCTGGAAATGTTTGCCATGAAGGAATATGGCATGACTCCAATCGACGTTATCCGCAGCGCCACCATCCATGCGGCCACAGAGCTTGGCATTGAGAAAGACCGGGGTTCGCTGGAAGTTGAAAAGCTGGCAGATATCGTAGTACTTGATAAGAATCCTTTATCCGATCTCCATGCTTTTACTGACAATCTCCACTGTGTGTATAAAGAGGGGGTACGTGTCTGAAAAGCTGTGTATAAATTTCATAGGACGCATTTTTCCATGATAGTAAAAAGGTCTGTGAAACCAATCGGTTTCACAGACCTTTTTACTATCATGGAAATCAGGCGCGCACCCGATTTCTCTTTCCTAAGATAATCAATACAATGCCCAATGCAATCAGACCAGTAACCACTCCCAGCCAGCCGTTCATGGTAAAACCAGCCACCAGATAACCTGCAAAACAGCAGGCAGCCACGCAGAGCACATAGGGAATCTGCGTAGAAACGTGATTGATATGGTCACACTGGGCGCCGGCAGACGCCAGGATCGTCGTATCCGAAATAGGAGATACATGATCGCCGCACACAGCACCGGCCAAAATAGACGCCGTCACAATACTTAATGCATTCATATCCTCTGATCCTACCACAGCAAACGCAATGGGAATCAGAATACCAAATGTACCCCAGGATGTTCCCGTTGAAAATGCCAGACCGGAAGCAACGGCAAACATAATCGCCGGCATCAGAGATCCCACAAGACTGTTTCCACCCACAATCTCTTTTACATATCCGCCAATATTCAGGAAGTCCGCGCTGCAGATTCCGGACAGCGTCCATGCCAGGCAAAGAATCATAATGGCTGGCGTCATGGCTTTTACGCCAATTCCGAAAGAATCGCAGAACTCACTGAAACTGATTACCCGTCTTACCATGTAAAAAATAAAGATAAATACCAGCGTAAAGAAGGAACCCAATGCCAGGCTCAATGCGGAATCGCAGTTTGCAAATGCCTCTACCACACCAACACCATCCAGAATACCGCCGGTGTAAAGCATGCCGCTGACACAAAACGCAATCAGAACTGCAATCGGCAAAATCAGATCCAGAACTTTTCCGTTTCCGGAAACCGTCATTTCATCTGAGTCAATCGTTTTCTCCTGACCGGTTTTTTCCACCTGTTCATTATACTTGCGCATGGCTGCAAAATCAAAGCCGCCCGCAATAATAAAAATCATGAAGAGAATCGTCAGCATTGCATACAGGTTAAACGGAATCGTGCGGAGAAAAAGGCTAAAGCCATCCACGCCACTGTTCTCCGGCAAAGACGACCCCACTGCCGCCGCCCAGCTGGAAATCGGCGCAATGATACAGATGGGCGCTGCCGTTGCATCAATAATGTATGCCAGCTTTGCTCTGGTAATTTTGTGCTTATCCGTAACCGGCCGCATAACCGTACCAACGGTCAGACAGTTAAAATAATCATCCACAAAAATCAATGCGCCTAAAAACATCGTTGCAAACAGCGCCCCTTTTTGGGAGCGGATGGAACGGGCTGCCCACTCGCCATACGCCTTGGACGCGCCTGATTTGGTAATCAGTGCAACCACAATTCCCAGAAAAGCCAGGAATAACAGAATATTGGCATTTCCGCCAATTTTCTCGCCCATAATACCAATCACTGTCTCGACCGCTGTCAGCGGATTTGCACCCACAAAAAGGAATGCACCTGACAGAATTCCGATCAGCAGCGAAAGGTATACCTCCTTCGTGATCAGCGCCAACGCGATGGCCACAACAGGAGGTATCAGTGAATAAATCGTGCCACTCATGTTATTTTTTACCCCCGTTTTTATTATAGAGCGCCGGAAAAAAATCCATAATTCCGACTAATACCTCTAATAATAAAGTGCCCCGGCTACTTTGTCCAGTACCCGGAGCACTTTTTTTACTTTTTATTTGATTTTCTGTTTATTTTTGACGAATTCGCAGCTGTTTTCCATCAATCCAGTGATTCAGCCATCTCCTGGGCCGTGGTTTCATACTTCTCCAGGATAATTCCCTGGATCATATCCCGCGTTTCTGAATTAATCGGATGGGCAATGTCGCGATACTCCCCATCTGCTGCCTTACGGCTGGGCATGGCGATAAATAACCCTTTTTCCCCCTCGATTACTTTGATATCATGAACCACAAATTCATTATCCAGGGTAATCGAAACAATGGCCTTCATCTTTCCTTCTTTTTCAATCCGTCTTACCCTAACATCCGTAATCTGCATAGACCTGACCCCTCTCCGTCTGTTCTTTATAACGTAAATCTTTCGTTCTTTTCAATCACAATCTTCAGATTGTCCGGCGTTCCAATATGCGTCGTATTGGCCCGAATCGTATCACGGCTCTCCACGATGCAGTTTTCAATTACCGTATTATCTCCGATGTACACGTCATTCAGAATGACTGAATTGCGAATAATGCAATTATTTCCCACATAGACCTTCTTAAACAGAACCGAATTTTCCACGGAACCATTTAGAATACATCCACTGGACACGAGACTGTTCTTTACCATTGCACCAGGATTATATTTTGCGGGGGGCAGATCGTCCACCTTGGAATAAATCTCCGGGTATTCTTTAAAGAAGTAATGACGTACATCCGGCTTCAGGAAATCCATATTTGTCTTATAATAAGAATCCACAGAAGCAATATTGCTCCAGTATGTATTCAGCTTATACGCATAAATCCGCTTCAGGTTCTTATAACGAACCAGAATGTCCGTTACAAAATCATAACGGTCTTCCGCTGCACAGCGCTCAATCAGTTCAATCAGCTGACGCCGACGGATCACATAGATACCGCAGGAAATTGTACTGGAAGATGCCACCATGGGTTTCTCCTCAAAGTCCGTAATCCGTCCATCATCATTGGTCTTCACGATACCGAATCGGGTCACATCTTCTTCCGGTCCCATATCCTTGCACACAACTGTGATGTCGGCCTTTTTTTCAATATGATATTCCAGAACCTTACTATAATCCAGTTTGTAGACACAATCACCGCCGGCAATAACCACATACGGCTCATGGCTCTTTTTCAGAAAATCCAGATTCTGATAAAGCGCATCCGCTGTACCACGATACCAGTCGCTGCTGTCGGCTGTAATCGTAGGCGTAAACACGTACATACCTCCCTGCTTCCGTCCGAAATCCCACCATTTAGACGAACTCAGATGTTCATTCAGGGAACGGGAATTATACTGCGTCAGCACTGCCACACTCTGAATATGGGAATTACTCATATTGCTCAGAGCAAAATCGACACTGCGGTAGCTTCCCGCGATGGGCATAGCAGCGATGGCTCTCTTATTTGATAATTCTCTCATTCTTTTGCTGTTGCCGCCAGCTAAAACAATCCCGATTGCTCTCATTGTATTCCACCTGCCTTTATGATGTAGTCGCCGCTTTCCAGCGCGCCGTCATGATAATCATCTGCCGTCGTTTCGCCGGAAATTGCTGTATTTTTGCCGATCTTCACGCCGTCCGGAATAACCGAACGCTCGCCGATGGTAACCAGGTCAAACTGATATACCTTGGGATCATATTTGCTGGGTGCATATTCGCCCACGCCAATCTGCACATTCTGACCTACCTGGACATCCTCCGCAATAATAGCCTTGTCCACCGTGGTTCCTGCCCCGATGACGGATCCTTTCATAACAATCGAATCCCGTACCACTGCACCTTTACCGATGGTAACTCCGGCTCCGATCACAGAATTACTTACCTGACCGTAAATTTCTGTACCTTCACCAATGATGCTGCGTTCAATCTTCGAATCTTCTGAAATAAACTGCGGGGGGATGATATCACTCTTTGTATAAATCTTCCAGTATTCTTCATAAAGATTGAACTCCGGAATAATATCAATCAGCTCCATATTGGCCTCCCAATAGGAACCCAGCGTACCGACATCCTTCCAATAGCCGTTGTACTCATACGCAAAAATCCGCTTGCCCATATTGTGGCAATAAGGAATAATATGTTTACCAAAATCACATCCTGGCTCTTCAGAAAGCTGAATCAGTGCATCCTTTAAAACCTTCCAGCTGAATATGTAAATCCCCATGGATGCCAGGTTGCTTCTGGGTACGGCCGGCTTCTCTTCGAACTCTGTAATCCGGTTGTTATCATCCGTAATTACAATACCGAACCGGCTGGCTTCCTCAATGGGAACCTGCATAGCTGCAATGGTCACATCCGCATTGTTTGCCTTGTGATATTCCAGCATTACCTCGTAATCCATCTTGTAAATATGGTCACCGGAAAGAATCAGAACGTATTCCGGATTATAATTTTCCATATACTCAAGATTCTGGTAAATCGCATTGGCCGTTCCCGTATACCAATCGCTTCCCTTACTCCTCTCATAAGGAGGAAGCACCGTTACGCCGCCCACATTCCGATCCAGATCCCACGGAATACCAATTCCGATGTGCGCATTCAGCCGCAGCGGCTGGTACTGCGTCAGCACACCAACTGTATCAACGCCAGAATTGATACAGTTGCTCAGTGGAAAATCGATAATTCGATACTTACCGCCAAAAGAAACGGCTGGTTTTGCAACTTTTTGGGTCAATACACCCAGGCGGCTGCCTTGCCCTCCCGCTAAAAGCATAGCAATCATTTCTTTTTTAATCACAATATCACCCCTTGATGTTCATGTAGTATGTAGATTTCGTGTGCTATTATTATACCATACTTTTTGAAAACAGTGAACAAATTTTTAATCGAATTTCTCCCCTTTTTGTGCATTTTCCGACATTTCCTGTATCTCTTCCTATAATATACCACAAATTGGATACGATAAAATCAGGCATTCTGTATACTCTCCGAATCGGGAAAACCCCGCTTTTGCAGGCCTTTCCCCTTGAATACAAAAAGAAAATAAAGTATAATGGCACCATCACTATATGAATTATGAACAAAGGAGTACTATAGACATGAAATTAGTCACTGTAAGAGAGATTTACCGTTCCAGAGAACAATTTCTGGATCAGAAAGTTGAAATCGGCGGCTGGGTCCGCAGTGTCCGCGGTTCCAAGGCCTTTGGCTTTATTGTTGTCAGCGATGGAACCTATTTTGAAACTCTTCAGGTTGTATACCATGATACCATGGAAAATTTTTCTGAAATCTCCAAATTAAATGTTGGGGCAGCGATTATTGTAAAAGGAACCTTAGTTGCAACTCCGGATGCCAAACAGCCCTTCGAAATTCAGGCCAGCGAAGTAACGGTGGAGGGACCGTCCGCCTCCGACTACCCGCTTCAGAAAAAGCGCCACACCATGGAGTATCTTCGGACTATTTCCCACCTTCGCCCCAGAACGAATACGTTCCAGGCTGTATTCCGCGTACGCTCCCTGGCTGCCTATGCCATTCATAAATTCTTCCAGGAGCGCGACTTCGTTTATGTGCATACTCCATTGATTACCGGAAGCGACTGCGAGGGCGCCGGCGAAATGTTCCAGGTTACCACCATGGATCTGAACCAGGTTCCCAAAACAGAGGACGGCGCTGTGGATTACACGAAAGATTTCTTCGGAAAACCCACCAACCTGACGGTCAGCGGCCAGCTGAACGCAGAAACCTTTGCTATGGCCTTCCGCAACGTATATACCTTTGGTCCCACCTTCCGCGCAGAAAACTCCAATACAACACGCCATGCAGCTGAATTCTGGATGATTGAACCAGAGATGGCCTTTGCCGATCTGGAGGATAATATGGCCATGGCGGAAAGCATGTTAAAATACGTGATCCGCTATGTGCTGGAGCACGCACCGGAGGAGATGAACTTCTTCAATCAGTTTGTGGATAAGGGCCTTCTGGACCGGTTAAATCACGTTCTGAATTCCGAATTCGGCCATGTAACCTACACCGAGGCCGTAAAGCTGCTGGAAGAGCATAACGACGAGTTCGACTACAAGGTATTCTGGGGTTGCGATCTTCAGACAGAGCACGAGCGTTACCTGACGGAGAAGATCTTTAAAAAGCCGGTTTTCGTAACTGACTATCCCAAGGAAATTAAAGCCTTCTATATGAAGATGAATGAGGATGGCAAGACTGTTGCCGCCATGGACTGCCTGGTTCCAGGTATCGGAGAAATCATCGGCGGAAGCCAGAGAGAGGATAACTTAGGCAAGCTTACAGCCCGCATGGACGAGTTAGATCTTAAGAAGGAAGATTACGATTTCTACCTGGATCTTCGCAAATACGGTTCTACCAGACACTCCGGCTTTGGACTTGGCTTTGAGCGCTGTGTTATGTATCTGACTGGTATCTCCAACATCCGTGACAGCATTCCGTTCCCGAGAACGGTCGGCAACTGCGAATTATAATACACTACGCTGCTTTGGAATAGCGCTGCCGCACCAGAACCATTGCGGCAGCCTTTTTATTTAAGAAAGGGAAACAACGTGAAGTTTATTCATACCGGAGACATCCACTGGGGTATGTCTCCCGACAGTGATAAACCCTGGAGCCGGGAGCGAAGCCGCGAGATCCGCGATACGTTTACCGCAATTATTGAAAAAACCAGAGAGCTGGGAGCCGACTGTCTGCTGGTTGCCGGCGACCTCTTTCACCGCCAGCCTCTGCAGAGAGACCTGAAGGAGGTGAACTACCTTTTCTCCACAATCCCACAGGTTCGTGTCATTCTGATTGCCGGAAATCATGACCGGGTCCGCAAAAACTCGGCTGTTCTCAGTTTTTCCTGGGCGCCCAATGTGACTTTTCTGGAGGATGAGGAGTTTCAGTCTGTCTATTTTGAAGACATCAATACGGAAGTTACCGGCTTCAGCTACCATACCGCTGAAATTACAGAACCAAGGCTGAATCAGATACAGGCCCCCAAGGACGGACGAATTCATATTCTCCTCGGTCACGGCGGAGATGCCAGCCATGTACCTCTGGATCGCGCCTCTCTGGCTGTCTCCAACTTTTCCTATATTGCCCTGGGACACATCCACAAGCCGGAGATTCTTACCGATCGAAAGATGGCCTACTGCGGTTCCCCGGAACCGCTGGACAAAACAGAAACCGGAGCTCACGGCATTTTTTTTGGAGAAATCAGTCCCATCAGCTGTCAGGTCATAAAGCTTACATTTATTCCCATGGCCAAAACCCGTTACATTCCGCTCATTGTCAATGTAACTCCGGCCACCACAAACACGGAACTTTATTTAAAAATTTCCCATGAAATCGAAAAGCGGGGGACGGATCAGATTTACCGGTTCCGCATCCAGGGCATGCGGGATCCTGATATTTCCTTTGACCTGGAGGCATTGAAGCTGCGGTTCCGCATTGCGGATATTCTTGATGAGTCGGAGCCACAATATGATTTCAGCGCCCTTTTTGCTGAACATCCCAGTGATATGATCGGCTTTTATATCCGGGCCCTGGAAAAGCCGGAGATGAGTCCGGTGGAAAAGAAAGCACTGTTCTACGGAATTCATGCGCTTCTTCTGACCACCGATGAAAGGAGTTAGGCCATGCGTTTTCTCGATCTTTATATCAGCGGATTTGGGAAGTTTCACGAGACCGCCCTTACCTTTGAGGACGGTCTTAATATTGTATACGGAAAAAATGAAGCCGGCAAATCCACCATCCACACCTTTATCCGCAGCATGCTCTTCGGTCTGGAGCGTCAGCGCGGACGCGCCGCACGGAATGATACCTACTCCAAATACGAACCCTGGGAAAACAGCGGAACGTATGAAGGAGAGCTGCGTCTGGAATCAGATGGGATTATTTATCGAATCGAACGTTCTTTTCAAAAAAACAGAAAAGAATTTACAATTATCAATGAAACGACTGGACGGGAAGAAACAGACTCCAAAGCAGTTATGGATACCATTCTTGGCGGCCTCAGTGAAACCGTCTACAATAACACCATCAGTATCAGCCAGCTGAAAAGTGCCACAGACGACGGCATGGTTTCGGAGCTTAAAAATTTTATTGCCAATATGAACACTTCCGGCAATATGGCTCTCAATATTACCAAGGCCACCGCATATCTGAAAAAAGAAAAAAAACAGCTGGAAGCCCAGCTGAGTCCGGAGGCGGCCAGAACCTATACTTCTCTTCTGGCAGAAATCCGAACCCTGGAACGGGAACTGGCTTCACCGGAGTATGAAAATCAGCTTCAGGAATACACCCGCCTCCGAGATTCTGTTCGAACTGAGCTGGATCAATTAAAGCAGAAAAAAGACGAGCTGGCGGCCAAACTGACCCGCAGCCGTCAGGTTATGGAAGAATTTGAGTTTACAGACGAGGCTTCCATTGGGGCTTATTTAAATAAAACGGAGGAACTTTATGAAAATTACGAGGCATCCCAGGCCATTTGTACCGGGCGGGCCGTGCGGTTTCTTCCGCCGATCTTTTTTGTGCTGACTGCTCTTTTTGCTATGGGCACCGTTTTTTGCGGTTATTGGTATTTTCGTCCGGAAAACACGCTTTTACCGATGCTTCCGCAATTTCTGGATCCGGCAGCCAGCGCCGTTGCTCTCAGCCTGAGTACTGCCTTTTCCTTCTGCTGCGGCCTGTTTTTCGTGCTGCGCCGGATCCGGCACCGAAAAGAATCCCAACTCTGTGAGGCGACTCTCTCAG
The DNA here is from genome assembly GCA_937885015.1 of uncultured Clostridium sp. Taxonomy (GTDB): domain Bacteria; phylum Bacillota; class Clostridia; order Lachnospirales; family Lachnospiraceae; genus Otoolea. The sequence continues at coordinate 44,178 of CALAAS010000060.1, forward strand.
AAATCCTCCGCCGCCATCTGGGGGACGGAACCGTTTCCCCACAAGCGCTGGAAGCTTTCCGTGGCCGTATGGCTGAATTTGTCCGCCTCTGCCAGATGACAGAGCGCTCCCAGGAAACCCTCAATGTACAAAACAACCGTATTTCCGATCTCCTGACCCGCCAGAATGACTGCAGTGAAGTAATCGAACAACAGCAGCGGATTCAGTGGGAACTGGAAAAAAAGCTGGAGCATCTGGCAGACTGTAAAGATCGGGCAGCAGCCTTAAAGCGCATCTTAAGCGAGAACGATCGGGTTCGACAGGATATTGCTGCCATCGAACTGGCCCAGGAAACCATGAAGGAGCTCTCTTTGTCCATTCGCGACTCCTTTGGACTGTATCTGAACAAAACTGCCTCTGATTTGATCCGCGGAATTACTGGCGGCATCTACTCCAGTATGAGTATTGACGAAAACCTCAATGCCTTTTTAAACACCAGCCGAAAACTGGTTCCCCTGGAGCAGGTCAGCAGCGGAACGGCCGATCAGATCTATCTGGCCCTTCGCCTGGCTGCCGCAAAGTTTATCCAGAAAAGCCAGGATCGCCTGCCTCTGATCTTTGATGACAGTTTTGTTCTCTATGATGACGAGCGTCTGAAAACTGCACTGTTGTGGCTCCCAAACGCCTACCACGGTCAGATTATTGTCTTTACCTGCCATAAACGGGAAGAACGGGTTCTCCGCGAAAATGCGGCCCCCTTTAACCTGATTGAAATTTAGCGTGGCATAAAAAAGCAGAGATGCTGCAGAAGAGATTTCTATCTCCCTGTTTTGCAGCATCTCTGCTTTTTTATAAATGCTCGTTCTCTAGTCGCGGATCCCGGCGCGATATCTTTCCAGCAAACGGTTAATCCGCCCAGTAGGATTAAGAAGCTCACTGAGGGACGCATCGTGATTCAGATTATCAATAATCAGAGCAATGTATTTACTCATATCTACATTGATATAGTACGGACGAGCAAGAAGTTCCGGTGTCTGGTAAACCAGGTTCGTTGTCAGAACCCGATCAATAAGGCCATTGGCATAGTACTCATCAAACTTCTGAAGTCCATTGGTAAAGAGGCCAAAGGTCGAGCAGACAAATACTTTTCTGGCTTTCCGGCTCTTTAATTCCTTTGCCACATCCAGCATGCTCTCACCGGAGGAAATCATATCATCCACAATCAGAACATCTTTTCCCTCCACACTGGCTCCCAGGAATTCATGGGCAACGATGGGGTTGCGGCCATTGACAATCTTGGTATAATCGCGGCGTTTATAGAACATACCCATATCCAGGCCCAGTACATTGGCAAAAAATACAGCACGGCCCATACCGCCCTCATCTGGACTGATTACCATCATATGGTCACTGTCAATCTCAAGCTCCTTCTCATTTTTCAGCAGATACTTGATGAACTGGTAAATCGGCTGAACTGTCTCAAACCCCTTCAGCGGAATCGCATTCTGTACTCTTGGGTCATGGGCATCAAAGGTAATAATATTCTCTACCCCCATCCCAACCAGCTCTTCCAGCGCCAGAGCACAGTCCAGAGACTCTCTTCCGGAACGCTTATGCTGACGGCTTTCATACAGGAATGGCATAATCACATTGATTCTTTTCGCCTTCCCCCCTACTGCCGCAATAATTCGTTTCAGGTCCTGAAAATGGTCATCCGGCGACATGTGATTGACCATCCCGCACAGGGAATACGTCAGACTGTAATTGCAAACATCCACCAGAATATAAAGGTCATCGCCGCGCACAGACTCTGCAATCGTTCCTTTCGCTTCACCGGAACCAAAACGCGGGGTAGACGCCCCTAAAATATAGGAATCTCTCTGATAACCGGCAAAGGCAATGGTTGTCTTGTGCTCACTCTCCCGCTCTCTTCTCCACTCTACCAGGTACTGGTCCACCCTCTTTCCCAGCTCAGAGCAGCTTTTCAGCGGAATCAGTCCCAGCGGCCCGGCAGGGATTGTTTCAATAATCTTCTCTTCGTACAGCATCTCTTCCTCCAAATCGTGTGCGCGGCATCTTCCCGCATATCATGTCATGTATCTTTATATCATTATGTCCCGGATAAGTCAACGGAATGCCCGCTTTTTATCTTCCCAGTTTCTTTCGAATCCGGATATCGTCCCCATAAAGCGGAATAACCTGATACTGACTTACGATCCGCGACATAACGCGATCCGTAAATTCATCCCGCATCTCATTAACCGGAAGGTTCGTAGAAATAATCGTTCCCTTTTTCCGGTTCAACCGCTCATTGACCACAAAAAACAGCTGGGATGTCGTAAAGGTGTTGACCAGCTCAGTTCCCAGATCATCAATAATCAGAAGGTCGCATTCCAGCAGGTATCTGGACCGGTCCCGGTCTTCATCCGTGGCATCACTGGAAAAACGATCCTTAGAAAAAATTTCGAACATCTGCACCGCTGGGAGGTATACCACGCTGTAACAGCGCTCAATCAACTCTCTGGCAATGCAGTTACTTAAAAATGTCTTTCCAAGTCCCGTCTTTCCGGTAAACAGAAGATTCCCTTTCTCCCGCCCAAAATCTTCCACATAGCGGCGGCACAGCGCCTCTACCTGTTCCATATATTCCCGAGCCGTCTTCCCGCTTCTGGGGTCCTCTCTGGTATCATCAAAATATTCATAGGAAAAATGCTCGAAATTTTCCCGCTGCAAAACGTCCCGTATATTGGACTGATTATAAAGAATATCAATTTCCCGCTGGCGGAAACAATGGCATTTTTTTCCATCACAGTACCCTGTGTCCCGACAATCCGGACACACATACTGCATTTCCAGATAATCTGCCGGATAGCCGCCGGCCGCCATCAGAATCTGTCTCTGTTCCTTTAAATCCGCAATCGTCTCCCGCAGCCTCGCCACCGCTGATTCATCTCCCATAAGAAGCTGCCTGGCGCTCTTTACTGCTGCTTCCCCAATGGCTTCATTCATTTCCCGTACAGCCGGAATTTTCTCATATACCTCCCGGATTCTCTCATCCAGTTCATGTTTTTTCTGCAGCTGGGTTTGATTATAGCTGCGCATAATCGAATCATACTGAGAATTACTGAGCCCCATCTGTTCCTCCTGTTTTGCAATCCGTTTTTATTTCCGCTCTCGATCCGCTTCCATGTTTTCTCTGCGATCCGAATCCTGCTCCGCGTTCATCATACTCCAAACCATCTTATCATAGTCATATCCATGCTCTTCCAGATTATGGAACCGATTTGTCGTACGGGAAACAGCCTTTTTATCGAAGGCTTTACCAGCGCCGGCCTGTCTTTGCGCTGCCGCCTCCTGTCTGGCCTTGTCCAGAGCTGCCACATCCCGGAATGCCCGGACCCCCGCTTTTTTCCAGTCGCTTAAAATACGGTCCGCATACTGAAATGACGGGGTGTGAATCGCCCGAATGGTTCGGCTGCAGGCCTCCACCACAATCTCACGTGTAAATCCATACTCCCGGAACCATTTTTCCATAAGCGCATACTCAGAATCTGCCGGACTTCGGCCAGTCAGTCCCATGGCCTTCATCACCGCAAAGATCTCTCTGGAAAACCCTCTGGAATAAACTCTGGCTTCCTCCACAGTCCGGATTTTCTTTTCGTGCCAGCTTAAGGCCACTTTTTCTATGTATCGGAGGCTGGTATGGTGGTTCTGAACGCAATATTCGATCAGATATTCAAGTAACTCCTCCGTAAATCCGAGGCCGGCATACAGATTCCCCAAAATCTGACAATCTGTCTGGGTCAGCACCTTCCCCAGATATTTTTCCGCAATATATACCAGCTGCCGAAACGCCTCGTCCGAAGCGAGATCTACCATATCGCAGGCAGCTCTCCTGTCTTTTTCGATATCCACCGGATTTTCTGCTCTGCTTTCAGGCGCTGACCTCTCTTCTTCCTCTCCAGGCAACCCGTTTGCCGGCTTTCTCCCGGGCGCTTTGCCATCTTTGTTTTCCCGCTCCGCGCTTCCCAGAACACCAGCCCTCTGCCAGTATGCCAACGCCCGACGTACATCCGCCTCCGTATGATTTAAAGCTTCTGCCACAAGTTCCACGGAAATCTCCTCCTGCTGGTGACGCAGAAGGTACAGATATACCTTCACATATTCGCCGCTGGCCCCTGCCATAAACTGATCAATAAATGCATTTGACACTACCGTTGCACCGGCCGACAGCCGGTTTTTAAATCCAACACCCATTCTCCACCAATCCTGCTTCAATTCCTTTTATTCTGTGTATTGTAATCATAACACAGGCCGTTCTAAAAAGAAATAGCCCACATTATCCACAGTCTGTTTTGTGGATAATGTGGATAATGTGGAAAGCTTTTCGCTTCTTCCTTGCAAATCCTGTAAAAAGCAGTCGAAATACGCGTTTTTTCGAACTTTCCATATTTCAATGAATTGTGGAAATCTGAAAAAAAAATCCACATAGTTCCTTTACATAAAATGTTGAAAACTATGTGGATAATGTGGATAACTATTTACAAAGCAGCATTTCTCCTACATTTACAATGTCTCCAGCCCCCATAGTTATCAACAGATCACCCTGTGTACAATTTTCCAGAATAAATTTTTCAATCTCTTCAAACGTGGGCACATACCAGGCCGCCACACCTTTTTCCCTCAGAAGTTCCGCCAGATCTTCCGAGCTGATGCCCAATGTATCCGTTTCTCTCGCCGCATAAATATCAGCCAGCACCACACCATCGGCCAGAGAAAGCGCCTCCGCAAACTCTTTCAAAAACGCTTTCGTTCTTGTATATGTATGCGGCTGGAACACACACCAGATCTTTCTGTGGGGGTAGTTCCTGGCTGTCTTAAGCGTCGCCTCGATTTCATGGGGATGATGGGCATAATCGTCGATCACTGTAAAGCCGTTTCGCTCACCCTTTTTCTCAAAGCGGCGGTTTGTTCCCGTAAAATGCAAAAGTCCGGCCTCCATCGCCTCCATGGAAATGCCACATTCAAAAGAAACCGCTATGGCCGCCAGCGCATTGTAAACATTGTGTTCCCCCGGCGCCCCCAGCGTCAGCCTGGCCTTTTTCTCTCCCTTCACATACAGATCAAAGGTTGACCGCGCATAGCTATCATATGAAATTGCCCCGGCGCTGTAATCATTTTCACGGTTGCGGCCGAATGTAATAATCTTTCCGGCGCTGCCCTCCGTAATCTCCCGATAATTTTCGATATCTCCATTTATAACAATAGCGCCGCCCTGCGGAACCCGCTCCGCAAACAGGCGGAAGGAACGGCGAATATCTGCCAGATCCTTAAAAAAATCCAGATGATCTTCTTCTATATTTAATATAACCGCCATCGTCGGATAAAACGACAGAAAGCTGTTGGTATACTCACAGGCCTCCGTCACAAAAAATTCCGGGCCACCCACACGGATATTTCCACCGATGGAATTTAAAATCCCGCCCACTGAAATAGTGGGATCATTTTCTGCCTTCAGAAAAATCTCCGTGATCATGGAAGTGGTCGTCGTCTTGCCGTGTGTACCGGCCACTGCAATGGCATTTTTATAATTGCGCATCATCTGTCCCAACAGCTCCGCACGGCTGAGCATGGGAATTCCCCGTCGCTTTACTTCCATGAATTCCGGATTGTCCCCATGAATCGCCGCCGTATATACCACTGCATCAATTCCATCTTTTATGTTCTCCGCCTTCTGACCGTAAAAAATCTCAGCCCCTCTGGCCTCCAGATGCTCTGTCAGCTCAGACCGGTGGGCATCTGAGCCGGAAATCCGAAAGCCTTCATCCATCAGAATCTCCGCCAGTCCGCTCATGCTGATTCCTCCGATTCCAATAAAATGAATCGCCTGCGGTATATTAAAATCAATTTGATATGTCTGCTCTCTCATCTCTATTCCTTCCCTGACTCTAACCTTAACATTTTCTGTAACTGCTCAGGACAGGGCATCTTCTTGTCCGGCTTTGCCGAACAAGAAGCCTCGGAGATTTCCCGCCGTCCTGAATAGTTACATTTAACTTCTTTTAAGAAAAAAAGTCAATAGTTACCGCTTATAATAAGGACATCTCTCTTTCAGACACTCCTGATTCTGTTCGCTGAACTGACATGGGTTCTTCCCGGCCTCCATCTGAACTCCAAATGTCTCTGCTGTAAACTCCACTGCCTCCTCCATGGCCAGGCGGGAATCACGCTTGCAGCAGCGGGGGCCTCCAACTGCCGCGATCCGTTCCAGGCACCTGGCTGTCAGTTTCTGAGCTTTTGCCCAGGACTCCGCCTGCAGCGGGCCAGACTCCAAAAGAATACTGGCATAAATTCCGCAGCCCACCGCAGCACCACAGACGCCCCAAAAACCGCAAAATCCCCCCGGAACCTGCCGCCCACGGCGCACCGCCTCCGGAATAGCTGTATCCAGATCTATCTTTCCTCCCTGATTATGGTATGCCGTCAGCAGAACGCAGGGAACAAGGCTGTGATGCTCCGGGCCATGCATATGAATCCCGGAAAGTTTTGCCACATTCAAAAAAAGTTCAACAGGGTCCTTCTCCTGACTCTCCCGCAAAAAAGCCAATGCCCCCGTGAGTCCTGCGCTGTGACACGAATCGCAGATAAAATGACCATCCTCACAGGCTGCCGCCGACTCAAACGTTCTTCCGCATATTGCACAGACTCTCGACCGACTCTTTTCCTCATACACCAGCGGCTTACCGCACAGCAAACAACCGGCCTGATATTCCTCCACTGGCTTTTCCATAAGATTCTCTTCCACGTTCTCTCGATCCACAATTTCCATATTTATCATCCCTTCACTATCGTTTTGAACTCTCCATCTATGCTAATCGAGTAGGAGGGAAATTTAAATAAATTTCCCGACCTCTCACACCACCGTGC